>DASTBU010000052.1:0-10853 GCA_035711845.1 Vicinamibacterales bacterium
ACCTTAAGGGGACAGGTGCCTTAAGGAGCCTGTCCCCGAGCCTACCGTTCCACGAACGGTGCGATTTCGTCCAGGACGAAACCGAGCAGGTCTTCGTCGGTCAGCTCAGCGATCCGCGATCCTTCTCGGACCGCACGCTCGGACGTCAGCTGCCGACGACCGCGACCCCGACTGGTGCGGACGACCAGCGCTGGCGTATCTCCCGTCGAATCCAGCGCCAGCTCGATAAAGTCCTGCGTCGAGCGTTCGGAAGACAAGCGCACCATACCGGCCGGCGTGAACACCGCGAACCGATGCCCCTCGGCGGTCAGGGCCGCCGCGAGCGTATGGAAGACGGGGATCGCGCGATCCTGGAGCAGTTGCTCGAAATCACGAGCCGCGGCGTCGGAACGCTCGCGACGAGCTGCCGCCTGACGACGCGCCTGGTCGATGGCGGCCCGCAGACGCCGCCGGACCTCCGAAACCTCCATCAGGTCACGCCAGTCTGTCGGCGAACGATATATCGATGCCGTCCCGTGCAAGCGACGAGAGCAACCCCTGTGGGTCCGGCACGCGCCGATACACTTCGGTCCCGTGAACCGTGCCGTCCTTGATGAGCGCCGCCAGCGAATCGTTCAATCGCACCATCCCGTGTTGCGCCCCATCCTGGAGCGCCGCGCCGAGTCCTGACCACTCGCCCTGCTGGATCGACGCTGCAACAGCGGGCGAGTTCAACAGCAGCTCCCGTGCCGCGACATGCCCGCCGGAAGCCTTTCGCAGCAGCACCTGTGCAACGACGGCCCGCAGAACCGCTGCCAGCGAGGCGCGCAGCGGTGTCCGGTCCGCAGCCGGCACGAGGTTGGCCACCGCTTCGATCGCGGCGGCGGAGGATGGCGAGGTCATCGACAGGAACACGACGCACCCCGATTCCGCAGCCTGAAGCGCCGCCTTCACGACATCGCCCGACTTCACGTCCTCGAGAATCAAGACGTCCGGATCTTCTCGCAGTGCCGCACTTGCCGCGGTGGCCGCCGCCGCAACATCGTCGCCAACCTCGCGCTGGCTGACAAACGACCGCTTGCTCTCATGGACGAACCCGATCGCCGTCTCCACCATTATGACGTGTTCGCCTCGAGACCCATTGATGAGATCGGCGAACGAATTGAGAAGCGTGGACTTTCCGCTGCCGCGCGCGCCGGTGACGAGCACGAGCCCTTCGGTGAGCGTGGCGAGCCCGCGGATCTGCGGCGGGAGATTCAAGTGGTCGGCGGAGATCGATCGAGCTGGCGTCAGCCGGAAGATGATGCCCGGTCCGCGATGATCGCGGAACGTGACGCAGCGAACGCGGCCGATCTGAGGCACTTCCGAGATCCACTCTGTTGGCGCCTGCCCGGACGAACCGGCGGCACGATGCGGCTCCAATGTGGACACAAGCCGCTCGATGTCTGCTTCCGTCGGGATGGTGCTGTCGTCGAGCACCGAAATCGCGCCATCGACTCTGATCATCGGCTTCGTGTGGGCGACGACATACACCGTCGACGCACCACGATCCGCGGCCGTGCGAAGCATCTCGACAGCCGACTCGTCGTCCACGCGCCTGCCGGACGCGGGGCGCTCGGGCCGCCCCGATCGGCCGATGGCCGCGACGACCCCCGATGGGGTCCCGGCTGATGCGGCCGCCGCAATTCTCTGAGCAGGCGCTGCCTGTGTTGATTCGGCAGCAGACATGGATGCGGTTTTCTCCAAGGCAATCTCCGGCTGAATGAAATCCTGTTCGTCCCGGCCGTCGTGCGTTTCAGGACGTACGATCTGCTGAATCCCGGTCTCCTGCGGTGACGGCAGACCCTGGTGGGCCGTCTCTTCGGTCGCTGCTGCAGCCTCTGACTCGCTGACGGACTCTCGAGCCGCGAACTCGTCGGACTCGGCGAGTGTGTCCGGCTCTCCTGCAGCGCTCGCCACATCGAGCGGTGATGCCGCCGCCGATACGGGCGTTATGACGGTCTCGTAGTCTTTCATGGGCTCTGGCGCCGCCGCATCCACGTGTTCGGCCACGGCTTGCGATGCCGGCCCTTCGGTCTGCGCTGGCGACCAGGAAACCGCGGGCATTTCGTCGAGCGCCGCCGTCAGATCGACCGAGTCTTCGTCGAACTCGGACTGCTCCGCCAGTTCTGAGTCTTCGGTGACCACCTCGAATGGCTGCTCGGGCACACCTCCGTCCGTGACGTGAGTGAACTCGATGTCCAGCCCGGCAGGATCGGATGTCATGCTCGCAGACAACAGCGCTGCCGCCGTAGCCGCAAGGATCGACTCGACATCTTCCTGAGTCGGCGAGTGCTGGGCCTCGGGTTCGACGATCTCAAGCGCCCCATCCGTGGCGGCACTCCCTGTCTTGGACTCACCCTCTTGCAGCGGGATCAGGATGCGCTCGACGTGCTCTGTATCGTGCAGGGTGACTTCATCGAGAACCGGGACTCGCTCCTCGATGCCCGAGCGTTTGGAAGCAGAAGCGGGTGCGGGATTCTGGACGTCGGTCGAGGTGACACCTCCGGCCGACTCGGAAGGCTCGAGCGGTGCTCTCGATGTGACAGCTGAATGCGTGGGGTCCTGTCCATTCGATGGAGGCTCCTGCAGGCCCACAGCAGTACTCGGCGTCTCGGGCGTCGCGGCAGCGGCAGTCTCCGAGGATCGATTCTCCAACGCCACGTACGTGTCCCGCTCGACGAGCGCGGGATGACGCCGCACTTCGAGCCAGATGTCGTCGCCACCGCGGGCGGCCACGACAGTGAATCGATCGGCGACACCTGCAGGGCTGTCGATAGGGTGCTCCACCGCCCCCACTTCTTCGAGAGCGTGGCGCTGGTCCACCGGCAATATCTGACCCACCATGTTCAACACCGCGTCCGGCGTCAGGATGCGTGAAGACAGCTCCACCTGGCCCCAGGCGAGCGGTCCCCGGAACGCATGCATCGCGGACGAGGTCGTCACCACGTACGGCTTTTCGCCGACATGCATGACGAGGGCGTCGCCTTCCAGACGCACGATCGCGTCGAGCAGTGATTCGAGCAGGGTCACGACGGTATTGAGACTTTCGGCGGGACACCGACTTCTCTTTAGCTGTGGCGGCGGGACGAAATGTCGGCGCGGTAGATCCGGATCAGCTCGATCAACTTGTAGCCGCGCGTCTGGTAAGGCGGTATCACGCGCTCCGTACGAAGGTACTGGATCATGCCTTCGTCCGCGTAATCAGGGGACCCGATTCCCGGGATGTTTTCGAGTAAGGCCGACAGGGCGCCGATCGTCATCGGTGCTTCATTGTTCGGTCCGAACGCGACAAACACCTCGTTGCTGATCAAGCTGAATGACGCGTCCGAACGCGACGCGGGCGCGTCTTCCACCTTCACAAAACTGATCAGCGGCTGCGTTTTCAGTGCATCGATGAGCAGCTGCGTAAAGGCTCCCTCGCCGGACCAGCCCGATGCGTCGAAGACCATCTTTCTACAGTACCAGAGTCGGTCATCATCATGCCGGGGCGACGCCGATAGCGAAGGTGACCTATTTCAGGGCCTTGTGGATCGCCATCAGCCCACCAAGCACCGGCAGCCAGTTGCATTGACGGAATCCCTGCTCAAGCGCGATGCCGCACACCCGTGGCGCGCCCGGGTATCGACGGATCGACTCCGGAATGTAGCGGTACGTGTCGGGATTGCGATGCAGGACCCATCCCAGGAGCGAGCCGACGAGCGTCAGATGTCCGAGATACACCCAGCGAACGGGAAAGCTCGCGGGACGATTGAAATCGAGCGACAGGAACAGTCCACCTGGTTTGAGGACGCGGCTGATCTCGGCAAGGGCTGGCTCGATTGCGGGAACGTTGCGAAGCCCGTAACCGCTCGTCACCAGATCGAAGCTGTGCTCGGGGAATGGGAGCGCCATCATGTCACCCGCAACGAACGACGCCGGCCCGGCAGGTGCCTTCGCGCGTGCAAGCTGCAGCATCCGCGTCGTGACGTCGAGGCCCGTCGTCCGGGCGCCTGATGCCGCCACCTGAAACGCGATGTCGCCGGTCCCGCAGGCCAGATCGAGGGCGCGCTTGCCTGGCCCGGCGCCCGACAAGGCGACCAGCCTGTTCTTCCAGCGCCGGTCGAGGCCGAACGAGAGCAGCACGGTGATGAGGTCATAGCGGTCCGCAATTGTCGCGAACAGCCCTCGTACATAGGCACGCTTGCGTTCGGGCGAGTCGAAGGCATCGCGGAGCGGAGGCAGGTGGCTGGGCGCGGCCATCTGGCCGAATGATAATCTACGGCCAATGCTGGCATCGCAGACGGTCGAGAACTACCTGAAGGCCATCTACATGGCGCAGGGCGCCGAGGACGACCCCCAGGCTCTCGTCCCAATGGGACAGCTCGCGGCCGCGCTCGGTGTCGTGCCCGGGACGGCGACAACGATGGTGAAGACGCTGGCAGAGTCCGGACTCGTGCGCTACGAACCCTATGCTGGCGTGCGTCTGACGGCTGCCGGCGAGAAGCTCGCCGCGCTGGTCCTGCGGCGTCACCGCCTGATCGAACAATTCCTGGTACAGATCCTCGGTATGAACTGGACCGAGGTGCACGACGAAGCAGAACGTCTCGAGCACGCGGTCTCGGAGCGTCTGATCGACAGGATCGACGAAATGCTCGGGCGTCCCGCCGTGGATCCGCACGGGGACCCGATTCCGGGACCCGAAGGCACCCTGAAACGCCAGTCCTACCCCGACCTGATGAATTCTCCGCTGAACACCCCGCTCGTCGTCGCGCGCGTGACCGACCAGGAGGCGGAATTCCTGAGGTTCATCGAACAGAGCAACCTCAAACCCGGGCAGCGTATCGAGATCGAAGCTCGGGACCCTGCCTCCGACAGCGTGAGCATCCGGAGCGAGACCGGCCAGCGGACCACGATTGGCGCCCGGGCAGCATCAAAAGTCCTGGTCGTGTCGTCCGGGCAGTAGAAGGGGGACAGTCCCTTTAAAGGGACAGGCACCCTAAGGGGACAGTCACCTTAAGGCACCTGTCCCCTTTGACACCGGACCTCGGCCGCTGTAGAATTTTGATTAGTCAAAAACATGGGTTTGACTGGGACACACGCCGATACTCTCAGAAACCACGCTCGTGAGGCCTGAATGAGCTCTGCACTCGTCGCAATCGGGGCGTTGCTGGTGTTGATTGCCGGGGGAGCCATCGCCACGCTCCTCGACCGCCGGGAAGCCTCCCGTCGCCGCGTTCGCATCGAGGACGCCCTCAAGCATCTGTTCGATCAGGAATACCGCGGACGACGGGGCTCCTTCGCCTCGCTCGGCGGCGCGCTGCGGCTCGACGACCGACGCCTGATGCAGATGCTCGCGCGCATGCAGCAGCAGGGACTGGTCGTCGCCTCCGGGCAGGAGTTCAACCTGACACTCGAAGGCGAACGGGTCGCGCGGCAGGTCGTCCGGGCGCACCGGCTCCTCGAGCGCTACTTCGCCGACGAGGCGCGGATTCCCCTACGCGATGTGCACGCCGCCGCGGAACGCCAGGAACACTCGATCACGCCCGAGCAGGTCGACGCGTTGGCCGCCTCGCTCGGGCATCCGCGCCAGGACCCTCACGGCGATCCGATCCCAGGCCGTGATGGCGATTTGTCTCCCGCGGGCGACACGCCGGTGACGGCATGGCCAGCCGATCAGTTCGGGCGGATCACCCATCTCGAAGACGAGCCCCCGATTGCCTTCGCGCAGATCCTGGCCGAGGGCCTGACGATCGGCCAGGTCGTGCGGATCGTCGAGTCGAGCCCCGCACGGCTCGTGCTCTCGGATGGCGAAAACGAGTACCGGCTCGCGCCTGCCGTCGCCGCAAACGTGTTCCTGGCCCCGGCGCCCGCGCCGGCGGCATCGGGCCTGATCCGGCTGGCAGACCTTCCCGACGGCCAGGCGGCCCAGATCGTCGCGCTCGATGCCGCGTGTCAGGGATTCAGCCGCAGGCGGCTCATGGATCTCGGCTTCACACCAGGCGCACGCATCGAACCAGCGTTGCGCACTTTTGCAGGCGATCCCCGCGGCTACCGCGTGCGCGGAACGCTTGTCGCGTTGCGCCGGGATCAGTCCCGGCAGGTGCTCGTCCGGCTGGTCCCCGACGCCGAAGCCGCCAGCCTGGAGAACGTCCGATGACCGCGCACAACTGTGAGGCTTGTCCGGCACACGCCCAGCTCTCGCAAATGGGTCTCAGAATGGACCGGTTCGATCGCGTCGTGGCGCTCGCCGGAAATCCGAACACCGGAAAGTCAACGCTGTTCAACGCGCTGACCGGGCTCAAGCAGCACACCGGCAACTGGCCCGGCAAGACCGTCACCCGCGCCGAAGGCGGTTTTCAGTTCGGCGGCCTCCGCTACAAGCTGGTGGACCTTCCGGGCACCTACTCGCTGCTGTCGGCCTCGCACGACGAGGAGGTCGCGCGCGACTTCCTCCTCTTCGGACGGCCGGACTGCACGATCGTCGTCGCCGATGCCACGGCGCTGGAACGAAATCTGAACCTCGTGTTGCAGGTGCTCGAGATCACCGACCAGGCCGTGCTGGCCGTCAACCTGATGGACGAGGCCAAGCGCAAGGGCGTCGAGGTCGACGTCCGCAGTCTCTCACGCGATCTCGGCATCCCCGCGGTGCCCGTGATCGCTCGAACCGGCGAAGGCCTCCACGGGCTGCTCGCATCGGTCCAGGGCGTGATTGCCGGCGAGATCGAAACACATCCACGACGGCCGACAGGCACCAAAGAGTTCGACGCGGCCATCGCGGAGCTCGTGCCGCTCATCGACGCTGTCGCGCCTGGCGTGCCGAACGCGCGATGGATCGCCATCCGGCTGCTCGATGGCGACGGACGCGTGGAGCGCGCGCTCGAAACCGGAGAGCTCGCCGCGCTCGTGGCCCGGCAGCAACGACCCGACGACAGGTTCAGCCGCAAGATTGCGCTGCAGGGGGCACAGTGAACGCCGCGAACCCGCCTTTTCCCGGTGATGCCAAGCCTCTCGTCGTGCGGGACACAGCGTCGGACCCGAGCGTCGCCCGCCACGCCGCAGTCGAAGCCGCTGGAGCGACCCTCGCGAATCGACCCGATCCCGTGTCGGTGATTCGGCGTGCCGAAGAGCTGCGGCGAGGACTGACCGGGAACTTCCGCGACGAGGCGGTCAGCTCCATCTACGCCGAAGCGGAACGAATCTCCCGCCGTGTTGTCCGGCACGGCGACACCGATCCGGCGCTCGACTGGGATCAGCGAATCGACCGAATCGTCACCTCGCCGATTCTCGGATTGCCGTTGATGCTGGTGATCCTCGCCGTCGTCTTCTGGCTGACGATCGCGGGCGCCAACGTCCCGTCGGCGATGCTCGCGAGCGGGTTCTTCTGGTTCGAGGATCGCGCCGCGGCCCTCTTCGACACGGCCGGCGCGCCATGGTGGCTGACCGGCTTCATCTGGCACGGCGTGTTCCGCGGGCTGGCCTGGGTCGTGAGCGTGATGCTGCCGCCGATGGCGATCTTCTTCCCGCTGTTCACGATCCTCGAGGATCTCGGCTACCTGCCTCGCGTGGCGTTCAACCTCGACTTCCTCTTCCGCCGGGCCGGTGCGCACGGCAAGCAGGCGCTGACGATGGCCATGGGGTTCGGCTGCAACGCGGCGGGCGTGATTGCCACGCGCGTCATCGACTCGCCGCGCGAACGGCTCGTGGCGATCCTCACCAACAACTTCGTGCCGTGCAACGGCCGCTTCCCGACGCTCATCATGCTAGCGACGATTTTCGTTGCGGCATCTTTTCCGCCCGTCGTCGCCTCGATCGCCGCCGCTGGCGCCGTCGTCGGCGTCGTCGTCCTCGGCGTCGGCTTCACGCTGCTGATGTCGTGGCTGCTCTCGCGCACGGTACTCAAGGGCGAAGCCTCCGCGTTCACGCTGGAGCTTCCACCGTACCGGCGGCCGGGCGTCGCGCGCATCCTCTACACCTCGCTCATCGATCGAACGCTGTTCGTGCTGTGGCGCGCCATCCTGACGGCCGCGCCCGCCGGCGCGGTCATCTGGCTGCTCGGAAACATCCATGTGGGCGGCGCGAGCCTGGCGACGTATTCGGCGAATGCGCTCGCGCCACTCGGCCATGCGATCGGCCTGGATGGCGTGATCCTGCTCGCCTACGTCATTGCCATCCCTGCCAACGAGATCGTCGTCCCCACGATGCTGATGGTCTACATGGGCGGCGGGCTGATGACCGAGATGGAGTCGATGAGCGACCTGCGGGCGCTGCTCGTGGGACAGCATGGCTGGACGATGCTGACGGCCGTGAATCTGATGCTGTTCGCGCTGCTGCACAATCCGTGCGCCACGACCATCATCACGATCTACAAGGAAACCCTGAGCAAGCGATGGGCGGCCCTCGGCGCGCTGATGCCGCTGGTGCTCGCCTTCCTCGTAACGTTCCTCACGGCAACGGTGGCGCGGCTCCTGGGGTGGGTCTGACCGGACGGAGAAGCGTCAGGAACGGCTTCGTCAGCTCACCCCTCGCTGTATTCGGCGAACGAGCTCGGCGTCTCCCACACGCGCACCGCCACGACCCCGAACCCCAGCTCCCGTGCCTGATCGAAGATCAGCTTCGCGATCCGCTCGACCGTGGGGTTGCTGTCCAGCACGTAAATCGGTTCGCCCAGCTTTTCGAGTGGGGCCACCAGCGGATCGTCGTGGCGCAGAATCATCTTGTGATCCAGCTCGCGATCGATCCAGCCTTTGACCAGACGCTTGATGTCGGAAAAGTCCGCCACCATGTTGCGGCGGTCCAGTCGGTCCGTGCGCACGTCGATCTCGGCTACGGCATTGTGGCCATGTGGATGCTTGCAGACACCGTCGTAGTCCAGCAGCCGGTGGCCGTAGCAGAATTCAATCCGTTTGGTTACTAGATACATGGAATATCCGGCCGTCCCGCTTGTCGCGACCGCGCGTCGCGGCGCCCTGGCCCGGCGGATCCACCCGCGCCCGCCGGGTCTGGCGACCGATCACGCAAAGGATCATCGTAGTGGAACGTTTCGAAGAGGGTCAAGGCACGGCGGTGCTTTTCTCGGGAGGCCTCGACAGCGCGGTCCTGCTGGCGTTGGCCGCACGTGACGGCCGGCCGCAGCCGCTCTATGTCAGTGTCGGGCTGGCGTGGGAGCAGCAGGAGCGCGCAGCTGCCGAGAGCCTGCTCCGTGCCGAGGCGTTCGCGCCGGTGCTGCCGTGCGTGACGCTTCATGCAGACATGCACGACATCTACCCGGCGACGCATTGGGCCATGCAGGGAACGGCGCCCGGGTACGACACGGCGGATGAGGATGTCTACATCGAGGGCCGGAACATCGTGCTGCTGGCGAAGGCGTCAGTCTTCATGGCCCGCGCCGCGCTTTCTCGAGTCCTGATCGGACCGCTTGCCGGCAACCCTTTTCCCGACGCGACCCCGGCGTTCTTCGAAGCGATGGCTGGCGCGCTGGCGATGGGTCTCGCCAAGCCGATTTCAATCGAGGCGCCACTCGCCCGGATGCACAAGGCCGACGTCATCAGGCTCGGCGCCGAACTGGGCGTCCCGCTCGAGCTGTCGCTCTCCTGCATGCAACCGGCCGGCGGCCTGCACTGCGGCCGCTGCAGCAAGTGCCGCGAACGGATTGAAGGGTTTAGAAATGCAGGGGTACCTGACCTGACGCGTTATGCGGCAGGGCAGGAGAGGCTGTGATCCGCGGTACGTAGCACGAGCACGTCGCACGTGACAAGCAGCACGCCGCACGGGGTACGTCGCACGTGACAAGCGGTACCTGCCACGTCGCACGTGATGCTGCTTCAACCCGTCCTGAGCCTGATTCCCCCGTCGCCTGTTCTGATGCGGAGGCTGCGGCCCCCCTCGCCGAGCCGGCCGCGCAGGCTTCGGCGGCGGCGTTCGAGATCCTCTTCACCAGCCACGTTCAGCTCACTGCGGATCGTTCCGTCGCCGGTATAGGCATCGAGATCGGCGCTGAAGCCCTCTGGCAGGTATAGCGTGACGCCGCCATCGCCGGTCGTGATCTCCCAGTCCTCCGACATCCGGCTCTCCGGGTCGGCGCGATACACGATCGAGCCGTCGCCGGTATGAAGCTTGACGTGCGAGAGGCGGCCGGTGACCGTGACGCCGCCGTCGCCGGTATCCACCGTGAGCCGGCCGTCCGCACCGTTGACCGTGACGGCGCCGTCTCCGGTGTTCATGGTCAGCTCGCCGCTGACCTCCGACGCGCGGATGCTGCCGTCCGAGGTCCTCAGATCGATGCGCCCGCTCAAGCCGTCCACCCTGATCGATCCGTCGCCGCTCCGGGCGCGCAGATTGATCTCGGCGGGCACGGACACGACCAACCGTGCGCTCGCGGTCCTGTAGAAGCCGACACCCGAGAAGGTCTCCTTCCGGGGCGGCTTGACCTCGAGCTCGATCCGCGACCCGTTCTGCGAGGCCACGACCTGGAGTGCGTCCACGGCTTCCTGTGTGGCCCCCCGCTTCTCGATCTCGATGACCACGTCGGGCCGGTCCCACGACCGGACCTCGATGGCCCCGTCGAAGGTGGAAATGTCGAGCTCAGGGGTCCCGGAGACCGTGAACCGCTTCTCTTCCCTGACGATCTGCGCCTGGGTGTCGACGTGGACCGCGCAGCCAGCGGCCAGCCCGGCGAGGATCAGGAGCGCCGGGGACCTGACGGCAGAACTCATAGCGAGATAGACGCGAAGGCCTGGAACCGCGTTCCAGCAAAAAGTGTGACAAATCACACGTAACCCGTGGCTCGTGTCCGGTGGCCCGTGGCAGGCACCCGGATGACGGGCTACTGCCTACGGACCACGTTTCCATCGATG
>DASTBU010000053.1:0-40496 GCA_035711845.1 Vicinamibacterales bacterium
CAAGCGCTGCTGATTCAACGCCACGGCCGGGTCCTGCCTCATCTCAGCACGGCCGCACGAGCCGTGACCTGCGCTCGGGCTCGTTACTTCTTCGGCTTCGCCACCTTGCCCTTGGTCGGCTTCTCGGGCTGCGCCTGGGGCTCCGGCTTGGCGGCCACGGCCTTGCGGATGACCACGTAGTTCCCCGGCGCGCCGGGGACCGCACCCCGCACGACCAGCAGGTTGTTCTCCGCATCCACCTGCACGACCTTCAGGTTCCTCGTCGTCACGCGGTCTCCGCCCATGCGGCCCGCGGCGCGCATGCCCTTGACGACCCGCGAGGGGTACGACGAGGCGCCGATGGATCCCGGCGCGCGGTGGAACATCGACCCGTGTGTGGCCGCGCCACCGCGGAAGTGATGACGCCGAACGACGCCCTGGAAGCCCTTGCCGCGGCTGATGCCAATCACGTCCACGCGGTCGCCGTTGTTGAACACGCCGTTGACCAGCACCTGATCCCCGGGCTTGGGCGCTTCGGCGCCCTTGGCGACCGTCACCTCGCGTCGCACGCGGGTCGGCGGAACGCCAGCCTTCCTGTAATGACCCGCGAGCGGCTTGCGCACCCGGGCCGGGCGCTCCTCGACGAGGCCGAGCTGCACGGCGTCGTAGCCTTCCGTCGCCGCCGACTTCATCTGCACGACGACGCACGGACCGGCCTTGATCACGGTGCCGGGCACGACGGTGCCGTCTTGCGCGAAGAGCTGCGTCATCCCGACTTTCCTGCCAATGATGCCAGTCAACATAATTCGAATCCTGTCGGGGCTCTTACTTGTGTTCCTTCCCGAACGCCTTGATCTCGACGTCCACACCCGCCGGCAGGTCGAGCTTCATCAGCGCGTCGACCGTCTGCGGCGTCGGCTCGAAGATGTCGATCAGACGCTTGTGCGTGCGGAGCTCGAACTGTTCGCGCGACTTCTTGTCGACATGGGGCGAGCGCAGCACGGTCCACTTGTTCTTTTCCGTCGGAAGCGGAATGGGACCGGCCAGCCTGGCCCCCGTCCGCCGCGCG
Organism: Vicinamibacterales bacterium; assembly: GCA_035711845.1. Lineage (GTDB taxonomy): Bacteria > Acidobacteriota > Vicinamibacteria > Vicinamibacterales > 2-12-FULL-66-21 > DASTBU01. Next base: position 1,049 of record DASTBU010000053.1, read on the forward strand.
GTGTCCACAATCTCCGTCGTCGACTGATCCAGGACCCGGTTGTCGTACGCCTTGAGCCGGATGCGGATTTTGTCGCTGAATGTTGTCGCCATAATGACGCAATCCTGAAATGCTGAGTGCTGAATGCTGAATGCTGAATGAGTGCTGAATGCCCTTCATTCAGCATTCAGCATTCGACATTCAGCATTGCTACGTTTTCCCCTGAACCCTCGCCACGACTTCCTCGCTCACGTTGCTCGGTGCCTGCTCGTAGCGATCGAAATGCATCGAGTAGGTCGCGCGGCCCTGGGTCCGCGACCGTAGGTCGGTCGCATAGCCGAACATCTCCGAGAGCGGCACGCGGGCGTTGATGATCTGCGTGCCTCCGCGGTCTTCCTGCGACTGAATGTGGCCACGGCGGCTCGAGAGGTTGCCCATCACGTCGCCCAGATGCTCCTTCGGCACGACGACCTCGACGCGCATGACCGGCTCGAGGAGGACCGGCTTCGCCTTTTTCGCCGCATCCTGGAAGGCCATGGATCCGGCGATCTTGAACGCCATTTCCGAGCTGTCCACGTCGTGGTAGGACCCGTCGTAGAGCTCGACGCGCACGTCGTCGATCGGATAGCCCGCCAGCACGCCGCGTGTCAGGGCTTCCTTGATGCCCTCGTCCACGGGCTTGATGAACTCCCTGGGGATCGTCCCGCCCGTGATCTTGTTCTCGAACACGTAGCCGCTGCCCGGCTCGCCGGGATAGACGTGAATCTTCGCGTGTCCGTACTGGCCGCGGCCGCCCGTCTGCTTGGCGTACTTCATCTCGCCGTCGGCGGGGCGGGTCAACGTTTCCTTGTAGGCAACCTGCGGCCGGCCGACGCTGGCCTCGACGTTGAACTCCCGCTTCAGCCGATCGACGATGATCTCGAGGTGCAGCTCGCCCATGCCGTGGATGACGACCTCGCCGGTCTGCTGGTCGGTCTTCACGCGGAAAGTCGGGTCCTCCGCCATCAGCTTCTGCATCCCGGCGCCGAGCTTTTCCTGGTCGGCCTTGGTCTTGGGCTCGATCGCGAGTGAAATGACCGGCTCGGGGAAGTCCATCGACTCGAGCACGATCGCGTGTTTCTCGTCGCAGATCGTGTCGCCGGTCGCGACGCTCTTGAGACCGACCGCCGCGGCGATGTCGCCTGCGTAGACTTCTTTGATCTCCTCGCGCTTGTTCGCGTGCATCTTGAGCAGGCGGCCAACCCGCTCGTTCTTCCCCTTGGTCGCGTTGTAGATCGTCGAGCCAGACGTCATGACGCCCGAATAGACGCGAATGAACGTGAGCTGACCGACGAACGGGTCGGTCATGATCTTGAACGCGAGCGCGCTGAACGGCGCCTCGTCCGACGCGGGACGCTCGATGAGCGCGTCCTCGCCCTTGTTCGGATCGAAGCCCTTGATTGGCGGCACGTCGACTGGTGAGGGCAGGTAGTCCACCACTGCGTCGAGCAGGGGCTGCACGCCCTTGTTCTTGAAGGCCGAGCCGCAGATCACCGGCACGAAGGCGGGCTCCGCCTTCTCCCCGGACGTGTGAACCGAACTGTTGACGCGTTTGCGCAGCGCGGCCTTGATCTCGGCCTCGGAGATCTCCTCGCCGTGCAGGTACTTCTCGAGCAGCTTGTCGTCGGCTTCGCTGACCTTCTCGATCAGCTGTTCGCGATAGTGCTGCGCCTCGGCCTGCATGTCGGCCGGGATGTCGTCGACGATGTAGGCGGCGCCCATTGTCTCGTCCTTGTAGCGGATGGCCTTCATCTGGACGAGGTCCACGACGCCGGCGAACTTGTCCTCGCTGCCGATCGGCAGCTGAACCGCTACAGGGTTGCCGCCGAGCTTCGTCGTGATCTGTTCGAACGTGCGCTTGAAGTCCGCCCCGATGCGGTCCATCTTGTTCACGAAACAGATGCGGGGAACCCGGTACTTGTCAGCCTGGCGCCAGACGGTCTCCGACTGCGGCTCGACGCCGGCGACGGCGTCGAACACGGCGACCGCGCCATCGAGCACGCGCAGCGAGCGCTCGACCTCGGCGGTGAAGTCCACGTGGCCCGGCGTGTCGATGATGTTGATGCGATGCTCGCGCCAGAAGCAGGTCGTCGCGGCCGACGTGATCGTGATGCCGCGCTCCTGTTCCTGCTCCATCCAGTCCATCACGGCCGTGCCGTCGTGCACTTCACCAATCTTGTACGTAATCCCGGTGTAGAACAGGATCCGTTCCGTAGTGGTGGTCTTGCCGGCATCGATGTGGGCCATGATGCCGATGTTGCGCGTCCTGTTTAACGGTACTTGTCTGGGCATTGCTTTGAGCTCCCCGCTTCCAGCCGGGAGCCCCTCGAAACTTCGTCATCTCCCCTGACAGCTGGAAGCTGGCCGCTGGGAGCCGATTTCACCAGCGATAATGCGCGAACGCCTTGTTGGCTTCGGCCATCCGGTGTGTGTCCTCGCGCTTCTTCACGGCGCCGCCGCGCAAATTCGCCGCGTCCAGCAGCTCGTTCGCGAGCTTCTCCTGCATGGTCTTGCCGTCGCCCCGCGCGCGCGCGTAGCCAACGAGCCAGCGGATGCTCAGCGACAGGCGCCGGTTCGGGTTGACCTCGACGGGCACCTGATAGTTCGAGCCGCCGACACGCCGCGATTTCACCTCGAGCGCCGGCTTGACGTTCTCCACCGCCTTCTTGAACACCTTGAGCGGATCGTCGCCCGTTTTCTCCTGGATGGTGGAGAGGCTGCCGTACATGATCCGCTCGGCCGTGCTGCGCTTGCCGTCGCGCATGAGCGTGCTGATGAACTTCGTCACCAGCGCGCTGCTGTAGAGCGGGTCGAGCGGCACTTCACGTTTTGGAATCTCGCGTCGTCTGGGCATGATTCGAATGCTGAATGCTGAGTGCTGAATGCTGAATTGGACTGAACGCTGAATGGGACTGAACGCTCTTCATTCAGCATTCAGCATTCGACATTCAGCATTTCACCATTACGACTTCGGTCTCTTCGCGCCGTACTTCGATCGTCCCTGCTTCCGGCCCTGCACGCCGACCGCGTCGAGCGTGCCGCGCACCACGTGGTAGCGGACGCCCGGCAGATCCTTGACGCGGCCGCCGCGAATCAGCACCAGCGAGTGCTCCTGCAGGTTGTGGCCCACGCCGGGGATGTAGGTCGTGACCTCGATCCCGTTCGTCAGGCGCACGCGCGCGACTTTCCGCAACGCCGAGTTCGGCTTCTTCGGCGTCTGCGTGAAGACGCGCACACACACCCCCCGCTTCTGAGGGCTGTTCTGCAGCGCAGGGCTCTTCGTCTTGGTGAGCACCTTCTCGCGGCCTGTGCGAACCAGTTGGCTGATCGTCGGCACTGTTGCTCCATTGCTCCATGCGCCCGGCCAGCCGGCCGTGCGCCCAAACACGAACTGCGCCTCACGCCCCGGAACACGGCTCGAGCCATGCCCTGGCTGGCGCGGCGTCGCCGCGTGCGCGACAGTCGCGCCGGCGGCTTCTGGTGGCTCCAGGCCTAGGGAGCCGCACAGCGGCCCGGCACCTGGAGCTGACTTACCCTATAAGGTTGATGATGCTGCGCCCAGCGGCGCTGGCGAAGCGGCCTCGATCGTCCAGGCCGCGTCTTGCCCGTTCAAAAGGGCAGCCCCTTCGATGTTCCACGGGGCAGGAAGTCCAGCCCTAGATAGGGTGTCCCAGGGCCGACTAGAACCTTGCAAATATAGCAAACCCATCTACCGGGATCAAGCCCCGGCCGTCTCTGGTGGGGTCCGGCTTCGTCGACTCCGGGGCGAAGCCGGGCACGGGAGGACCCGTGCCCGGCCGTCTGGCCTACCGCTTGATCTTGTCGCCGAGGTCCTCGACAGCCTCGCCGACCTTGCGTCGGGCGCGTCCGAGCGTGTCCTGAGCCTCTCCGGCCGCCTCGTCCGCAACGCCTTCGTCGTGAAGGCGCTCGTTGTCGGTCAAATCCCCGACACCCTGCTTGATCTTCCCCTTGACCTGTTCGGCCTTACCCTCGAGTTCGTCACGGTTCATGTGTTTGCCTCCTCCACGGTTAAGGTTCAAGAATCGGTCCGGACGAAACGCGCTGACAGCCGACCGAAATCCTGGCGAAAGCTGGGTTGGCTGTCGAGCGTGTGAACCTGAACGGTTGTACAGTGGAGGGCCCATGCCCCACCTCATAGCAGCGCCTTCAGTCGTCCAGGCGGCCGGCAACAAGCCCAAGCGCATCGAGGAATTCGCCGGACGGGTCAACAGCGGTCACGAGCGGGTCAGCGTCGCCCGCATGGTTTCCCCTGCGGGCTGGGAGGAACCCGGTCAACGCCCCGAGTTCGAAGAGATTACGGTTGTGCTGCGAGGCCTCCTGCGCGTCGAGTTCGAGGGAGGGGCGATGGACGTCCGAGGCGGGCAGGCCGTCGTCACCAAACCCGGGGAATGGGTCCGCTACAGCACCCCCGATCCAGAGGGCGCGGAGTACGTGGCCGTTTGCCTGCCGGCGTTCTCGCCGGCCGCCGTGCATCGCGACCAGTAGCGGCCCTCACGCGCACTCTCCCTGGCGGCCGAGCCGATCCTCCAAGACGGGGGGACTCTCCAGCCTTCTCCGCTGTCGACCCGCGGAAAGCCCTTGACACAGGGGCGGGGTCGGCTCTAGTGTCCACGCAGTACTCACCGTGAGTACAGTACTGGCGGCGCACGGGGGTGCGCCGGTACGGGAGTCGAGTATCTGAGAAGGAGGATGCTCAGATGAAAGGCAGGTTCTGTACGTATGCCCTGGCGCTCTGCGCGCTTCTCGGCATGAACGCCGACGCCGCTGCCCAGGGCGGCACCACGTCTACCCTCTCCGGCATCGTCGTCGACACGGCCGGCGGCGTCGTCCCCGGCGCCGCCGTCGTGGTCAAGCATGCCGCGACCGGCACGGCCTTCGACGGCGTGAGCAACGCGCAGGGCGCGTTCTCGTTTCCGGGTCTCAACCCCGGCACCTACTCCGTCACCGTCACCCTGCAGGGCTTCAAGACATTCGTCGCCAACGACGTGGTCCTGACGTCAGGTTCGCCCGCGGCCGTTCGCGCCGTGCTCGAAGTCGGCGGGCTGGAAGAGCAAATCGTCGTGTCGTCGTCGTCTGAAGTCGTCCAGACACAGTCGTCGACGATTTCGTCCACGATCAACACCAACCAGATCACCAAGCTGCCGCTGACGAGCCGCAGCGCCATGGACTTCGTCACGTTCCTACCGGGTGTGACAACCCCCGGCGGCAACCGGCAGTCGCAGATCAACGGTCTGCCGCGAGGCCAGATCAACATCACGCTTGACGGTGTCAACATTCAGGACAACACGCTGCGAAGCACCGATGGCTTCTTCGCGATCGTCAGCCCCCGGCTCGATGCGATTGAAGAAGTCACCGTCACGACTGCGACGCAAGGCGCTGACGGCGCCGGACAGGGCGCCGTGCAGATCAAGTTCGTGACTCGCGCGGGCACCAACAGTTTCAGCGGGAGCGGCTATCACTACTTCCGGAGCGACAAGCTCAACGCGAACACCTGGTTCAACAACCGTGAGGGTGTGGACAAAACGCCGCTGAAGCAGAATCAGTACGGCGGGCGCTTTGGCGGTCCGATTGTCATTCCCGGCCTCTTCGACGGCCGGAATAAGGCGTTTTTCTTCGTGAACTACGAAGAGTTCCGGCAGCCTGGCGGCCTCACGCGGAACAGGACGCTGCTGAATACCGGCGCGCAGCAGGGCATCTTCAGCTACGACACGCCTTCGGGCGTCCGCTCGGTGAACCTCCTCGCGCTGGCGGCCGCCAACGCGCAGCTCGCGACCGTGGATCCCACGATCGCGGCAGTGCTGGGTGACATTCGAAATGCGGTGACCGGTGGCGCTCTGTCCACTATCGATCCGAACCTCGATCGCTTCCGGTTCAATGTGACCACGGAGACGCTCAACCGCTATCCGACATTCCGCATCGACTACAACGTGACCGACAGGCACCGCCTCAGCAGTGCGCTCAACTACCAGCGGTACTCCACGTTCCCTGACACGCTGAACAACCGCGAAGCGACGTTCCCCGGATTTCCAGTTGCCGCGGGTCAGTCGTCGGAACGCATGGGGTTCAGCAACTCGATGAGATCGACGCTGAGCTCCAGCCTCGTCAACGAAGCGAGGGTGGGCTACAGCGGCGCGCCGGTGACGTTCTTCGGAGAGCTGACGGCGGGCATGTGGAGCGGCTCGCTGGCCAACCAGAGAGGATTTCAGCTGGATCTCGGCAACGTGGGATCGAATCTCACCGATGCCAGCGCCGCGCCGTCTCCCCAGGGGCGCGATGCAACGAGCCTGCTGATCGAGAACACGCTCACCTGGCTGAAAGGCACCCACAGCCTCAGCATGGGAGGTTCGTGGACCCAGTACACGCTTCGGGCCAACAACTCGGCCCTGCTGCCGGAGATAGACTTCGGGGTGGTCCAGGGAGATCCTGCACTGGGCATGTTCAACGCGACGAACTTCCCCGGCGCGTCGAATGCCGTTCTCGGAAGGGCCCGCAATCTCTATGCACTTCTGACGGGTCGTGTGTCGGCCATCAATGGGGACGCGCGGCTGAACGAGAGCACGGGCGAATACGAGTACATGGGTGTGGGCATTCAGCGCGCCCGCATGCGCGAGGCCGGCTTCTTCCTGCAGGACTCGTGGCGCATGACGCCGCAGCTGACGTTGAACCTCGGGCTGCGGTACGAATTGCAGTACCCGTTCTACCCGTTGAACAGCAGCTATTCCACGGCGACGCTCGACGATCTGTGCGGCATCTCGGGCAGGAACGCGCAGACCGTCTGCAATCTGTTCCAGCCGGGAGCGACCGGGGGCAAGCGTCCCGAGTTCGTCAACTTCGGCAAGGGCACGCCGGCCTACAACACCGACTACGACAACTGGGCGCCGAGCATCGGCTTCGCGTGGACGCCCAACGTCGAGTCGGGCCCGTTCGGCCGGCTGTTAGGGCATGAGGGAGACACGGTGTTCCGCGGCGGCTGGACGCGCTCGTTCAGCCGCAACGGCATGAACGACTTCTCCGGCCAGTTCAACGCGAATCCCGGTGTGGTCATCCAGAATCCCGACCGGGACCTGGGACTCGGCACACTCGACCTCGATGGCCGCGGGCTGCCCGTGCTCTTCCGCCAGGACGACAGGCTCGGCGCTGCCCCGTTCCCCGCACAGCCAATCTACCCGCTGACCGACGTCGAAACCCAGGACATCAACCTGTTCGACCCGGACATCCAGGTGCCGTACGCGGACTCGTGGACGTTCGGAATCCAGCGCGCGCTGGGACAGAGTATGGCCCTCGAAGTGCGGTACGTCGGAACGCGTTCACGGGACAACTGGGACACGATCGACTACAACGAGGTCAATATCATCGAGAACGGCTTCCTGAGCGAGTTCAGGGCCGCGCAGGCGAACCTCCAGGCGAACATCGCCGGCGGACACGGTGCGACCTTCGCCTACACTGGCGCGCCTGGCACTTCGCCGCTGCCGATCTTCCTGGGGTACTTCAACGGCCGCGATGGATCGCAGGCGTCCAACCCTGCGGCGTATACGGGTGGGAGCTGGACCAGCTCGACGTTCCAGAACTTCCTCGCGGCGCGGAACCCGGATCCCTTCGAGATGGTCACCAACGATGACGACGAAGGCATCCTGGACAACGCAACCATGAGGCGTAACGCGGCTGCGGCGGGCCTGGCCCGCAACTTCTTCGTGGCCAATCCCGACCTGCTCGGCGGTGCCGACCTGACGACGAACCGGGGCAGAACCGACTACCACGCGCTCCAGGTCGAACTGCGCCGCAGACTCTCGCAGGGGCTTCAGTTCCAGACCAGCTATGCGTACGGGAAAATGCGAATCTCCGAGCTCCCGACGCTCCGCAGACCGGAGATCACGCTGCGAGATACAGGCTCGCCGGGAGATCTCACCCACGCGTTCAAACTGAACGCGGTCTACGAACTGCCGTTCGGGCAGGGTCGCCGGTTCGGCGGCAATGTCAACGGCCTCGTCGATCGCCTCATCGGCGGCTGGTCGCTCGGCATCACGTCGCGCATCCAGAGCGGCCAGCTCGTCAACCTGGGGAACGTGCGTCTGGTCGGTATGACAGCCGACGACGTGTTCGACATGTACAAGCTGCGGATCGATCACGGAGGACAGAAGGTGTGGATGCTGCCCGAGGAGGTGATCGACAACACCATCAAGGCATTCAGCGTGAGCGCCACGTCACCAACCGGATACAGCTCTCTCGGAGCGCCGAGCGGCCGCTACTTCGCGCCTGCGAACGGTCCGGATTGTATCGAGCCCGACCCGGAAGGGGACTTCGGTGAGTGCGGTGTCAGGCAGCTGGTCGTCACCGGCCCGATGTTCCAGCAGCACGACATCTCGATCGGCAAGCGAGTCAATATCGTCGGGCGGACGAACTTCGAATTCCGCCTGGAGATGCTGAATGCCTTCAACCAGCACAACTTCGAGCCGGAGGGCGGCATCGGCAACGACATCGCCGACTACGAGGTGACGGGGCTGCTCGGCACCAACACGAGCCGCGTCATCCAGTTCGTGACACGCATCAACTGGTAGCAGGTCGAGGAGCCGGACGGGCCTGCCGTCCGGCTCACCTCCCCGAGCCCGAGCCCCCGAGCCCCGAGCCCCGAGCCCCGAGCCCCGAACTACCCGTCCTCCCCGACCGGTCCGCCTCCGGCGCGTACCACGTCTTCCTGCCGTATCTTCTCCACGTTGAACTTGCCTGCGGCTCGTTTCATGCGATCGAGCACATCATCGAAATCGAATTCGGTTGATGTGGAGAACCGGATGGGATTGATGCGCGCGACGACGAACGGCCGCAAGTACGGGCTCGTCAACCCCCGGGTCTTCAGCTTCTGCACGATCCGGGTCACCTCATCGTCGATCGCCAGGAGCCTGGCTGCACGGCGCTCCCGCTCGGCCACCGCGCGCGGCATGCGTTCGTCCAGGAAGTCCTCAACCCGCCGCAGCAGCGGGTGATACGCGCCGCCGCTCAGCCTGGGGCGCGATTCGTAAGCGGCGCCGAGCGTCAGGAACGCCGGCTGATCGAACTCGAAGGCGAAGTCATGCTCGACCCTGGCCGGGCTCCGCTCGGCGAGCGCACGCGCCATGCGAATTGTCTCGAGTGATTTCTCTTTGAGGTTGTGCGCCTTCTCGGTGTTGAGCGCGAGGATCTTGAACGCGATATCCGGATCGGCCACGAGCAGCGCGACAACGGTCTTCGCCCCCAGTTTCTTGAGCGCCTGGAGGCGGTGGTTCCCGTTCGGCGTCCAGTACCCGTTGTCGTGGTGGACGACGACGATTGGGTCCAGGAAACGACCGAGCGTTTCGATGACGTTCATCAGGCGCTTGACGTGCGGTTCGGAGGGATCGCGCTGGAACGGCGTCGGTTCCACTCGATCGACCGGCAGCGCCGTCAGCAGGACCGGCGTCCCGCCGAACGGCTCGCGGTAGCTCGCCAGCACGACGCCGCCGTCGGATTCCACGCCGCGGGCGAGCTCCGACACGGCCTGCGCATCGACACCCTTCGCTTCGGCGGGCGACAGGCCGATGGATTTCGCCTGTGTCTTCTTCCGGCGCTTGACAGTGCGTTTTTTTGCCATGCAGGTCCACGTCATCTAACCACGAAACCCGCCCGTTTCGGACGATTGAGCCGCAATCCCACGCGCTCTCACATTCCCTGGTATGAGGGCACAGAAACTCGTCTTGTGCGGGCTGGTCGTCGGTGCCGTGCTGCTCGAGGGTCCCAGCCAACCTGCCCTGGCGCAACAGGCCCCACCGGTGACCCGGGCCGATCTAGCCGGTTATCTGGGCTGGCTCACCGTCCACACCGGGGATACCGAGCCGTACGACAGCGACGACTGGCACAACAGTCTGTTCGGCGCGATCGGCGGCGGGTGGTACTGGACCGACCACCTCAAGACCGAACTGGATTTCGGGGCCGGCACCAAAGCGACCGACTTCCGTGCCCGGCCCCTGCCGGTCGATGGCTTCCCCGCCTATGAGTTCGCCGAACGGACCTTCTCCCGCCGCGTGCTGGGAGTGAGCCAGCAGTACCAGTTTTACCGCAATGCGTGGTTCCACCCGCACGTCGCGGCGGGGGCGAACATCGTCTGGGAGCGTACGAGCACGTACATCCAACCGGTCATCGTCTACGACGACCCGATGCGCGGCGGGCACGTTTTGCGACCCGAACGACGAGAAGGTCCACGAACCGAGGTGAGGATCGTGCTCTTCGCCGCAACCGGCTTCAAGGCGTATCTCGCACAGCGCGCGTTCTTTCGAAGCGATCTCCGGTTCGCGTTCCGGGACGGGCTGGAGGACGTCCTGCTGCGGTTCGGGTTCGGGGTGGATTTCTGAACGAGCTTTCCAAGGAAGAGAGGATGCGACAGTGTCGAACATGAGCCGACGGACAACCGCCCTCCTGGTGTGCCTGACGCTGGCCGCCAGCGGGTGCGCCACGACCGGGACGCGAGGGATCACCGTGGTGCCAACGGCGGACCGCGCGGTCATCGCCGAATACGTGCGAGCGCTGCCCGCGGGATCAGCGATTCAAGTTCAGCGCACCGACGGACGCTCCGTCAGGGGCACGCTGATGAAGGCAACAGACCAGAGCCTGATCATCCAGCCGCGAGCGCGGATCCCCGAGCCGCCGCTCGAGATCGCGCTGACAGACGTGATCGCGGTGACGCCCGAACGTACCGGCGGAACCAGCGTGGGGAAAGCGATTGGTATCGGTATCGCGGCGGGCGTCGGGGCGACGCTCGCCTTCCTCGCGATCCTCGCCGCCCTCTATGCGGATTGAATCCGACGGGCACTCCATTTCCGGCAGGACGTTCCGGGCTGGCGAGGTCAGACCTTGTAGGCGATGACTTTCTCCAACCGACGGGCCGTGCCCGCAGCGAGATGCGGCTGACCAGCGCGTTCCGGAGAGCAATTGCAACTGCCCGCGCAATGACCGATCGCGCGCATCAGGTCGGCTCACCACGCGGCCATGCTGGCAATTCTGGCATTCCTCGTACTTCTGGCAATTCTGGCAATTCCCGCAATACAATCCGCCCAACGCTTTCGCCGACCCGCCCGTCCTTACAAGCATGCGCGAAGACCTGAGAGCTGCTTACCGTTCGCTCCGCTCCTCCCCGACCTTCACGGCCGTTGCCCTGGGTGTCCTCGCCCTTGGAATTGGCGCCAGCACGGCGATTTTTTCGGTGGTGGACGCGGTGGTACTCCGAGGCCTGCCCTTTGACGAGCACGATCGGCTGGTCGCGGTCGGCGAGCGCCGGCCGCTGCCCCCCAGCGTCGATCCTGGACGCGATCCGCTGCAGCTGTCGAGCATCGCCCCCCAGAACTACCTGGACTGGGTGGCCCAGCAGCAGGTCTTCGAGTCGATGGCCGCGATCGCGGGAGGCGCGGTGACGCTGCGCGAGCCCGGCGCCGAACCTGAGGACATCCGGGCCCAGCGCGTGACCGGCGGCTTCTTCGACGTCCTTCGTGTGCGGCCCGCGCTCGGACAGCCGTTCAGCGCCGCCAACGAGGTGGATGGCGCGCACAAGGTCGCGGTGCTGAGCGACGCGCTCTGGCGCCGGCGCTTCGGCGGGGATCCTTCAATCGTGAGGAGGACGATTCCGCTCGAAGGCGGCAGCTATGAAGTGCTGGGCGTGATGCCTCCGGACTTCGCGTACCCGGTTGGCTCGGTCCGCCCAACCGAAATCTGGCTGCCCTACGTCGTTCCTCCTGACGAGCGGACGCGAAACCCGCACAGCTTCAGCTTCTACCTGCAGAGCATTGCCAGGCTGAAGCCCGGCGTGTCGATCGAACAGGCCCAGGCGCAGATGGATCAGATCGCCGCCGCGCTCGAACAGGCGCACCCGGTCTGGAACAAGGACAAGAAGGCCGGTGTCCGGCCGCTTCACGATCACCTCGTCGGCGCCCGTACCAGATCCTGGATGCTCATGCTGCTCGGGGCCGTGGGCATCGTGCTCCTGATTGCCTGTGCCAACGTGGCGAACTTGCTGCTCGCACGGGCGAGCGCGCGAGAGCGCGAAGTCGGCATCCGCGCGGCGCTCGGTGCGGGCCGCTGGCGGCTCGTTCGGCAGCTGCTGGTCGAGAGCCTCGTGCTCTCCGTCGTTGGATCAGCGATCGCCGTTGTGCTCGCGTGGTGGGGTGTGCAGCTGCTGAGGACGTCGATGCCGCCGGGCGTGCCGCGGGTCGCCGAGATCGCACTCGACCTGCGGGTGCTCGGGGCGGCGGCGGTAGTCTCAATTCTGACGGGCGTGCTGTTCGGCATTGTCCCGGCCCTTCAGCTCTCCCGGCCCGACCTTGCCAACGCGCTGAAGGAGGGATCGCGCGGCGCCGGCACCGGTCTCGGACGGCACCGTCTGCGCAGCGCGCTCGTGGTCGCGGAGGTCGCGCTGGCCGTGGTGCTCCTCGTCGGAGCAGCGCTGTTCATCGGCAGCTTTGCCGCCCTCATGCGGATCGATCCCGGCTTCGACCCGGAGCACGTGCTCACGGCCGCGATCTACCCGCGCTTTCAGCCCGGCCGCATCCCGGAGGATGTCACGACGGCCCCGGCGTTCACGCAGATCGTGGAGCGCGTCGCGGCCATCCCCGGCGTGGTCCACGCGGCGGTCATCTCCGGCGGCATGCCGCTCGGTGGCAGCATGAGCACGACGACGATGGCCGTGCCCGGCGGCAAAAAGCTCGACGAGAACGATAAAGAGGGCATCAGCATCCGGCGCGTGACGCCCGACTACCACAAGGCCCTGAAGATCCCTTTGCGCCGCGGCCGGTACTTCGAACGGGATGACCGGCAGGGCAGGCCGGACGTACTCATCATCAACGAGTCCGCGGCGAAGGAGTACTTTCCGGGCGAGGATCCCGTCGGGCGCGTCGCGACAATCAACGACAAGCCGCGAACGATCGTCGGCGTCGTCGGCGACGTGTACCAGAGCAGCCTCGAGACCGAGCCGCGTGCGGAGGCGTATGTTCCGGTCGAACAGCTGCGGGTGCTCGGGGGCGAACTGCTGGTTCGCACGAGCGGCGATCCCTACGCCGTGCTCGCGCCGGTGAAAGCCGTCGTCTTCGGCGTGCTGCCTGACGTCCCGCTGCGCAGCATCGAAACGATGGACGAGCTGATCGCGCGGCGCGTGGCGCAGCGCAAGTTCAACATGCTGCTCCTCGGTCTCTTCGGGCTGCTCGGCCTGGTGATCTCCGCCGCGGGAATCTACGGCGTGATGGCGTACGTCGTGTCCCAGCGGACGAGGGAGATTGGCGTGCGGATCGCGCTCGGCGCGACGCGCGGAAGAGTCGTCGGTATGGTGCTCTCCAACGCTCTCCTGCTCGTGATGCTCGGTCTCGTAGTCGGAGGCGCAGCCGCGTGGTATCTCAGCGCCGCGGCCCGGACGTTCCTGTTCCGTCTCGAGGCGAGCGACCCGCGTGCCTTCGCGGCGGCGATCCTCGTGTTGTTGGCAGCCGCGCTCCTCGCCAGTGCCATCCCCGCGCGCCGCGCCGCCAGCGTCGATCCGATGGTGGCGCTGAGAGCGGAGTGAGGTGGCCCCGCTCCTCTGGATCCTCGCCCTCGTGCTCATCGCGGTCGGGATCGCAGGCACCGTCCTGCCTGCGCTGCCAGGGCCGGTGCTGGTGTTCGCGGGTATCGTCGCCGGCGCCTGGGCAGGCGGCTTCGAGCGCGTCGGCCCGGCCATCCTCATCCTCCTGGGCCTCCTGACGGTGCTCACGTATGTCGTGGATCTGGCCGCGACGGCACTGGGCGTCCGTCGGTCCGGCGCCAGCAATCGCGCGGTGGCGGGCACGCTGATCGGGATGCTCGCCGGCCTCCCGTTCGGGCTGCCGGGACTGCTGATCGGACCGTTCGCGGGGGCGCTCGTCGCGGAGCTGACGGTCCGGAACGACCTGCGGAAGGCGAGCCAGGCAGGCCTCGGGGCCTGGCTCGGGTTCCTCATCGGGAGCATCGTGAAGCTCGCGCTGGTTTTCACGATGCTCGGGATCTTCCTGGGCGCGCTCTTTCTGTTCTGACTACGGATAGGCCGCAGGCTTCGCCCCGTCCGGCTTCGTCAAGGTCTGGCGAGACCTCGCCAAAGCCCGGTCCGATACTCGCCGACGACGGGCAGCCGCGACAACCCAACACAGCAACCGTGGGTCAGCGTCCGCCCGCCGACGATGACGTCCGGGGGCCGAGCTGCTTCAGCAGCTCGCTGACGGCGGTATCGAGCTGGGAGTCCTTGCCCAGCAGGCTCTCGCCGATCGGACGCGTGACCGGGATGTCCACGGGGCGCGGATTCAGCTCCATGGTCGTGCCGTCGAGCGTCGTGATTCGCGTTGCGGGCATCCGGATGGTGGTTCCATCCACGAGCGTTCGGCTGCCCGTATAGATGATCCAGCCCGAGGTCGGCTCGCCGACCACGCTGCCGAGCTTCAACGTCCGGTAACCTTCGGTGAAGTCCTCCGCATCCGAGAGGGAGTGCTGGTTCGTGACGAGGATCGTCGGCAGCTCCAGGGCGCGCTGTCCGAGCACGCTTCGCGCGGGTGCAGTCGGCAGCCCGCGCGGCGTCATCATCAGGTATCCGCGGCGCGCGAGCACGTCGAGGGCATACGCGTTGACGAATCCGCCGTTGTTGTTGCGCACGTCGATCACGACGCCGTCCTTCGCGCGATTGTCGGCGTCGAGATCCAGGTACAAGCGGTCCAACGCCCCCTCGGACATGTCGTTCATGTGGGCGTATCCGAGCCGCCCGCCGCTCGCCTTGTCCACGTAGGCACGGTTCCACTCCACCCACTCGCGGTAGATCAGGTTTTTCTCCGCCCCGGTGCTGATGGGACGCACGACGACCTGCCGGCGATCGCCACCCTCTGCCGAGGCGGCTACCGAGAGCTCGGTGCGCCGGTTCATCGAATGCGACAGGATCTCGTCCAGGTTCGTCCGCGCGGAGATGGGCGTCCCGTCCACGGCTGTCAGGTAGTCGCCGGGTTTGACCTGGCGAGTGATCGCCACTGGACCGAGCGGGATGACGCCGGTGACCTTCAGTTTCCCGTTTCGTTCGAACTCCTCGCGGTCGAAGCGGAGTCCGAGGCGCCCTGCCGACGGCCGCGCGCTGCCTCGACCCTCGCCGGGCCCGCCGCCGCGCGCGCCGAGGTGCGACGCATTCAGCTCGCCCACCATCAGGTTCAGCAGCCTGCGCATCTCGTCGGGCGTCTGCGCGCCCGCGATGCGCGGCGCATACCGCCCTCGCACCGCGTTCCAGTCCACGCCGTGGAACTTGTCGTCGTAGAACCCGTCGCGCATGTAGGTCCACGCCTGCCGGAACACCTCCATCTTTTCCTCGCTGAAGTCCACGTCCATTTCGGCGGTCACGTTGACCGTGCGCGACTGCCGCGTCTGGATCGGGATCACGGAAATCCTGCCCTGCTCGAGGTAGAACACCTCCCGGCTGTCGGGCGTGAACTGCGCGTCCGCTTTGTTGCCGGCGGTGGAGGTCAGCTGGCGCGCGACGGCCGGCTCACTCGACAGCTCGTCGAGCGAGTACACGTACAGGTTCGTCTGGCCCTCGGCCCTCGCCGTGAGCAGAAGCCAACGCCCGTCAGGGCTGATCGTCTGGGACGCCACGTCGACGCCGGTCGGCAGGATACTCAGACGCCGACGAATCTCCTCGAAGACGATCTCGACCGGCGTGGCAGGATCGCGTCGCGGCGCTGGAGGCGCCGCGTCTGGCGCTGGCGCCTCGCGCGATGGAAGCTCCTCGCGCGCGGGAGGGGGATCCTGCGAGGGTGGCGCGGTGTCGGCCGGTCGATCCGCGGGACGCGTGCGAGGCGGGTCGTCCTTGAACAGATCGCGGAAGCGATCCTCGCGAAATCGCGGCGTGCGCAGAATCAAATCGACCCGCACGGCCTGTCCCTGTTCCGTGCGCTGGTTCGTGTTGTAGATGATGTAGGTTCCGTCGGGGCTCCACGAGATGTTGTTGGCGTTTCCGTTCGGCATCGCGCTGATCGGCCGGCTCTCGCCGCCCGCCGCCGGAACCGCGAACACGTTGCGGAACGCACGCGCCGTCAGCCCGACGTAGGCGACCCACCGGCTGTCGGGCGACCAGGCCAGGCCGCGATTCGAGCGCGTCAGGTGTCCGCTCGCCAGCAGACGTTCCTGCTTTCCAGCGACATCGACAACGCGCAGTTCCGTGCCGTCGCGAACGAACGCGACGGCCTTGCCGTCGGGTGCGACAGACGGCGCCGAATCGCCCGCGCCCACCGACGTGCGAGTCAGCTGACTTTCCGTGTTCTTCGTGAAATCGTAGAGGAAGAGGTTCCCGGCGCCGCTTCGTTCCGACACGTAGACGATCTGCCTGCTGTCGGGCAACCACGTGATCTGCGACTCGCTTGCCTGCGTCCGGCTGACGCGCACCGCGTCCCCTCCGTCCCTGCCCGAGGCGGCCCAGATCTCGCCGCGCGCGACGAACGCCACCTTGCGGCCATCAGGCGAGAGGGCCAGATCCTGGAAGCCGTTCGTCATCGACACGTGCTCGACCGCCGGCGACGATGGCGCGCCGCGCTTCGCGATCGGAACCTTCTGCGCATCACCGCTGGTGGTATCGAGCGACCAGACCTCGAAGTCGCGCTCGAACACGATGGTGCGCCCGTCGTGGGAGATCGTCGGCCAGAGCACACGCCCATCCGTGAACTTCGTGACCTGGCGTTCCTGGGCCGCGCCCGCGGTGTCGCCGACCCCGAG
The DNA here is from genome assembly GCA_035711845.1 of Vicinamibacterales bacterium. Classification (GTDB taxonomy): domain Bacteria; phylum Acidobacteriota; class Vicinamibacteria; order Vicinamibacterales; family 2-12-FULL-66-21; genus DASTBU01. Next base: position 17,822 of record DASTBU010000053.1, read on the forward strand.
TGCCCAGATGTTCTGTGCGCCGCTGCGGTCGGACACGTAGAACAGCGTCTTGCCGTCGGGGCTCCACATCGGCCAGAGTTGCTTGGCGCCGCGCTTGGTCAGCTGTTCGTATCGCGGCTTCGCTCCGTCCTGGAGCAACCACAGCTCGGACTCGTCCAGGTGCGAATGGCCCTTCCGCCACCATTGAGCCGATCCGTTGCCCCGTGCGCTGAACGCGAGCCGCTGGCCGTCGGGAGAGGGCGCCCCGAAGAACTCGCTCGTGTACCGATCGGCGCTCACGGCCATCGGCGTGCCCCCTTCCGCCGAGACGCGAAAGATGTCGTTCATGCCCGCGATGTCCCGGCTGGTGGAGGAGAAATAGATCCACTTCCCATCCCGCGACCATCCATCCAGCCGATCCAGTCCATCGTCGAACGTCAGACGCGTGAGGGCCCCGCTCGACAGGCTGAGGATGTAGATGTCGCCGTTGCCGGTGCGATCCGAGACGAACGCAAGGCGAGCGCCATCGGGCGAGTAGCTCGGCCTGGATTCGTCGGCTTCGTGCGCGACGAGCAGCCGCGCCTCACCGCCCTTGGCGGGGGCGGTCCAGATGTCCCCGCTCGACACGAAGGCGATCTCGGCGCCGGTGGGCGAGATGGCGGGCTCGGCGAACGTCGGAAGCGGCGGCGGAGAGGACTCGCCCGGCGCGCGCTGGCCGAGGATCGGCGGCGCCGCCCCGACCGCGAGGATGATGAGACCGAGGACGAGGCCGGACGTTCGCCTGCCAATCATGTGGTGCCTCCAGAAAAGTGCCCAATTGTAGCGCGCCCCAGCGCGCCTGAGTCTCCCGCGACGGGGAATCGCAGCCACCTGGCGGCTGTCACCTGCCGACAGCGATGACGATCGGACGGCGAGACGCGCCCGGATCGACGTTGCGTTTCGAAGAAACGATCCGCCGGCCCCGCGCAGGAAACGTGACCTCGATGTCTACTCGACTGCCTGACGGAACACCGACGTGGACGGGCGTGTCGTTCTGGGCGTCGTAACCGGAGCCGGTGTCCACGAGCCGGGACCCGAGCAGCCGCCGCGTGCCCGCCGAATAAATGCGGACCTCCGCGCCAGCCCTCGTAGCGTGCCGCCGGTCGTCTACGACACGAACGTGCACGGCACGGGCTGCGTCGGCCGACGCCAGCAGGTTCCGAAAGAGCAACGGCATCGGCTCCTGTCCGGCGCCGGTGAGCGCCAGGTCCGCATCGCCGTCCAGGTCGATGTCGACCCACTGCGCGCCGTGATCGGCCTGCAGCTCGCGCACCCCGTCCGGCGTCACGTCCTCGAACGCTGCGCCGGTATTGCGAAACAGATAATCGCGGTAACTCGTGCCCCCTGTTACCGTGCCGTTGACGTAGAGATCCAGATGGCCGTCGTGGTCGAAGTCTGCAAACGCGCACGTGTCGTAACGTGAATCCAGTGCAATGCCCCACGCGGCCGACACATCGTCGAAGCGCCCCCCGCCCCGGTTGAGGAACAGTCCGTTGGGCCCGTAGTTGGCCGCGAACAGATCGAAGCGCCCGTCGCCATTCACATCGGCTGCGCACGGACGCACGGTGCCGTTGTCCCGCGCGCCTGGAACCCGGCCGCCCCAGGCCAGCGCGGCGCCCTCGGCCACGTCCACGAAGCGCGCGCCCTCGTTCCGGTAAAGGGCGTTCGCGTCTCCATCCATGTGCGCCACGTAGGCGTCGAGGTCGCCGTCTTCATCGAAGTCGAACCACACGGCTCCCACGCTCTTACGCGCGTCAGCGAGGCCGACAGCATGCGCGATGTCCGTGAACGTGCCCTTGTCGTTCCTGAATAACGCGTCGGCCCGATCGCGGAATGCCACGAACAGATCGAGATCGCCGTCGCCGTCGACGTCCAGCCAGGCCGGCTGCCGCACGGCGCCCGCGCTGACGACGAGAGCCGCCTGCGTCGTCATATCGCTGAATTTCCCGCGATCGTTCCGCAGGAGGCGAAGCACGCTGCCGGCGCCGGGTGCGAAGCCGACGAGCAGATCGGGATCCCCATCGGCATCGAAGTCGCCCCAGGCCGCCCCGCGCGTGGGGCGCGCATCCGCGAGCCCGACGTCTGCGGCGACGTCGGTGAACGTACCGTTGTCGTTGCGGTACAGGCGATTCACCGTGCCCGCGGATCCGACGAACATATCGGGATCGCCGTCGCCGTCGTAGTCGGCGAAAGCATTGACCAGGGTCCCCGCGACGATCAACGACGGCTGCTGAACGGGCTCGAAGCGCGAAGCGACGGCGCTCGCTGAGACCGCTACCAGGATCAGAACGACACCTCTCATCAGTCGGTCCCTTCGTGCAATCGCGATTGCTCGCGGAACGTCAGCGTCAGTTCAAGTGAGTTGGACTCGCCCGCGCGGCGTGTCGACGGTCGCGATGATTCTGACTTCCGATCCGCTCTTCACAGGCGCCTCGATCCCCAGCTCGCGAAGGGCGGCAACGACGGCGGGAGGGTCGGGATGGGTGATGTCGAACGAGACGAGCGTGCAGCCCGTCGGCGAATCCTGAGAAGGATGCACCGAGTCGGCTGACCACTGGATGAAAAACGGCAGGAGGTCGACCCGGGCGGCGGCAACGCCGCCCCCCACGTCCAGGGTTCTCCATTTGAGCACGGCCCCGTCAGGACGGGCGCGAGAACCGTCGTTGGGGCCGAGCACCTGCCTGCCGCCGCCCTTGAGCTTCCGCGCCAGCGACTCGATATCCGATGTGGCCGCGGCCCAGGTGATCAGGCGCGGTTCCGCGAGCTTCCGTACCTCGAAACGAGAACGGTAAGTAGCCTGCGCCGGGTCGGGCGCAATGATTTCCAGGTACTGCCGCGCACCGAGCGAGATGAGCGCGTTTCGCGTGCCGACGCCCGGATGGCTTCCCCCGATGGCGGCCCGCACCCCGGTGAGCGTCTCGACCCACGCGATTCCTCGATCGAGATCCGCCGTTCCGAGCAGCAGATGATCCACTGCCTTCGCCGCAGGCACCACGCTCTGACCCGCGTTCATGGTTTCTCCAAGGAGTGATCTCAGGCAGGCCGTCCCACAGAGCCGGAACAGGTCGCGCCGGGTCAGGTCGGAAACGCTCACCGGTCACCTCTCAGCGAGGCACATTGTAACCGCCGTAACCGCCGCGACGCAGGAGGACGTAGGGCCCGTAGTTCCGTAGCCCGTGGCTTGTGGCCTGGACTCAGGACCCGGGACCCAGGGCCAGGGACTCGGACCGGGACTCAGGACAAGGACCCGAGGGACCTTATTCTTTCGCCTTCGACCCGTGGATCTCGTGCACGTAGGTCGACCGCGCATCGACCTCCGCGAGCCTGGCGGCTACGTAAATCGACGCGTGACGGAGGATGTCGAGCCTGGTCTCGGGCGGCAGTGCCTGCACCGAGGCCTCGTCATAGCCACGCTCGCGAAAGTACTCCTGGCGCAACTGACGTTCGAGCTGGGCCTTGGGATCCTGGAGTGGAGAGGCAGCGCGTTCGTGTGGCATGGGGCCCCCCGGATGGACGGACGGTCAAGACATCCCGATCATACGACTGCCACCTTGCCGGTTCAAACACCGCGCGCGCCAGGAGCCAATTGAGAGGGCAGCCCCCAGCCACGGGCCCGGCCCGCGTGGCCAGCCCTGCCGTCTTTGCCTCCAACGCTCGCCTCTGATATAACCCTTTTCCCCGTCCGGTGGTTCGTCTCGGTCCGCTCTGAGTGGCGGCGGCCTTCGCCTGCTGCCCCTGGAAGGAGGCGTGATGCTGGTCAGCCGTAGTGCCCCGGGCCCCCTTACCTCAACGTACGTCCGCGATGTCCTCGATCAGGTTTGCGCGAAAAACCCTCAGGAGATGGAGTTCCATCAGGCTGTCGAAGAGGTTCTCCAGAGCCTCTCGCTCGTCGTGGACCGCCGTCCAGAGTATCGTCGCGCGCGACTGCTCGAGCGTCTGGTGGAGCCGGAGCGCGTCGTCATGTTCCGCGTCGTCTGGCAGGACGATACGGGCGCCATCCAAATCAATCGCGGCTATCGGGTGCAGATGAACAGCGCCATCGGCCCCTACAAAGGCGGACTGCGCTTTCATCCATCCGTCACACTGAGCGTGCTCAAGTTTCTTGCCTTCGAGCAGGTCTTCAAGAATTCCCTGACGACGCTGGCGATGGGCGGCGGGAAGGGGGGCTCGGACTTCGACCCGAAGGGACGAAGCGACGAAGAGGTCATGCGTTTCTGCCAGAGCTTCATGACGGAGTTGAGGCGGCACATCGGGCCGGATACTGACGTCCCGGCGGGCGACATCGGCGTGGGCAGCCGTGAGATTGGCTATCTGTTCGGGCAATACAAGCGGCTGAACAACGAGTTCACAGGCGTGCTGACAGGCAAGGGTCTGCACTGGGGCGGCTCGCTGATCCGGCCGGAGGCCACGGGCTATGGCGCCGTGTATTTTGCTGCCGAGATGCTCGCGACGCGAAACGAGACGCTCGAGGGCAAGACCTGTCTCGTTTCGGGCAGCGGCAACGTGGCCCAGTACACGATCGAGAAACTCATCGAGCTGGGCGCCCGGGCGGTTACGGTCTCCGATTCCGATGGATACATCTACGACGAAGCCGGATTCGATCGCGAGAAGCTCGATTTCCTGATGGAGCTCAAGAACGTGCGTCGCGGCCGAGTTCGCGAGTACGCGGATCGGTTCAAGAAGGCGGCTTACACGGCTCTCGACGCACGCGAGTCGTTCAACCCGCTGTGGGCGCACCGCGCCGACTGCGCGTTCCCGAGCGCCACGGAGAACGAGATCAACGAACGCGACGCCATGAACCTCGTCGCTAACGGCGTCCAGGTCGTTGCGGAGGGAGCGAACATGCCGTGCACGCCGGATGCCGTGCAGGTATTGATCGATGCGGGCGTACTGTATGCGCCAGGCAAGGCCGCCAATGCCGGCGGCGTTGCGACGTCGGGCCTCGAAATGGCGCAGAACTGCTCGCGCCTGTCATGGTCGCGGGAGGAGGTGGACCGGCGGCTACAGGGCATCATGCGCGCGATTCACCGGGCCTGCCGCGAAACCGCGGAGGAGTATGGCGTGCCTGGCAACTACGTACACGGCGCCAATATCGCCGGCTTCCTCAAGGTCGCCGATGCGATGATGGAGCAGGGCTTGGTCTGAGCGCTGTGGAGGTGGGGTCAGATCTCGATTTCAGCATAGTCACCCTCTGACCCCGCTCCTCTTACGATTCCGACCTCACCCCTGTTCCCGCGCGAGAATCGGCCACATCCACGACACAATGTCCCTGTGAGCGGAGAATCCTCGCTCGAGCTCCTCGCCCGGGCCCGCACCGGGGACGACGAGGCGCTCAACGACCTCATCGCGCGTTACCTGCCCCGGTTGAGACGATGGGCGAGCGGCCGTTTACCCCCCTGGGCCCGCGAGCAGGACGACACCGACGACCTTGTACAGGATACGGTCGTTCAGACGTTAAGAAGGTTGGATGACTTCCAGCCTCGTCACGAGGGTGCGCTCCAGGCGTATCTGCGCCAGGCCGTTCACAACCGGATTTGCGACCTCATCCGCCGCGCACGGCGCCGGCCTGCCTCGGCGACGCTGGAGGGCGACATGACCGATCCGGGCTCCAGCCCGCTCGAGCAAGCCATTGGCGCTCAAGCGCTTGCGAGATACGACGCCGCGCTCGCTGCCCTGGAGCCCGACGAGCAGCAGGCCATCATCGGCCGGCTCGAGCTCGGATACGACTATGGAGAACTGGCGTCGGCGCTGGGAAAACCGAGCCGGGACGCCGCCCGGCAGGCCGTGCGCCGGGCCGTGCTGCGGCTGGCGGAGCGTATGAGGGATGTTGGAGCCTAACGAGATCCTCGCGTCGGTGGCCGGGGCTATCGCCGACGGCCGTCCCGTGGACTGGACAGCGACCGACTCTGCCGACCTGTCGCCCGAGGTGCGCGTCCTTCTGGCGCAGCTTCAAGTGCTCGAGAGAGTTCACGCTGTGCACACACGTGGCTCTTCCGGCGCATCGTCCGGGCTCACAACCCCTAAAAACGAGACGAGGCCGGAGAGTTCCTTACCCGCCTGGCGCCACTTGGATCTGCTGGAGGTGCTCGGGACCGGGGCGTTCGGCGTGGTCTATCGCGCCTGGGATCCGCATCTGGCACGTGAAGTCGCGTTGAAGGTCCTGACGCGGGACGCGAGCTTCGGCGCGCTCGTGATCCAGGAGGCCAGCCTGCTGGCACGGGTCAGACACCCCAACGTCGTCTCCATCTACGGCGCCGATCGCTTCAACGGAGAGGTGGGCCTGTGGATGGAGTTGGTGCGCGGCCGCACGCTCAAGGACGTCATCCGCGAACGGGGCACGTTCGGCGCGCGCGAAGCCGCGCTCGTGGGGCTTGACCTGACCCGCGCGCTCGCGGCGGTGCACGGCGCGGGGCTGGTGCACCGGGACGTGAAGGCGCAGAACGTCATGCGCGAGGAAGGCGGCCGGATCGTCCTGATGGACTTCGGCGCCGGAGTCGACGTGGAATCGGAGGGTCGCACGTTCCGGCAGAAGTTGATCGGGACCCCGGTATACGTGGCGCCGGAACAGTTCGATGAGCCGCACTCAACGCCCCGGAGCGACATCTATTCGCTCGGGGTGCTCCTGTACCACATCGTCACGGGGTCGTATCCGATCACGGCCTCGGATCTGCCCTCGGCAGAGGCGGCGCACGAGAAGGGGGAGCGACGCCGGCTTCGGGATGCCCGTCCCGATCTTCCGGCCGGGTTCATCCGCATCGTCGAGCGGGCGATGCAGCCCGATCCCCAGGAACGGTACGCAACGGCTGGCGAGCTGGAGATCGACCTGGCCGACTTCGTCGTACGGGACGAGCGCCGGATCCAGGAAGCAGCCACGGCGCGCGACCGGCAATCGGAGCGGCACACACTGCTCGCGGCCGCGCTGGCCGCCGTCGTGCTCGTGACGGCGAGCATCGCCGGATGGATGTACTGGTCGAGGCGCGATCGATCCCCCGAATACCCGGCGACGGCGGCCGGCCTGCGGTCGATTGCCGTGCTGCCGTTCGCCAACCTGACCGGTGATCCCGCGCAGGATTACTTCGTGGACGGCATGACCGATTTGCTGAACGATCACCTTGCGTCCATCTCGTCATTGAGGGTGACGTCGCGCACATCGGCCATGAGCTTCAAGGATGCGAAACAGCCGGCCACCCGGATCGGGAGCGCGCTGAACGTCGAGGGGCTGATCGAGGGCAGTGTCGCGCGATCCGGAGACCAGTTGCGTGTGACGGTGCAGCTCATTCACGCCGGCACTGACGTGCGGCTCTGGGGACACACCTACGAGCGCGAGGTCAAGGACGCCTTCCGCCTGCAGTCCGAAATTGCGCGCACGATCGCGGGGGAACTGCGCGCGGTCTTCGATCCCGAGCGTCAGGCAGCGGCCCACCACGAACAACAGGTCGATGCCAGCGCCCAGGATCTCTTTCTGCGCGGGCGGTTCCTGATGCACACCTACAACCGCGAGAGCCTCGAGCAGGCGCGTGCATTTCTGGAGCAGGCTGTCGAGGTCAATCCTCGTTTTTCGATGGCCTGGGCGAGCCTGGCTCGATGCTACACGATGCTGGAAAACACAGGCGTACTGTCCTCCGCCGAAGCGGCTCGTTTGGCCGCACACGCTGCGAATGAGGCTTTGCGTGCCGATCCCACGGCTTTCGAGGCGCACGCGACGCTTGCGGACGTGCTGTTCAAGTTCGACTGGAACTGGGAAGAAGCCGATGCTCACTATCGTCAGGCGATCGACGCCAACAGCAGCGCCAGCTTTGCACGCGGACAGTATGCGCAATTCCTGAGCGCGGCGGGTCGCCTCGCCGACGCCGAGAAGCATGCCCGATTAGCGGAATTGGTCGATCCGTTGTCCGCAGCGATGCGAATCCACGTGGCCGTGGTGCTCTTCTACCAGCGGCGCTACCCGGAGGCACTCGAGAAGTCATCCGAGGCTCTCGACCTTGAACCAGGACTGGCGACCGGCCACCTCATGCGTGCGCGGGCATTATTGGCGCTTGACCGCCCCGCCGAAGCCCTCGCTGCCGTAGAGAAAAGCTACGAATTGACGAAAGACCCGGCCGCTCTGTTCACGCGAGCCACCATCTTCGCCGCGGCCGGCCGGCCGGAAGAGGCCGAAGCGTTCCTTGCCAGTACCAGAGAACTCGTTGGGGGCAGCCCCAGGTCGCTCGATAGGGCATATGTCGAGGCGGCGCTGGGCCGGCGCGCCGACGCGCTCCAGAACCTGGCGCGCGCCGTCGATCAGCGATCATCCCGCGTGCTCTGGCTCCGCGTCGACCCCCGCGTCGACTCACTCCGCACGACTTCAGAGTTCAAGGTGTTGCTGCAGCGGATCGGTGGCCTCGAGGGGCCGCGCTAATAGGTCGAATGCATTTGACTCGCGGTGGATGGGCCACTAAGCTGAGCTGTTTTTGGTAGGAGGGGAGGACCTATGGCGAAGAAGGTATCGGTCAAGAGCGTTCACAAGAGTATCAACGGGGTTCTCAAGAAGCTGGAGAAGATCGACACGAAGAAGTCGGAGAAGCTCCAGGCCAAGATGAAGACGTTCAAGAGCTCGATCGATTGCGGCCAGACGCTGCAGATCGAAGTTTAAGAGGCAGGGCCGGCGGCCAACGTCCCGTCTGACATGTCGAGGGTTCGATCCGCGCGATTCCGACGCTCAGCGCATCTGGTCAGTTACTGGCGGGACGAGTCGCTCGTCATCAGGAACTACGCGACGGGTGTACTCGCCGCCGTACCGCCTTCGGTGGTCCAGGTGCTGAACATGTTCGACGAGTGGCGACCCGTCGCGTATCTCGCCGGCCGAACGGGTCTCTCTGCGTCAGCCGCGCGCCGGGTTGTTGCCCACCTCGAGGACGCAACGTTTCTGCAGCGCTGGAGCACATCGGCTGAAGAACGATCGTCGATGGACATGTGGAAAGCCTGGAACCCTGCGGCCGGTTTCTTCCACACTTCGACGCGCGACGTCCGCTTTCTGGATCCGAGAGAGACTGACCGGGATCTGCGCGCGAAGGCGCGCAGGGTCCGCATGCCACCGCCCGTCAAGCGATATCCGGCCGCCAGGCGCTACGAGCTCACGAAAGTGCGCTCCGATGGAGAGTTCGCACACGTGTTGCTGAACCGCAGAACATGGCGCCAGTTTGCCAGAACGCCTCTTGCGCTCGACAAGCTCGGTGTCCTGCTCGGGATGACGGGCGGCATCCAGCACTGGGCCTCACTGCGCGGGCAAGGCGATCTTCCGCTCAAGACCTCCCCGTCCGGCGGCGCGCGGCATCCGATCGAGTTGTATGTCTTCGCCCGGCGCGTCGAAGGCTTGCCCGGCGGCCTTTATCATTACGACGGATACCGCCACCGGTTGAACCTGCTGGCGACCCACCGGCGGCGCGTGCGCGTCCAGCGTTACCTGCCGACGCAGTTCTGGTACGAGGGCGCGGCGGCGCTCGTCTTTTTCACCGCCGTGACGGCACGCTATCTCTGGAAGTACACGTATGCCCGCGCGTACCGCGCGTTGTTGATCGAAGCCGGCCATCAGTGCCAGACATTCTGCCTGTCGGCGACGTGGCTCGGCCTGGCACCGTTCTGCTCGATGGCGCTGGCCGATTCGCGCATCGAACAGGACCTCGGCCTCGACGGTGTCTCGGAATCCGTGTTGTACGCCGCCGGCGTCGGCATGCGTCCGGCCGGGGTGACGACGGCCTCGAAGCCTGCGGGGTATCGACCGCTGCAAGTACGACCGAATCCGCACGTGACCGAGGCTGCGCCGGCCGTCTCTGGAACTCGACGCCGGAAAACGAACCGCTGACCTGCTGCGGACGCGCTTTCCTCAAGGCTTCCGCCTTCGCCGAGGCTTCGGCGCACAAGTCGGCGGACAAGTCGGCGGGCGAGGCGAACGACGTTTTCGATCTCGATTAGCGAGGACCGTCATGATCGTCCAACTCGATCGCATCGTCTTCGACCACACTCCGGGCGCGGCGGCGAACGACGCGCTGAGCATACGGATCGATCGGGCGAACACGGCGCCCGACTGGATCCGCGGCGCCACCGACACCAGCTACGCAGCCTACGCGCTGGTGCCGGCGCTGGATCAGCAGCTCACCATCCATGCAGACTTTTCGTTCCCGGATCCCCTGCTCGCGTCCGCCACGCCGATCGAGGTGCGAGCGACGGCAACCGATCAAAACGACGCCATCCTTGGCAACGTCAGCCCGACCACCGTCCCTCCTGGAGGAGGGAGGGTGGTGCTGCCTCTCACCGATGTGCAGCTCTGGAACCGTGGGATTGGTCGATACGAGGTGGGCTGGGAATGGCAATTCCGCGTAACGCCGGGTGCTCAGTGGATCGACCTCGAGCACACTCATCACGTCGTGTATGTCACGCTCGACGAGCCGAAGGCGCCGTGGAGCCAGGCGCCCGGCGGGCCGCACGCTCTGTGGCTGTGGATACGCGCGTTGGACTGGGCGTGCGCCTGGGCGAACAGCGTGACGCTGACTTCGACTGGGGCGTCCGGGGCAGCGAAGAAGGCCCTCGGGAGACTCGAGATGGGGCTGTTCAATCTGGGCCGTCGCGACGTCGTTCCTCTGCAGTACCTCGACGCAGGCGGCGCCGAATACACGCAGGACTTTCCGGACCGTGTGTTTTTCCTGAGCGCGTTCCTCAATCTGCTCGACGGCACACCGGCACCAGATCGGGGCACGCAGGTCAACTGCTCGGACTGCGCGTCCGCACTGGCCACCTTTGCAAACGCCCTGGGGTGCGACACCGTGCAGAAGCAGATCGACCACCAGGACGACAACATGCTGCGCACCAATCGAATCGTCCTGATCGGCGAGAGCGATCCTCCCGAGACGCACTGGTTTTCGTATCACGAAGTGGTGGTCCGTGAAAGGGCATCTGATAAAGCGCTTCTGGTGCACGACGCAACGCTCATGATCGACACCGACAGGGATCCGACCCGCGAAGGCGAGCGCCACGAATTCGATCTGGCCGAGGGTATGGAGTTGGGCCAGTTCGTCGAGGATCCAGGCACGTTCCGCTACGCCCATCGGCTGGTTCAGCCCGAGCAGTGGGCGGCCGGCGCGCTCCTGGACATCTCCTTCCGGTGCATCGACGAGTGCATGGGGGTGGCAAACCCACCCGACCCGAGCACCCAGCGCCGATATCAGCGCATTCGCAGCGAGATCGATCGTTTGGTGGCGCTCCCGGGACCGGAGTGGGTGCCCGATCTCACCCCGCCGGTGATTCAGGGGTTCACCCTGTACGATCGCGTCAATAACCCGTGGCGACTTGCCGCCATGAAGAGGCTCGTGTCTCATTCAGCGGAGTTCTTCTACGTCGGGACCGGAAAGGGTGCGACTCGAGATCAGCGGATGCGGATCTCGATGGCGTACTGCCGCACGTCGCCCGACGCGAATGAGGCGCTCGCGTGGCTCCTCGCCCAGAGGGAAACGCCCCACACGACAATTGGGACGACCGGTGAGCGCCTGGGAGACGCGTCGTTCGGGACACAGCGGAACGCCGGGCTGTTTTTCATGAGGGGAAACGCCATCGTCCAGATGCTCAGCACGGGCCGGGAGCGCGCTCCGCTGCCGAACTTCGCCCGGGAGATGGATGACAGAATCAAACGGCTGCCGCAGAGGACTCCGGACCGCCAGGTGGTTCGAGAGGACGAGAAGGTCAGCACCTGAGCGGCCCGTCGCGTGCTGCAGGAACAGGTCTGGCGATACAATCAACAGCCGGAGGGCCTTTCATGCGCCGCATCGTTCTGCTCGGCTGCACGCTCCTGGTCGCCGTCCCGGTTCTTCAAGCTCAGCGGACGGTCAAGCCCGTCCTGCACGGCCGCCACTGGGTGGCCATCACCGGCAAGCCGCTCGGCGCCACGGCCGGCGCCATGATCTTCCAGAAGGGCGGGAATGCCGTGGACGCCGCGTGCGCCATGCTCGGCGCGGTCTCCACGATGTGGGACACGCTCGGCTGGGGCGGCGAAACCCAGGCCTTGATCTACAACCCGACGACGAAGAAGGTCGTCGGCATCAACGCGCTCGGCGTTGCGCCGAGCGGCGCCACCCCCGAATTCTTCCGCGGCAAAGAGATGGCCTACCCGCCCGAGTTCGGACCGCTCGCGGCGGTCACGCCGGGAACACCGGGCGGGCTGATGACGATGCTCGCCGAGTTCGGAACGCTCAGCCTGAAGGACGTCCTCGCGCCGGCTATCGAGATGGCCGAAGGCTACGCGATCGAGGCGCAGGCGGCCACCGCCATCGAACGGCAGAAGGCCGAGATCAAGAAATGGCCGTACTCGAAGGCCGTGTTCCTGCCCCACGCCGGCGAAGAGCATGAAGCGCCGCACGCCGGCGAGATCTTCCGGCAGGCGGACCTTGCCGCGACGCTGAAGAAACTGGTCGAGTCCGAGGAGCAGGCGCTCGCCGCCGGCAGGAATCGCAAAGAGGCCATCTACGCAGCCTACGACCGCTTCTACAAGGGCGACATCGCGCAGGAGTTCGTGAGGGGCTCCCGGGAGATGGGCGGTCTGCATACCACAGACGATCTCGCGCGCTGGAAGGTCCACATCGAAGAGCCCGCGATGACGAGCTACAAGGGCGTCGACGTGTACAAGCTGACGGTGTGGACGCAGGGGCCCGCGCTGCTGCAGGCGCTCAACATGCTCGAAGCGCTCGACGTCAAGGCGATGGGCTACAACAGCGCCAGGTACATCCACACGCTCTACCAGGTGATGAACATGGCGTTCGCCGACCGCGACTTCTACTACGGCGACACCTACTTCCCGCCGGAGGAGCCGATCAGGGGCCTGCTGTCCAAGGAGTACGCGCAGGCGCGGATCAAGTCGATCGACTGGACGATGAACGATCCGCGCGTGAAGCCCGGCGATCCATATCCGTACCAGGGTGGGACGAACCCGTTCCTGAACCTGCTGCAGCAGTGGGGCACGGAGAAGACGACCAGCTCCCCGGCGAGCAGCGGCGAACGTTCCTTCGAGGAAGGGTTCACGGCGGGCACGACGTCGATCCAGACAGCCGACAAGGAAGGCTGGGTTGTCTCGATCACGCCGAGCGGCGGCTGGATCCCGGCCGCGATTGCCGGGCGGACAGGGATCGGGATGAGCCAGCGCATGCAGAGCTTCGTGCTCGATACCGCGCAAGGTCCGTTCAACGTCCTCGAGCCCGGCAAACACCCGCGCGTGACGCTGACCCCGAGCCTCGCGCTCAAGGACGGCCGGCCGTATCTCTCCTTCGCCGTCCAGGGCGGCGACACGCAGGATCAGAACCTGCTCCAGTTCTTCCTCAACGTCGTGGAGTTCGGGATGAACGTGCAGCAGGCCACAGAAGCGGCAAACATCAACAGCTACCAGATGCGCAGCTCGTTCGACGATCACCGGTCCGAGCCGGGCCGCCTGACGCTCAACGAGGCCGTCCCGGACTGGGTGCGCCAGGAACTGCGCGCGATGGGCTATCGCCTCGACTACCAGCGCCTCACGTCAGGCCCGATCAACGCGATCTTCTTCGACTGGAAGAACGGCACGTTCTGGGGCGGCTCGAGCAACCACGGAGAGGATTACGGGATAGCGTGGTGAAGCAGTTGCCACTTTCCAGTTTCCAGTTCCCAGTTCCCAGCTCAGAGCGGATGGCTGATAGGGTGCCAGCGTTGCATCGGAGCCATCCTTACTAACTCGAACGGCACGGCCTTAGCACGACGACACGATGATCACGACGAACCCCCGAGACAGAGTAACTATCGTGTCCATCGTGTCGTCGTGCCCATCGTGAGGTACCTTCCTGGCGTTCAGCGAAATTAGTTGAGCGCTCGGGCGATCCGTCTCCCGATCTGGCTGATTCAGTCCGGTCGGGAACAACCAGCTGACAGCTGAGCGCTGGATACCTGATTCACACGTGCGGCAGCTTGTCCGAGGGCTCCGCCGACTCGCGGACCTGGCGCTCGAGCATACCCTGCACGACGTCCTTCGATCCGAGCCCGACCGCCAGGGCCAGCGCCAGCACGATGCCGCCGAATACGATGGCGAACGCCAGCGGCAGGATGTTGCGGCCGATGCCGAGGTGGTCGAGCGCCATGGCCCACGCGACAATCAGCACCAGCCACTTGACCCCGAGCCCCAGCAGCCGCGCCGCGGGTAACTGCAGGTTCACGGTGCCGATGAGGACCGAGCGCGCCAGGAACCGCGCGAGCAGGGACCCGAGCACCAGGATCAGCAGCGCCGCCAGAACGTTCGGCATGTAGCGGAACATCGTCCGCGCGAACTCCTCCGGCATGGCTGCGTCGAGCGCGCTGAGACCGACGAGCAGCCCGGCGATCAGAATCGTCCACATGACAATGCGCGCGACGACAGCCGACGGGCCGGCCGAGCCGGGCCAGTCCACGAGCGCTCCAAACCCCCACTGCTCCGCCCGGTGATCGAAGCGAATCCCCACGAGCGCTTTGAGCACGAGCGTGCGCACGAGGTAGGCGACGATGAACGATCCGAGCAGGATGACGATCAGCCCGAGGAGCCCCGGCAGGAAGTCCGTCACGCTCTCGACCATCCGCAGCGCTGCGCCGCTCAGCATGGCCTCGACCTGATCCCACATAGATGCCTCTCTCTTCTGTGACGCGCCTCACCGGCGAAGCTTCACCGGCTTGAAGCGCTCCGGCCAGCGCCACTGCGATACAAGATATGGCTTCTCGGTCTCGAACACGACCGCGAGGCGCTCGATCCGGCCCTCGGCCTCGTCGGGCGCCAGGTGCCGGACCTCGAGAATGAACGACGCCAGCCACGCAAGGTAGAGCGGCGTCAGCGACCGCAGCAGATGGTCGCGCGCGATCACACGCATCCGGTGCCCCATGGCGAAGTCGTACACGGTTCGAGCCCAGAGCGCCGGGTCCACGCGGAATGTTTCGAGCGGTACGCCGGCGAGCCGCCGCCACTGCAGCATGGCGAGCGGCGGCAGCACCTCGGCCCAGACCTCCTCCAGCTCGCGCGATGCCAGCCGAAACGACTCGACGAGGGCGGACACGTCAACGTCGGGCGGGTCGGGGACCGGGCCGGATTCCCCGACCAGCGGCAGCGGACGCGATCCCCGGATTCGCTGCCACGTCGCGGCTCGCCGCTCCATTTCGGTGAACAGCGAGCCGACGACCTGCGAAACCGTCGTGCCGAGATCGAGCGACGGACGCTCCTCGACGCTACGCTCCACCGGCGCCTGGGCGACCCGGAATCCACCCGTGACGGCCATCGCCGCGAGCGAGAGGTCGATGCCGATCTGTCCACTCTCGGTCTGCCAGATAGGCTCGTCTACGACCGACTCGATGAGCTGTCGCGAGCAGCCGAAGTCGGGACCGATCGGCCAGCGCAGCCTCACGCCAAAGAGCGAGCGGAACACCGGGTAGACCAGTCCGTGGACGAGCGCTCCTGAAAACGGGTGCCGGCGGTAGGCCGGGGACACGAAGTCCGCCGTATCCTGCCGGAGCGGCTCGAGAAAGCGGTCGAGGCCGCCCGGCGCCCGGGTCGAACGCGGATCGACGATCACGCACGCCCTGGCCTCGCGAGCCTGGGCCTCCTGCAGGATCGCGTGAAGGGCCCGCGCCCGGCCGATGAGACCGTGATACGGAATGTTCAGCGCATCGCCCGGCTGCAATCCATATTTGACCTCCCCGACGATGCCGTCGTGCCCTGCGGATGCGACGAGCGCTGCAATCGTGCCGTCGTCGGAAGCCGGGTGAGCCACTACAATCCCCCATCGAACGGGGGACGCCTGCCGGGTCAGCGAGGCCACGAGCTCGCGCACCGCTTCCGCGGCTCCGGTGCGGCCATCCGTCGGAAGGCCGACGATCACGTCGGCCCCGGCGCGTGCCGGCTCAGTCATCGCGGCGCTGGAGCTCGAACCAGTAATAGCCATACGCACCAAGCGTGAGCGGATATCTCTCGGTCCCGACGGGCGGAAATGCCGTGTACCCGAGCATCTCGACGGGTGTCATCCCCGCGAACGCGGACAGGTCGAGCGACACCGGCTGCGGGACGTGCGACAGGTTGGCCACGCAGAGGATGACGTCGTCCTCGAACCGTCGCACGTGGGCCACGATGCGCGGATTCTCGGGCTCGAGCAGTTCGATGCTGCCGTGGCCGAATACCCGGAAGAGCTTCCGCAGCCCCACCATGTTGCGCATCCAGTGGAGGAGCGAGGCCTGGTCCTCCTGCTGCGCCTGCACGTTCACCGCCTGATAGGAGTACACCGGATCGGCGATCACGGGGCTGTAGAGCTGCGGCGACTCCGCGGCGGAGAAGCCGGCATTCCTCTGGGCGTTCCATTGCATCGGCGTCCGCACGCCGTGGCGATCGCCGAGCTGCAGGTTGTCGCCCATCCCTATCTCGTCGCCGTAGTAGATGATGGGCGTGCCAGGAAGCGAGAACAGGAGCGCCGTGAGCAGCTCGATCCGGCGGCGATCGTTGCCGAGAAGCGGCGCCAGGCGCCGGCGGATGCCGACGTTGAGCCGTGCCTCCGGATCGGCCGTGTACGCCAGGTACATGTAGTCGCGCTCTTCCTCGGTGACCATCTCGAGCGTGAGCTCATCATGGTTCCGGAGAAACAGCGCCCACTGGCAGTCGTCGGGGATCTCCGGCGTTCTGGCGAGCACGTCGGCAATCGGGAATCGATCCTCCTGGTGGATGGCCATGAACAGGCGCGGCATGAGCGGAAAGTGATACGCCATGTGGCATTCGTCGCCCTCTCCGAAATACTCACGGACATCGGCGGGCCACTGGTTCGCTTCGGCCAGCAGCATGCGGCTGGCGTAGTGCTGGTCGATGTGCCGGCGGATCGTCTTGATGACGGCGTGCGTTTCGGGCAGGTTCTCGCACGATGTGCCTTCACGTTCGACCAGGTACGGCACCGCGTCGAGCCGGAGCCCGTCCACGCCCATCGCAAGCCAGAAATCCATGACGCCCAGGATCTCCTCGAGCACCGCCGGGTTGTCGTAGTTCAGATCCGGCTGATGGTGGAAGAAGCGGTGCCAGTAGAAGGCGCCGGCCGCCGCGTCCCGGCTCCAGTTGGAAGGCTCGGTGTCGATGAAGATGATCCGGGCCTGCGCGTATTTCTGATCGGTGTCGCTCCAGACGTAATAGTCGCGCTCGCGCGAGCCGGCCGGCGCCAGCCGCGCCCGCTGGAACCATGCGTGCCGATCCGACGTGTGATTGAGTGCGAGCTCGATGATGACGCGCATGCCCCTGCCGTGGGCGGCGTGGAGGAACGCCTGAAAATCCTCGAGGGTTCCGTAGTCGGGATGAATCTGGCGGTAGTCCGCGACATCGTACCCGTCGTCGCGCAGCGGCGAGGCGAAGAACGGCAGCAGCCAGAGGCAGGTGACTCCCAGCGCCTCGATGTAGTCGAGGCGCTGGAGCAGCCCGCGGAAATCACCGATGCCGTCGGCGTTGCTGTCGCAGAAGGACTTGACGTGGAGCTGGTAGATGATCGCGTCCTTGTACCAGAGCGGATCGCTCCCCCTCGGCCTCACGGGGTGATGTTACCTTGAATAGCCGACGGCTATCAGGTCTCGGCGCTCAGTCCTGCCTTTCGTAAGTGCGTGACGCACCGAGGGCGGCGAGGTGCCCGCCCCGGAAAACTCCTTCTTGGGTCCGCTGGTACTTTCGCGCTCTGCGCGGCCGCTCGGCGGACCAGGGCTGCGGCATCGGCCACAAGCCCGCCAGGCAATCCGCTACTTCGTTGCAGTCACGTCCTTTGAGTTCATGTCGATGGTGATGGTCCACCCCGAGGTCCGCTAGAACTCGAACGGTGCTGGCTAGGGCCCGCGACGATAGGCGATGTGTTCGACGGGCAGGATATTGAACCCGTCATTTCGGGAGGCGGCGAAGTAGCTCATGTTCCTGATGACAGTCGTACCCTCACCTGTGGCGCCGGCATATCGAGTCAACACCACTTCAGCCGCCTTTCCGCCATCGAGCTTGGCCTCGGCGCGCACCGCCTCGGCTTTCCACTCGATCGTCGCATCGGGTCCCTCGGTGAACGACTCCCAGTGTAACGGGAGGAAATGGGACAAGAACTCGCGGATCCCCTCCCGCTGCTCTTTGGTCGCGGATGGTTCGAAGGTCAGTTCGACAGTCCTGGCGTCGCCCTTGTCTCCCGCGAACCAGAACTTCAGACCATCCAGCCTCACCTTGCCGTGGTGCCCCTTGTTCACCCGAAATGCTGCGTTGAAGTAACAGGACCTGTGTCCCGCATGCTCGTGGGTCGCAGCTGAGCCGACAGTGGCGGGCGATCCGAAGATACACGGACACAGCATACGGCAACTGCAGCCGTCGATAATCGTCGCATTCATCGCCCAGTCGACCGGGCCTTCCTTCGCGAGCGCCAGCGCGTGAACGCTGCCAATGAGCATGGTCGCAACAAATTCACGACGTCTCATGAGATCCTCCTACTGGTTCGTCGTCGGGCGTCGTCCCGCCGACGGTTTCCATCGCACCACGGTGGACCTACGTCTGTGAAGTCAAGAATCTGGACTTCACAACCGAATGCGAGTGCGCAACACTGGCGCTGGTGAGGGGGTACGGACAGCAGTGCCCCATCGCGCGTGCGTTGGCTCGAGATCGCCCCCGAGAACGTCGACCCCTTCGTGACGCTGTGGTCGATGTGCGACGCGCTCCGCCGAGACCGGTCACGGATCGACGCGTCGTCATCCGCTTCGACTTCACCGGCTGCGCGCACCGTGAACGCTATTGGCTCCTCAACAAGTGTGCTAGGATGTACACGTCTAATTACAGGCGACCACATATGAGCACCACGCTATCGGTTCGAATCGATATCGACACCAAGAATCGCCTCGAGGCGCTCGCTAAACGCGCACGTCGTTCGAAGTCGTTTCTTGCCGCGGAAGCGATTGCCGCCTTTGTCGAGGCGGAAAGCTGGCAGCTGGAGGAAATTCAGACCGGCATCAAGGAACTCGATGAGGGCCGGGGTGTTCCACACAAGGACGTGGCGAACTGGCTTCGTTCGTGGGGTCGCAAGCGTGAACGGAAGGCGCCTCGCGTGTGAGCATCGTCTGGTCGCCGCGAGCCATCGAGCATGTGGCTCATCTGCGCGAGTACATCGCGCGCGACAACCCGAAAGCCGCCAACCGAATTGCGAGGGTCCTGCTCGAAGCTGTCGAGCGGCTCGCTAAACTGCCAAATCTTGGCCGTCCCGGCCGCGTCGCCGGCTCTCGAGAACTCGTCGTCGCCGGAACACCGTACATCATCCCCTACCGGCTGCGGGGCGACCGCCTCGAGATCGTCGCCGTTTTCCACGCGAGGCAGAAATGGCCGAACCAGTTGTGAGCTGCTCGGGCTGACGAGCGGTCGCCGCGCGCCAAACGGTTTGGAATCCGAAAAGGTGCGTGATGGAGACCGCGCGCGAGCTCCTGGAACGGCGCGCCGGCCATGCGAAGCACGAGGCCTTGCTCAAGTACTTGCGCAAGGCGGGGCGTGGCAGCCGGCCGAATCGGGACCGCAGATGGCAGCTGGTCCTCCGAGGAGCCGGGAGGGCGCACTCTCCCCCAAGGCCTACCAGCTCCTGCTCTTGCTTCTCGAATCGCGTCCCAAGGCCATGGCCAAAGACACACTCTGGTCCGGCGCGGTCCCGAAGTGCAGGTCCGGCTCGATCTGCCTGGTATCTCGCGACGGCACGCCCGCATCGTGTTCGGTGATACGGGCGCCACGATCGAAGACCTGGAGAGCAAGAACGGGACCTTCGTCGGCGCCGAGCCCGTGAAGGCACCGCGCCCGCTGAAGGGCGGGCGACGAGGTCTCGTTCGGATCCGTGCGCGTGACGTTCCACCTCGCCGGCTCGGATGGCTCGACGGAGACGACTGGCCGTCCGTCGCGGGATGCGCGCTGAGGTTTACCTCGCGCTGTCCTGCCGCACCTCTCGCGCCTTCACACCTCGCACGGCGCCCGCAATCATCCGGTTCACAGCGGCCAGCGACAACCCGCCTTCGTCCTTTTGCGGGATCGTGGCGAACCCGATCGCCGATGCACTCGGGTATCGTCGGAAGACCATTTCGAACAGCCGCGCGAGCTCTTCGCTGGATGGACCGCCGGGCACCTTGTTGCCGTGCCCACTGACCTCGCGAGGATCGAGGACGTCCATGTCGATGTGGACGTACAGCCTGTCCGTGATGCGGCTCAGACGATCGAGCTGCTGGAACACGGCGGGTGTGGCCCGGCGCAGATCGTCCACGCTCACCTGCTCGATCCGCGACTCGTCCAGCAGGTGCTGTTCCAGCGGATCGGTCAGCCGCACGCCGCCCATGACGATATAGCGGTCGGCGAGCGGCGGATCGAGCTTCGCATCGAGCCTTAGGCGCTGGAGCGCCCGGCCCGTCGCAACGGCTACAGGCATCCCGCCGAGCGATCCACTGCGAGTGGTCTCAGGAGTGTTGAAGTCGGGATGCGCGTCCAGCCACAACATCCCCACTCGAAGAGCTTCTCCGCTGCCGCCTGAACGCTGCAGCCCGGCCACGAGGCCGGGCATCGATGGACACGTGGCGAGCAGACCCACCGTGAAATAGCCCTCGCGCTCGTTCTGCGCCACGATGTCGGCGAAATGCCCGAGCGCCATGCCCAGGCGCTTCCATCCACCGTACTCCTTGTCCTCGTCCGGCGTCAGCCGGGCTTCGTGCAGTCGGACGACCGCGCCCATGTCCGCGAGGATCGTCTGGATGCCCCCGTCCGCCATAGTGGAGGGGCCCTTCGACAACCCGTTGGGAGAGAAGGGTTGTTGGGCGAGCGCGACGCGAATGCGTCCGTCAGGCCCGGCGTATTTCTGCATCCCGCCGGGAACGGCCATCAGCGCGGATGGAATCAGGAAGAGGATCGCAAGCCGCATCCGGGTGATGCTCGTGCGGTTGAGCAAGGATGTCAAGGCGCCCAGGCAAACTATCAGGGGACCGCAACGTCTAAGCCAGCATGTGCCTGGGCCCCACGCGGAGTCGGGTGGCTCGACTGTGGCTCCATCGGCAGGGAACCGCGAGCCTGGCGCTGTCGCTGAGCCTGGTCCTGCCCATCCCCGCAACCGCCCGGCAAGAGCCGTCCCGCACGGGAGACGCCGACGCCTCCACCGCCCGGCCAGAATTACGCCCCCGTCGGGTGCAACGGGCACCGGCAATCGACGGCATCCTCGACGACGACGCGTGGCGCGAGGCGCCGCTGCAGACCGGCACGTGGAAATCGTATAGCCCGCTGCACGGCGACGTCATTCCCCAACAGACGAAGGTCTGGATGGCGTACGACGCCGACTCTATCTATCTCGCCTTCCAATGCGACGACCCGGAGCCCGGGTCCATCAAGACGTCGGTGACCCGGCGCGACAACATCTGGTCGGACGACTGGGTCGGGGTGAGCCTCGACGCCCTCGGCACGGGGCAGGTCTCCTACCACTTCATGGTCAACCCCAGCGGTGTGCAACTGGACATGCTGAACAGTGCCGCCGGCAACGAGGACGAGTCCCCCGACTACGTATGGGACAGTGCCGGACGGCGGAACGCCTCCGGCTATGCGGTCGAGATGCGCGTGCCGCTGCAGACCATCCGCTTCCGGGGCGGGCGTGAGGTCCGGATGGGCGTCCTCTTCTGGAGGCGCGTTAGCCGCACCGGCGTCTCCGTCGCCTGGCCCGCCCTCGAGCCCGGGACGTGGGTGTTCGAGAAGCATGCCTCGCTCGTCTTCGACGGGCTGCAGGCGCGCCCCCTGCGCGAGATCATTCCGTTCACGACCTATTCGAGGAACGTGTTGCGGGACACGCACGCCGAGTGGGGCCCCGCCGACGACGAGGCCGAGGCCGGGATCAGCACGAAGTATGGCGTGACGTCGACCATCACGCTCGAAGCGACAGCGAACCCCGACTTCAGTCAAGTCGAGAGCGACGCCTTTCAGGTGGAGGTCAATCAGCGGTTCCCGGTGTTCTTCTCGGAAAAGCGCCCGTTCTTCATGGAAGGCTCCGGGATCTTCACGCTCGCGGGCCAGAGCGGCGACAACAGCCTGCAGCGGGCAGTCCACACCCGCCGGATCGTCGATCCGCTGTTTGGCGCGAAGCTCACGGGCAGCGCTGGACGGTTCGCGTTCGGCACGCTGACGGCCCTCGATCAGGCCGCGGGACGGGACCTGCCGGCCGGCGAGCCGGGCGCCGGCGAGGATCAGCTCTTCAACGTGCTCCGCGGCCAGTTCAGCCTGGGGCCGTCCAACTACGTCGGCGGGCTCGTCGTCGACACCGAGTTCGCTGACGGGTTCAACCGCGTCATCGGCGCCGACCTCTCGTGGCGCGTGACGTCGACCCAGCGCATGAGCGCCTTCGTGCTCGCGTCGCAGTCGCGCGCGCCGGGCACGGCGGAATCACGGTCGGGAATCGGGGCACAGGCCGGATACGACTACAGCACGCAGCGCCTGGTCCTGACCGGATTCGCCGAGCACTACGATCCCGAATTCCGAATGGACACGGCATTCATCAACCGTGTGGGCATCACGAGCGGATGGGGCTTCGCCCAGTACAGCTTCTATCCCGACAAGGCGCGGTACCCCTGGCTCCGGCGGATTTCCCCGTTTTCGTTTACGCAGGGGGGCCGCGATCGC
>DASTBU010000054.1:0-81817 GCA_035711845.1 Vicinamibacterales bacterium
GGGCGCTCGTTCCCGCGGCCCGCCGGAGGATTCACGTGTTCATCGCCACCTCCGATCTGCACCTCGAGCGCAAGCTCCGGATGAGCCGCGAGGCCTGCCTGAACGCGGCCGTGGCGGCGATCCATCATGCGCGCCGCTACACGAACGACGTGCAGTTCTCGGCCGAGGACGCGACGCGGAGCGACATGGATTTTCTCTGCCGGGTGGTCGAGGAGGTGATCTCGGCCGGCTGCACCACCGTCAACCTGCCGGACACGGTCGGCTACTCGACGCCGGACGAGATCGGGACCTTCTTCCGCACGATCCTGGCGAGGGTGTCCAATGCGCGGCATGCCATCTTCAGCACGCACTGCCACGACGACCTCGGCCTGGCCGTCGCCAACACCCTGGCGGCGGTCTCAGCGGGCGCCCGGCAGGTCGAGTGCACCATCAACGGGATCGGCGAGCGCGCCGGCAACGCGGCGCTCGAAGAGATCGTGATGGTGACCCGCGTGCGGCCGGAC
Organism: Vicinamibacterales bacterium; assembly: GCA_035711845.1. Taxonomy (GTDB): domain Bacteria; phylum Acidobacteriota; class Vicinamibacteria; order Vicinamibacterales; family 2-12-FULL-66-21; genus DASTBU01. The sequence continues at coordinate 504 of DASTBU010000054.1, forward strand.
CGGCTCGCGTTCGAAACCCGCGTCGATACCAGGCAGATTTACCCGTCGAGCCAGTTGCTGACGTCCTTGACGGGCGAAGGCGTGCAGTCCAACAAGGCCATCGTCGGCCGCAACGCTTTCGCGCACGAGGCGGGGATTCATCAGGACGGGATGCTGAAAGACCGGCGGACCTACGAGATCATGAGGCCCGAGGAAGTGGGTGTGACGCAGGCGACGCTGGTCCTGGGAAAGCACTCGGGCCGTCACGCCGTTCAGCGGCGCTGCGAGCAGGTCGGCCTCAGCCTCTCGGAGCGTCACGAGCTGGACGCCGTGTACCGCGCAGTGATCGCCCACGCGGACCGCGAGAAGGTCGTCACCGATGCCGACCTCGTGGCCATCGTCGCGCGCGTGCGCGGCACCGAATCGAAATCGGTCTTCGTGATGCCGTCCATGCCGGACTTCGCATCAACGCCGGCCGAAACGGGATATGGGCACGGCGTGTAGCGTGCGGAAGGCCGCTCGCCGCACATCGCACGTCGCACGTCGGCACGCGCACGCCGCACGTCGCACGTGACAAGTCGCACGTCGCACACAGCACGTCGCACGTGGTACCGGCTACTCCACCGTCACGCTCTTCGCAAGATTCCTCGGCTGATCGACGTCGCAGCCGCGCCGCACGGCGATGTGATACGCGAGCAGCTGCAGCGGCACGACCATCAGCACGGGCGTCAGCAGCGGATGTGAGTTCGGGACGGTGATCAGGAAATCCTGATCGGGGTCCATCAGATCCTGAATCCCGTCCTGTCCGTCCGTCGTCAGCGCGATCACCGACCCGCCGCGCGCCTTCGCCTCCTGCACGTTGCCGATCATCTTCTCGAACACATGATCGTGCGGCGCGATCGTCACGACCGGCAGCTGCTCGTCGATGAGCGCGATGGGTCCGTGCTTCATTTCGCCTGCAGGATATCCCTCGGCATGGATGTAGGAGATCTCCTTCAGCTTCAGGGCGCCCTCGAGCGCGATCGGATAGTTGATGCCGCGCCCGAGATACAGGAAGTCGCTGCGCTGGTAGAACCGCCTGGCAATCTCCTCGGTCAACGGCTCGCACTTGAGCACTTGCTCGAGCTGCAGCGGGAGCTGCGTCAGCGCCTCGAGGTGCGGCCGCGCCTCGTCTGGCCACAGCGTGCCGCGGACCTGCCCGAGGTAGATCGCCAGCAGCTGCAGCGCCACGAGTTGTGACGTGAACGCCTTGGTGGACGCCACGCCGATCTCGGGGCCGGCGTGCGTATAGACCGTGCCCTCCGTTTCGCGTGTGGCCATGCTGCCCACCACGTTGCAGATGGCGATGCTGCGGGCGCCCTTCTTCCGGGCTTCGCGAAGGGCGGCGAGCGTGTCGGCTGTCTCTCCCGACTGCGTGATCACGATCGCCAGCGTGTTCTTCGAGACGATCGGATCGCGGTAGCGGTACTCGGATCCGTAGTCCACGTCGACCGGGATCCGCGCAACCGATTCGATCAGAAACTTGCCCACGAGGGCCGAGTGCCACGACGTTCCGCACGCCAGAATGACCACCCGCTCGATCTCCTTGAGCGCCTGGTCGGGAATCTCGATCTCCTGCAGGAATACCTTGCCCGTCTCCACGGAGGCTCGACCCAGCACCGTCTCCTTCACCGCCCAGGGCTGCTCGAAGATCTCCTTGAGCATGAAGTGCTTGTACCCGGCCTTTTCCGCCATGACCGGATCCCATGAGACCCGCGTGCTCTTCTTCGAGACGGCCCGACCGAAGTAATCGGTGAACTCCACCCCCTGCGCCGTCACCACCGCCATCTCTTCGTCGCCGAGAAAGACCACGTCCCGGGTGTGGCTCAGCACCGCGGGGATGTCCGAGGCCACGAAGAACTCGCCGTCGCCGAGCCCGACAACGATCGGCGGCCCGTTGCGAACCGTCACGATCTTGTCCGGATCGTCGGCCGAGATCAGCACGAGGGCAAACAGCCCGCGCATGTAGAGCAGCGCCCGACGGACCGCGTTCTCGAGCCCGTCGTCTTTCATCTCGCGTTCGACGAGGTGTGCCACGATCTCGGTGTCGGTCTCGGTGACGAAGCGATGCCCTTCTTTCTGGAGCTGCCGCTTCAGGTCGAGGTAGTTCTCGATGATCCCGTTGTGGACGACAACGATTCGCCCGGTGCAATCGCGGTGCGGATGCGCGTTCTCCTCGGTGGGCCGGCCGTGCGTCGCCCAGCGCGTGTGCCCGATGCCGTATTCGCCCTCGAGCGGCTGCCCCGCGATGACCTCCTCGAGGCGCGAGAGCTTGCCGGCGCTCCGGCGAAGCTCGATGGTCCCGTCGCGCACGACGGCCACGCCCGCCGAATCGTACCCGCGATACTCCAGGCGCCGCAGCCCGTCGATGAGGATGGGAAGCACTTGCCGGGTGCCGATGTAGCCGATGATTCCGCACATAAAATGGAGTTCCAGTAATCGCCGATTGCCGATCGAGGAGCCGCCGCGCCCTCAGGCTTTCTTCTTCTTCCCGACCCATCCCTCCTTGTTGACCTGCCTGCCCCGTCCGATGGCAAGAGCGTCGGCAGGGACGTCCTCGGTGATTGACGATCCGGCGGCTACGTAGGCGCCGCGGCCGATCCGGACCGGCGCGATCAGCTGGGAATCGCTGCCGATGAACACGCCGTCCTCGATCACCGTCTGGTGCTTCGAGACGCCGTCGTAGTTGCAGGTGATCGTTCCCGCGCCGACGTTCACCTTCTCGCCGATCGTGGCGTCTCCGAGGTAGGCGAGATGGTTGGCCTTCGAACCGGCGCCCACCACAGTCTTCTTCAACTCGACGAAGTTACCGATGTGGGCGCCCGGACCCACGTCCGACAACGGCCGGAGATGCGCAAACGGCCCGACCCTCGCCCCGTCGCGGATGCGGGACTCGATGATCACGCAGAAATTGCTGATCGTGACGGCGGTCCCCACCGCGGAGTCCACGATGCGGACGCCGGAGTGAATGACGCAGCGCTCGCCGATGCTCGTGCGGCCCTCGAGCTGCACACCGGGATGGACGATGGTGTCGGGGCCGATCGTGACGTCGGGGTCGATCCAGGTCGTTGCCGGATCGACAATCGTGACGCCCGCGTCCATCAGCGCCTGGTTCTTGCCGCTCCTGAGGATCGCTGCCACTTCCGCCAGCTCCTTTCGGCTGTTCACGCCGGTAATCTCCCGGACATCGTCAACGCGGCGGGTCTCGACGACGAGACCGTGCGCCCTGTAGATCTTCACGAGGTCGGGCAGGTAATACTCGCCCTGTGCGTTCTCGGTGCCGAGCTCCCGCAACGAGTCGAACAGCGGCGAGAGGTCGAATGCGTAGATGCCCGTGTTGATCTCGCCGATCTCCTTTTCGGCCGGAGACGCATCGCGATGCTCGACAATCGAGGAAATCCTGCCATCCTCCCGGACGATCCGTCCATATCCCGAGGGGTCCGGGACAACTGCCGTGAGCACCGTCGCGGCCGCGCGTTGCGCCTCGTGGTGGGCCACAAGGCCCCGGAGCGTCTCCGGCCGCAGCAGCGGCACATCCCCCGAAAGCAGCACGAGCGTACCGGCACGACCGCGAAGTGCCGACTCCGCCTGGAGCAGGGCATGTCCGGTGCCGAGTTGCGGCGCCTGGAGTGCAAACAGCAGGCCCGGCCGTTTCGTGAATCGCTGCTCGACGAGCTCCGATCCGTGCCCGATGACGACGACCGTCGAGGCCGGGTTCAGGGTCGCGGCCGTTCGCAGCACGTGGTCAAGAAGCGGGAGGCCGGACACTTCGTGGAGAACCTTCGGGATCCGCGACTTCATTCGCGTCCCTTTCCCCGCCGCCAGGATCACGAGGTGACACTCGAGCATGCCCAACCAGTGTAGCGCCACGCGGGCGGTGCCACGCTGAAACCTGCGGCTAGCGTCGGACTTTAGGGCGTTTGCGCAGGGCAGGAGCGGAGGATTCCAGCAGCTGACGGCCCGCTTCTGTCTGGCGAAGGACCGCGAGGTCTGGGTCCTGTTTGGCGAGTGACCTATTTTCTGGGTTAAGGGAGATGGCCTGGCGCAGAAATGGAAGCGCCTCCCCATAGGAGCCGCGGTCGGATAGGGCTACTGCCATAATATAGTGACCGTGGTCGTTGTCTGGATCGATAGCGAGCGCTGCCCGGAGCTGCTGCATTGCTCCCTCGGCATCACCAGCATTCAGGGCCACGGTGGCGGCGTAGATGCGCTCACCCGGCGTACCTGGAACGGTCGCGCGATTGGCGGTTTCACGCTCGCAGACCCGCAGATAGAGGGTGGCTCGCTCGACGAGCTCGCGTTCCTCCGGAAAGCGGTGGATGACGGTCCGGAAATGCCCGGCCGCGACGTCGAAGTCGCGTCGCTGGAGCGCGCGCACCCCCGTTTCGTAGGATGCAATCGCTTCGTAATAGGCGGGCTTCTTGATGGGAGCCGGCGGCGCCGAGACAACCACCCTGGTGCGCGCCTGGACGGCCGAGGGTGAACCCCCAATAGTCCCGGATGTGCGGCGACGCCCTACTCGGGGGCGGCCCGCGTTTTTCGACCGGGAGGTTTTCGACCGGGACCCAATCACCCGGTGCTGCTTTGCCATGAGTGCGTCTCTGCCTCGTAGGGCGGCCACAGACAGTAACAGAGGGCGTTCGGGCAGGTCAAGGGGCCAACCGAACGGTCGTTGTCCCCACGCATTCTATCGTTTGACCGAAATCTTGGCCTGCTCGAGCCTCTCGTAGATGTCCCTGGTAGTCCTTCCGTACTTCACTGCCAGGGCCCGAACAGCCGCTCGCCTCCCGGATGGCAATAATTCTATCATTTCACCAAATTCGTGCAGTAGCGCCGTATCCTCAGGCATTTCAACCAGCTTGGCCTCCCGATCAGCTAGCTGCACAACGATGGTGTACTCGCCTCTCGGGTCACCCAGTTCGACCAGGTGTGTAGAAATAGGACGAACGACCAATTCTTCGTGGACCTTGGTCAGTTCACGGCCCACGGCCGCATCCCGGTCCCCCACCTTGCCGACCAGCTCCTCGAGGGTGTCGCGAATCCGGTGGGGCGCCTCGTAAAACACGAGGACGCCCGTCAAGCCGGCGGCCTCGTCGAACCAGGCGGCCCGCTGCCTGCCACGGGCCGGTGGGAACCCGGCAAAATGGACCAGCGTTGTCTCGAAACCGGCCGCCGAGAGCGCCGCCATGAGGGCACTCGCACCGGGAACGGGCTCGACCCGGATCCCGGCCGCATGCGCGCGCGCCACCAGACGCGATCCCGGATCGGACACGAGCGGCGTGCCCGCATCTGACACCAGCGCAATGGATTCGCCGGTCAGCAGCCGCCGCACGAGCTCGTCCGCTTTCCGGTGCTCATTGTGCTCGTGGAGGCTCGTCGTCGGGGTCGAAATCGAGTAGTGTTGGAGGAGCCGACCCGTGCGACGCGTGTCCTCTGCTGCGATCAGCGGGACCTCGCGGAGCACGCGAAGGGCGCGCAGCGTGATGTCCTCCAGGTTGCCAATGGGAGTTGCGACCACGTAGAGGATGCCGGCCAATCCACCCCCGGCGCGAATTGTACCAAATGTATTCAGCCGAACCCCTTCCGCATTTTGTCGACGAGTACCTGGCCTACCTCCACGAGCTCCATCCCACGATGGCGACCTTCGACGGGGTCCACGCGCACGACGACCTGTTGGAGGACTTCGGCCGCCAGGCGATCGATGCGCAGGTGCGGGAGCTCGGCGGTTTCGCTCGTCGACTCGCCTCCGTCGATCCGCAGCGCCTGACCGAGGTCGAACGCCTGGAGCGTCCGGCCCTCGAGGCCAGCATCCGTGCCCGTCTCTTCGAGCTGGAAAGCGTGCGGACGTGGGAACGGAGCCTGCAGTCGTATTCCGAGGTCCTGGCGACCAGCCTGGCGGGCCAGGTGCTGTTCGAGTACTCGCCGCTCGCCGAGCGCGCCCGGCGAGTGCTCTCGAAGCTGCGGCAGGCGCCGCGGCTGATGCAGTCGGCTCGCGACAACATCAAGGATCCCCCCGGCATTTTCGTGAAGCTGGGCCTCGAGAGCCTGCGAGGCACCCTGCGGTTCATCAACGACGACCTGCCGCGAGCGTTCGCGGATGTCGACGATCTGCACCTGCTCGGCGAGCTGGCGGACGCGGCCACGGAGGCCTCGACTGCCGTGTCGTCCTGTATCGAGTACTTCGAGCGGGACGTCGCGCCGCGCGCGCGTGGCTCGTTCCGGCTGGGGCGGGACAAGTTCACGCAGAAGTTCGAGCTCGAAGAGGGGTTCACGACGAGCGCCGATCGACTGCTCGACATCGCGATGCGGGAGTTGACCGCCACGCAGGAGGAGTTCCGCCGCGCGGCCTCGCGTTTGAACGGAGGCGATCCGCTCGGCGCGTGGCGGACGACGAAGGCCGAGCATCCGCCGGCCGGCAAGCTGGTATCCGTTGCGCGAGAGCAGATCGTCGAGCTCGAGGCGTTCCTCACGCGTCAGGGCCTGATCACGATTCCGGAAGGCGCTCCCGTGGCGGTCGCGCCGACGCCCCGGTTCTACCGGTGGACCTCGGCGAGCATGTGGACGCCGGGGCCGTTCGAGGCCAGGCCGCTTCGAGCGTTTTATTACATCACCGATGTCGATCCATCGTGGTCCGCCGACCGTCAGGACGAGCACCTGCGTGATTTCAACTACGGGGCGCTCTGGGCCATCTCCATCCACGAGGTGTTTCCAGGCCACTTCCTGCACTACCAGCACCTTCGGCACCTCGATTCCAAGCTGCGCAAGTCGATCCTGTTCTCCTCGTCTGCGTTCGTGGAAGGCTGGGCGCACTACTGCGAGCAGATGATGGTGGAGGAGGGCTTCCGGCGCGCCGACGAGACCATTCGTCTCGGACAGCTGGCCGAGGCGCTCATCAGGCTGTGCCGCACGGTCGTCGGGATTCGGCTGCACTGCGAGGACCTGTCGGTCGAGCAGGCGGTGCGGTTCTTCCGCGACGAGGCCTTCCTGGAGGAGGCGAGCGCCAGGCGCGAGGCCGAGCGGGGCACGTTCGATCCGTCGTACATTCTGTATTCGGCCGGCAAGCTGATGGTGCTGAAGCTCCGGGCCGACTACAAGGCGAAGCTCGGGACGAAATATTCGCTCCGCAACTTCCATGACACCTTGCTGTCGAACGGCAGCGTTCCGCTCTGGCTGCACCGGGCGTTGATGCTGGGGGAACGGAGCGGGGAGACCATTGAGTGAGCGCGTGATCGCGCGATCGCGCGATCGAGCGATCGAGCGATGCGGGACCGGGTGATCGGATAGCGACCAACATGCCACTGTACGAGTATCAGTGTGAGTCCTGCGCTCATCGATTCGAGCGCATTCAGAAGTTCAGCGATCCTCCTCTCGAGACGTGCCCCGTCTGCGGCGGGCCCGTACGGAAGCTCCTGTCGTCCCCTGCGATTCAGTTCAAGGGTTCGGGGTGGTACATCACGGATTACGCGCGCAAGTCGGGCACGGATTCAACGGGTAGGAGCAGCGGGGACTCGGCCAAGCCGTCGACCGCGTCCGACACGAAAACCGAATCCAAATCGACGGACACGAAGTCCGAGTAGGCCCCGGCTTCGCCTATGCTGACGCGGCAGTGGTCGGCCGTGGGTCACCATCCGTCCGCGATCGGTCGCCTCAGGCGAGGCGGTTGCGCTCGACGGACGCCTGCTCGGGGCGCCGGGACGCAGCAGGTCCGGTGAGCGCCCTCGGTGATGGCGAGAGATCGATCGAGCGAAGGTAGCTGGCGAACGGCTCCGCGAGGTCCTCGCGACGAAGCGCAAAGTAGACGACCGCTTTCAAGAAGCCCAACTTGTTGCCCGTGTCGTGCCGGACGCCGTCGATCCGGCACCCGTAGATGGGCCGCTGCTCGAGCAACCGGCGCAGCCCGTTGGTCAGCTGGATCTCGCCGGTGCGGTCGCTCACCGTCGCCTCGAGCGCGGGGAAGATATCGGGCGTCAGGATGTAGCGCCCGATGATGGCAAGGTCCGAGGGCGCCTCGTCACGCAGCGGCTTCTCGACCATGTCCCGGATTCTGTAGACGCCGGGCCGGATCTCCTCCGCGTCGATGATGCCGTAGGCGCTGACGTCCTGCTTCGGCACACGCTCGATGGCGAGCACCGGCCCCTGCACCTCCTCGAACACGTCGATCATCTGCTGCAGCGCCGGCGGCGTCGCGTCGATGACGTCGTCGCCGAGGATCACGGCAAAGGGCTCGTCGCCCACCATGGTGCGGGTCACGAGCACCGCGTGGCCGAGGCCGAGCGGCTCACCCTGACGTACATAGGAGAAGTTGATCAAATCGGAGATTTTTCGAATCTCCGCGAGCAGGTCCGTTTTGCCTCGTGCCTGAAGGAATGTCTCCAGCTCCACGGACACGTCGAAGTGGTCTTCGATAGCGTTCTTCCCCCGGCCCGTGACCAGGATGATGTTGTCGACCCCGGATGCCACCGCTTCCTCGACGCCGTACTGGATGATGGGCTTGTCGACGAGCGGCAGCATTTCCTTCGGCTGCGCCTTGGTGGCCGGCAGGAAGCGGGTGCCGAGACCCGCGGCCGGAAACACGGCCTTCCTGATGATGCCGCGGCGCGGACGCTCTTTGCCGATCATGGAGGGCATCGTACCACGTACCACGTGCGAGGTGCGATGTGCCATGTGCGGCGTGCTGCTTGCGACGTGCCAGGTGCGACATGCCGTGCGACGTGCGACGTGCTGTGCGACGTGCTGACAAGTTCCCCGGCCCCCGGACCTGGGACCACGGCCCCCTGGACCACGGACCACGGACGACGGACCTGAGCCTGGGATACGATTTGGCAATGATCGACCCTGCTTTCGTGCGCGACCGGCTGGGGGATGTGCGGGTGGCTTTCGGCAACCGGGGGATCAATGCCGACACCGAGCTGGAGCAGCTCGTGACGCTCGAGACGCGCAGGCGCCGGTTGATTCCCGAGATGGAGGGGCTCAAACGGGAACAGAACGCGGCGGGCGACGAGGTGGCGCGCGCCAAGCGGCAGGGGCAGGATGCCGCGCACATCCTCGCGGCGAACAAGGCTCGCGCGCAGCAGATCCGGCAGCTCGAAATCCAGGTCGATCAGGTGGAGCAGCAGCGGGCCGCGCTCCTGATGACGCTGCCGAACCTGCCGCACTCCTCGGTGCCTGTCGGCACAAGCGCGGCCGACAACGTGGAGGTGCGCCGCGCCGGCACGCCGCGCGAGTTCGCGTTCCCGCCGCTGGCGCACTGGGATCTCGGACCGGCACTCGGCATTCTGGACTTCGAGCGTGCGACGAAGATGTCGGGCGCGCGGTTTGCCGTCCTGATCGGCGCCGGCGCGCGGCTCGCGCGGGCGCTCATCGATTTCATGCTCGACTTGCACACCCGGGAACACGGGTACGTCGAGGTGGAACCGCCGTTCCTCGTCAACAGCGAGGCGCTGCGCGGAACGGGCAACCTGCCGAAGTTCGAACAGGATCTCTTCAAGATCGGCGGCGACTGGGACCTGTTCCTGATTCCGACCGCGGAAGTGCCGCTGACCAACCTCCATCGCGGCGAGATCCTCGACGGCCGCAGCCTGCCCTTGCTCTACACGGCGTACACGCCGTGTTTCAGGAGCGAGGCCGGCTCGCACGGCGCAGACGTCCGCGGCCTGATCCGCCAGCACCAGTTCGACAAGGTGGAGCTCGTGAAATTCAGCGAGCCCGATCGCTCCTACGACGAGCTGGAGTCGCTGACCCGGAACGCCGAGGAAGTGCTCAACCGTCTCGGCCTGCCGTATCGCACGGTCTTGCTCTGTACCGGCGATATGGGCTTCGCCTCGGCCAAGACGTACGACATCGAAGTCTGGCTGCCCAGCCAGAAGACGTATCGCGAGATCTCCTCCTGCAGCAACACCGAGGCGTTCCAGGCGCGCCGGGCGAACATCAAGTTCCGCCCCGCCGGAACGGGAAAAGCGGAGTTCGTCCATACGCTGAACGGCTCCGGCCTCGCCGTGGGCCGCACCCTCATCGCGATCCTCGAGAACTACCAGCAGAAGGACGGGTCGGTCGTCGTCCCGGAGGTTCTGCGACAATATATGGGAGGAGTGGACACGATACAGAAAGGCTGAAGGCCGAAGCCGTGACAAGCGTCAGTACGGAGAGGTGGCCGAGTGGTTTAAGGCGGCGGTCTTGAAAACCGTTGAAGCCGGAAGGCTTCCAGGGGTTCGAATCCCTTCCTCTCCGCCAGCCTCCGCTCACGACTCACGCGGAGGCTGTCCGCCGTAGCGCGAAGCGCGAAGGTGGGCCGTCTGCAAGTTCGGTGTAGAGCTACGGCTGGCAAGCCACCCCTTCGCCAAGCGCTCGCTCCGCTCGCGGCTTCGGTTGGCAAGCCGCGTCAGGCGAGCATCGCGCGACTGCCGACCCTACAGTCGCGACAGCATGATCATCCAGGGCCCGACCGCACCCAGCGCATAGAACAGAGTGAGCAGCGCAAGCGTCCGGTGGACGCCCTTGACGTAGAGCAGGACGCCGCACGCGGCAGCAAGGAACTTGGCCCCGAGCAACGCGGCCGCCGGTCCCACGAGCGCCATCCACGTCGCCATCAAGCCGTTGCCCTCGGCCGCGAGGCCGAACGCACTGACAGCCACATACGTGAAGAGCCCATCACAGGCCTGCGCGGTGAGGAAGAGGAGGAGCACCAGGCGAGTGGGCCGCATCGACGAGAGCAGTGCAAAGAGCGTTCGCGCGCAACTCACGTCGTTTCAAGGGGTTATCGAGAGCCAGTCGCCCCCGCGGCCGTCTTTAGTCTGCCCTGTGGCCACCTTCCCTCGAAGTGAACAGCTCGTGATTAAATCGAAGGCGGATGGACCTTCGCAGGATTGCCGGCGGTCGAGCGGGGCGTGACGAGCAGGGGGATGCGACAGCCGTCTGGCTCGAGGCACTCGAGCGGCGCCACCTTGCCGACCTCACGTTCTCGGAAGTCGCACGAGCCCTTCGCGCGTTGTCCTCCTGCTACGTGGAGCGGCGGTCGCGGCTGGCCACCGGCGGCGCGCTCGAAGGCCGCGGAAAGCGGGCAGCCTTCGCGCTCTTCTACGGTCCCCTGCATTTTCTGATCACCAGACAGATCGTTCGTGAGCTCCATTTGGTTCCGGCGGTTCCGGTCCATCGCATCCTCGACCTGGGCTGCGGGACGGGCGCGGCCGGGGCAGGTTGGGCGCTCGAAGCGGGCATCAACCGCATTGCCGGATTCGACATGAACCCGTGGGCGGCCGGCGAGGCCGCCTGGACGTATCGAACGCTCGGTCTCAGTGGCCGTACGCGTCGGGCCGATGCCTCGCGTATGCCCGTCAGCGCGACCGGAGAGGACGGAATCCTGCTCGCCTATGTCCTCAACGAGTTGCCGGCCCCGTCGCGTTCATTGCTTCGCGCGAGGCTGCTCTCGTTCAAGACCCGTGGCGCCTCCGTGCTCGTGATCGAGCCGATCGCGCGACGCGTCGCACCCTGGTGGGGCGAGTGGGAGGCGTCGATCGTGCAAGCGGGCGGGCACTCGGACGAGTGGAGATTCCCGGCCGACCTCCCTCGACTCCAACGCGACCTGGCCCACGCCGCGGGCCTCGATCCGCGGGAGCTCACGGCGCGGACTCTGCGGCTCTAGCTTCCAAGCCTGTCGAGCCAGACCCGCACCGTGCGGGCCACGTGCCCGCGCGGAATAACCCTTCGAGCGTTTGGGTATGATCCCGGCAGCGCCAGCCCTTCATATAAGATCGCCAATGCCCGCGGCCTGCCTGCGCCGCCTGGAGGTACCGATCGAATGGCACTCGCCGAGCCCGATATCAAGCCGCGTGGCGGCATCACCCTCACCCAACAGATTTTCATCGGCCTGGCGCTCGGCATCGTCGTCGGGTGGATCGTCAGCGAGTACAACCCCGCCGCATCCGTCTACTTCCGTCCCTTCAGCCAGCTCTTCCTCCGGATGATCAAGATGATCATCGCGCCGCTGATCTTCGCGACGCTCGTCGCGGGAATCGCCGGCGCGGGGCACGTCAAGGTCGTGGGGCGGATGGGCCTTCGCGCGATCGTCTATTTCGAGGTCGTCACGACGCTCGCGCTCATCATCGGTCTCGTTGCGGTGAACGTCATGCGGCCCGGCGTCGGCGTGAACCTGCCGATGGGCGCGGAGTCGGAGATCACCGCCAAGCCTCAGACCTGGGATCAAATCCTTCTGCACGTGGTGCCGGAATCGATCATCCGCGCGATGGCCGAGGGCGATGTGCTCCAGATCGTCGTCTTCAGCATCTTCTTCGCCGTCGCGCTGGGCATGATCGGCGAGAAAGGCCGGCCCGTCATCGTCTGGTGCGAATCGGTGGCCGAGACGATGTTCAAGTTCACGAACATTGTCATGCACTATGCGCCGATCGGCGTCGGCGCCGCGATCGCCTACACCGTGGGCCATGGAGGGCTGAAGGTCCTGGTGAACCTCGCGTGGCTGGTCGCGACGCTCTACATTGCGTTGACCGTCTTCATCCTGCTCGTGCTGCTGCCTGTCGCACTGGTGTTCAAGGTCCCGATCCGCAAGTTCATCAAGGCCGTCAAGGAGCCTGCTGTCATCGCGTTCTCGACGACGTCCAGCGAGGCGGCGCTGCCGCGCGCGATGGAAGTGGTGGAGCGCCTCGGCGTTCCGCGCCGCATCGTCGCGTTCGTTCTGCCGCTGGGCTACAGCTTCAATCTCGACGGCACGACGCTCTATCTCTCCCTCGCCGCGGTGTTCGTCGCGCAGGCAGCGGGTGTCGAGCTCACGATCGGCCACCAAATCACGATGCTGCTGACGCTGATGCTCACGAGCAAGGGGGTTGCGGGCGTTCCTCGCGCCTCGCTCGTGATTCTTGCGGGGACGCTCGCCTCGTACGGGCTTCCGCTCGAGGGCGTCACGCTGATTCTCGGCGTGGACGAGCTGATGGACATGGCGCGCACGATGGTGAACGTGGTCGGCAACTGCCTCGCCACCGTGGTGATCGCCAAGTGGGAAGGGGAGTTCGTCGAGGCGACGGAGCAGGAGCTCGAGGTCGCGGCCGCGCGCGGCGAGATCTGAGCGGAGGAAACCCTGGCGATCAGGCCGCCAGCGACACGGCACACTGCTCCACGCCGTGGCCCTTCACAGCGGTCACCTCGATCAGCAGCCGCTCGTAGCGAACGGCATCCCCGACCTCCGCCGGCCGTCCGAGCAGCGTGAGCACGAGGCCGCTGATGCTGTCCACGTCCTCGTGCTCGAGGTCGAGGTGGAACTGCTCGCCGAGCTCGTCCAGCCGCATCGTGCCGGGCACGCGAAGCCGTCCGTCGCGATCGCGGAAGATCGGCTTGTTCTCGGGCGTGCCCTCCTCGATGTCGCCGACGACCTCTTCGAAGAGGTCCTCGAGCGTGACGATGCCGGCGGTACCTCCGTGCTCGTCGATCACGACGGCTATCTGCGTCCGTTCGCCGCGCATGGTCGTCAGCACGCTGTCGAGCGGAGCGGTTTCGGGCACGATCGGCAGCGGTCTGGCGACGGCCGCGCTGATCGGCTCGTCGCGCACCAGCAACCGGAGCAGATCCTTGATGTGGATCATGCCCACGATGTGATCGAGGTCGTTCTCGACGATCGGATACCTGGTGTGTGGAGATCGCCCGAGCAGCTCCCGGATGCGGTCAGCGGGACTGCCGGCCGGGATCCCAATCACCCGGACGCGGGGGACCATGACCTGTCCGGCGGTCAGGTCGCCGAACTCGAACAGCTCGTGGAGCATCCGTCCGGACTCCGTGCGGATGGCGCCGAGCTCCTCGCTCTCCTGCACGACCAGCTGGAGCTCCTCCGCGGTGTAATACTGATCGACGCTTCGCTCCTGCCGATTGATGCCGAACAGCCGCAGGATGCTGTTGCCGATGCCATTGAGCGTGACGACGAGCGGAAACACGATGGCCCTGATCCACAGCATCGGCGGCGTGACCCACAGCGCCATCTGCTCCGCATGCTGCAGCGCGAGCGATTTCGGCACCATCTCGCCCACCACGATGTGAAAGTAGGTGAGGATCGCGATCGCCAGCACGCTCGCCAGGCCGTGTGAAGCCAGCCACGCGGGCAGCCCGGGGCTGGCGAAGCGCTGGTAGATGCCCTCGGCGAGCACGTGCTCGCCATACATGCCGAGGCCGAGGCTCGCGACCGTGATGCCCAGTTGTGCGGTGGCGATGTAGCGGTCCTGGCGTCGCGGATCGCGGAGCACCTTCTGAACCGAGATCGCCCGCCTGTTGCCCCTGGCAGCCCTGGCATCGATTGCCGCACGAGGCGCGCCGACGATCGCGAACTCAGCCGCCACGAAGAGGCCATTCAGCAGGATGAGGGTGCTGATGACGACGAACTCCGTCATCGCGCCTGCTCCTTGCGCGCGCGCGAGGACACAATCACGGAGGTGATCACGCCGGCCTCGACCGACTCGATCTCGACGTCGGTACCCTCCACGTCGAGCCGTTCGCCCTGCTCCACGGGCCGGCCCGCGGCGGTGGCCACCGCCGCGCCGACGGTCTGTGTCGACGGCCGCCAGCTTGCGCCTACCACCTGCGCAGCCTGGTCCACGCGCATCAATCCCGGCAGGCGCACGCGCCCATCCGATAACAGGACGGCCCGCAACTGGTGCGTCTTGAGCTCGTCGGACACCTCGCCGAGCAGCTCCGCGAGCACATCGGCGACGGTAATCAGGCCCGCGACGCGGGCGTTCTCGTCGATGACGAGCGCCTGGTGGCTGCGCCGCTCCCTGAGAAAGGTGAGCAGGCGATCCGCAGGCATGTTGTCGCTGACGCGCGGGAGAGGCTTGATCAGCGCGGCGAGCGACTGGCGATGCCCCCCGCCAATGAAGTCCGCCACGAGGTCCTTCGTGTGGAGGATGCCGAGGACGTCATCGAGCGATCCTCGATACACCGGCAGCCGGCTGTACGGGCTTGCGGCGACGATGTCGAGCACCTCGTCGAATGGCGTGGTGACCTCGATTCCCGCGAGCCTCGAGCGTGGAACCATCAACTGGCGCGCCGACCGCAGGCCGAGGCGCAGGGCGCGATGAAGGCGCACCTGCTCCTGCGGCTCGAGCAGGCCGCCATCCCGGCTCTCGGCGATGAGCAGTGCAATCTCCTCGGGCGAGTGGACGTGACGGTGGCTCGTGGAAGGCACGCCGAACAGCTTCAGGATCGCGATCCCGCTGCCGTTCAGGAATTTGATCGACCAGGAGAAGAGGCGCAGCGACCACTGCATCGGCATCACGGTCGCGAGCGCGGTCCGCGTCGGGTACTGAAGCGCCAGCGATTTGGGCACCAGCTCCCCCAGGATCATCGCCAGGGTCGTGAGGACCAGCAGGACGATGCCGGCGGCGGTGGACTGAGAGTTCAAAGGATCCAGGCGTCCGAACCGCTCGAGCAGCGGCGCCAGGCGCGGCGCGAGGGCGGCCTGCCCGTAGGCGCCAAGGATCAGGCTCGACAACGTGATGCCCACTTGAGAAGCCGCGATGTACCTGTCGAGCTCGTGGGAATCCTCGACGACCGGAAGGATTCGCGCGGCGAGGGGGTTGCCGTCTTCGGCCAATCGGCGCAGGCGGCTGCGGCGCGCGCCGACCGCCGCAAACTCAGCCGCTACGTAGAGCGCTGTCAGCAGGATCAGGAAGGCGATGATCGCCGACGCCAGCACCATGCGGCTGGGATCGTACCGCAAAACAGCTACACGCAGAACCCAGCCCGCCGCTCGTCAGTCGCCGCGACTGAGGGCTGATGACCTGCGAGTCAGCCGCGTCCCGAACGCACGCCCGAGCTCCGGCAGGGCCTGGGCGGCGTCCGCGTGGGCCTTCGTGATCTGACGAATGGCCGCCGTGGCACCTGATCTCACGTCCGAGCGCTCGTCCCGCGTCGCGTCGATCAAGGCGGGAACCGCCCGCGCGCTGCGGAGCTCGCCAAGCGCGACCGCCGCATTCCGGCGGACACCCGGATCGGGATCCTTCAATGCGTCGATCAGCCCGTCGATGGCCTCCTGCACGGGGCTCTGGTGCGCGACCGCGGGTCGCGAGGGGCTCCCGTCGAAAGAGGGCTCGACCAGGGCGATGGCGACGCCAAGGCAGATCGCGCTCGACTTCAGCAAGGCTCTGACGAAGACGGTCAACGGGCTCATGCGTTTTCTCCGGTCCCGAGCGCCAACGAAGCCGGGAACAGTGAACGGATCCTACCGAGCGAGCTGCCCGAGGGCGAACGCCGCCATTTGTCGAACCTCGGCGTTCGCATCCTTCAGCGCGCCCGTGAGGGCATCGATTGCGCGTGGATCGCCGATCTGGCCGAGCGCGAACGCCACCTGGGCCCTGACGTCCGCGTCCGAATCCTTCATCGCGATGACCAGCGCCTCGACCGCCGACCGATTTCTCAGTTGCCCGAGGCCGAATGCGGCGTGGTGCCGCACGTCGGCGTTGCTGTCCTTGAGTGCCGAGATGAGCGGAACGGCGGCTCGCGCATCGCGCATCTGTCCCAGTGCAAACGCCGCCATCTCCCGGACGTCAGGAGAGCTGTCCTGGAGCGCTGCCGCGAGGGCGTCGAGGTGCGCTGGATCGCGAAGCTGCCCGAGGGCGAACGCGGCCTGCTCCCGTACGCTGGCGCTTTCGTCCTTCAACCCGCGAGCGAGCGGCGCGGCACTCCTCGTGTCCCCAAGCCGGCCCAGCGCCAGGATCGCCTGTTCGCGGACCGACGCGCTCTGGTCGTCGAGGGCCCTGGCCAGCGCTTCGAGGGACCGGAGATCGCCAAGCTCGCCCAGCCCCATGGCAGCCAGCTCCCGGATGTCCTCGGATGCATCGCCCAGCGCCGCGATGAGCGGCTCGTAGACTTGCGGGTCCCGGAGGTGAATGAGCGCACCGAGCGCCGCCTCTCGAACCTCCACGTCGATGTCCTTCAATGCGGTGGCCAGCGCCGCAATCGTCCGTGGATCGACCGTGCGCTTCCCGGCCGCTGTCGAGCGTTGATCGCCGACGTCCTGGATTGCGCCGAGGACGCCATCGATCACTCCACCGACAACGCCCTCGAGCACTCCCTCGACTATGGCCGTCGCGGTCTCGTGAGCCTGGTGTTCGACCGCCAACTCCCGGTCCAGGTCTGTCTCTCTGGCCTTGCGATCGGCCGGAACAGCGCTCGGGGCGGTCTGCAGCCTGGACGGCGGCGTTGGCGCCGGTTCGGGAGCCTGCGACAGCAGCACATGCGACAGGTGGAACGTCTGTGCCTCGTCCCCACGCTCTACGTAGGCCCAGGGCTGGAGCGTCGCGAGCGGCATCACCGCGCAGGCTGCGACTGTGACGGCTGCGGTCCTGCGGCCGCGGGACAGACCCGAGCGCGGCCTTTCCGGATCGAGGATCGCGAGCAAACGCCCCTCGAGCTGCGTCCGGTGGGCCATCGCAAGCGTTGCTCCCGCCAGCATCGAGGGAAACCTCCCGCCGCGCATCGACCGGGCGACATCGAGCAACTGGTCGGCGTAGTCCGAGCCCCGGGTCCCCGCGGCAAGCACCAGGTCGTCGCAGGCGCGCTCGCGCTCTGCCCGGATCCGCCGCGCGGCGATCCATGCCAGCGGGTTGAACCAGTGCACGGCGCACGCGATCTGCGCCAGCGCGTGCGTGAGGCAATCCCGACGCTTCACGTGCGCGAGCTCGTGCAACAGCACGATGCGCAGTCGAGCCGTAGGCCAGGTGTCCGCGTCCGACGGCATGACCACGCCGGGACGCCAGAGCCCCCAGGCCATCGGCATGGTCGCCGTCTGACTGCGGAAGAACGTCACCTTGCTGCAGACCCCGAGGCCCTGCGCGAGTGCGCCCGCCATCGCCAGCCATGGGGCCTCCGTGACGCGCTCGATCCGTCGCGTCATCCACTGCACGGCAACGATTCCCAGTAGGAGGCGTCCGAGGATCGCGATCGTCCCGGCGAGCCAGACAATCAGCACCACGCCTGCGGGGCTCATGCGATCGGAGTTCGATTGCCGGAATTGCGGGGCCGTCGTCTCGGCGGTCGAGTTCCGAGCATCCGCCTCCCGCCCCGTGGCGATCGGCGCCGGATACGCGCGCGCTCCGGTCAGGAGCGGTGCGGGCGACGTCCTCGCCGGTGCGATCTGCGGCGACGGGATCGTCACAACCGGCAGCTCCCATCTCGGAAGCGCGATCGACAGGACCGGCAGAACGAGGGCGCCCACCATGCCCAGTGTCCACACAGCGTGGCGCGTGGCCGCCGCGGCGCGGTGCAACAGCATCGCCGTGAGCCCCGTGCAGCCGAGCAGCACGGTCGCTCTGACGATGACGTCCGAAGCGGGCAGCGCAAGCGTGGTGATCGCCGGGATCTCCGAGAAGGGCAAATTCATGATCTACGCTCCGCTCCGGCGGGCCTGCTCGATCAGCCGGGCCAGGCGATCGAGCTCGGCATCCGAGAGCTTGGCAGTCGAGTCGTCCAGAAGCGCCGAGATCGCCTGCTCAGCCGAGCCGTTGAAGAAGGTCCGCAGCATGTGACGCATGGCCGACCGCTTGGCGCTGTCGCGCGCCACGGTCGGCAGGTATACGTAACGCGGTCCATCCTGTTCGTGGCGGATATGGCCTTTTTCTTCGAGAATCCGCAGCATCGCGCGGACGGCCGAATAGCTGGGCGGATCGGGCAGCGTGGCTTGGACCTCGGCGGCCGTGGCACGCCCGCGCGTGTAAAGGATGTCAATTATCTGACGTTCTCGACGGCTGAGTTCCTGGTGTGGGGCCTTCATTCGTGTCTTCGATATGGACGTTAGACGAAGGAGCGGGAAAAAGGATGCTAGGAAAATAGCACGACGCTAAATTTTTAGCATTCGGAGAAGACGGTCGAGCTTCTGGGCTCAGCCGCACGCCTGCGAAGTAACATCTGTTGGATGCGCTACCTCACGATTCTCCTCGGCATACTCGTCCTCGGTGGCCAAAGCCCCTCTCCCGGGCCGGCGCAGAGCCTCCCGCTCGAGAAGATCAAGCTTCCGCCGGGGTTCGCGATCGACGTCTATGCGACCGGCGTCGAGAACGCGCGGCAAATGGCGCTCGGCGACAACGGAACGCTGTTCGTCGGCAGCCAGCAGGCGGGGCGCGTCCACGCCGTTGTCGATCGCGGCCAGGACAACAAGGCGGACCAGGTCTATACCATCGCTCAGGGGCTCTCGATGCCGAGCGGCGTCGCCTTCCGTAACGGCTCACTCTATGTGGCCGAAGTCAGCCGCGTGACGCGCTACGACAACATCGAGTCGAGCCTCGACAAGCCTCCGGCGCCGGTCGTCGTCAACGACACGTTCCCCAAGGATCGGCATCATGGCTGGAAGTTCATAGCCTTCGGTCCCGATGGATTGCTGTATGTGCCGGTTGGGGCGCCGTGTAACATCTGCGAGCCGACCGCACCTATCTATGCCTCGCTGACGCGCATGAAGCCCGACGGCAGCGGGCGCGAGATCTTCGCGAGCGGCATCAGGAACACCGTCGGGTTCGACTGGCATCCGATTACCCGGGAACTCTGGTTCACCGACAACGGACGCGACGCGCTCGGCGACGACGTGCCGCCCGATGAATTGAACAACGCGCCGAAGGCCGGGATGCATTTCGGGTTCCCGTATTGCCACGGTGGCGACATTCCCGATCCCAAGTTCGTCGAGCGCCCGTGCAGCGACTTCCAGCCGCCAGCGCAGAAGCTTGGGGCGCACGTGGCCGCCATCGGCATGCGCTTCTACACCGGCCAGATGTTTCCCGCCGAATACCGCGACCAGATCTTCATCGCCGAGCATGGATCCTGGAACCGCTCGCAGCCGCAGGGCTACCGGGTGTCGGTGGTGAAGATCGACGGCAACAACAAGGTGGTCAGTTACACGCCGTTCGCGGAAGGATGGCTGGAGTCGGGCGCCCGCGGTCGCGGTGGCGTGGGCCCGAATTGGGGCCGTCCGGCCGACGTCCTGGTGATGCCCGACGGCGCGCTGCTGGTCGCAGATGACGCGCGCGGTGTGATCTATCGAATCAGCTACAAGAAGTAATCGGAATCGCGCCGGCGGCTATTCACCTCTCAGGGCGGTGGCCGGCGCGATCCGCATGGCCCTCCTGGCTGGGACGTAGCTCGCCACGATCACGGTGATCAGCGTCAGTATGAGTACCCCGCTGAACGCGATTGGATCGGTCGGGCTGATTCCGAAGAGCATCCCCTCGAGAAGCCGCGTCAAGGCCAGCGCCGCGATGATGCCGATCACCATGCCGATCGCCGCGAGGATCGTGCCCCTGCCCACCACCAGCCTCAAGACATCCGTCGCCTCGGCGCCGAGCGCCAGTCGAATGCCGAACTCCCGCGTGCGCTCGGCAACGAGATAGGAAATCAGCCCGTAGATTCCGAGCGCGGCCAGCACCAGCGCCGCCCCGCTGAAAACCCCGATCAGCGTGAGGCTGAATCGCCGGCCGGCCAGCGTGCTGTCGAGCGCCTCATCGACCGTGCGGATCTCGAGCGGTGCCTGGGCGTCGAGCTCCCGCACGGCCTCACGTGCGGCTGTGGCGACGACGCCGGGCGACAGCGTCCGCGCCACGAGGCTGAAACGAGACACGTAACGCTGCCGGTAGTGTCCGTAGAAGATCGGCTCGGGCGGGGCCTCGGTGGATTCCTCTCGAACATCGCCCACGACGCCGACGATGCGAAATCCGCGGAGGTCGCCATCCATGTTTCCAAACTGCACGAAGCGGCCGATGGGATCCCGATCCGGCCAGTTCGCCCTGGCGAGCGATTCGCTGATCACGGCTACGTGCGGGGCGCCGGGGCCGTCGCTTTCCTCGAAGAGGCGCCCTCGCAGGAGCGGAATGCCCAAGGACGAGAAGTAGCCCGCGCTGGCGATGCGATAGGACGCGTAGCCCGCACGGCTCTTCGCCTCCTCGCCCAACCTCTTGACGTCCTCGAAGCTCTGAATCTCGTCCGCCCGTGTCATCTCGATGAACTGGCCGTCGCTGAAATAGCCCGGCCCGATCGGAAACTCGTCGATGAGCCCGGCATCCTCGACGCCGGGCAGCGCCCCCAGGCGCTCGATGAGCTGCTGTTGAAGGTTGGCGCGGCGCGCACGTGTCGCCGTGTCGCCACCGTACGGCCAGGTGAGGTCGAGGATCAGAACGCCCTCGGTACGGAAACCCGGATCCACAGCGAGCAACCGGATGAAGCTGCGGGCCAGCAGGCTTCCGCCGGCGAGAAGCACGGTCGTGAGCGCGACCTGTCCCACGACGAACGCCTGGCGCGCCCGCTCTCCGCGCGCGCGCGCCACCGTCCGCTGCCCGTCGCTGAGCGCTTCGCGGAGGTCGCGGTTCGTCGACCGCAGCGCGGTAACCAGCGCGAGCACTGCCGCGCTCGCGCCCGCCCCGACCAGGGCGAACGCGAGGGCCCGCAGATCCACACCCACGCCATCGATGCGCGGCACGTTCCCGGGCTGCAAGGCGAGCAGGACCTGCACGCCCAGGGCGGCGGCGAGGACTCCCGCAGTGCCGGCGGCCATCGAGAGAACGAGCGCCTCGGCGAGCAGCTGCCGTATCACACGCCACCGGCCCGCGCCGATGGCCAACCGGACGGCCAGCTCGCGCTGCCTGGTCGCCGCGCGGGCGAGCTGCAGGTTCGACACGTTGAGGCACGCGATCACGAGCAGGAGCGCCGCGGCACCCAGCAGCAGCAGGAGCGTGGGGCGCGCCGACGCTGTCAGCTGCTCGCGAAGCGGCACGGCGGCGGCGTCGAACATCCATGTCTCGTCGCCGTAGGCCGCCTTCAGTGCGCGCGACAATGCGCCGAGCTCAGTCCGAGCCGTGCGCAGATCGACGCCGTCGGCGAGCCGCGCCACCACCTGGAAATTGTGCGCGGTCCTCGAGCGCTGGGGCGGGAACTGCTCGCGCGGGACCCAGAAGTCGGTCCCCAGGGGGTAGTCGAACTCCGCCGGCATCACGCCGACGACCTGATGGAGGGCGCCGTCGATCTGAACGGTGAGATCGCCGAGCCGGCCGCCGCCCAGCCGATCCTGCCAGAAACCGTGACTGACGATCGCGACGGGGGCCGCGCCGACGCGGCGTTCGCTCTCGAGGAAGCCGCGCCCGACAACTGGCCGAGCTTCCATGACCTCAAAGAACTCCCGCGACACAGTCGCTCCGGGCGTCATCGTCTGCTCGCCCCCGGTCGAGACGGGGACGCGAACGAAGGCGGCGACTTCCGCCATTGCCTTGAAGCTTCGCGTGCCGGACTTCCAGTCCTCGAAGTTGGGCTCGGAAACGTTCCCCCTGCTGCCCGTGCTCCCGACCTGGTACAGGCGGACGATGCGATCGGAATCGGGGTAGGGCAGCGGCTGAAGCAGAACACCGTCTACGACGCTGAACACAGCGGTCGCGGCGCCGATGCCCAGCGCGAGCGTGACGATGGCAATCGTCGCGAAGCCCGGCGCACGCCGCAGGACCCGCGCCCCGTAGCGGAGATCGCGCGCAAAGTCTTCGAGCAGTGCCGGGCGGACTTCGTCGCGCACGCGCTCCCTTGCGCTTTCCGTTCCGCCGAACGCGACGGCGGCGCGGCGTTGCGCATCCTGCGGGCTCATGCCGGCGCGAATGTTCTTCTCTGTCTGTTGATCGATGTGAAACCGGATTTCTTCGTCGAGGCGGCGCTCCATGGCATCCCGCCGGCCGAGGGAGCGGATGCGGCGCCAGATCTCTTTCATCGACTCCATGATGCCCTCAGTCGACGGTCGCGCCGAGCACCAGGTTGATGGCCCTCGACATGCGCTGCCACTGCGCGAGATCGCCGGTGAGGCGCTTCCGCCCTTCTCGCGTGAGCGAGTAGTAGCGGGCGCGCCGATTGTTCTCGGTCACATTCCACGCGGATCGAACGAAGCCCTGGCGTTCGAGCCGATAGAGCGCAGGATAGAGCGTGCCCTGACCGACCTGCAGCACGTTCTCGGACCATTGCTGGATCCGCTCGGTGATGCCCCACCCGTGCATCGGCTCGAGTTGAAGCGCCCGGAGCACGAGCATGTCGAGCGTGCCCTGGAGAATCCCGTCTTTTTCCACGGTGAGGTTTCCTTTCGATAGACGAAAGAAGGATGGATCCGGTTCCTTTCGATTGTCAAGAGGAAGCGCACTCGCTGGGGCGGGCCCGGCAGCCGCGTGGGGTACGATAGAGGTATGGCAGAATCAGCGACTCCACCCCTGCCTCCCAACATCGTCACCGACGCAAAGACGGTCGCGGCGATGGTGAGGATTTATTGCCGCGACAAACATCCCGGCCGGGCGCAGACGCTCTGTGCTGCCTGTGCGGACCTGCTCGCCTATGCCGACGACCGCCTGGCGAAATGCCCGTTCGGCGACGAGAAGACGACCTGCCGCGACTGCCCGATCCACTGCTACCGGCCGGCAGAGCGGACCGCGATGAAGGACGTCATGCGCTACGCCGGCCCGCGGATGCTGTGGGAGCATCCCATTCTGGCGATCCGGCACCTGTGGATGGAGCGAAAGGGCGCACCGCCGTGGCCGCCGGTCCGGAAGCGGTTCAAGGCTCTCAGGGGGGCAAAGGGTTCAGGGGGCTCAAACCCCTGAACCCGTTGAACCTTGACCCCTGGCTATTACTTCTTGACTGTGCCCTTCCGTGTCACGTGCACTTCCGACGCATGCTTCATGTCGCCCATCTCGCGATAGTGCACCCGGACGCTGTCGCCGACGGCGACGAAGTCGGTGATGACCGTCACCTCGCCGGCTTCCTTCTTCTTTGCCGCGGCGGTTCCGAGTCCGGCTCCAATCACGTCGGTTCCCTTGTCGATCACGAACGTCATCTCGCCGGCGCTGGTCTTCACGGCCAATGACGTGCCGGTGACCGCCGTGACGGTCCCATTCATGGTCTGTCTCTCAGGCTGTTTCTGCTCCGCCTCGGAGACGGAACCCTCGACCGGACCCGGCAGGACCCGAATGCTCGCCGCATGCATCCCCTGCTCGTGGTACCGAACTTCGACGCCCTGACCGACCTTCACGAGGCTCGGCAGATCCGGGCCCTTGCGTCCTTCGGCCTCCGCCGCGCGAGTCTGCGTCGAGGCGCCACGCGCGGTGACCTGCGTCTTTTCGTCGACCTTGAAGGTCATGACCTGATCCTTGACCTTGATGCTGAGCGAGGCCGGGGTAACGGCGGTGACAGTACCCCGTGCCTCCCTGGTGTCTTGCGCTTCCACCGACGGCGGGACCGAGGCGAACAGGGCGCAACCCATGACGACGGCAAGCAGCGGCTTCATAAACAGTGCTCCCTGGCCGGTAAGGCCAAAAAAGGCGGCGGCGACGTCCGCCGCCCCCTCGACGCGGGCGCCTCGAGGGCGCTCCACTCTAGCAGTTTGCCGGGAAGGACTCCAGCGCCGGCGACTGAACGCTACTTCCGCGCCTTTCCGATCGCGAACAGGCTGGACGATGAGCGCACGTACATGACGCCGTCGGACAGCGCGGGCGTTGCCATCAACAGCTCGCCCACGGTGTTGGTGCCAATCAGCCGGAACTCGCGTCCGGCGCCAACGACAAGCACCTCGCCGTCTTCATTGGACAGATAGATGCGTCCGTCGGCCGCGACGGGCGACGCGCTGAAGCCGCTGCCCACGGGTGCGAGGCGCTGCCGGTAGATTTCCTGTCCCGTTCGCGCGTCGTACGCATCGAAGATGCCGTCGTTGTTCAGCACGTACAGGATACCGTCGTATGCGAGCGGCGTCGGCATGTACGAGCCGCGTCCCGTCCTGGACCAGGCGACCGCGTTGCTGCTCGTCGTGTCCTTGGCGAGCGTCAGATCGCCAAGGGCCCCCGGACGCACGGCGAAGATCGGTTTCTCCGGCCGGCGGCCGCTCGCGACGATGACGACCCCGCTGGCCAGGATCGGTGTGGGCGCCGTGATCTTGGAGCTGCCGCCGAGACGCCAGAGCTCCCTGCCGGTGCTCGGATCGTAGCCGCGTATGAACTTCGCTCCATTGGTCACGAGCTCGTCGCCACTCGACGTAGCGATCACCGTCGGCGTTCCCCACGAAGGCAGCTCGTCGCGATCGGTCTTCCAGACCGTCTTTCCCGTCTGCGCGTCCAGCGCCAGCACGAACGAATCGGCCTGCGTGTCGCACTGGACCAGCACGAGATCTTTCCAGATGATCGGCGAGCTGGCCGGACCCCATTCGTACGACGGGATATCGTACGCCCCCATGTCTACGTGGCCGAGGTCCACCGTCCAGAGCGGCTTGCCATCGACGTCGTATGCGTGCACGCCCTGCGAGCCGAACCACGCGACGACGATTCGCCCATCAGTTGCGGGTGATGCGCTGGCGTAGGTGGACTTGATGTGTCGCTTGTTTCGCGGCGCTCCCTCGAAGGCCACACGTTCCCACAGAATCTTTCCGCTGTGCTTGTCGATCGCGTAGAGCATCCACTTGTGCGAAGAGCGATCGTCGGAGGCATCGCCGTCTCCGTACAGGCCAGGCTTGAAGGTGGCGCTCCCCTTGCTGCTGATGGCACTCGTGACGAAGACGCGATCGCCCCAGACGATGGGGCTCGAGTGCGCCAGGCCCGGGATGGGGACTCTCCAGAGGATGTTCTCGCCCGTTCTGCCGTCCCAGCGATCCGGCAGATCCTGACCTTCGGCGATGCCCGACGCGTTCGGCCCACGGAACGAGGGCCAGCTGCCCGTTGCGGGGGCGGGGTGGGGCAGGGCCGGCGCACGCCCGGGCCCGGTGCGCACGATCTTCCGGGCGGATGCCACAGGCACTTCACCCGCGGGACGCCAGGTGCTGTCCTTGAGGATCATGCGCCTGGGGGTGCAGGCGTCCTCCAGCAGGAGCAGCGAAACCTGCGTTCCCTCCATGCGGAATCGGTATCGACCCGGCTGCTCGCATCCCCGTGGTCCATCGATCGTGGTGACCGCGAGCTCGTCCCTGTCGCGCTTCCACGTCCCCTTCATCGCGGGCCACTCCCTGCCCTCGATCGCCAGCGCGCCGTCGGCGCCGAACGTGATGGTGAAGAAGCCGTACTGAAGCGGCGCAGAGGGAAGTTGCTCCGTTTGCTGTCCGGCGCTGGCGAGGAGAGCCGCCGGCAGGGCTGCCGCCAGCAGCCAGAGGCCCATGGAGACAGGTGCGATGCGCATGCTCTGCGGATAGTAGCACCGATGGGGAGGCAAGAATGCCGGGGTATGCGTGCGGCCGGAGTCCTCGGACAGTCGCGCTACAATCTGCCGATGGTGCCCCGACGGCATGAGGTCTCCCGCCTCGAGGCCTTCAGCGACGCGGCGTTTGCCTTTGCGCTGACGCTGCTCGTCGTGTCGCTCGACGTCCCGCGGTCGTACGGCGAGTTGATGCTCCTGATGAAGGGCTTCTTTTCGTTTGCGTGCTGCTTCGCGCTGCTCGTGTGGATCTGGCACGAGCACAACATGTTCTTCCGCCGCTACGGGCTCCAGGACGCGCTGACGGTCGCGCTCAACGGCGCATTGCTCTTCGTCGTGCTGTTCTACGTGTACCCGCTGAAGTTCATGTTCGACTCGATGTTCGCGCAGATGATGCCGGGCGCCTATCCCGAGCTCCAGCGGATGTCGCTCGCGCAGCTGTCGAGGGCATCCGCGATTTACGGCCTGGGATTTGTTGTCCTGTTCGTGATGTTCACGCTGCTCTACGGCCGCGCCTACTCGAAACGGGTCGAGCTGCAGCTCGATGCGCTTGAAATGTTCGACGTGAAGGCGTTCGCCGGGCACCATCTCGTCAGCGCGTCGGTCGGCGTCATCGCCACGGCCATGGCGCTCCTCGCACCCCTGCAGCTTGCGCCTCTTTCCCCGATGTGCTTCGCCCTGATGGGTCCTGGTCACTGGTTGTACGGCAACCACATGATCAAGCGTCGCGCGTCCTTCGCGCGCGCGCGTAACGTCGAAGAAACATAACTTACGAATATCACTCAGGACCAGGGACCGAGGGACCAGGACCGAGGGACAAAGGACCCAGGGACCAGGGACCAGGGACCGATGGACCAGGGACCGAGGGACCGTGAGGTTACGTTATAAGATGTCCCCGAGCCGGCACCTGAATGATTGGCGAACGCATCGCGCATTACGAGATTGTGGACCGCCTGGGCCGTGGCGGCATGGGCGTCGTCTACCGGGCGCTGGACACGAAGCTGGGGCGGCATGTCGCACTGAAGTTTCTGCCCGAGGCGTTCGCGGACCATCCCGAAGCGCTCGACCGCTTCGCTCGCGAGGCGCGGTCGGCGGCCGCGCTGAACCACCCGCACATCTGCACCGTTCACGAGATCGGCGAGCACAATGCTCGTCCGTTCATCGCGATGGAGCTGCTCGAGGGGCAGACGCTCGCGGAGCGCATCGATGGACGGCCGCTGGCCATCGGAACGTCCATCGAGGTCGCGCTCCAGATTGCGTCGGCGCTCGAGGCGGCGCACGCGAAGGGCATTGTGCACCGCGACATCAAGCCGGCGAACATCTTCGTCACTTCGTCGGGCCTTGCGAAGGTGCTCGACTTCGGGCTCGCGAAGTCGGTGACAGCCTCGCGCGTGGGCTCGCCCGACAGCGCCACGGTGGCCGGCAGCGACAACCTGACTGGTGCGGGTTCTACACTCGGCACGATCGCCTACATGTCTCCGGAGCAGGCGCGGGGCCAGGATCTCGACGCGCGAAGCGATCTGTTCTCCCTTGGGCTCGTCTTCTACGAAATGGTCACGGGCCGGCAGGCCTTCACCGGCGAGACGACGGCCGTCGTCTTCGACGGTATCCTGAACCGCGTACCGCCGGCGCCATCGGAGATCAACGCTGCTGTGCCGCCTGAGGTCGAGCGCGTGATTGCGCGGGCGATCGCGAAGGACCGCGAGGCGCGGTATCAGAGCGCAGCGGAGCTTGCCGCCGATCTGCGGCCGCTGCGACGCACGGGCGACTCGGGCGGGGCATTCGCCGCTACGGCCAGGGCGAGCACGCCGGCCACCGGCGCATGGCCATCGGCAACGCAGCGCGTTTCTGCGGCTCCGGCGCCCGTTGCGCGCCCCCGTCGGGTGATCTGGACACGCGGTCTGCCCGTTGCGGCGATTGTGCTGATCGCCGCAGGGGCAGCGATGTGGCAACTGCGAGGCCGGAGCCAGCCGCTCGCCGAAAGCGACATGATTCTCATCGCCGACTTCGAGAACACCACCGGCGATCCTGTATTCGACGGGACGCTCAAACAAGCGCTCGCCGTGAAGCTCGAGGAATCCCGGTTTCTGAACGTCGTGCCCGATCAGCGCGTGCGTGAAACGCTGGGATACATGAACCGGCCGGCCGAGACGCCGGTCACGGCAGCCGTGGCTCGCGAGATCTGCCAGCGGCAGGGGATCAAAGCGCTGATGCTCGGCAGCGTCGCGAGCCTCGGCAGCACCTATGTGGTGAGCCTGACGGCCGAGAACTGCGGTACCGGCGACGTGCTCGCTCGTGAACAGGAGACGGCGAGCGGAACCGAGCAGGTGCTCGCCGCGCTCGATACGGTGGCCTCGGGCATACGCGGCGAGCTCGGCGAATCTCTCGCGTCCATCAGGAGCAGCGATACCCCGATCGAGCAGGCGACGACCTCTTCACTGGAAGCCCTGAAGGCCTACAGCCTCGGCGAGCAGAAGCGCAACACCTCGAGCGACCAGGACGCCATCCCCTTCTTCCGGCGCGCTATCGAGCTCGATCCGAACTTCGCGTCGGCCCACGCGCAGCTCGGGACGATCTACGCGAATCTCGGCGAGCAGCAGCGGGCCATCGAGCACCGTACGAAGGCATACGAGTTGCGGGAGCGCGTCAGTGAGCGGGAGCGGCTGTATATCACCGCGCACTACCACAACGGGGTGAAGAGGGATGTCGGCAAGGCGCTCGAGACCTACGACCTCTGGAAGCAGACCTACCCGCGCGATCCCGTGCCGCACATCAACAGCGGCACGCTCTACTTTTCGCGCGGCGAATCCGAGCGGGCCCTGGAGTCGTTTCTGAAGGGAGTCGAGCTCGATCCGACGAGGCGTCTCGCCTATACGAACGCCTTCGCGAGATACATCGAGCTCGACAGGATGGACGAGGCGCAAGCGCTCATCGAAAAGCAGATCGCGGTGATGGGAGAAACGCCGACCACGCATCTGCACATGTACGAGATTGCCGCTCGCCGGCGCGACCGCGCGGCGACCGAACGCTACGCAACGCTCCTGGAGAACACCCCCGTGGAGCAGAACTTCCTCCAGATTCGCAGTGCGGAGCTGGCGTTCCACGGACGGCTGCGGGAAGCGCTGCGCGTCAACGATCGTTACGTCGAACTCGTGAAGCGGCAGGATCTGACCGAGCGCGTGGCGGTTGCGGTCTCCGGCACGGCGGCGACCGCCGCGCTGCTCGAGCAGAAGGAACTGGCCCGCGACCAGGCACGAGCCGCGGCCGCCCTGGACAGTAAGCAACCGGATTTCCGCATCAACCTGGCGTTTTCGTACGCGGCATTGGGAGAGACCGCGAGCGCCCGGCGCCAGTTCGTCCTCTTCAAGCAGGAACCGCAGCCAGTGGACGCGCAGCTCGGCGCACTCGTCGATGCCGCCTTCGAGGGGTTCGTGGCGTTGCACACCCGGCGCCCGCAAGACGCGGTGAAGCACCTCGAACGCATCTCGCTCGACACTCACCACTCGTTGATCCTGACTGCGCTCGTCACGCGCGCCGAAGCCTTTCGCGCGCTCGGGCGCCTGGACGAGGCCGAACGCGACTACCGGGCCGCACTGGCGCACCGTGTGCCCGGCCTCTTCAACCTGTCCTACCCGCTCGCGCGGATCGGCCTGGCGCGCACGCTGGCCGCGTCGGGGAACACAGCGGCCGCTCGCGAGGAATACGACAGGATCCTCGATCAGTGGAAAGAGGCTGACCAGGATCTGGTCTTGTTCCAGCAGGTGAAGGCCGAAGCCGCGAAGCTGGGGACGTGAGACGTCGCTGTTGCCGTTCGCCCTCCGCACGGCGATACGCTACGTCGGCACAACTGTTTTGTGGATCAGGCGACTCCCGCCATCGAGGGCGCCGACAGCAGCGCTGACTGGCGGGATCTATCGAGCTCGATCACTGCGGCGGTGAGCGACGCCGCGGCCTTCAGCAGGCTGAACTCCGTTGAGGTGAGCGCACGGTC
Organism: Vicinamibacterales bacterium; assembly: GCA_035711845.1. Taxonomy (GTDB): domain Bacteria; phylum Acidobacteriota; class Vicinamibacteria; order Vicinamibacterales; family 2-12-FULL-66-21; genus DASTBU01. Next base: position 30,670 of record DASTBU010000054.1, read on the forward strand.
CGGATCGAACAGAACCTGGAGAATCGTACGCGCGCGATCCTGTCCCGTGACGTGGAAGTAAAAAGACTCGCTGCCGTCGGCTGGAACGATGGGCGCACGTCGCACCAGCACGTCGCGCGCGCGCACGAGCTGCCGCAAGCCGCGCGCGAACCGGACGTCCGCCGGCTCGAGTTGAGGGTCGCTCTCGGCGATCACCATCGCCAGCAGATCGGCCAGCGCCTGCTGCGCGCTCGCCACGGGTGCGGCTGCCGCACGGCCGCCGGCCACATCCAGCTGCCGCTCGAACGCCGCCGCCGAATGGTACCGGACGCCGCGGCCATCGACACGCCAGACCTCGCTCCGGATGAAGCGCGCCTTGACGACGAGCGTTCCTGAGGGGCCGTCGAGCTGCAGCTCGTAGGTCACGCCGGCCGAGAGCTTCGAGGTGGATTCCACCAGCAAGCCGCTGCTGGAGATGTTGATGAGATCGAGATCGAGCCCCCACGGCATCCGAATCCCGGAAACCCACGAGGCATCGGCCCGCGCGATCCTCGGCGCGCGCCGGCGCTCGTCGGCCGATCTGTCCGACGCGTGGGACGGGTCAGGGCGAGCCGCCGTTGCCGTGGAAGAGGCCTCGCCTCGTTCCGCCAACCACCTGGCGTGCTCGATGGCGGCTTCGTGCTCCAGGCGAATCAGACGAGCGCGCTCGAGACCGTCGATGATCTGCGCGGCCACCAACTGTGGATCGTACAAGAGGCCCAGGTCGTGCGTGCGGCGCTCGAGGCCCAGGCGGCGTTTGGTCTCCGGCGGCCGCTCCGACAGCATGTCGAGCGCGGGCATGGTCAACGTCTGGAGGTGAGGGGCGTGCAGGCTCTTCACCGCCGACATCAGCTCAGCGTCATCCTGGGGCGCGAGAAGCGTAGGCGCGAGAACCACGTCCGGGACCCGTTCGGAGACAGCGGCGATCGCATCCCGGACCGAGTCCACGACGATGAGTTCCGCGTGCACGTATTGCCCCACCAACCGTGTCAGCAGCCGCTGGCGTGTCGGGTCGGCTTCGATTGCGAGAATGCGAGACATGTCGCTTGAGCCTTGCGTCGGCGCGTCGAAACACGCCCTGGGCCTCCCCCCAGGGGGCGCGCGCACGCGAGGCTCTTCCGCAAAGCAGGTACCGTCGCCTGCGGCTGGACCGCCCGCAGCGAAGTGCGTGCAGGTGAAGTGGATAACCGGGTGTTGACAGGATAGGGATCGCCAGTAACTCTGGCCCGCGCCAGACTAAGCTCTCCCTAGCCGGGGCGACCTCTGAGCCACGCGATCACCGAAGGCTTGCAAACGGCCCGCGGGGCGAAGCGGGAAGCCCGAGACGACAGGCCCGCTCCGGCATCGCCGAGACAGAGCCCTTCGATTCGGCATCGCGCGTGCCGGGCCCGATGTCGCTGATCGCGCGGCGCGGCGCCGCGCGGGCGTCGACGACTCGCTGGCAACTGGTGAAGCTGTGCGCGTCACCGTATTTATGGAAGGCAGCACGACGTCCACGCGGACGGAGTGTTCCGGGGTGACGCTGCGCCTTCCTGCGGCGGGCTTTGTCGCCCGCGTTACCGTGGATCCACCGGCGGCAGACCCTTCAACCCTGCCGCCTCCCGCAGGCTCGCCCGCCAGTCACGCTTCCTCCGGGCGATCTCGAGCGCGACCCTCAAGGCGGGCTTGTCGGCCTCCTGGCCCGTGTCGTACGCCTTCTGCGCCCGGCGTACTTCGAGTTCGGCCTTCAGTTCCTCTTCGTACAGCTTCTCGGCGTCCTCCGCCGCTTCGGCCGCCGCCTTCTCGACCTCCGCCGGCACGATCCGCTTGCTGATCTCGCCTGCGGCCTTCCCGGCCAGGCCGCCGAGCAGTTCGCCCAGCTGGAGCAGGAACTTGTTGCCGTCGGCCGTCTCGGTGAGGGTCAGCGAAAACGCCACGGGCATGTAGCGCCGTCCGGCCGCCTGTCCCGCCGCGACGTCGCGGTCGTAGGCCGCCTTCGACGCCGGCGAGATCCTCGACCATGGCATCAGGTTCGACCGGTACCGCGGAAAGGCGTCCAGCGGGTGGCCGGGCGGGACCAGACTCTCCCCCTTTTTTCGCCTGCCCAGATCGATCGTGCCCAGGGCGAACGTGCTGCCGTCCGCGGTTGCATCCGGCACGGATACGCTCAACGTCACGATGTAAGCCCGTTCGTCCTTTCGTCGATCGCCAATGAAATCCCGGACGCTGAAGTGCCGCGTGTCGAGGAAGAACGCCGTGGAGTCCGACGCCGGCCGGAGTGCCGCCTCGAACACTCCGCCAACGACCGCGGCAGCTGGCACCAGTCCAGCCCGCTTCAGGGCCCGGGCCACGTCGTCTTCAGCCGACGAGATCCCCTTCTTCGGCGCGTCGAACCACACACCCAGCACGCAACCCAGTTCAGGGTTGACGGAGAGCGCCTGCCTGTCGTCGGCCGCATACAGATTGTTGAATTCGTCCGCCGTCAACTGCTCGGTGTCTTCCTCGCCGGCTTTGCGGAGCGCTGTCGCGATGCCGCCGATCGTCATCTCGATCAGCTTTGGCACGAAGAGCCCGAGGAGGGCCGCCCCCAATCCCCGAGTTGGAGCGGCGGGAGGCGAAGGGGGATTGAGCAGGCACTGTTCGAGGAGGTGGACGCGGAACTCGGGCATGGCTGACCCTCCTGCCCGCTTGACATGGTCTCCGGGAGCCGGGGACCCGGGCGCCTTGGATCCTCTCACAGCGGAGGGCAGCGGCCAACGAGTGAGCCTCGGACGCCCGGCCTTTGTGGCGCTCCATGAGCCAGAGGTGTGGCGACACCGAGTCGCATATACTCCGTATCCATGACGCCCACACGGTCCGCTGGGTCGCCCGCTCCGGCGATCGGCTTTTGGATGGCGGTTGCACTGGTCATGGGCAACATGATCGGCTCCGGCATTTTTCTCCTGCCTTCCTCGCTCGCGCCGTATGGGGGGTTGAGCATCGTGGGGTGGGTCGTGTCGGCGGCGGGTGCGCTGGCCCTGGCGCTGGTCTTCGCGCGGCTCGCACAGCTCTCTCCAGCAGCCGGCGGTCCGTATGCTTACACTCGACAGGCGTTCGGTGACTTTGCAGGTTTTCTGATCGCCTGGGGTTACTGGATTTCGATCTGGTCGAGCCTCGGCGCTCTGGTGGTCGCCCTGGTCGGCTATCTCGATCCGTTCTTTCCTTCGATCGTCCGCAACCCGCCGTCGGCGGCGCTGCTCGCGATCGCACTGCTCTGGCTGCTCGTCGGCGTCAACGTCCTGGGCGTGCGCACGGCCGCCTGGGTGCAAGCCACTACGACGGTCTTGAAGATCGTTCCGCTCGTGGTGGTCGGACTGCTGGGACTGGCGAGCTTCGAGCCATCCCATTTCCAGCTGGCGCAGGCGGACGGCAGCCGGTGGATCACCGCGGTGCCCGCCGTGGCCACGCTCACCCTGTGGGCGTTTCTGGGCCTCGAATCCGCGACGGTTCCGGCCGAGAGCATCCACAATCCCGAACGCACGATTCCACGCGCCACCGTCACCGGGACGCTGCTGGCTGCCATCATTTATATAGTGAGCACGGTCGGCGTCATGAGCCTGATCCCGCCTGCCACGCTCGGCCAGTCGAGCGCTCCGTTCGCCCAGGCGGCGGGCCTGCTCGGCGGAGGGTGGGCCGAGTCCGCTGTGGCGCTGGGCGCCGCCATCTCGTGCTTTGGATCGCTGAACGGCTGGATTCTGCTCGTGGGCCAGCTGCCGCTCGCCGTGGCGCGCGATGGACTGTTCCCGCCGGTGTTCGCCCGGCTCACGAGCCGCGGTACGCCGGCCGCGGGCATGATCATCGGCGGGATGCTGGCGACGGCGCTGGTCGGGATGAACTACACTCGCGGGCTCGTCAGCCTGTTCACCTTCATCATCCTGTTGTCCACACTGAACTCGCTCATCCCGTACACGTTTTCGTCGCTGGCGATCTTCCTCCTCGAGCCCCGGCGGGCATCTCTCCAGAGCGGTATCCGTCTCATCGCCTCGCTGGCGTTCATCTACTCTTTCTGGGCGATCGGCGGCGCGGGAGCCGAAACCGTGTACTACGGTTTCCTGCTTCTCGTCGCCGGGCTGCCGGTTTACGTCTTCATGCGGCGCGGATTGCGGGTCTCTGGCGCCACCTGACCCTCCGCGCGGCCCGTCTTCGCCTCACGAAACCTGTCGGACCTGCTGTCGCAGCAGCGGCGTTCGCGTGTAGCTCCGCGGGATCGATGGGTTCGGGTCGTCGAGTCGGGCATCCGTGTTACGGCGGCACACGGCGCGGACGTACCCCAGATACGTCCCTTGGTCGGCTTCGATTGCCTGGATCTCGACGACATTATCCGGGGCGACGGCCTGTTGCCATTCGAGCCACGCACGCCATCCGTCGGGCAGCGTATCGGCGATGTCCACCGTCACGATGCCGCTGCGCTCCCAATGTCGCCTCCACCAGGCTGCAGAGTGCAGGCAGCTCATCCCCGGCTCCCACCACGCCTGGAGGTGCTCGGGAATCGGGCCCTCGATCTCCTGCGTGAGGCCTGCGCCGGCAATCGCAACCGGGCCGCCAGGCCGGACGAACCGTGCGAGATTGCTCAGAAAAAGATCGTCGGTGCCATAGTAGACGAACGAGTCGATGCTCACGATGGCGTCGAAGAAGGCCTCGGCGAACGGCAGCGCGCGCGCGTCCGCTCTGAGCGGAAAGACCCCGTCGTCCACGCCCGCATCGCGCACGCGCTCCAGGTTTTCGGCGGGGTTGAACCAGAGATCCGTTGCCCAGACCTGCACATCCAGTTCGCGCCGGAGGAAGATGGACGAGCAGGCCCGCCCGCATCCGAGATCCAGCACGCGCATGCCGGGCCGCAGATCCAGCGCCTCGACGAGCCATTCGGTGAGCCAGAGCGAGCACGCCCCGCCGCTGGCGTGAGACACGAGCCAATCGGGGTGATACTTCGCGGAGCGGGCAAAGCGCCCGGAGACCAAACGGTCCATGAAAATGCCTCGAGGGATTCGTCCCCGAACCGGCTGCGTGCGGCAGCAGCCCGTTCGTCGGATCCCGAATCGGCGGCCAAGAGAGGCTTGACCCCTTGGGACTTCCTCAATTGGCTCGAGTTTTCGGGTCAAGACCGTCCCCGCGCTTGCCCCGTCAAAGCGCGCTCGAGCGCGAAGGCGGGTCAGCGGGCGCAGCGTCGCTAGGGTTCGTCCCCGCTCGGTCCGTAGATCTGCGGAACGGTCGATCCCATCGGGCGCAGGTACGTGGAGATTTGCCCCCGATGGTGCACGATGTCGAAGAGGAAGCTCCACGCCATCGGCGACGCCGGCCGCTGACTGCCGAAGAACTCGAACGTGCCGTCCCACCGCGCGGCGGGCAGCGCCTTCCACCGCCGGACGATGTCTGCGCGCTGCGTGTCGTAGATGCCGAGCATCTCCTTGATCGTTGCCGGCGCGGGAGGCGGCTTCCATTCCGCCTGACCGGTCTCGAGTGCCTCGATGATCATCTTCTCCTCGCAGACGATCTGCCATGCGATTTCACTCGCCGTGCGAGACTTCGGATCGGGCCGGTAATTCGAGCCCTCCGGAATGCGCGCGATCACGTTGCGCGTGGTCTTCGATTCATTCTCCCAGAATTCTGTGAACAGCGCTCGCTCGTCCATGCGGACCCTCCTGGCAGCTTCGATCAGTATGGAGCACATTCTCCAACTTGTTGCGTTGAACGGATACCGGAGGGGTTATTGCCTGATGCCGACCGGGGCGAAGGGGACTCATGCCACCTGGCGCCAATTCTCGTCCGTCTCCGCCAGCGCTTAACCCGGGACGGATGGATGAGCCGGATGAGCCCGACAGCCGGCCGGTCGCCGGAAACCGTGGACGTCTGCCATGAAACAACCATTCGGTTTGTCGCAGACGGCATAATGAGTGTAGCTCATGCATCGCAGGCTCGAGTACCGCAGCGGCATCCGCGGCCGATACGCGGACGTGTTCAGTCCCCCCGCGCTTGCCGCGCTCGCCGCGCTCGCACCGTTCAACCGCGACCGCCTCGCTGTCATGGCCGCGCGGTTGGAGCGGCGGCGAGCCCGCGCCAGGGATCACCGGCGCATCGAGTTCCTCGATCCGGAGTCGCTGATCCCGCGCACGGCCCTGCGCGTAGCCGACGCGAGAGCGGGTCACTTCGACGGTGGCGCGATCCCGCCCGATCTCGAGCGGCAGTGGATCCAGGGCACTGGCCCTGCGACCAGGCCGCGCGCCTCGATTGAGAGCGGCCTCCGCAACGTCGCGTACGGGCTGCTCTCAGGCGCCGACGGCTGGATGTTCGACGGCGAGGACGCGCTCGGCCAGGTCGAGACCATGTCGCTCGACAACCAGCGCAACCTGAGGCTCGCGATCGCCGGCGATCCGCAGTTCCTCGAAGTGGCGCGCAAGGTCGCCGAGGAGATGAACGGCTGGGCGCGCGGCTTCTTCGGCCGCGAGATCGTCGTCGACTGGCGCGAGCAACTCGGCTTCACCGCGCGCATCTTCCGGGCGCGCGGCCTGCACCTCGACGATCGCCACGTGCGCGAGGCCGACGGGACCGGCTTCGCTGCCTCGATCGTCGACCTCACCCTCTACGTGGTTCACAATCACGAGCGGCTGCGCGCCGAGGGACGCTCGGTAGTGCTCTACCTGCCGAAGATCCAGGCCGCCGAGGAAGCAGCGCTGTGGAACGACCTGATCGCCGCGCTCGAGGCGCACCTGGGCCTCGAGGTTGGGACGATCAAGGCCTACGTGCTGGTCGAACAGCTCGAAGCGACGTTCCAGCTGATGGAGATCCGCGCGGCGCTCGCGCCCCACTTCGTCGGCTTCAACACCGGCCGCTGGGACTACATCAACAGCGTCTCCGACGCGATGGCGTGGGATCCTGAGTTCGTCAACCCGAATATCGATGCCATCACGATGACCTACGGCTACATGCGCACCTACGAGGACCGCGTGCGCCGCGCCGTCAACACGCCCGACAGAAACGGCCGGTTCGCCTTGTGGCAAGGCGGGATGGAGCCAAACATTCCCGTCGGCTCCGAGGCCGGGGTCTCCGCCGGCATGAGGAAGGCCGTGGCGGGCGCCGAGCGCGAGCAGCGCGAGGGCGCGAGCGGCAAGTGGGTGGCCCACTGGAAGATGGTCCATATCGTCAGGCCGGTCTGGGAGCACGCGGCCGAGGTCAACCAGCTCGGCCGCGAGTTTCCGGCGCTGACCTACACCGCCACGGATGCCGACGCGTTGACACGGCTCGAGCCGGCGCCTCGCACCGTGCGCGGCGCGCGAGATCTGCTCTCGGTCGCGCTCCAGTACGGCAACGCCTTCGGCCGCGGTTTCCAGGCGGCGGCGCTCAAACCGGCCGATTTCTTCGGCAACGACGACGTGCTGTATCTGATGGAGGATATGGCCACCGGCGAGATCCGGCTGTCGATCCTCTGGGAGTGGTTGCACAAGGGCGCGCACCTGAGCGACGGCGATCCGGATACGGGCGTGCGCGCCGGCGATCGCTTCACCCGCGCGTTGTTCGAACGGCTGCTCGGCGAGGAGTACGCCAAGCTGCTCGCGGCGCGCAACCGCGACGTCCACGACGACTCGAAGACCACCACGCTGCCGATCGCGCGAGAGATCGTCGTCGCCTATCTGCGCGCGGACATCAAGCCGCCGTGGTACATCGATCTGCTCAATCTGAACCTCGACAACCACGATCTCGACACCGCCGCCGAGCGAATCGCACGCTTCCTCGCCGGGTTCGAGCGCGACGGGACGCGCCTCACCGGTAACGTCGATTTCGGCGCGGTGGCGCCGGCTCTGGACGACTCGCCATGACACCGTTCGATCAGGACGTCGCCGACACCCAGCGGTGGTTCGACAGCCCCCGTTTTGCGCGGATCACGCGGCTCTACGGCGCACGGCGGGTCGTGGCGCAGCGCGGCTCCATCGCCACTGATTACACCGTCGCCCGAGAAGCGGCCGCGGCGTTCTACGAACGCCTGCGCGAGCTCTTCGCCGAGCGCAAGAGCATCACGACCTTCGGCCCCTACTCGCCCGGCCAGGCCGTCGCCATGAAGCGGCTCGGCATCGAGGGAATCTATCTCGGAGGCTGGGCGACCTCGGCCAAAGGATCGACCACCGAGGATCCAGGACCGGACCTCGCCAGCTATCCGCTCTCTCAGGTGCCCGACGAGGCCGCGGTCGTCGTCCGCGCGCTGCTGACCGCCGATCGCAACCAGCAGTACCAACTGTCGCGAATGAACGAGGCACAGCGCCGGGCCGCGCCGGTGCACGACTTCCGTCCGTGGATCATCGCCGACGCCGACACGGGACATGGCGGTGAACCGCACGTGCGGAACCTCGTACGACGGTTCGTCGAGGCCGGCGTGTCCGGGTACCACATCGAGGATCAGCGGCCCGGCACCAAGAAGTGCGGACACCAGGGAGGCAAGGTCCTGGTGGCCTCGGACGAGCAAATCAAGCGCCTCAACGCCGCGCGTTTCCAGCTCGACGTCATGGGCGTGCCCGGCATCATCGTCGCGCGCACCGACGCCGAAGCCGCCAACCTGCTCGACGGCCGCGGCGACGAGCGTGATCATCCCTTCATCCTGGGAGCCACCAACCTCCAGCTGCCGACGTACAAGAGCTGTTTTCTCGCGCTCGTGCGGCGCTTCCACACGCTCGGTGTGCGGGAGTTGAACGGCCATGTGCTCTACGCGCTCTCCGACGAGGAGTACGCCGCCGCCGATGCCTGGCTGGAACGCGCGGGCCTCGCGACGCTTGCCGCCGAAGGCGCTGCGACGCTGAAGAACGCCGATGACAACCTGATCGACGGCGTCTTCGATGCGGTGGAGTCGCGCCTGGTCGAGCGCTGGGAGGCGGAAGCCGGCCTCGAAACCTACGGCGAAGCGGTTGCGGAGGTGCTTGCGTTCCGCGCGAGCGAGGGGGAGACGCTCGATCTGTCGGTCGACGAGTGGCGGCGCTTCGCCAGCCGCGCGTCGTTCCATACCGCGCGCGAGAAGGCGCGCGCGCTCGGCGTCCACGTCGTCTGGGACTGCGAGCATGCCAAGACCCCCGAGGGGTACTACCAGGTGCGGGGCGGCGTTCCATACGCGATTGCCAAGTCGCTCGCCGCGGCGCCGTTCGCCGATGTGCTGTGGATGGAGACCAAGACCGCCGACCTGGCTGAGGCCGGGCAGTTTGCGGACGCGATCCACGCCGAGTTCCCCGACATGATGCTGGCCTACAACCTGTCTCCGTCCTTCAACTGGGACTCGACCGGCATGAGCGACGAGGACATGCGCCGATTCCCCGAGGAGCTGGGCAGGATGGGCTTCGTCTTCAACTTCATCACCTACGGCGGCCACCAAATCGATGGTGTCGCGGGCGAGGAGTTCGCGACCGCGCTGAAGCAGGACGGCATGCTCGCGCTCGCCCGCCTGCAGCGCAAGATCCGGCTCGTCGAGTCGCCCTACAAGACCCCGCAGACGCTGGTCGGCGGCCCGCGCGCCGACGCCGCGCTCGCCGCCGCGTCGGGCCACACGGCGACCACCAAGGCGATGGGCAAGGGCTCGACGCAGCACCAGCACTTGATCCAGACCGAGGTCCCGAAGAAGCTGCTCGAGGAGTGGCTCGCGGTCTGGAGCGCGCACTACGGGCTGCCGGGCAGCCTCCGGGTCGACCTGCGGCCGCAGCGCGCCGGTTCTGAGTTGCTCGAGCTCGCCATCCGCGACGGCGGCCCGGCGCCGGTCGCCACCGTCATTTTCGCGCCGATCCAGGATCGCCGGGGCCGCACCATTCTGTCAGTCCGCGACCAGAACACGTTCGCCGAGGCGATGCGCAAGAAGCGGCTGATGACCCTGGTCCACCTCTGGCTGATCCACCGCTACAAGGCGGATTCGGTGCACTACGTCAGCCCGACGGAGGACAATCGGTACCAGACGGCAAAGATGAAATCCCACGGTCTGTTCACGACCGTCAACACCGAGGTGGGACAGATCATCGTCGCCGACGTCGATCACGCGCGCGTCGAGGCGCTCCTGGCGGGCGATCGCATCGCGCTGGGCAAGTTGATCCGGAAGGAGGGCTGAGCGCACCGACGCAGGTCTGGAGCCGCACAGCCACAAGACGGGTCTGGAGCGGCGGACGGTCGATGCAGTTGCGCGGACCGGGGCGCCACACCCCGGGTGGGAATCCAAGATGCTGTTCACCAAACGTCTTCGCGAGGGAATCCGGCGCGGGAGAATCAGATGCAGCGTTCGCATCTGGACGCGTCCCCATGTAAAGGTCGGCGGCCGTTACCGGATGGACGAGGGCCACATCGTCGTGGATTCGCTGACGCCGATGGCCGACACCGACGTGACCGACGATCTGGCCCGTGAATCAGGGTTCGAGAACGCGGACGATTTGCTGCGAATCGCGAGACACGGGAGCGGCGACAAGATGTATCTGATTCGGTTCCATTACCTGCCGCCGGGCGGGTGGGATATGACTGGTCCCCTGGAAACGTAATGCGTCACATAATTCCCGGGCGGGGCATCCCGGCTCGCGGCGTTGCTCCTCCCTCACATATACCCAATATGCTCGGTCGTCGCGCCTTGCGATCCGGGCGCCGCGCTCCGGGACTTATGCAACGCATGACGCTTCCAGGGGACTAGCGTCCGAGACCGTTCAGCCGCCAGGCTTGCAGCACGCGCGCGTAGTTCCCACGCTCGATCGCGGCGGGATTCCGGCTCTCCTCGAGACTCATAATCGCGCGGACTTCCTGCAGCGATCCGAAGCCCTGGCGCTCGAGCCAGCGCTCGAGGTCCTTGACGATCAGCGCAAGATACCCTGGCCCGTGCTGCAGGAGGGCCGACACCATCTGCACGGCATGGGCACCGGCCATCATCACCTTGATCGCATCGAGGCTGGTGTGCACGCCACCACTTGCGGCGAGCGAGGCCTGCACGTGGCCCGCCAGAATGGCCATCCATCGGACGCGCAGCAGCAAATCCTGGGATGTCGAGAGGTTCAGCCGCGCGACGACCTCGCGAGCCTCGGGATCGATGTCGGCCTGGTAGAAGCGGTTGAACAGCACCAGCCCGTTCGCACCGGCCGCGTCGAGCTGCTGGGCCAGATGCGGCAGCGAGGAGAAAAAGGGCGACAGCTTCACGGCGACAGGAATGGTGACGCGCGCTTTAACCATCCGCACGACGTCGAGCAGGCGACGTTCGAGGTCGGCGCCGCTCTCCTCGGGATCGGTCGCGACGTGGTAGAAGTTCAACTCCAGAGCATCCGCGCCAGCCAGCTGTATCTGCCAGGCGTAATCGATCCACCCTTTCGGGGTCGTCCCGTTGAGCGATCCGATCACCGGAACGGACACCGCCGCCTTCACGCGGGCCAGGTGCTCCAGGTAGCCATCGGGGGGGAACGCGAATTCCTCCGGCAGCGGCAGCAGCGAGACGGCATCGGAGAAGGATTTCGAACGCGCGAGCAGATAGTGGATGGAGCTGAACTCCGAACGAGTGATCTGCTCCTCGAACAGGGAGCGCATCACGATTGCCGCGGCGCCAGCGTCTTCGAGTCGCCGAACCATGTCGAGGTCGTCGACCAGCGGTGACGCACCCGGCATCAGGGGGTGCGGCAGTGTCAGCCCGAGGTACGTCGTCGACAGGTCCATGTCCGGGTCCGTAGACTTGTATACCTCGTAGATCGGTCAAAGGGCAAATCGCTCTCTGACCGACATCCCTGTGAGGTCTTCGCAACACAGTTCGATCGACTGTGTTCGCCTCGACCGAGTCCGACCGAAGCACTCTCGGAGGCGCTCAGTCGATGCGGGTGGCTTCCGTGAGCCAGAAGACCTTCCACGTCGATCTGTCTGCCGAGTATTCCCACGTCGCGCGCCGATGCGTCCGGTCCGCGAACAGGATCGTGCATCGGACGGCCAGCACGTTGCCCTCCCTCGGCCACTCGCCGGTCAGCGTCCAGGTGCCTCCGAGATCTTCCAGCTGCCACGTGTTCGAGCTCCCGTCGTTGTAGAACGTGTGCGCCGTGAACGCCCGGCCGTTGCCCGTGCGGCCCAGGATCTCGATACAAGCCATCTCGTCGTCGCCAAGACGACCCTGGAGCCGGTGGACCAGAAACCGGCCGCCGGTGAGCCACTCGAACAGCTCGTCGGCCGACACGTCCGTCTCCGACCCGAAGGGGCTCTCGTACGCGTGACCGGTCATCTTCCATCTGCCGACGAACGGCTCGAGCTCCCGAAGATTCACCCTGGCTGAAGCGTGAGCGGTTGCCATGATCGGGTACCTCCTCCCGCCCCAGACTGCAAGGACAGTACCTCGACAGAGATCGAAAGCCGTGCTGGAAAAGGCTGACGGCGGCCGCGATCGCGCCGTAAGATGTGTCAGTCTGCCGATCTGGTTCCGTATCGCGAAAGCCTTGCACGTCGATCGACTCATCCATCCGGCGGTTGGCGAGGCGCACCGGTGCGCGGTCGCCAGAACTCGCAGCACGTTGCAGGGTTCACGCCGGCCACGGACGAGTTCTTCGGGCGTCAGGGCCCGTGGCTTGTGGAGAACGGTTTGGTTCTCTGCGATATCTGACCGATGCGGAGTGCGGCCACCGTCGTTGGCGCAGCTCCCGGAGGCTGTATGACGCGCCTGAGCCTGGCGGCCTTGCTTGTGTCGGTTCTGACGGTTCACGCCGCGGGGCAGCGGTCCGATGCAGGGAAGGACGAAAGGTTGCTGGCGGAGTTGCAGCAGACGCTGGCGAAAGCCTGGGTCAGCGGCGACAGGGCAACGCTCGAACAGATTATTGCGCCCGACTGGAGCAGCACCGGACCCGATGGTCGAAGAACGGATCGCGCTACCGTTCTGGCCGACGTGTTCGAGACTCGCGTGCACAAGATTCATCGAGTTGAGATCGACGATCTGACTGTGCGGGTCTTTGGAGCTGCAGCCGTTGTGACTGGTCGCACTCACGGCGTGGGAGAAGTCCAGGGGTCTCCCTACGATGTGTTCATTCGGTTCACCGACACGTTTGTCCGGCGCGAGGGCCGATGGCGGGCCGTCGCTTCTCACGCGAGCCTGCTTGCGGGTCGGCACTGACGCGGCCGAAGCAGGACGACTGCGGGGCGCGTTGCTTTCTCGTCGCCACCGTTTGCAGATTGTCGGGGGCCTCTCCGGAACCCATTTGACGACGAAGAGATTCTGAATCTGGTCGTCGTGTAGAAGCCAGCTGATCGCGGTTCATTCCGTCGAGCGGCGACGGAAACCGGCCCCTCCTACTTCAACGACACGTGCAGATACACCGAGTGACGCCCGTACGTTTCGAAGAAGGGCTTGAACGCCACGCCGTCGATGGTGACGTGGAGCGAAGCCGTATCGCCGGCAACGGAGTCGCCGATATCGTCGCCGTCGAGCGTGATCGGACGCCAGTCGGTCCGTGGGCCCGACTCCTCGGCCGCGAGCAGGATCGGGCCATAGAAGATGCTGGCAACGTTAGGCTGATCCACGACGGGATCCAGATAGAAGGAGAATGGCATCCGGAGCTCGATCGTATCGTTGTCCTCCCAGGTCCGGGCAAGTGTCACGTAGCTGCCAGGCACCGGCTGCAGCGACTGGTCCCGCCCGTTGATCTTCACGAAGAACCCGCGCGTCGCCCAGCGCGGCACGCGCACCTTGATGTCGAACCGGCCGCTTCCCTTCACGACAAGCCGCGTCGTATCGGCGTACGGGAAGTCGGTGATTTGCTGGACGACGACCTTCCGCTCCCTCCAGTTCAGCGTCGAGGGGACGAAGAGGTTGACGTAGAGCGCCCTGTTGTCGACGCTCCTGAAATAGATGGAGTCCTGGAGCTTCGTGTTGCTCTCGAGCGCCGTGCCGTTGCAGCAGGTGAAGCCGTTCATGTCCTGGTTGCTGAAGCGCTTCTGTGAGCCCGGGATGAGCGGGACGTGGTAGGTGTTCCCGGCATCCTCTTCGGCGACCGATGCGAGGATGTGGTTGTACAGCGCCTGCTCGTAGTGATCCATGTACTTCGCCGTCTGGTCGAACATGAACAGCTGCCGATCCAGCTTGAGCAGGTTGTAGGTCGCGCAGGTCTCGTTCTGGCCCCCCGGGGAGAAGCCGTTCTCCCACAGGGTGTCGGGCCTGGCGGTGAAGCACTCGGCGTTGTTCGGGGTGCGGGCACCCGCCACGCCCCCGATGCTGTACATGTAGCTGTGGTTCACGATCTCCCAGAAGTTGGCGGCGATCAGGTAATAGGGCAGCTCGCGCGTGCTGCGGAAGGTCTCGAGCGCTCCGGTGATCTGCGGAATGTGCTGGTTGGCGTGCTTGCCCCTGATCGTATCCACGTTCCTGGCGAGTCCGTGGTCGCGGCTTGCGTTGCCGAAGAAGAAGTTGGTGTTGTCGAACAGCTTTGCGCACTCGATGAACCGCCGATCGCCCGTCAGCCGAAACAGGCGCGCCATGACCTCGTTCATGCCACCGTACTCGCCGGCGATATACCGGTTCCACATGCGGATGCGCGTATCCGCGGGGAGCGCGCTGAGGCGCCCGTGTACCCAGACGCCCATGCCCTGCGCGATCGCCAGCGCCTTCTTGTTGCCAGCGACCTCGTAGCTGTCGAGCAGGCCCGCGAGAATCTTGTGGAGCGTGTAGTAGGGCGCCCAGATCTGGGTGTCCTGCGTGCCGTAGGTCGCCCCCTTCTCGAGCATGATGAACTGATCCGGCGGATAGGCGCTGATGAACCCCACACCCCAGTTCCAGTAGTCGGTCCGGATCGCGCCCGCGCGGAGATTGGAGTCGTACCCGTCGCGCTCAGGGCCAGGCGGAACGGCCGTCGGGTCGGCGACGAACGGACCGCCGTCCTTTGCGGGGCGGCCGGCCTTTTGTGACAGCTCGTACAGCGTGTCGATCAGATAGGTCATCTTCTGCAGGAAGTTCGCCCGCAGCGCCTCGTCGTACGTGGTGCTCGCATAGGCCTGCGCGATTGCCGTCAGGTAGTGGCCACTCGCGTGGCCGCGCAACCTCGTCGTCTGACTGTCCCACCCCTCGAGCGGCTCGGCGCCCGTGGGTTGCGGCTGGCCGAACGCGTCCCTGAAGTTGTAGAGGAAGCGGTCGGGATTGGTCGCGGCCAGGCCGCGGATGAACTTGTCCCGGTTCCTGATGAACGGCGTGTCGCGGCCTTTGGTGTCGCGTTCGAGCACGACGTGGTCGAGCGGGAATGCTTCGACCAGGCGGCTCGGGGGCGTCGTCGTCCCAACCCGCACTTTGACGATCACCGTCGCCTTCGGCTCGAAGCGCGTGCCGGGGACGCTGCCGGTCACGGTGTATGTGCCGGGCTCCATCACCTCGCTGTTGTCGGCGGGCGAGGGCCAGATCACCCGCACGTCGGCGCCCTTCGCGTTCCCGCGATACACGGCCGGGATCGTGTACGGCAACCGGGGGAGCGTGCCCACGACGGTTTCGACCGTGATGTCGGGGACGTGCGACAGCCGGGACGCCAGCGGGGATTCGCGCGGAATCGCGGCTGTGGAGATCTCCGGGGCGGGCGCGCCGCGGCGCCTGGTGAGCTGACGACCCGAGAGGCCGGCCTTGTGAATCGTCGCGACCTGCTCGTCGGTCAGCGCGATCCGATAGATGCGCACATCGCGCAGCCGCGCGTGGAAAGCGGGCTCCCCGTCGTTCTGGGACCGGCCGATGAAGAGGCGGTTCGCAGCAGGGACCGTCCCGTGGACGATCTGCGTGGCACTCACGGCGACCTGCGATGCCTGGCCCGCTCTGGCGCCGTCCACATACGCGGTCAGAGCGCGACCCGCCGGATCGAGCACGATCGCGACGTGGAGCCACTGGTTCTCGAGCAATGGCTTCCCCGCGGTTTCGCCGAGGACCTTGCCGTCCACCATGACCGATGCCCGGAAACCAGCCGCGCTCGCGACAGCGACCAACCGCGTCGAAGCGTTCTGCCCGAAATCGAAGAACGGTCCGGACGCACCCGTTGGCAGGAAGAGCCACCCCGTCACGCTGATGGTGTCCTCGCCCGCCAGCGCGTTACCGGGGAGCTGGAGGTGGCTGCCATCGCCCGTCAGCAGCAGGGCACGGCGGAACTGGCCGTCCTCGACGAACGTTGCTCCGTTTCCGCGCAGCGTCGCGTGGAACTGGTTCCTCGACGAGTCCTCGGCGTTGCCGTCGAGCACGTACCGGGCCACCAGCCCGGTTTCACCGATCCCGTCAAGGAACTGGTCCCCTCCCTGGGCGCGGTCGTGCACCGCGTGAGCAAGAGCACCGAGGGCGGTTGCGACGGTCAGGAGCAAAGCGAAGAACAGCCTGGTGATCATGTCAGACAGGACTCCGGACCACGAGGGGTCGCCCGGAAAGTGGCCTCGCCGGCACCCCAGCGATATCTGCTGAGCATAGATGCCTCCGCCGCTATGTCAAGCGCGACGAGACATCCCTCGGCGTCCCATCTGCCGGTTCGGGATGGCATCCCGCGAGGTCGTCGAAATCGCGCCCGTCGCTGAGGTACAAGCCACCAAGAGCTGGCAGGCTCGACGTCTTGTCTGCCGTGCGCCAGCGCGCGACGCACTCCCAGGCGCTTGGAGGGGCTGCTAGCGGCGCGATGCCACCGAGAGAATCTCTCTCACGGCCTCGTCTACCGTGAGCCGCGCGGTATCGATGACGAGCCGTGCGGTATCCCACGCACGATAGTCGCGCGCGACGACGTCGTCCCACGACGGCAGCTTCAGCCCGGGGATGTCGGCCTCGCGCACCTCGACGCGGCGCCGATGCTCGTCCGCGTCCGAACAGACGACTTCCACGTCCAGGGCACGCGCACACGCCCGGGCGGCCACGCCCCGCCACTCGCCCCTGGTGAGCGGCCACGGATTCACCGAATCAGCAACCACGGTACGGCCGAGACGCAGGTTGTCCTCGGCGACCGCATATCCGACACGGTAACCCTGGCCATCGACGTCGCAGCCTTCGCTGCGCAGGGCCTGCTCGATCGAATCGATTCGCACATGCACGGCGTCGGTCGCGCGCGCGAGCGCCCGCGCAATCGCGGTCTTCCCGACGCCAGGCAGCCCGCTCAGGACGATGAGCATGGACGAGAGCGCATGCAAGTAAGCGGATGAGGACTGGCTCAGACTACCATCTGTCCATGAATGCAGCGAACGTGGCCTTTCGTCGGGAGATCCAGGACAGCTTCGCCCGGCAGGGCTTCATGCATACGATCGGCGCCGCTCTCTCGCGCGTCGAGCCCGGCGAGGTCCACATCCGGCTCGCGCTGACACCGGCGCTCGGCCAGCAGAACGGGTTCGGACACGCGGGAGCCATCGCCGCGATTGCCGACACGGCGTGCGGCTACGCCGCGCTGTCGGTCGCGCCGCCGGACCACGACGTGCTGGCCGTCGAGTTCAAAATCAATCTCGTGGCGCCCGCCCGCACTCCGCATGCAGAGGCGCGAGCGGTTGTCCTCCGCCGCGGCCGTACGCTGACGATCGCGCGTGCCGACGTCTTCGGTCTGGACGGGCGGGGCGAGTCGCTGATTGCGACGATGCTCGAGACGGCGATCGTGAGGCCGAGAACCGTGTGAGCGCACCGTACGATGAGTGTGTTCCCGGTGGGTGGCCTTACCGGCTGCCCGAAAGCCTCTCGAAGGGGATGTTCAAGATCGGGTACTCGCGCCAGCTGTTGAAGTCGAAGTGCCACCATTCGGCTTCGTAGACCGTGAACCCTTCCGATTCCATCACCTGCCGCAGGAGCTCTCGGTGCCAGCGCTGGCGCGAGGTGCCGCCAGGATAGTCCGGGTACGAGCGGTCGGAGAACTCGTCGTATCCGCCGACCATCTGGACGGGTTCCCCCGACGCGAGGTCGTACAGCGTGAGGTCCACCGCGCAGCCGCGGTTGTGGCGAGACCCCTGCGACGGGTCCGCGACGAACACGCGCTGCGCGGCAGGCGTGGCTTCCCAGAACATCTTCGTCACCGCCCAGGGTCGATACGCGTCGTGGATCAGGAGCCCGTACCCCCGCGCCTTCAGCTGTCGATGTGCGCGCATGACGGCCTCGGCCGCCGGCCGCTGCATGAACGCACGTGCCTGACCATAGAACGCGGTGCTCATGAAGTTGTTCGTCGTCGCGTAACGAATCTCGTACTTGATGGTCGGATCCAGCGACGAGAGCTCCACCAGATCCGAGGGGCGCTTGCCGGTTTCGACGGGTGGCGAACCGGCGGACGCGAGCGCTCGCAATTCGCTGGGCGGCTTGAGCGGCGTGATCCGGAACGTGCCCTCCTCGAGTCCGACGGGCCGGCGCGGGAACCGCAGGCCGCCGAGGTCGATCGCTCTGGCTGGCTCGTTGGGCCCCTTCCGAACGAAGCGGACCTGCTCGCCGTCGTAGAGACCCGACTTCGGAAATGCGAATTGGTCCGGCGCGACTTCTTCGAGCGGATAGAGAAAGAACCATTCGATGAGTGCGTAAAGCGTTCCTTCGCGCTCGAGCACGTACAGCACGTCGTGGTTCCACCCGTACTCGCCGACGAGCCCCATCCATTTCGAGGGAGCCGGCGCGGGCTTGCCAGTTTCCACTCGACGGTAGACGCGGGTGCCCATGTGTATCGAGCCGTCCGCTGCCGGTGTCAGCCGGCCGCCATACGCAAGAGGGCCGTCGATCATCAACTGATCGCCGATTTGCTTCACGTCGGTTCTGATTTCTCCAAGGTCTGCCATCAGCCGCGGGCCCCGCGCGATCAGTTCGAGGCGGCGCGATCCGTCGGACGCATAGATACCGGCCAGACGTCTAACCTGCTCGACGGGCACAGCGTCCGGGATCGACAGTTCGGGCAGCGGCTGGTTGTCACCGACGCGCAGCATCGCCCGGACGGCTTCGGTGGCGATGTGCGTCATCACCGGGTTCGTGCAGTCGAGCGTGGTGGCGACGGCGACGCCGAGCTTGCGCTCCGTGAGCGCCTGCAACTCGGTGGCAAACCCGTAGATTGCGCCGTTGTGCCCGACGCGGCGCTCTCCCTCGAAGACCGAGACGTTGAACCCAAGCCCGAATCCCTGCCGCGCATCAGGCGGCGCGAATTGCGGCGCCCACATCGTTTCCAGGGTTTCGGGCCTCAGGACGGGACCGTTCACACCGGATCCGCGGCGGAACAGCATGCTCATGAAGCGGGCGAGGTCCGTGACGGTTGAATACATGCTGCCTGCGGGCGCCATGCCGAGCTGGAACGTCGGCGCTTCGAACCGGGTGCCGTGATAGGTCCACATGAAGGCCCGCGCGAGATCTGGCGTTACCGAAGACGTCGGTGCGAAGGCGCTTTTTCGCAGGCCGATAGGCTCGAGCACCCGCTCCCGCAGCGCCTCGGCGAATGGCCTCTTCGCCAGCACTTCGAGCACGCGACCAACGACGGCGATCCCGGCGTTCGAATACTTGGTGTAGGTTCCCGGTGCGTAGACGAGGGTCGTCCGGTTGAGTGATTCGACCGTCTGCGCAAGCGACGGCGCGGTGGCGTCGAAGTAGTGTCCCACCGGCGGCTCGCGCACGAGCCCCGCACGGTGCGACATGAGCTGACGCAGGGTGATTGGCGCGTCAAAGGGATTCGATGGCTTGAAGTCAGGGAGATACCTCGTCACGTGCGCGTCGAGATCGACTTCCCCCCGTTCGACGAGCTGCATCACGCCGATGTCGGTGAACAGCTTCGAAACGGACCCGACGCGATACACCGTTTCCGGCGAGGCCGGTCGGGTGCGTTCCGCGTCCACGTAGCCGAACCCTCTGGTCCAGACGACCTCCTCGTCCTCGACGAGCGCGATCGACAGGGCCGGGAGCCCTTTGTCCTGCATCTCGTGCGCGATCAGGCGCTCGGTCTGCGCAATTGCCGGTGCGTAGCGCGCGGCAGCCCCAACCGTCTGCGCCGGCACCACGGGCCGGATTCCCCAGGACGGTGCACCGACGCTGAACCCCGCGACGATCACGACGCACGCGGAGGCAGCAATCCTGCCGGCCGTGCGAAGGGAACCCGCTGATCGCATCATCTGTTCTGATGCTCCTGGGCCGCGATGGGCACGAGCAGGTGCGACGCGCGTGGACCACCGCGGTACAGACGCTGCGTAGCAGGCCGGAAGTCGCTGTCTTTCGCTTCGTAGATGTTCGTGAACACTTGTGGGTTCCGGTCGATCACCGGAAACCACGTGCTCTGAACCTGAACCATGAGCCGGTGTCCTTTGAGAAAGCGGTGGTTCCGGTCGGGCAGGTCTATCGTGATCGTCGCCGGCTCGTTCGGAACGAGTGCTTCCGGTTTCCTGAAGCTGTTGCGGTACTTCGCCCGGAACACCTCGGCCGACACCAGCATCTGGAAATGGCCCATTCGCACCCCGGCCGGGTTGGGCTCGTTGTCCTTCGCCGTGCCCGGATAGACGTCAATCAGCTTCACGATGAAGTCCGAGTCCGTGCCAGAACTGGCGACGAACAGCTTCGCCTGGATCGGCCCCGAGATGGTGACATCCTCCTGCAGTTCGTCGGTCTCGTAGACCAGCACGTCCGGGCGCGACGCCGCAAAGCGCTGATCCTCGAGCATCCACAGGTGACCCTGCGTGAAGCGGGTCTCCGCGGTGTACGGAACCGGCCTGGCCGGATCGCTGACATAGAGGTCCGCGCCGTCGTCTTGCGTAGGCGGCTCGTCGAGTGCGAGCCCCCCGTCCGCCCGCAGGAAAAGCCGGTGCATCTCGGAAGGCGTGTGGTGCGGCCAGGCATTGAACCGCTTCCAGGTGTTTCCACCTGTCTCGAACGCCAACACCTCCGGCAGGTTCAACGGCCCCTTGTCCTTCAGGTGATGCACGAAGAACGGGAACTGGACCTCCTGGCGGAAATAGGTGGCCGTGGCTTCGTTGAACTGGATGTTGCCCAGGGAGCGTCCGTCCGGATGACTGTTCCAGCCGCCGTGACTCCACGGACCGACCACCAGCGTGCTGCGGTTCGTGGGATTCCGCTTCTCGATCTCGCGGTAGATCGTCATCGGCCCGTAGAAGTCCTCGGCGTCGAACCAGCCGGCCACGTTCAGCACGGGAATCGTAATGCCGTTGAGATACGGCAGCATGTTCTGCGCTTCCCAGTACGCGTCGTAATCCGGGTGCTGCATGTAAGCGTTCCACTCGGGAACCTGATCGTGGAAGTAGCGGGCGTTGACGTTCTTCACCGAACCCAGCTCCAGGAAGAAGCGGTAGCCGTCCGGCGTGCCCGGGTCGAACCTTCCTCGGTCCGACTCCGATGGCCCCGTGCGGGCGCGCGCCGCCCCGGAGAGCCACGAGAACGTGTACATGAGGCGAAAGGCGCCATTGTGATGAAAATCGTCGCCCAGCCACATGTCGGAGGGAGAGGCCTGGGGCGACGCGGCCTCGAGCGCCGGGTGGGCGTCGATCATGCCGTGGACGACCTGAAAGCCCGGGTACGACGTGCCAATCATCCCCACGCGGCCATTGTTGTTCGCCACGTGTTGCACGAGCCACTCGATCGTGTCGTAGGTGTCGCTGCTCTCGTCGGTTTCCGTCGCCGTCTTTCGGGGCTTGTGCGGGCGCATCACGGTGAAGGCGCCCTCGGACTTGAACTTCCCGCGGACGTCCTGGAAGACGAAAATGAACCCCTCCTGCTCGAACTCATGCGAATGCGGCGATGGGCCCAGAAACGTCCTGTAGCTGTCGGGCCCATACGGACCGGTGCCGTACGGCGTCCGCAGCAGCAGGATCGGAAACCTCTCGTCCGTGCGGACCGGAGCATAGATCGTCGTGTGGAGCTTGACCCCGTCGCGCATCGCGATGTCGTGCTCCGACTTGCGATAGTTCGCCTTGACGTCGTACGCCGGTGCGGCCTGCTCGCGCACGGGTCGAGTGGCCCACGGCCCGGTGGAGAGCCCGAGCGCGCACACGAAGCTTGTGCACAGCACATTGACCGAACGGCGCATGTGGTACCCCTCGTGAGGCCGCTGACGCACGGCCGGCAGCCTGATCAGAAGTCGAGACGGAATCCGAGTTGCTGTCGCCGTTTCTCGAGCGCGTCGGCCGGCAGCCCGAAGATCGATGACTGGAGGCTGCCCTGAAACGCGGTGAAATTGTTCGTGTTGAACGCGTTGAACAGTTCCCAGAAACCGGAGACGCGCACCTTCGGCCCGATCCGGAACGTCTTCATCAGGCGGAAGTCCACCGTATTGAAGCTGTCGCCCCGCCGCGAGTTCCTCGACTCGGGGCGATCGGCGAACGGATCGTCATCGAGCTGGTCCCGGGTGGAGACGCTGAACGGCAACGCACTGCGATACGTCCAGATCCCCGCGAGCTGCACGTCGAAGGGCAACGTGTGGGCACCGTTCAGCACGACATTGTGGCGTCGATCCGAGTTGTCCGGTCCTTCGTCCTCCGAAAGATCGAATTCTCCGTTGATGCGTGCATTGTTGGTGGGGCCCCCACCAAAGATGCCCGCCGTGAAGTTCGACGAGGTCTTGGCGAGCGTGTACGCGAGCTGGAGGTTCGTCGTCCCCCTGCGGAAGCGCACCTCGGCCTGCAGCGCGTTGTAGCGCACCCACCCGAGGTTCTGGAGCGTGCCCGTGCCCGCGAAACGCGGGTCGGGCCGGACGATCTGGTTGCCCACGAGATCCGCGTTCGTGTCGACGAACAGAACCTGATCCTCGCCGCGGCTGTGGACGTAGTCGGCCTGCACGGAGACATCCCGCATCAGCTCGTAGGTGACGCCCGCCGTGTACTGTGCCGTGTAGGGCACCTGGAGGTCGGGGTCGAGCAGGTTCAGGCCACGCACCTGCCGCGGTGCGAGCGACAGATCCGGAAAGAACGGGTAGTTCTGTGCCAGGAACTCGCGCAGCACCTCGCGGCTGCCGGCGGGATCGGCCGGGTCGAAGAACGGGTTGAGCCCGGGGTTGGTGGCGTCCAGCGTGATGATCCCGTCCGAGAGCAGCGAGTTGATGATGTAGATGGCGTTGAAGTTGTTGTGGACCTGGTCGTAGAAGAGGCCCGCAGCCCCGCGGATCGTGAGCGGCATGTCTTCGAGCGGTTTCCAGGTCAATCCGAAGCGCGGCGCGATGTTGTCCGTGTCCACGTTCGTCTTCGTGACCTTCGGATCGCCCCCGAGCTGCGCCACGATCCGGTTGTTCTTGTCGTCGACGAACTCGTTGCCCGCTTCCACGCTGCGATCGAGGTCGTACCGCACACCCAGATTCAACGTCAGAGCATCCGACACGCGCCAGGTGTCCTGGGCGAAGAAGCTGAAGCCCCAGATGTTGGTCTTGGCCGTCGTCCCCCCGACATTCCCGGTGAACACGTCCGGCCAGCTCTCCGGGTCGTTGATGTCGAACTCGGCGTCGAACGGGTGAATCCACCGGCCGTCGTGGAAGTTGACGATATCGATGATCGTGCGCACCTGTGACGCCTGCCCTCCGAACTTGAACTGGTGCTGCCCGGTCACATACGAGAAGTTCTCGATCAGGTTCAGGTTTTCTTCACCTTCCAGGCCTGTGAAGACCGTGCAGCCGAAGTTCGCGCCCGGATACAGCCGCCCGGCGAACGTGCCCGGAGGGCCCAGCGTCAGGTGCACCGGGCCGCCAGTGCCCGACTTCGGGCAGATGATGGGCGGCTTGTTCGAGCCCCAGAAGACGCGCAACTCGTTGAACGCGGTGTTGGTGATCGAGCTGGTCCAGTTGCCGACGATATTGTAGACCGGACCGCCGAAGGTCTCGCGACGTTCGGCCGTGTCGAACGCGCCCCCGTTGCCGACCTGCAGCTTCTTCGAGTGATCGTAGCGGACCGACACGCGGTTTCGCGTGTCCGCCTGAACATCACCCTTGATGATGTACGGCGTATCCTCCGTGCTCGTGGGCAGGATCGTTTCGATCCCGCGATCGCGCCAGTAATCGGAGAGGCCGAGCACGACCGACGAGGACGAATCGAGCCGTTCGAGGCCGGCAAAGAAGAACAGCCGGTCCTTCATCACCGGTCCGCCGAGGAAGCCGCCGAATCGCTGCTGGTCGAGCGGCGGCGCGTCGTCCTCGAACTGCGGTTCGCCGTTCTCGAAGAATCCGGCGAAGGGCGCCGCGTCCAGCGCATCGTCGCGGAAGAACCCGTACGCGCGGCCGGTAAACGTGTTGGTGCCGCTGCGCGTGATGACGTTCAACAGTCCGCCCGAAGCCGTGCCGTACTCGGCCGCAAACGAGCTCGTCATCACCTGGAACTCCTGGATCCAGTCCTGCGCGAACGACGAGGCCTGGCTGCCGTAGTAATTCCACTCGTTCGACGCGCCGTCCACGAAGATGCCATTGGCATACCCGCGCTGGCCGTTGGACGACAGCGTCTCGCCGTTTCCGCCGACGCCGGTCGTCACGCCGGGTGCGAGCTTCGCAAGGTCGCTGAAATTCCGGCTGATGGTGGGCAGGTCGTCGATCTGCCTGCTGTCGATCACCGACCCCAGCGTATGCTGCGTCGTCTCGAGAATGGCTCCCTCGCCGACGATGGTGACGACCTGCTCCACGGTCCCGACCTTCAAGGTGAGGTCGATTGTCGCGTCCTGACCGACGGCGAGAACCAGCTGCTCGCGACGCGCCGGGCTGAAACCGTCGAGCGTCGCCTGCAGCTGGTAGGCTCCCGCGGGGAGATTCGGCAGGTAATACTCGCCGACGTCGGTCGTGGTGACCGTGCGCGTGAGGTTCGTCTCGAGAGCTCGCACTGTGACGAGAACGCCGGGCAGCACGGCCCCCTGCTCGTCGACGATCTTGCCGCGTACGGTCGCCATTGCGGTTTGAGCACCGATCGGAGCCGAAACCGTCAGGCACAGCGCGATCGAGAACGACACTGTCCGGAGCATGGCCATGAGAACCTCCCGTCTGCTGTCAACGATCAGGTGGGACGTGATGCCGGGGCATCGGTCCGACCCGCCGAGCCCGGACCGTGACGGGGTGAGTGGCCGAGAGGGGGACTCAGCGAAGCCGGACTATAGACCTATGGAGAAGCGGGATCAAGCTCGGCCTTGACGGCGTGGAAGGCGGAACAGAACCTCGCGAGGTCTCGACCTCGTCCTGCTCGCTGTCGCCTGCTGGCGGACGGCAAACACCGCAAAGTCGCGCTCACCACGTGCCTCCGCAAGTCCTGACGATCCTCAACGCGATGGTGCGGACCAACAACCTGGCCGCACACTGCTCAACAGGCCGGCGGTTGACTCCCAAGACAGTTCTATCGTCTCTCTCGTTCGCATGCCGTCACTTGTTGATACGGGACGCTCTTTAACAGAACGGTGCTCCGTATGAGACTTTGTGCACTCGGAAGGCAGACTTCGGTGTCGTCTTTTGGCGTGTGCTCGCCACATTGCCTGGCGTTGGTCTTGCATCGGCGCGGTCGCTGGCGCCGGGTCAGTAATGCTAACGCAGGAAACACCGCATCTTAGTCAGGTCGTGACACCGCGAGTCTTGACGCTAATCCTCGCGGTGTTCATCGGCGTGGTGCTGTATTTGTCCCCACTCGAGCCCCGCCTGCTCGTATCCACCGAGGCCTTCGTGTACTTACTTCTGCTGCTGGCCTGTGCCAGCCACGCACCGCTGCGGTCGGCGGTAGTGCAGATGGGAACAACGCAGGGCCTGGTCGTCGGGACGCTTCTCTTGTTGGCGGTTGGTGGCCAAATTGTACAAGTGGACACCGGGCTCATACCCGTTTGCCACGTGGTCGATGTACGCGAATCTGAATCCACCGACCGACTTTGCTCAATTCAACGCCCTTCGCCGCTCAGGATCGACGATCCTGTTCCCGTTTGCCGAGGTCTCGGGGTCTAAACGTACGTTCCAGTACCACTTCTCCGCTCGACTCGACGTCGTACGGCGATCATCGGGCGCATCCGCAGCAAAAACGAAAGCGATTGCGGAGCTCAACTTGTGGTTGAGGTCACTCGCGCAGGTCTACAACCGTCGTCACCCGGAGGACCCTATCCGGAGCATCGAAGGCGTGAGCTGCGCACTACCTATTCATAACTACACGGGTCCTGGTTCAATCCTCTGCGAGCCGATAATTTCGATCGAAGTGCCGGAGTAGGCCGGACTGGAAACAACGTGCTCACGACGCCACGATTGCGTGCAGCGGACGCCCTCGGCGTCGCGCGCATCCTCGTCTTCGGGATCTGGCTCTTCAAATTGGCGCCCGGACGGCTGTTGACGTTGAGCGACTTGCCGTTCGAGCTCTTTGAGTCCCCTGGTTTGTTCAGGTTCTTGCCAGACCGCATCTTCCAAGTGGCCGTCAATCCGGCAGTCTTGACCGCGCTGCAAGGGCTGCTCGTGGTCGGCTGCTCACTGTTGGTACTGGGCGTGAGGCCGTTTCGTCCGATAGCCCTCCTGACCTGTACGTTACTACTGTTCGCTGACGGTTTAAGCAAAGGCTTCAATGGTTTCATTAACCATGCGCAACTCGGCATCCTGTATGCGGCTCTGATACTCGCATTCGTCCCAGCCGCGGACGCACTGTCGGTCATGGGCCGCGCGAAAAAACCGGCGGGTGCTGGTGTTTATCGGGGCGCTTTTCTTGCCGTCGCGGCCGTGCTCTGTGCGGCCTACAGCTTCACCGGAACACATCGGGTGATAAACGGCGGCTTCGCAATCTTCCAGGGTGACGCCATCATCATCTGGATGGCATCGCGCTCGCTACAATACAGCGAGGGAGGTTTCGATTTTGGTCTGCTTGCGTTGAGCTATCCGTGGCTTTCTGTGCCGCTGAAGGTCGGCTACTTCGTGACGACGATCTTCGAAGTCTTGTCGCCAATCGCTTTGATAAGCGCGCCATTTAGAAGGTTGTGGCTCTTCGTGATCCTCCCATTCCATTTCTTTACGCTACTGACAATGAACATCTTCTTCTGGGAGAACATGCTCTTGGTCGCGTTGTTCGTCGGCGGCATTGGGTACGTCTTGCACCCGCCGCAGGTGACCTCAGAGGGCAGCCCCGCGCAGCCTGTGAACCGCAACGCGACTGGCACAAGCGTGATCCTGTTCGACGGTGTCTGCAATCTGTGCAATCGGTGGGTCCTCTTCGTCATCGATCACGATCCTCGCAGGCGGTTCTCGTTCGCATCGCTCCAATCGGATTTCGGACAGACATTACTGCGGGGCTACCATGCGCCGGTTTCAGGTGTCAGGAGTCTTGTACTGCTCGAAGATGGAAGATGCTACGTGCGTTCGAGCGCAGTCCTGCGGATTGCGCGACACCTGTCCGGGCCGTGGCGGCTCCTATACGCGTTCACCTGGGTGCCTCGCCAGGTGCGAGATGCCGTATACGACTGGATCGCACGGAACCGTTATGACTGGGTCGGCCGCACTGACCACTGCCTCGTGCCGTCGCCGGAGCTTGCTGAGCGATTCCTCGATGAGTCCCCTTCGAAGGACCGCCCGGCCACTTCGGGTCACCGAGATTCTGTGACGGTGGGTGGATAGTGCCGCGGGCAGGGGTCCGTCGAGTGGACTGTCGGTTCCTCTGTGTTGAGAGGGAGGGCCTGAGAACGGGCCGTCGGGTGCCCCGCGAGACGGCCCTAATGCTCCCCTGCATAGACCTGCCTCCGACTCCGCTACACGGGATGGTGGGAGTCCGTCCGAACTTCTGAGCGCGCGCGACGCAGGCCGCCGCCGTCTGCTGTCGGAGCGAGGCCTGGGGCCGCACCGTGCTGTAGTCCACACGCGACGCCTCGATCACGGCCTCGGCCTCAGCCAAGCTGAAAACAGAGTTCGTTCAAGCACTCGTCGCGAGACTTCCGTTGAACCGTCGCAACTGGTCCAAGCTGTGCCGCCGACAATCCGCGCTGTGCCTCGTGAGATGGCTGTGAGCGAAATCCGGGCGGTGCCGGTGAACGAACCTCTGACGAACCGTCGTCACCGGTCTCATTACGGCCCCGATGTATAACGGGGCGCTACAGTCCAAAAACCATACAGTGGAG
This sequence comes from Vicinamibacterales bacterium, assembly GCA_035711845.1. Lineage (GTDB taxonomy): Bacteria > Acidobacteriota > Vicinamibacteria > Vicinamibacterales > 2-12-FULL-66-21 > DASTBU01. The sequence continues at coordinate 58,619 of DASTBU010000054.1, forward strand.
ACGAAGAGAATAGGAATGGTCGGGATTGAATGGAGGTAACAGCGTAGTAGATCCGAGCCCTGTAAGCTGCTGTTAATAAAGGACTGGAGACGATCATGGGATGACAGAAACGGACAGGCACCATACGGTGGGCTCGGGAACGATTCTACTATGGCAGTGATCTGGCATCAGTTGCCGGACGGCTTCAGTGACGCAAGCGGTGTCGTTACAGGGGGCTTGGTAACGGACTCGGTCTTCCGACGCTTCAAAAACCGGGCCACAAAACGGTCGATACATTCCTCCGAACCTCCGGACAGCGATGTCGTGAAAGTGCGAAGGCAACGCGGGAACGCGTGATACTCCTGACGTGCACAAAATGAGGAGCCTCTACTGGCTGGCACACGGCGCACCGACGCTGTCACCGACCGCGCGGCTGAAGCGTGTTGTGCGGCTCGCTCGTGAAACGCGGAACACTACTCGGAAATATGCACGAGATGCCGCTGCTCTCGGGGGGCGCCTGCCGCTCATCCAATTCATCGAGGCGCTCCGTGTTGCTGTAACCTACGACCTTGTTCCGGATGATTACTATCGGTATGCGCTGTATTTGGTAGAGAACCGGATTCAGGCGCCGTATTACTTCCCCAGCCGCGTTCATAGGCACTTTCGGCACCGCTTGTTGTCGCATCTGCCGGCGTCGATGAACGATATAGAAGACAAACGTCTGTTGCCCGAGCATTGTGGGCGGCACGGCATCGCGGTCGTTCCGACTCTGGCGGAGTTTGCGAACGGGCACCTGGTATCGCAATCAGGTGACCGAACGGTTTTGCCGAGACAGGACTTGTTCAGCAAGCAAGCGCTTGGACATGCGGGCCGGGGCGCGATGCTCTGGATTTACACAGGCAGCGAATCGTGGCAAGCGGATAGCGAGGCCGCGCTGTCTGAAGGCGATCTCTTCCGGTCCCTTCGCGAGAGCTCGCGGACAGCGCCCCTCATTTTACAGCCGCGGATACGCAACCACCCTGCGGTTGAACCGTTATCGTCCGGTGCCTTGTGCACGGCCCGAATCATCACGTGCCGGCGGTACGACCACGCCCCTGAAATCGTCGAATCGATTTTCCGCATGCCGGTAGGGCATGCGTTCGTCGACAACTACACACAGGGCGGGCTAGCCTGTCGTGTTGACGCCGATGGTGTTCTGGGGCCGGCGGTCTCGAAAAAACTGCCAGCTGCAATGCGACGCATCGAACATCATCCAATCAGTGGAGTTCGCATCGTCGGAATGCGACTCCCGTTCTGGTCCGAGGCGAAGCAGATGGTGCTTGCAGCGCACAAACTTTACCCGGAGGTTCCATCCGTCGGGTGGGATGTAGCCATTGCGACCGAAGGGGTGATCCTCATCGAGGCTAATTCTGGTTGGGGAGTGCGGTTGACGCAACACGCCGCTGGAAGACCGCTCGGGCGGACTCCGTTGACCGCGTGCTATCTGAGTTGGATTGCGCAGGTGGCCGACAGGGATCATGAGAATCCTGAAGCGGAACTACGAACAGGCGATCGGCAGAATCCGCCAAATCCGCTCGCTGGTAAGGCGTGAGCTGAAGAGCAGAGTCGGCCGGGCGGTGCCGCTCCGGCGACGGATGCAAATGCTTCTGAGCGGATTCTTGAGCGAATCGTACGTGCTGTACGATTTCGAGCGCAACGATCCGAGCCTGTATCTGTCCGACATGTCGCGATTTGCCCGGACGTTTTGGATCAATCGGTCGCCACATCTGCTCGATGACAAGTTCGCGTTTGCGGTCATGCTGGAGAGCCTCGGGTATCCAACGGCGCCGATCCGAGCGCTTGCCGGGCGAGGACAGATCATGTCCTCAGACACGGGCCGGCGACTCGACGCCACGTCGTGCATGGAGTTGGTGCAGCGACACGATGCGTTGGTCATCAAGCCACGATTCGGCGGCGGCGGCGGCAGAATTCGCTTCGTCAGAGTAGATGGCCCCGGGCTGCTCGTGAACGATCAGCCGACGAATTTGTCGGATTTCGTCACCATGCTCAAACAGAGTCAACACATCGTGACAGATGTGATTCATCAGCATGCATACGCGGCTCGTGTTCACGCCCGTTCCACGAACACGATTCGCGTTTTGACGATGATTGATGTCGAGAACGGAACGCCGTTTATCGCCGCCGCCGTGCATCGGTTCGGCACATCGGCGTCGTTTCCAGTTGACAATTGGAGCAAAGGGGGCATCAGCGCCGCGGTCGACCTCGCAACCGGAACGCTGGGTCCTGGCGTTACCTTTCCTATGAGGTATCCAAGGCGAATTCACGCCTGCCACCCAGAGTCCGGTGTGCAAATTGTGGGCACCGTAATTCCGCACTGGCCATCGATTTGTGCTGGGGTACTTGGCATTGCTGGTCGACTGCCCCCCGATACTCCCTACGTCGGCTGGGACGTCATCGTGACCCGCGATGGTTTCGTGGTCCTCGAAGGCAACCGGTACTCCGATGTCAACCTGCTTCAAGTTCACGGGCCGTTGTTGGCTGATCCACGCGTGCGCGCGTTTTACAGGCACTACGGTGCAGCCTGATTGGGCACGAGTCACGACCCGGCGTAAATCGGACGGACGCTCATCGCGTCCGTGAGGACGTTGATGAATGCACAGCGTCAAGAGGAAATTGTCGTTGCAGTACTGCGCCGGATTGCCGCATGGGCACACCGGAGCACGCCCCCCCGCGTCATCGCAGTAACGGGAAGTGTCGGGAAGAGCACCACGAAAGACCTGATTGCCAGCGTTCTCGAGACGACTTACGTGGTGAGGCGCACACGTAAGAATGGGAATATCGCCGGCGTACCTGCGGCTTTGCTGGGTTTGCCGAAACTCACGTGCACAATTCGAGATTTCCGGCGGCGCCTTCCAATGATCGCTCGTGCAGCGATGAAGCCGCCGCGGCCTGACTACTTTGTCTTGGAGATCGGCACAACCAAATCGGGTCACATCGCGGCGGCGCTCAAGATGTTCACACCCAGCATCAGCGTCATAACGACGTTTGTGCCGGCGCATCTCGAAGCTCTACGGTCGCTGGAGGGTGTGGTCCGCGAAAAGGGACAGTTGGTATCGGCGCTTCCGTCGACGGGCTATGCGGTCCTACGGTACGACGACGAACGAGTGCGTCAACTGGCGGGACTCCACCGCGGCCGGTCAATCTTCTACGGCTTCGACACCCATGCGGATGTGTGGATGGAGCGTCCGCGGGTCAGTGACAAGGGTCTCTCGACGGTGCTGCACGACCGCGACATCGTTCCGCTGCATTTTCCGATGCTGCGGAACACGGATCATCTCTATGCCGTGATGGCTGCGTGGTGTGTGGGCAGGATTGCTGGTGTACCTAGCGAGAAAATCAGGACGGCCGTAGAAGCTTTTGCTCCATTATCGGGGCGCGGTGATGTAGTAGCCGGCCGGCGTGGGGAGATGATAATGGATGACAGTTGGAACGCCAATCCGGCGTCTGTTCGGTCGGCGTTGAAGGCGTTCCAAACCGTCAGCGGAAGCCGCCGTCGTATTGCTGTTCTCGGAGATATGCTGGAACTAGGGGCCGACTCGCCGCGATTCCACCACGATATTGGCCGGGCCGCTGCGGCATACGTGGACGCCCTCTATGGAATCGGGATGCACGCGCGAGCCTATGTCGAAGGTTTTCAGCAGGCTCGGCCCGGTGCCCCCGCCGCCTGGTATGCCACAGTGGGGGAGGCAATACCCACGATTCAGATGACCGTGCAGGCCGGTGATGCGGTGCTGGTGAAGGCATCGCATGGCGTTCACTTGGGTCGTCTGGTCGAGGCGTTGCGTGAGCTGGCGACCACCGAGCAGCCGACGGTGCGCAAGGGGCCCCAGAAGAGTCTCAACGGTCGAGTGAAACTTGAACATGACACCGGTGGGCGGTGACCGCGCTCGGAAAAGCACGACGTCACCGATTGGCGCTTCATGGACTCATCTGTTGTTAGACTCGCTACACCGAAGAATCTATACGCGCTGCGAAACCCAGAGATCGTAGACCACGCGCGCCATGCGTGCGATGCCTTTGCTTTGCACTCTCATGGGCTGGCCGGACTCGGCGATCACTGCCGCAACCGCGCAATGGCCGAACGGAGGGGGCAGGTAGATGATGCCGACATCGGCGACCATGCTCGGCGGGAGCGTACCTGTCTTGTGCGCAACCCGTGTCCCGGCCGGAAGTAGCCCCTTCAGCCGTTTCCTTCCCGTACAGCACCGAGCCATCGTGTCGAACAACACAGCGGTTTGTGCCGCTTCGAGGACACGCCGATTCCAGACTGCTGCAACCAGGCTGGCCATCGACATCGCCGGGCTCTGATCGCGTGCATCACGAAGAAACGCCGCGGCGGCCGCGGCGCGTCGCGGTGCTGGAATGGCTGCTGGCAGCAGTCCTAGTTGTCGCGCCTTGGCATCCTCTTTCGCCTCATCCTCTGTAAGACCGTAATAGTCGATCAGAAGCTGTCGGACGGATCGGTGAATGTTGATCCCGCCGATGCCGATGGTGTTCATGAGATCGACGACGGCAGTGGCGCCGCCGGCAAGTTCGAGCAGAGCGGCCGACGCGGTGTTGTCGCTCCGGACGAGCGCGAGATCAAGGAGATTCTCGATCGACACGGCCACGCCGGGGATCCGTAAACCGGCAAGAGTTCCGCCCCCCGGGCACACATGACGCGACTCAATGCTCACCAGCGCATCCAGTGCCAGCTCGCCGCGCTCCAGTCGTTTCATCACCTGCACGGCAATTGGCAGTTTCACCGTACTGGCCATTGGCAACGGGCGGCTGCCATTAACCGACAGGATCTGATCAGACTCAATATGAATGGCGGCAAAGCCCACGTTGCCGCCGATGTGTTTGGCTATGGTACGAATTCGCCGCTCGGCTGACGCGAGATCCGCAGCGTGCCTGCGAAAGGCGCCGCCCCCCACAAGATCTGCTACGTAACTACGAATGCCTTTCAAGCGACGCCCCTCTGCGCGTCGGCGACAGGCTCCATGCCGCGCAGCTTTCGATGGACTCGCACGTAGAACCTTTGTAGCGGCGGCGCCAAATCCGCGAGCACCTCTTCGACCACCGCCGCCATGCCGGCGATCCGGAAGCTCACCACAAAACCGACGAACACCGCCACCGCGGTCAGGGCCTTCGCCGCCAGCAGGATGAGAGCAGATGGAGCGCTGAGCCAGGATGTCACGACGAATTCGGTCCCGACCAGGGCAGGCACGAGAATCGCGGTGCAGACAAGGCCCGGCAGAACGGGGCCGGCCAATTGCCTCCAGCGCAAGCCCACCAGCCGGTTCAGCAAGGTCTGCGTCATCACCGTTGACGACAGCGAGGCGACGAGGACGGCGGTCGCAGCCCCAACGATGCCCCAGCTCTGGAGGGCAAAAATGGCGACCACCAGAACCACGATGCGAAGGAAGCTCCGGCCCACGCGCGCCCAGGCATATCCCGCCGCCATAATCGCGGCGCTCGAATAGCCGTTGGCCACGCGCAGCGCACCCACGATGCACAGTAACTGGAACGGCAAGATCGAAGGCGCCCACTGCGGCCCGTACATTACTTGCAGCAGTTCCGGGGCCATCACGATCAGCGCGAAAAAGAATGGAAGCCCCACGAGTGCCGATGACAGGATGACCTTGCGGTAGGCGCGATGAAATCGTGGCGCGTCGTCCTGTATGATGGAGAAGATTCGAAACGTCACGCCGGGATCGACGACCAGCTTCTCCGACAGCTTGGACATCGTGTTGAACGCTTTGTCGTAATACCCAAGCGCGGCGATCCCGAATAACCGGCCGACGATAATGCTATCTACATTTTCCGTCGAAAAGACGAGAAGTCGGTTCGCCGCCACGCCAGCACCGAACGGCGCCACCTCGCGAAACGCCGGTAGCGAGAAGTGCAGCCGCGGCCAACATCGTCCTTGGTACACTTGCACGGCGACTTGGCTGAGGCGCGCGGCGAGCTGACCGTACACGGTGCTCCAGAACCCAAATCCACTCCATGCAAGAGCGACCGCAACCAGCGGGAAGATCACCGCAAACACCCACTCGCTGATGGCTGTTTCCTTGAAACGCATCTCGCGCTGGAAGATCGCCGTGTTGATCGAGCCGAACGGTACAAATAGAAATGACACCGCCGCGACGGCTATGGCATCGCCCACTTCTGGCCGGCGATAGAAGCGTGCGATCGATGGCGCCGCGAACTGCAGCGCTGCAAACGCGGCGGCGCCCACGGCTAGGTTATAGGTGAAGACAGTGGACAGATGATCGGACCTGATCGTCTTGAGCCGTACAAGCGCCGAGTTCAGGCCCAGCGTGCCGAGACGGTTCGCCAACGTGATAACGAGCACGGCCGCGGCGCTGATCCCGAAGTCCTCCGGCGACAGCATCCGAGCGAGCAGCATCGCGCCCGGCAGGAAGATCACCAGCTTGACGGCTTCGCGAAACACGCCCCATGCGGCGCCGATTTTCGCCGTCTTCCCGTAGCCCTTCGATCCGTGCCGTTTCATGACGCCGCGGCCAAGTGTCTGGCTCGTGTCACCGGTTACCCACTCCTCGGCGTCATGGTTGCAATCGTGGGGTTCGGACGCGAGCGCTCCAGGCAGCAGGTATCTCTCTTGCTCGACGTGTCATACGCGGGACTCTGGCCGACCCGAAGCATCCGCACGCTCGGACGAAATGCGGCCGCGTTGCCGTTTGGAGATCCGTCGATCCTGCGAGCAAGAGACTTGCCAGGTTGCCCTGCACACCGAGAGCCAACGCTCGGCCAACGGTTGGCTCTTCCGAAACACGAAAGTCTGCCTCAAGCCGTAACAAAAGTCCCGTGCGATTGACTTTCCCATGCGCCATCGGCCAGTGCTACTTGTGATCAAGTCTCTATCGCCACGCTGCGAGTGATAGTCAGGCAGTCCAGACCGGAAAGGCGGCTAGTTGTTCTGCGTCCGCTTGTTCCCTGAGATTCTAAGCCTAATCTGGCTCCGTCATAGTGAGAATCCCCCATCCTGCTCGGGGCGGATCTCCCGCCCCAGCGGTCCCGCCTCGGTAAGCACCGGAGCGCCGAGTAGCAGACCCCAGCCGCGCGGGGAGACCCGTGTGGGCCAAGCGGGGTGTCAGAGCCTCTTCGGAGGGAGCAAGTCCGCGGGCCGCACCATCACGTGAGGCTTGCCGCCTCGCCAGATTTACAACCCGAGCGTCGAACCGGTCATTTCGCGGTGAAGACCACGTCCTGTGCGCCCCGGTTCGGAGACGCCGGTGAGGAGCCGCGCGCCGTAGAACGCGCGAGGAGCGAAGGGTCCCTGCGGGGGCAATGTCGGCCGCGCAAGCACGCGCGAGGGCATGACCGCGAGGTCCAATCACCCCAGAGGACGGGAGTGACAAGGCCATCGATGATCTGGCGCGCGTGTGGAATCCGGTCCTGCGTGGCTGGATTCAGTACTACGGGCGCTTGTACAAGTCCGCGTTGTACCCGGTCTCCCGTCATTTCAACGACCTTCTGGTCCGTTGGGCCATGCGGAAATACAAGGGCTCCGACGGCATCGTCGACGCGCCGCGCATTGGCTCGTTGATGTCGCCGGTCGAAAGCCGAGGCTGTTTGCCCATTGGTGTCTCTTGGGCCTACGGCCAGGCGGCCGGATGTTGGGAGCCGTATGAGCGGAGACGTTCACGTACGGTTCTGCGAGCGCCTGGGGGTGCAACTCCCCCGGGCGACTCACCTCGTGGTCATGTGTGACACGAAAGTGGCGTGCGAGCGGGCCGAGCAGCGCGTGCGCGAGATTCTCGCGCGGCTCGGGCTGGAGCCGCATCCGGACAAGACGAGGCGGGTCGACCTCTCGCGCGGTCGCGCGGGGTTTGACTTCCTCGGCTGTCATCTGCGCAAGCGGATGAGCGGCCGTCTGTGGGAGCGGCTACACTTTCCGGTGTACTCCCTGCAGCGGTGGCCGTCGGCTCGCGCGATGCGCCGGATGCGCCAGCGCGTGAAGGGAGCGACCCACCGCGGCGTCGGTCATCGGCCGCTGCGCGACACCATCGCGCAGCTCAACCCGGTGCTGCGCGGGTGGGGAGCGTACTTTCGCACGGGAAACGCCGCCATCAAGTTTGGCCAGGTCGATGACTACGTCGCGTGGTGGTTGAGACGTGTGCTCCTGCAGCGCCACGGCCGCAACCTGCGACTCGGTCAGGCCGCCCAGTGGACGCCAGACTACTTCCATGCCCTCGGGCTGCATCGCCTGCGCGGGACGATTCACTACCCGGAGGCTGCGTAATGCCGCGTTTCAAATGCCCCTTAGTAAGCCGTGTGCGGGAAATCCGCACGCACGGTTTGAACGGGGGACGTACTCACAGACCGCACTCGCGCGATACGACAGGCAGGATCTACCACTGGCACACGTTTGGGAGCAGCGCGGACCGCACCGGTGCCGTAAGCTTCGTGCTCACGGTGGCCGAGGCGGTCCTGAGCCTTACTACCGGATCATCGCTCCGACCAGCGGGTTCAGCGTCTCAACCTGCTGTTGCGAGACGGCGACGAAAGCCGGCGACGGATCCGTCAGATTGGCAAATGCAATTGAACCGCCGTCCTGGCTCGTGCAGAACACCTGCTCAACTTCACTGACCCTTACCGTAACGATGATGTTGCCGGCAGCGCCGCGAAACCGCACCAGGAACTCGTAACCGGACGAGGCGCTTGGCTCCAGCGTGCAGAAGTTTGCCAGACCGCTCACGTTCGCCGTGGGTATCCCCTGAGGAAATCCCGGAATACCGGAGAGAAGGGTCGGCAGCCGGACACCTGTTGATGGATCAGCAAGCGCTTCCCGATCGGTGGAGCCAAAAATGATCGCGTCGATCCCCGGCCCTCCGACAAACGCCTCGCTTCCATCGCCGGGAGCCCAGAGATTCACGTCGTTCCCCGGCCCTCCAAACATGATGTCGCTGTTGGGCGGGCCGCCGGGCGCCGCTCCACCGTCCGGTCCGCCCAGGATGATGTCTTCACCTTGACCACCGTCCATGACGTCGTTCCCGTTGAGCCCGAACATCACGTCGTTGCCCTGCCCGCCCTCGAGAATGTCGGTGCGGTTGAGCGACTGGTTCGCGGCGGCGCCAGCCTGAATCGTCGCGTTCGCCTGATTATCGTCGTCCAGGCCGATGAGGAGTTGAGGTCCCCTGCCACCTTCGACGAGTGCCGCCTGAGTCGGGTAGGTTGCGCCCAGGAGCACGGCTAGAAACGCCGCCGACATGCCGCCAGCCAGCATCGTTCGGCCCGGGTGGGAGGTTGATTGCCAGTTACTCGCTTGTTGAATCTGTTTGCTGAACTCCATGAGGCTTTTCATCATCTTCGGTACCGTGACCTTTCGGATGCGACTCGCGGTTGCGCTGCGGAGATCGCAGACGCTTCATACCTGCACTTAATCTCCGGCCGCGCGCGAATATTCTCGGGACGGGCGGCGGCTCCCTGACACACGTTGTCGATCGCACCCTGCCATCCGGGCCAGTATGAATGCAGTCGAGCTGGCAACCGCCGACAGCCTTCGGCTTCGCAGGTCTTCTGCGGCTCCTGTTTCTCCTCCGCAGCTGGAATATCCGGCGACGTTTACCGATTACGCGGAAGTGTGGACAGTGCGAATGACCGGCCGCCCTGCTGCGAGAGCGCTCGACAACAGCGGGCAGGACAACTTCCGGCGACAGAACCTGAAAACCCTGCCGCGGTCGGGGGAAGCGATTTGATATCCGATACCAGGTTGATTCGCTCAGCCACGCTCGATCGGGTGTGTGCTGTCGTGGACGACAGCGAGGGAGTGCAGTTGAGCCATCTCCCGCCGTTCACGACCCTGCGCGTCCGAACCATGAACTCCTTGTATCACGTGGTCATCACGCAGGGCCCGGAGGTCTACGTCCAGGGGGGCGCCTTCTTTCCCGATCTGACCCCCGCCTATCTCGAGGGAGCCAGCGTCGGAGGAAGCTGCATCAGGGTCGGCTGGATTGGTCTCGGATTGTTGTTGGAGATCCACTCGGGAGGCCGGCGCACCATCACCTCTCCGGTGTGCGCTATCAGCATCGAGCAGGCGGCGCGCCCGGTGGTGCACGAGTCGAGGAATTGGACCACATCGTGTCCACGAGTATGAGCAGCACCGTTTCCGCGTTCTCAGTCGCCCGCCACCGAACGATGTGTCGCTTCGCTCTCATCCTCGCTGCCGCCGGCGCTTGCACGACGCCCGCCAACCTCACGGCGGCGGATAGTCCCCGGACCACCATCACAGTTCGTGTCTATCAGATCGCCGGCGTTCCGCACGCGCTCGAGCATCGGGCACTCGCCGAAGCCGAGGCCGTTCTGCAGTCTGCGCTCGTGGACGTGAGCTGGCAAGAGTGCACCGGGCCGAATCCGTCGGCTGCTTGTCATGTGCCCCGTGGCCCATCCGAGCTCCTCTTGATCGTGCGGGAGGGAGCTGATTGCCAGGCAGCGTCAGCCCCGCTCGGCGAGGCGTTCCTCGTTCCTGGCGCGAGCGACGGGCTTGCGACCGTGTACTTCAGTTGCGTCGCGCAGCTGGCGGCCAGAGCAAAAACAGATGTCGCGGTGCTGCTCGGCCGCGTGGCGGCACACGAACTGGGGCATCTGATGATTGGCACCCCGACGCACTCGCACCATGGCGTGATGCGCCCGTTCTGGGGGCCCGACGAGTTGCGACGAAATCGTGCGGCCGACTGGGCGTTCACGGCGAAGGATGTGGCGGCGATGCGCGAGCCGAGGTTGGAACATCGGACGGAAGGTGTCGGCTCGGCTACTGCCTGTCAGATAACGGGCGCAACGCAGGGAGCCGCCGACAAATCGCCCGCACGGTTGGACGGTTCACCGCGGTGAGCTCGAGGCTTCTGGCTGCCCTCCCGTAGACGCTTCACGAACAAAACGCATCGCTGGTCGCCGATGTCGTGTCATCGGGTCGCCTCGCCATTCAATCACCCTGCGCCCGCACGAACCCTGCGAGGTTTTCGTCACGCGGGAATATTCGGGACACCCGGAGATTAGGAAGAGTGGGCGTCGGCACAACCGGTGGTGCACTAGTCGCTGAGAGCGCCCATGTCGGACGCGCCGTGACCTCAGTCGCGTAAACGCGGATTGGAGAAAGCCATAGCTCATGTTCGTAATCACACATCGTTCGCTCGTCTTCGCGGCCACCGCACTCTTCACGGTGGTGACGTCGGTTGCCGCCGCACAGGAGGTGAAGCCGCCCGCGGACCCGTCGCGAAGCCAACCCTCGAGCCGGTCGGACGCGACGGCCGGCGATGACGACGATACGGAGCTGGTGCTCGCCGAGCCGGACTTCCGCGTTCTCAACCTGCCGTCCACGCTGAGGCTCCCGCGCCACGGATCGAGCTTCCAGCTCACACACCGGTTCAACGGCAACCTTCGGAGTGGCAGCTTCAGCGAAAATGCCAGCAATCTGTTCGGGCTCGATTTAGGCGCAGCGGTCGGATTCGAGTACCGGTTCGGCATCGCGCGACACCTGCAAGGCGTTGTCTATCGCACGGCAATCGACAAGACCTTCCAGTTCTACGGGAAGTACGACGCCGTGCGGCAGAAAGACTCGGTTCCCGTGTCGCTCTCGGCACTCATCTCCGTGGAAGGTACAGACAACTTCCAGGAACACTATTCGCCCGCGTTGGGCGCGGCCGTTTCGCGTATGGTCGCCGACCGGCTCGCGGTCTATGCCACGCCGGTCTGGGTTCACAACACGGCCGCGAGCCTGGACCTCGATCGCGACACCTTCTTCGTGGGCATCGGCGGCCGCGTGCGCGTGAGCTCCACGGTGTACCTCGTCGGAGAAGTGGTCCCCCGCGCCAGCGGGTACCGTCCCAACAAGGCCGCCTACGGGTTCGCCATCGAAAAGCGAGCCGGCGGTCATCTGTTTCAAATCAATGTCAACAACGGCCAGGGGACGACGTTCGGACAGATCGCGCGTGGCGGGATCCCGGACACTCTCTATCTCGGCTTCAACCTCACCCGGAAGTTCTTCTGATCGAAATCAGGAAGGCAAACAGCATGAATCGACTTTCACTCCTCGTCCTCGGCCTGGGTGTCCTCGCGGCCGGCTGCGGCAGCTCGTCCCCCACCGAACCGTCACAGGGGACCACAACCTCCACTACCTTCACGGCATCACTCTCGCCTGCCAACGAGGTGCCCGCCATCACCAATGCCGACGCGAGCGGCAGTGGCACGGCCACGATCGTCCTGACGGTCACACGGGACGCGTCCGGCACCATCACGTCCGCGACAGCGAATTTTCAGATCAACGTCAGTGGATTTGCGGCCGGGACCAGCGTGACCGACGCTCATATCCACAATGGGGCGGCGGGCAGCAATGCCGGGGTCTACGTCAATACCACGCTCGCATCGGGGGATCTGGCGCTCACCAACGGAAATGGCTCGGTTGCCAAAAACGGAATCAATGTGCCGGCAGACAGGGCCGCTGCGATCCTCGGCAACCCCACGGGACACTACTTCAACGTTCACACGGCGCTCAATCCGGGTGGTGCCATACGCGGTCAGCTCACGGGGGCGTAAGTGAAGCGAAACCTGATCATGCTTCTGCTGGCCCTCAGCACGTCGGCGGCAGGGGCGTGGACACGACACGTCAAGAGCGGCGGGGACGTCAAGACGATCGACGTCACCGCATCCAAGTTCCAGTTCGAACCCGCGACCATTTCGGTTGCGCAGGGGGATACCGTCCGGCTCCGCCTCCACTCAGCCGACCGGTCGCACGCCTTCGCGATCAAGGCGTTCCGCGTGAAGACGCTGATCCCCAAGGGCGGCGAGACTGTCGCCGTGGAGTTCGTCGCCGACCAGGCAGGTACGTTTGCCTTCACGTGCGCCGAGTACTGCGGCACCGGCCATTCCGGGATGAAGGGCAGCCTGGTCGTCGTCGCCAGCGAGAAATGATGGCCACGACGTGGCTGCCTCTCCTCGCCGTCGTTCTCCTTTCTCGCGTCGGTCCGTCCCGGGGCGCTCCAAGGTCCCTTTGAAGTTGTCGAAGCGTTTCCTCGCCACGGGCCTGTGCGTCGTCGCACTGTCCGGTGTCGCAGCCGTGCGCTGGTGGCGCTCGGCCAACGTCGGCCCTGTACAACGGGGAGCCGATCTGGCCCTGTCCGAGGGATGTCTGAACTGCCACGAGGGACCCGGTGATTCCCAGCTGCTCCCCCGTCCCTTCGCGGAGCTCGACGATCTCGAACCGGCAACGCTCCGGGAGTGGATCCTCGACGGCATGCCATCGCGTGTGCGGCAGGATCCTGAGAGTCGACGGGCACTCGAGGCGGCGGCGATACGGATGCCGGCCTGGCGGGGGCGCCTCTCCGATGCCCAGACAGACGACCTCGTGGCCTACCTTCGCGCGTTGGCTGCCGCCGACGTTCCGGAGGATCCGGCGGCCCTGAAGGGACACGCAGTCGCCGAACGGCTCGGCTGCTTTCGCTGCCACGGCCCTGGTGGGCGCGGCGCGGGCAGCAATCCCGGCAGCCTCAAGGGCTACATCCCGCCGTGGGACGGCAGCGACTTCCGGGAGCTCGTCGCCGACGAGCGCGAGCTGAGGGAGTGGATCCTCGGTGGGCGCCCGCAGCGGCTCCAGGCGAACCCGTTGGCCCGCTTCTTCCTCGATCGCCAGGCGATTGGAATGCCCGCCTTCCGGGGCCAGGTCACGGAGGAGGAGCTGCGCGCGCTCGAGGCCTACATCGGCTGGCTGCGGGCGCCAGGCGGCTGAAGATCGTTCCTGAAACGGCTTCCGGGTTGTCGGCAGGGCGCCGGTTCTCCGGCGGTGGCCACATGTCGTTCAGGACGAAAGTGCAGATCATACGGGTCGAACCGGTGCAGATCGCACATGAAACTTGCTGAGAATGGATTGACTTTCGCGGCAACGTACATCCACAGCCTGGCCTTTGCGGCACGTGTCTTGCGGCGCTGCTCGGCACTCGGGGGATCGCCATGGCGGAAGAACGATCCACGGAAATTCGGGACGGACGCGTTCCGCTGGTGCATCTCTTCGGTGAGCCCGGGAATCGCTTCGTCCTCGACATCCACACCAGCAGACTCTTTTCGGTAACCTCCAGCGAGTACGACGTTCTGAGCCGATGGCGGCGGGGCTCTTCGCTGACGAGCATGATGTCGGAGTATCCCGAAGAAGTGGCATCTCTTCTTCGGCTGACAACGCAAGGACTCTTCAGTTGCGAGCCACCGCAAACCCTCGCATTCGGAAGAGACTGGGAGGGCGTCGTCGCCAAGATTCAGCACGAACGATATCTCACGATTTTCGAGCTGACTCAGCAATGCAATCTTCGATGTCGATACTGTGTGTTCGGGGGTGGCTTTGAGGACCGCCGGACTCACAGTCCGCTTCACATGAGCCTGGACGTGATGCGTATGACGGTGGCAAGTGCACTGGCGCACGGTGACGCCCTGGATGAGATCGCTCTGGGATTTTACGGCGGCGAGCCCCTGCTTGCATTCGATTTGCTGACAGCTGCAGTCCGCGAGGTTCGCGAACATCAGGGCGACAAACGCGTGGCATTGAATGTCACCACCAACGGTACGTGCCTTGACACGAACAAGGCAAGATTCCTTCGGGAGGCGGGGTTCAACGTTCTCCTGAGCGTGGACGGTCCTCGTCACATGCACGACCGCTACCGTGTGTTCGCCGACGGCCGTGGGAGCTACAAGGCGACGATGCGAGGGTTGAAAGTATTGCTGGACGTGTTCGACTCGGTGGCCGACGAGAGGATTTCCCTCAACATGGTCGTTCCGTCGACCTCCTGGCTGCCGTATCTGGAGGATTTCTGGGACGCCGAGCCGTGGGTTCCACGGACCCTCCGCGTCCACGCGTCCATTGTCGATGCGCCGCCCGCTTTACCTCCGGTGGCGGCACCCATCGGGGAACGCCAAACATTGAAAAGCGAATGGCTCTCGACAGTGCGGCACGGCACTTCTCAGCGAACGCCCTTGGGTAGCTCTCTCTTCGACTTTCGAATGGCCAAGCTCCATCAGAGAGGGATTTTCGCAAGTCCCCGCAAAACGTTCTTTCCGAACGGCTGCTGTATTCCGGGGAACCGGAAGGTATTCGTGACGGCTGATGGAGCGTACCGAATCTGCGAGCGAGCATACGGTGTGCCTGCGATCGGCTCCGTACGCCGAGGACTTGATCTCGAGCAGATCAGGGCGATCGTGGAGCAGTATTCCGAAGCCTCGTGTGTCGATTGCCTGCGCTGCTGGGCCGTGGGTCTCTGCCCGCTGTGTTTTGCCGATGCCTATGAGGGTGGACGATTCAACCTGGCTCGAAAGCGTGCTGCCTGCGAGGACGTTCGCAAAGAACTGGAAGCGGATCTGGCGTTGTATGGATCAATTGTCGAAGACCATCCGGAAAAAGCGGACGAGTGGGACAGGTATGACCTGTCCTGAGGGCCACAATTCAATCGAATGACTGCACTTTTGTAGGAGTCACTGCCATGAAGGAAGTCAAACGGAGAGAACCAATGACCCTCGTTGTCGGCGCTACCGGCGGTTGCGATTGTGGCTGTGCGTGTTCGACGGCACGCCTCAACGCCAGCTCCAGAAGCGGCGCCAAATCCAGCGGCCGGGACGGCGGCACTGGCTGCAAGTGCAGCAAGAAGAGCCTGTTCGCCAGCGCCAGAGACTAAGGGGAGGTGGTGTTTCCAGCCGCGACTCCGGTGATGACCGCCACCTCTGAAGGTGGCGGTCGCTGCGCTGAGGCTCGACTGAACGCTACCGTCGCGCGGATGGTCGTCCCCGTTCAGTCCCAATACCAGACAATGATCAGGCCTGTCCCTCGCAGGCCGAACACATCGGTCCCGTTCCTGACGGACTAACGGGACCCGGTTTGCTGAACGTCGGCCGCTCGATCCTTCCGGAATCGTTTCACCGATAGAGACTATACTGCGGCAAGTGCCCAGCGCCGCGAGCCACATCGTCCTCGTTCTCGTCCTTGCGGTCGCGCACTGCTCCGCATGGGACCGCGTCCATGGAGGGCGAGGATCGGCTGGTCTAGACGGGCGCGCGGACTTTGTCTTCCGTGCGCCTAAAACGCCCCCGGTAGTGGTCATTCGGCTGAAGGATACCGCTCTGGGTGGCTTCACGTGGGCGGACGCGGCGCAGGTTCCGGGCTTGCCCCTCATCGCAGTTTCGACGGCCGATATCGCCGCGGGCGCGCAGGCGTGCCTCGAGCACCCAGGCGGATCACCGCTCGCCGCACGCGCCCCACCGCTGGGCTGATTCCGAATCACGAAGAGCGGGACGACGCCTCGGTGCAGCCGAAGCTGGCCGTCGTACGTCCGTGAGGGCATCGGTTCGTGTGGGAGACAGGAATGAAGCAAGTCGTGCATCCACCGCCGGGAGTGAAGCCGCTCAGCACGGTACGCTGACCATGCACTCGTACGACCTCATCCTGACGCTCACCGGCGGCCTCGGCGGCGCACTGATCCTCGGCTACCTGACGCAGCGCCTCGGTCTATCGCCCATCGTGGGGTATCTGCTGGCCGGAACGCTCGTCGGTCCGCACACCCCAGGCTTCGTAGCCGATACGGCCCTGGCCGAGCAACTAGCCGAGGTCGGCGTCATTCTGCTGATGTTCGGCGTCGGCCTCCAGTTTCACATCGGAGAACTGCTCGCCGTTCGTCATGTGGCCGTTCCAGGAGCGGTGGCCCAGAGTACTGTCGCCACTGTCCTGGGCGTGCTGGTGGTGCGCGCGTTTGGATGGGACTGGTCCGCCGGGCTGGTCTTCGGGATGGCGCTGGCAGTAGCCAGCACGGTGGTGCTCGTACGGGTCCTTTCCGACAACAACGACCTGCACACGCAGGCGGGCCACATTGCCGTGGGGTGGCTGGTTGTCGAGGACCTGTTCACCGTGGTCGCGCTGGTGCTGCTTCCAGCCCTCTTCGCACCGGCCACGACGGACGCGCCAATCTGGGCCGCGCTCGGGCTCACGGCCGTCAAGGTGACCGCGCTCGTCGCGTTCACGGCCCTGGTCGGGACCCGCGTCATTCCGCGGGTCCTCGATTACGTGGCCGACACGCGATCGCGTGAGCTCTTCACGTTGACCGTCCTGGTGATCGCCTTGGGGATTGCCGTCGGCTCGTCGCTGATCTTCAGTGTCTCGATGGCGCTCGGGGCATTTCTGGCGGGGATGGTGGTCGCGCGTTCCGATTACAGCCTGCGTGCCGCATCCGAAGCGCTGCCCATGCGGGATGCGTTTGCCGTTCTCTTCTTCGTCTCTGTCGGCATGTTGCTGGATCCCGGCTCGTTGATGGCTTCGCCGGGCCTTGTCGTCGGCTCGCTGCTGATCGTGCTCGTCGCGAAGCCGCTGGTGGCGCTGCTGTTCGTGTGGATGATGAAGTACCCGTTCCGGACGGCGTTGACGGCTGGCATTGCCCTGGCCCAGATCGGCGAGTTTTCGTTCATCCTCGCATCCATGGGACGAGACCTGGGCGTGCTGACGACAGAAGCCACCAACGTGCTCGTCGCGACCTCGATCGCCTCCATCGTCTTGAATCCGGTGGCGTACCGGACCATTCGGCCGATCGAGCGGTGGGTGGCCGCACGGCCGCACCTGTGGGAGCGTGTGAATCGGCCCGCCTCGGTTCCGGCCGATCTCGAGGCACCGCGCTCGGAACGCGTCGCCGATCCGAGCCATCGCGCGGTCGTGATCGGATTCGGCCCGACGGGACGGACCGTCATGCGGCTGCTGCGCGACAACGGCATCACGCCAACAATGATCGAACTGAACATGGAGGCGGTCCGGGCTCTGCGACAGGACGGCATTGACGCGATCTATGGCGATGCCACCCGTCCCGAGACGCTCGAGGCAGCTGGAGTCTCGAAGGCTGGGAGCCTGATCCTCGGCTCCGCCGGCATGTCAAACAGCGCGGAAGTCATTCGCACGGCTCGTCGCTTGAATCCGCGCGTCCGAGTCCTGGCACGGGCATCGTACCTGCGCGACGTGCCCACGTTGAAGGAGGCGGGCGCCAACAGCGTCTACTCAGGGGAAGGCGAGGTCGCGCTCGCCTTCATCGAAGACATTCTCGACAACCTGGGCGCCACACCAGAGCAAATCGACAGGGAGCGTGCGCGGGCGCACAGCGAGTTGGCCGGAGACGCGACATGAAGGAGCCAGATGTCAAAGCTCTCGAGCCGGAGTCGAGTCGACTACGGACTGGCCGGCTCGGGCGACGGCGCTCCCCGCGCGACGTCGTTATTCTCGAGAACCGATCATGATGCCCTCACGCTGATCCTCGGTACAAGTGGCCATGCTCGCATTTCTGCGAACCAGATTTCCGGAGGTTGCCACGGCCGTCGCGCCGCTCGTTGGTGTGGTGTGCGCACTCCAGCTGCTCCTCGTCCAAGCGTCCGCGGCGCTGTTCATCCAGTTTCTCCTCGGATCTTTGCTGGCGATGCTCGGAATGCTGCTGCTCTTCGCAGGGATTGACGTCGGGATTCTGCCCATGGGGAGGTTCATCGGTGCGGAGCTGCCGAAGAAGGGATCGGTGTGGTTGATTCTCGGGGTGGCGTTCGCGCTCGGATTCGCGACGACTGTCGCAGAACCTGATGTCCTCGTGCTCTCCAGTCAGGTGGAAGCCGCGTCGGACGGCGCTCTCAGGGGTCAAACCCTGATCTACGTCATCGCCGCTGGCGTGGGACTCTTCGTGGCGATTGGACTCCTGCGCGTGGTCAAGGGATTCTCCATGACTGCGCTTCTGGGGGGTGTCTACGCCTTGATGATCGTACTGTCCCTTCTGGCGCCCGGGAACTTCGTCCCGCTGGCGTATGACGCCGGCAGCGTCACGACCGGTGTCCTCACAGCGCCCGTCGTGCTCGCGCTGGCATTGGGTCTCACCTCCGTTCTGTCCGAACGGTCGGCGGTCTCGGATGGATTCGGGCTTCTGGGGCTCGCGTCGGTGGGACCCATCATCACCGTTCTCCTGTTGAGCCTCCTGCTATGAGCAACACGCTGACACTCGCGGAACTCGGCAGCCTGGCGCGAAGCGTCGCCCTGGCCGTCATCCCGCTGGCCGCGCTGTTCGTGGTGTTTCAGCTGCTGTTTCTCAAATTGCCCACGCGGGAGGTGTCGCGGATCTGACCGGGACGCTCATGGCGTCAACCGGGCTCTTCCTGTTCTTATGGGGGGTGAGCCTCGGATTCCTGCCATTCGGCAGGGCGATTGGCGAGACTGTCGGCTCGCTTCCCGAGAAATGGCTGCTCGCACCGTTCGGGATGCTCCTGGGATTCGTGACGACCTGGGGTGAGCCCGCGGTTCGCATCCTGGCCAACCAGGTCGAGGAGGCTTCAACAGGTTCCATTCGGCGATCCTTGGTGCTCTGGGTGGTCTGCCTGGGCGTCGCTCTCGCCGTCGGCGTCGGGATGCTGAGAATCGGCTACGGAATCCCGCTGCTGTACCTGCTCGTACCCGGCTACGGGCTCGTGGTTGCGATCATGCGGTGGAGCGATCGGCGGTTCGTGTCGATCGCGATCGACGCCGGTGGTGTGGCAACCGGCCCCTTGGCGAACACCTTTCTGTTGGCGCTGCCGCTCGGCGCATCATCGGCGGTGGGCAATCAGGATCCGCTCGTCCAGGGTCTCGGCCTCGTGGCGCTCATCGCGCTCGCGCCCCTGATTTCGGTGATGACGCTGGGGCTGGTCGTCGGCTGGAAGGAGCGCCGAAAGGAGTCAAGGACATGACCGATGCCTCTCTGATCGTGAGTGTCATCCGGAAAGGGTGGGGAAGCACGGTACTCGACGCGTCGGTGAAGGCGGGCGCGCGAGGTGGCACCGTGCTCTTTGGACGTGGAGCGGGCATCCACGAACAGGAAAAGATCTTCGGCATGTCGATCGAGCCGGAGAAAGAGATCGTACTGACGGTGGTCTATGCCGACAAGGTCGACACCGTCCTGAACGAGATCGTGCGGGCCGCGGAGCTGAATGACACCGGGCGGGGGATCGCGTTCGTCATTGCTGTCGAGAAAGTCGTAGGGGTGGCTCATTTCATGAGACACCAGCCCGACGAGGGGTGAGTGGGGCATGGAACCGTTCAAGAGCATTGTCGTTGACATCGACGCGACCGTGGCGCTGCGCACCCCGCTCTCGAGTGCGCCATCGGTCTGGCACGGGGCTCGGGGGCCAGACTCACCATCACGGATGTCATGACCGTTCCGGCGTACGCACGCCGCTATCTGGCCGCCGACGTCGAGGAGGAGATGGTCCGCCGTCGTCGCCAGCAGCTGGAGCGCATTGCGCGTGCCGTGACAGACGTACATACCGAGCCCAAACTCCTTGTCGGCCGCCCTGCGACGGTACTCATCCAGGAAGTCCTGCGCTCCAACCACGATCTCCTGCTGCGGTCACATGCACGTGACGCGGCGCCAGCCGGCCCACAGTCATTCGGGGCGGTGGATATGGAACTGCTGCGGAAGTGTCCGTGCCCGGTGTTCCTGGTGCGCCATGGCGGCGTTCCCCCGCATCCGCAGATCGCCGCGGCGGTCAATGCCAGCACCGAGGAAACATCCGAGCGCGAACTGAACATCAACATCGTCGAGCTGACGCTGCGCATGGCCGAACTCCTGGAAGGTGTGCCCACGCTGCTGCAGGCCTGGGCGCCGTTCGCCGAACGCATGGTCCGTGGGCACTCCTCGGACGATGCGTTTGCCGCGTATGTGGAAGACGTGCGGCAACGGACGGCTGGGGACCTCCGGCACCTGGCGCACTCCTTCGGCGACCGGCTCTCAGGCGTGCAGACGGTGCACCGCCGGGGCCAACCTGAAGTCGTCATCCCGGAGTTCGTTGTGGCTCAGGGCATCGACCTGGTGGTCATGGGGACGGTCGCCCGTGGCGGCTTCGCCGGCTTGCTGCTCGGCAACACCGCGGAACGCGTGCTGAGGAAGCTCCCCTGTTCAGTCCTGGCCGTGAAGCCCGACGGGTTCGTCAGTCCGGTGGGACTCGACGTCGTTTAGCAGGCCGAACGTTGTCGCACGGTTTCGCAGGATCCGACGTCAGTGAAGCGAGCGCGATTGCGCTGATCCGGCTGTTCAACGCTGCTTGTATGAAGAGCGGATAATTCCGCATCAGCCGGCATTTTTCCGCGGTCAAGCGACGGATGTGCGACAGCGGGATCGATTGCCACTGGCATTTGGGCCCTTTCATGTCCGGTACGGACGCTGCACTCGAGATGTGACCGGCAGGTTGTTCGGCCACGGAAGAGATTATGTACGCTTTCTGCCCTTTGCGCCGATGGGTGCCCCTCTCGCTTCTTCTCGTTCTGTTCTCGGGGCTCGCGGGCTCTGGAGGAGGCGCACGGCTCCAGGCGGTTAGCCCTGTTTCAGGTGCACCTCAGGAGCCCCAAATCGCGACCGATCCGGGTTTCCGCGAGTTGAAGGGGGCTCTTCTCGAAGGCATCCCTGAATTCCCCGCATACCCCGGTGCCACACTCATTGGCTCGGCCGAGCGTAACAGGCCTGATGAGAAGAATCGTGGCTATCGCATCAAATGGACTACCGTCGACAGGCCCGCGCGGGTGATGGCCTGGTACGCGAAGACGCTTCCGCGCTCCGGGTGGACCTACGTGCCAGACGACGACCCGGAGGAAGAGGATGAACTGGAGGCAAAAATCGCGAACGCCACGTTCTCCGGTTACCTCGAAGCAGAGACGGAGGACTACCCCAACAGAGAAGTCACAGACATAGTCGTGGTGCTTGCTCGCAAGTAGCCACGTCGTGCGGGGGCAAGATGGGGACACCTCGTAGCTGCGCCGTCGCTCTGGGGGCGACATTTCTTCTGACGATCAGCGCCGTTGGCATACCGCCTGACACGCCAGAGTTTACGTTCGGCGCAGCAGGTGATTTCGGCACGGGCCGCGCTTTCAAAGCCACTGTTGGTGCGGTGCAGCAGCGGAACCCCGATTTCTTCATTGCGCTGGGCGACCTCACGCAGAGCTCGACAGGTGAAGAGGCATGGTGCAGGTACTGGAACGACCACCTGACGTCCACGAGACTCCTCATCGTCCCTGGCAATCACGATACTGACATCGCACGCTACGTCCGGTATTGCGGCAGTCCGTTCCAGGCGATGATCACCGGCACGTACCCGTGGCAACACTATTTCGACTACCCGCCAGCGACTCCACTCGGTCGATTCATCGTCGTCTCTCCGAGCATTGCGAACGGCGTGCCCGTCGTGACGGATTACTCTGCGGGCACACCGGGCTTTGCGTTCGTCGCGAATGCTATCGACAACGCAAGGAGGAGTGGACTGAAGTGGGTCGTTGTCAGCATGCACAAGAACTACATCGCCACTTTCGTCAAGCGCAACGAGGTAAGTACCGATCGGGGTCGGACCTTTATGACCATGCTCCTCGACAAAAAAGTCGACCTGATCCTGCAGGGTCATGAACACGGGTACGCGCGAAGCAAACAGCTGACGACCAATCCTTCAACGTGTCCTGTGCTACCAGTGAACACGTTCAACGCCGCCTGCGTCGTTGATGGAGATAACGATCTTGTCAAAGGTGCCGGCACGGTCATCCAGATCATCAGCACAGGGGGGAAAGGGCTGCGGCTGGTCGAGCGTTCCGACTCGGAACATCAGTACTTCGTCGACAACTTTCGAGACGCGGACAGCGAGACCTGGGGATTTGGGGAGTTCACAGTGACGCCCACAGAACTGTCGTTCTCATTTGTCAGGTCCGCGGGACAGGGGTTCAACGAATCATTCCGCATCAAAGAGCAGCATTTCACTGAAGAGATGTCGCCTCGGCACCGGGGAGTGTCGGAGCAGCGAGAGTGAATGTCCCTCCGCACCTGCCTCACCTGTCCAGCGCGCGGCCCGAGATGCCACACGTATCGGCCGTATCGGTCAACCAGGCGCTCTACCGACCGGCAAGGTCGCGGCAGCCCCATCACGCTGCCGGCGTTTGCCGAACGGCACTGGCTGCCGGCTACGCAGCGGATGACACGTCGGGCCGCCAAGAATCCGCCGTCGGTCAGAGTGCAGAGCGCCGGTCGAGGCTAAGTCCTGCGTTTCACAATTACGATGACGTCTCGGCCGCCGATGCATCCCGCCTCGCTGCGTTGCTCGTCGGTCACATGCGCCCGGCATGCTCCCTCCTCGCGCCTTGCGATCCGGGCGCCTCGGCGCCCGAATACG
>DASTBU010000055.1:0-17376 GCA_035711845.1 Vicinamibacterales bacterium
GTTCGCGTGGAGCGTCCCCGTGGTCTGCGGACGGCGAACGGCGGACCGCGGACGGCGGCTCTCAAACTCTCGGACCCCACATCTCGTCCCACGCCGAACCCTGGCCCCCCGTCGTTGTAGTAATCTCGGCGGATGCTTCGACCTGTCGCCGCATTGATCGTCGCCGCTTCGCTCGGACTGACCGCCTCACCGCCGGCACCCACCGAAACGTGGCCTGGATTTCGCGGGCACGGCATGACTGGCATCGCCCCCGGCGGAAGCGTGCCGCAGCGCTGGTCCGCCACGGAGAACGTCACGTGGAAGGCTGATGTGCCAGGACAGGGATGGTCGTCTCCCATCGTCTGGGGCGACACGGTGTTCCTGACATCGGGGATCAGCGGAAGGCCGTTCAAGAAACCCACACCCGGCCTCTATGGGAACGACTACATTGCGGAGCTGCGCGCGCAGGGGTTGTCGAACGAAGAGATCATGAAGAGGGTTCGCGCGCGCGACAACGAGGCGCCGGAGGAGTCCGACGAGATCAGATATATGGTGTACGCGTTCGACGCGCGGACCGGCAAGGTGAAGTGGGAACAGGAGGCGCACCGCGCGAAGCCGTCGGGGGGCCGCCACCGCAAGAACACCTATGCATCGGAAACACCGTTCACCGACGGCGAGCGTCTCTATGCGTCGTTCGGGCAGAACGTCGGCCTGTTCTGCTACTCGCTGGACGGCAAGCTGCTCTGGAAGAGGCACTGGACGCCGCAACCGGTGTACCTCGACTTCGGCACCGCCTCATCGCCGACGGTGCACGGCGGACGGGTCTATCTGCTGCACGACAGCGAGGCCGAGTCCTACCTCACCGCGCTCGATGCCAGGACGGGCCAGGAACTCTGGCGGACGCCGCGGCCGCCGACCGGGTTTCCGAAGTCCTCCTGGACCACGCCCTTCGTCTGGAAGAACGCGCAGCGCACCGAGATCGTGACGACCGGTCACGGCATGGTGCTCGCCTACGATCTGGATGGAACGGAGCTGTGGCGCGTGACGGGGATGTCGATGCCGACCGCATCGCCGATCGCCTGGAACGGAGTGCTGTACGTCGGCACCGGATCGCAGGGGGATGCCAACCGGCCGTTCCTCGCCATCAAGCCCGGTGGCAGCGGGGACATCACGTTGAAAGGCGAAGAGACGAGCAACCAGTTCATCATGTGGCGGCATCCCCGGGCGTCGGGCTACACACCTTCGGCACTCGTGCACGACGGCCGCGCCTACCTGATCCACGACACGGGCATCCTCACCGTGCTCGACGCAGCCACGGGCGAGCAGCTGTACAAGGCGCGCGTCGGTGGCGGCGGCCACACGTTCTCGGCATCACCGGTCGCCGCGGGGGATCGCGTGCTGATGCTGACCGAGGAAGGCGTGACGTTCGTGCTGCAGGCCGGCGACGAATACAAGGAGCTGGCGACGAACGACCTCGGCGAGATGTCGCTGGCCTCGCCGGCGATCGCGGGCGGTGCCATCTATATCCGCACCGAATCGAAGCTGTATCGCATCGGAGGGTAGCTCTCAACTTCCACCGCCCGGCGCCTCGAAGTTGGACAGTGGGGCTGGAGTTCGCACCCCGTGGTACAGTTCTGCGAATGTCACACTCATCGGGAGGGCACTGGACCACCCTGGTGCTCGCGCTGGTCGTCTCCGCCGCGGCCACGACCGTCGCACCTCAACGCCGGACAGCCGTCCCTCCTCGACCCACGACAGCCGTTCCCGTCTACCGCTACCAGGTCGTCAAGTCCTATCCGCACGATCGCCAGGCCTTTACGCAGGGCCTCGTCTACCTGGATGGCTTTCTGTATGAAGGCACCGGGCTGAAGGGGCAGTCGGCGATCCGGAAGGTGAGGCTCGAGACCGGCGAACTGCTGCAAGAGCGGCGCATCGACGCGAAATACTTCGGCGAGGGGATCGCTGTCTGGGGGAAAACGCTCGTACAGCTGACCTGGCAATCGGAGATCGGGTTCGTGTACGACCTCGCGTCGTTCGAGCCGATCAAGAACTTCGGCTTCACCGGCGAAGGCTGGGGGCTGACGCACGACGGAAAACGGCTGATCATGAGCGACGGCACGCCCACGCTCCGGTCCCTGGACCCCGCGACGTTCAAGGAAACGGGGCGGCTCGTCGTCGAGGACGGGGGCGTGCCGGTCGACGATCTCAACGAGCTCGAGGTCGTGAAGGGCGAGATCTTCGCCAATGTGTGGCAGACGGAGCGCATCGCCCGCATTTCCCCGACGACCGGCCAGGTCACGGGCTGGATCGATCTCTCCGGCATTCTTCCGCCCCGCGAGGCGACCGGCGTGGACGTCATGAACGGCATTGCGTACGACGCCGCAGGGGACCGTCTCTTCGTCACCGGTAAGCTCTGGCCGAAGGTGTTCGAGGTCAGGATCAGTCGTTAACGTGCTTCCCGTTTCGTTGCTCCCCCAGCCACGGCCTTCGTTGATGCTCCGGCGCGGCAAGCCGAGCACCCCGAGGAGACTCCGATGACGCCGCTCGAAGCTCCGGTGATGAACGACCTCTGGTACAAGAACGCGGTCATCTACTGCCTGGACGTCGAGAAGTACATCGACGCGAACGGCGACGGCATCGGCGACTTCCCGGGGTTGACGACGAAGCTGGACTACCTCGCGGGGCTTGGTGTGACGTGCTTGTGGCTGCAGCCGTTCTACCCGTCGCCCAACAAGGACAATGGCTACGACGTGTCCGACTACTACGGCGTGCACCCGAAGCACGGCACGCCGGGCGAGTTCGTCGAGTTCATGAACTACGCACAGCAGCTCGGGCTGCGCGTGATAGTCGATCTGGTCGTCAACCATTCGTCGGACCGCCATCCCTGGTTTCAGTCTGCGCGCACGAGCCGCGGCTCGCCGTATCGAAACTGGTATCTCTGGTCCAGGACGCGGCCGGCGGGCTGGAACACGGGAATGGTGTTCCCAGGCGTGCAGAAGGCCACCTGGACGCGGGATCCGGTGGCGAGGGAGTACTACTTCCACCGCTTCTACAAGTTTCAGCCGGACTTGAACACGGCCAATCCGAAGGTGCGGCAGGAAATCATGCGCATCATGGGGTACTGGCTGCAGCAGGGTGTCAGCGGCTTTCGCATGGACGCCGTGCCGTTCCTGATTGCAGCCAAGGGCGCCGGGGTGAAGCCGCACAAAGATTACGAGATGCTCCACGAGATGCGGGACTTCCTCCAGTGGCGCAGGCGCGACGCCATCCTGCTGGCCGAAGCCAACGTGCCGCCCGACGAGAACATGGAGTATTTCGGCGAGCGCGGCGACCGCCTCCAGATGATGCTGAATTTCCCGGTCAACCAGCGTCTGTTCTACGCCCTGGCGACCGGAGATATCCGGCCGCTGGTGAGGGCCCTGGAGGCCACGTACGAGCGGCCGCCGGCAGCACAATGGGTGAACTTCCTCCGCAGCCACGACGAGCTCGATCTCGGACGCCTGACCGACGTCCAGCGCCAGCGCGTCTTCGCCGCGTTCGGTCCGGCCAGGGAGATGCAGCTGTACGATCGCGGCATCCGCCGGCGGCTCACACCGATGCTCGACAACGACCGCCGCAAGCTGGAACTGGCCTTCAGCCTGCTGTTCACGCTGCCCGGAACGCCGATGCTGCAATACGGCGACGAAATCGGCATCGGCGACGACCTCTCGCTGCCGGAGCGCGAGTGCGCGCGCACACCCATGCAGTGGTCATCCGACGTCAACGGAGGATTCTCGACCGCCCGAAAGACAGTCCGCCCGGTGATCTCCGATCCCATCTACGGCTATCACCGGGTCAACGTGGAAGCCCAGCGCCGGGAGCGGAACTCGCTCCTCAACTGGATCGAACGCAAGATCCGCATGCGCCGCGAATGTCCGGAAATCAGCTGGGGCGATTGGCGGATCCTGGAGGTGGACGCGAGCGGCGTGCTCGCCATGCGTTACGCGTGGGAACGCCGCGCGCTGGTGTTCCTGCACAACTTCACGCCGAAGCCCCGGGCGGTCCGGCTTCGCCCCTCCGACGTGAAGTCGCCGGTGCTCGTCGACCTGCTCGCCAAACACGACAGCCAGGCCGACGAGGCCGGCCGCCATGTCGTAGAACTCCAGCCGTTCGATTACAGGTGGTTCAGGGAGAGATAGGGTCACAGGGGTTCAGCGTTCGTGAGGCGCCCGCGCGAGTGCACGCGGAGCACGACCGGATATACTCTCCCTGAATGTCCTTGAAACTCCGCAATTCGCGCACGGTGCTTGCCGCGCTCCTGCTCCTGGTGCTGGCCGGGCTCGCGGCCCCTTCCGCGCAGTCTACCGCCGCGCCGCCTGACCTCGATGCGTACGTCGGCAGGGTGCTGACCGTCTTCGACGTCCCGGGGCTGGCTCTGAGCATCGTCAAAGACGGCCAGGTCGTGGTTGCGAAGGGATACGGTGTTCGCAGAAAAGGAGAGCCGGCACCGGTCGAACCGCGCACGCTGTTTGGAATCGCGTCCAACACGAAGGTCGTGACCGCGGCCGCCCTCGGTCTGCTCGTGGAAGACGGGAAGATCGAATGGGACGCGCCGGTCATCCGGTATCTGCCGTGGTTCCAGATGTGGGATCCCTATGTGACGCGCGAGCTGACGGTTCGCGACCTGCTGGTGCATCGCAGCGGACTCGGCCTTGGAGCTGGTGATCTGCTATGGTGGCCGGCGTCCAACTACGATCGCCGGGAGATTGCCAGGCGCTTGCGCCACCTCCGCCCCGCTACGAGCTTCCGCAGCGCGTATGCCTACGACAACGTGCTCTACCTGGTTGCAGGCGAAGTCATCGAGGCCGTCAGCGGGCAGAGCTGGGAGGATTTCGTCAGCGCGCGGATCCTGAGGAGAGTCGGCATGGCCGGCAGCAACGTACGCCATTCCGACGCTGCGAGAGCGGGCAACGTCGCGACACCGCACGCGCCGGTCGATGGGACGGTGCGCCCGATCAAGCCGTTCGACAGCGACAACACCAACCCGGCCGGCGGGATCAATTCCAGCGCCGAGGACATGGCGACGTGGATGAACACGCTGCTGGCGAAAGGACGGCTGCCAGACGGCTCTCGGCTCTTCAGCGAGAACACCTATCGGCAGCTGACAACGCTCGTCACCCCCATTGCGATCAGCGATCCCCCTCCGGAACTTGCCTCGCTGCGGCCGAACTTCCGCGGTTATGCACTCGGGCTGGGCGTCAGCGACTACCGTGGACGCAAGGTGCTCTCACACACCGGAGGGCTTCCCGGTTATGTGTCGAAAGTGATGATGATTCCGGACCTGAGCTTCGGGGTCGCGGTGCTGACGAACCAGGAATCGGGCGAAGCATTCGAGTCGATCGTCTATCGCATCGCGGATCACTATCTGGGAGCGCCGGAGACCGACTGGATCGCGTCGTTCGAGACGGCGCGCGCGCGGCAGCAGGCGCGATTTGCCGACGCCGAGCGCAAGTCGGCGCAGGCCCGCGATGCCGATTCGCGTCCGTCGCTGCCCCTCGACAAGTACGCGGGCACGTACCATGACGACTGGTACGGTGCCATCGTCATCGAGCAGCAGGCCGGCAAGCTCGTGATGCGCTTCACACGGACCCCGTCACTCGTCGGAGACCTGGAGCACTGGCAGCACGACACGTTCATCGCACGGTGGCACGATCGTGAGCTGCGCGCGGACGCGTACGTGACGTTTGCGCTCAATCCTGACGGTACAATCGACCAGGCGAAGATGGGAGCCGTGTCGCCGGCGACGGATTTCAGTTTCGATTTTCAGGACCTTCTGCTGAAACCAGTCAAATGAGAGCTCGGATCTGGGAGCTGGGAGCTGTGAGCTGAATCGAGGAGTGAATCGATGGTCGTTCGGCGTTTCGTCATCTCGACACTGCTGGTTCCCGTGCTTGCCGTCGGAGCGATCGCGCAGTCCGCGAGTCGCGGTGGCGCCGCCTCCATCGAGGAGGCAGCGGCCAGGGAGTGGTTGACCTACCTGGCATCCGACCAGCTCCAGGGCCGGGCCACCTACACCGAAGGGCTGGGCCTCGCGGCGGCGTACATCGCGCAGCACCTGACGGAGTGGGGCGTCACGCCTGCGGGCGACGACGGTTCGTATTTCCAGACGGTCAAGGTTCTGGGCGTGCGGACCACGAGCCGGGCGTCGGTCACCGTCGAAGTCAACGGTCGGACACGCACGTTCAAGGATGGCGAAGGGATGTCGTTGCCCCGCAACATGGGGGGCAAGCAGACGCTCGTCGCCGACCAGGTCCAGTTCGCCGGGTATGGGCTGAGCGTCCCGGCGGCGGACCACGACGATTACGCGGGGTTCGATGCGAAAGGCAAGGCCGTCGTATTCCTCGGCACGGCCGCCCCAGAAGCGCTCGGCAATCAGACGGGACGCCTGTTCGGCGCCCGTCCGCGTACGGCGCTCGATCATGGGGCCATCGCCTCCCTCGGCCCCGTGCGCACGGGCCGCTTCGGGCGTGGCGGACGCGGTGAGCAGGGGCAGGCGGCCGGCGCAGGTCGCAGCGCGCGGGGGGCCGAAGGCCGGGCATCGGGCGGAGGAGGCGGGCAGGGACGGGGCGGCGCAGCCGACAATTCGGACTTCACGACGGTGCAGCGGCTGGGCGAGCCGACTCCGCCCGCGGTCACCGCGGAGGACGCGTTTTTCGACTTTCTCTTCAGCGGCTCCGACATCGACTACGCAGCGCTCAAACAGAAGGCAGAAAAAGGGGAACCGCTGCTCCCGTTCGCTCTCGAGGGCGTAAGGCTGACGTTCAACATAGACGCCGACTACACGGTCGTCCGCACCCGGTACACACGAAACGTCGTAGGCATCGTCGAGGGCACGGACCCCAAGCTGAAGGACACCTACGTCGTCTACGGCGCGCATTACGACCACACCGGGTACCGTGAGACCGCGCCGGCGCAGGGACCGGCAGACGACATCATCAACAACGGCGCGGACGATGATGGTTCCGGGACGGTGGGGATCATGGCCATCGCCCGCGCGTTCGCGCTCGGGCCGAGGCCGAAGCGGTCGATTCTCTTCGTGTGGCACGCGGGCGAGGAAAGCGGGCTGCTCGGCTCGCGCTACAACGCCGACCATCCGGTCGTCCCGCTGGAGAGCATGGCCGCGCAGATCAACATCGACATGATCGGGCGCAATCGCAACGACGATCCGAAAGAGGCGAACACGGTCTACGTGGTCGGCTCCGATCGCATCAGCAGCGAGCTGCACACCATCAACGAGGAAGCCAACGACGCCCTGCCCAAGCCGCTGGCGCTCGACTACGAGTACAACGACCCCGCCGATCCGCAGTCGTTCTACACGCGGAGCGACCACTACAGCTACGCCGCCAAGGGGATTCCGATCATCTTCTTCTTCACAGGGACGCACCCCGACTACCACCGCGTCAGCGACACGGCCGACAAGATCATCTACGAGAAGCTGGTGCGCGTTGCGCGGCTCGCGTACGAAACCGGCCAGAGGGTGGCGAACCTCGATCACATGCCGCAGCGCGACAACAAGGGGCCCCGGGCGGGGAAGGGGAAGAAAGGCTGAAGGCTGAAGCCCAAAGGCTGACGGGTGAAGGACGTTTGGGGTTCATCAACACGATCGGCAGGCGCGACAGCGCTGAGCTGCGGGTGCTGCTCGGCGCGATTCTCCTGATCCTGATGTCGCTCCTCACGTTCGAGCTCGTGGCCGAGGTGCTCGAGGGAGACACCCAGGCCTTCGACGAGCGCGTGCTGCGGGCCCTTCGGAATCCGGACAATCCAGAGGTGCCCATCGGGCCCCGCTGGATGCACAGCGCCGCGCTCGACATCACGGCGCTCGGCAGCGCAACCGTCCTCGGGCTCTCCGTGTCCGCGGTCGTCGGGTTTCTCCTGTTGCAGAGGATGCACCGCACGGCGCTCTTCGTGCTGGCAGCCAGCGTCGGCGGTTGGACGCTCAACAACCTGCTCAAGATCGTGTTCGGCCGGGCGCGTCCAGAGGTCGTCCCCCATCTCCGCGAGGTGATGACCCTGAGCTTCCCGAGCGGACACGCCATGACGTCCGCCGCCGTGTACCTGGTGCTTGGCGCGCTGCTGATGCGCATCGCGTCGCGTCCCGTGACGAAGTTCTACTGCATGGCGGTCGCCATGCTTGCGACGATCCTGATAGGCGCGAGCCGCGTGTACCTGGGCGTGCATTATCCAACCGACGTCCTCGCCGGCTGGCTGCTGGGGTTGTCGTGGGCGCTCCTGTGCTGGATGATTGAGCGCATCCTCGAACGCTCGGCCGGTCTGAAGCAGGAACAACGGGACCGGCCGACTGGGTAGCCCTGTCATGAGACTCGTCGCCGGCGCGCTTGTCGCGCTTCTCTCGCTGAATGCGGCGCAGGAGCAGGACGCTCGAGCGCAGCCTCCCGCACCCGACCGCGGTACGATTGCCGTACTCCGGCGGGATGGCCTGATGATTCCGTTCGCGTCGTTCCGTGGACGGACCTGGGCAACTCCGTGGCCCGTGGGTCAGGTATCCAGCCGGGGGACCACACCCCTCGAACGTCCAATCAATCTCCGCTCGATACCGGAGCGCTGGTGGGGCGGTTGGACGCCCGAGACGTGGCAGGCTGCGCTCAAGGACGGAACCACCCGCGAGTTGACACTTCTGGCTCCCCAACTCTTTCGCGTCTACTGCGCAGAGACAATCGGCGTCCGGACCGACTACCAGCCGGCGCAAAGGCCTCCGTACCCTCCAATCGATCCGTATCCCAAGGATGGCCTGGCGGTGACTTCCGGCATCCATGTGGAGCCGATCAACGTGGTCAGCGCGAGAGCCCCCGCATGGGCCTCGCTCGCCGTGAATCTGCTCGACGAGTTCAATCGCGCGGAGGACAAAGAGGCGTCCGTTGTCTCTTCGGTCTGGTCGCACCCGATCGAGCGCGAGGAGCGCCGCAGGATTCCGGTTCAGCTCGAATCCTGGTACCTCACGGGCCTCGACGACGGGGCAACCGTTTCGTACATCGAGGCCGTGAGGCGTTACCCGCCCGGGCCGGACGATGACGAGTGTGGGATCGAAACGTTGTTCAGCGGTTGGGTGATCGGCCAGGAGAGCGGCGGTTCCCGCTGGACGGACCTTCGCGCGAGGATCACCTACTGCGATCGGGTTGGAGCCACCTACATGCAGCCGTTCGGGCGCATTCGGCTCGGCGATCGGGTGTACTGGATCGGCGAGGTATCGGGACGTGAGTCGGAATGGTACACGGTCGCGGAGATCTCCGGCGAGCGTGTTCGATACGTCGCCGAGTATCCTGGCGGCAGCCTTCGAACCTGCCGCTGAGAGGCTGACCGATCAGGTCATCTGCCGTCCTTCAGCTCCATGCGCGCCCAGTCCCAGCCTTCGAATCCGCTGGCGTTCACCGCTTTCACGGACACGATGGTGCCGGCAGGCACGTCCGGCAACGACGCCGACGGGTTCATCACGCGCACCGATTTCGATTCGGGGGCATCTTTGGGACCGTACGCCACGATGTAGCCGGTGACGCCCGCCTCCGGAGCGGGCTTCCACGACACCGTCACTCCCCGAGAGGCACGCTCAACTTTCAGATCCGTGAGCCGTGACGGGCTCGATGCCAGCAGCATCAGCGTTGCCGCCGTCGTCTTGGCTACCTCGGTGACGAGTTGGTGATTGATCGTTTCGAGGACGTCGTGGCTCTGGTGGTAGTGCGGGTTGCCCAGGACTGGATACGAGCCTATGCCGCCGACGATGTCGCCGTAGGCCTCGTAATAGGCGGCGGCGTCGGTGCTCTTGTAGTAGAGGGCGTCGTACGTGATCAGCTTCGAGAACTGCATCGCCGCTGCATGCTGGACGTCGCGAATCCCCGGGTTCGAATACCGGATGGTGTTGTCCAGCCGCTGATCGTTCGCCCAGCCGATCATGTCGTTGTTGATCGCACCGACGAGCTGCACCTTCTGCTCGACCGCGCGGCGGACGTACTCGCGGCTGCCGAGTAGGCCCGCTTCCTCGCCCGTGAAGGATGCGAACACGATCGTCGCGGGCTGGGGATGCTTTGCCAGGATTCGCGCGGTCTCCAGAAGCGCAGCCGTCCCGGAACTGTCGTCGTCGGCGCCGGGCCCGGCAGCCGTGGAGTCGTAATGGCTGCTGACGACGTACACGAGCTCCGGGTTGACCGTGCCTCTGAGCGTCGCCAGCACGTTGGCGGTTCTGCCGCCCAGCGCGTTGCGAGGCTCGAACCACTGGTACTCCGGTTGATAGCCGAAGGACGCATAGGTGTCGAACAGGTATTCTGCCGCGAGCCTGTTGCCCGGGCGCGTGATGTGCTTCGAGTCGAAGCTGAAGAGCCTTTCCGCGTAGGCGAAGACGCGATCGACGGAGGCCTGGTCCACCACCGGCTTCACCGCTGCCGCGATCGGGGCATAGAGGCGCGTGGCTTTTGCCTGCAGCGCCTGCTCGGCCGCGAGGTTTGCGGCGACGCGTTGACGCAGCTCCTGTACCGTCACCTTTCGGGACAGGTCCATCAGGTAGATCCCGCGCTCGGGCGAAACCGTGTCGCCGTCGCGTTCAGCAGCAATCAGGATCCTCGTTCCGGAGGCGTCTGGGACCCACGCGTACTCCGGCGCGATCGTCCTGACGGTGTTGTTGTGGAAGAGCCTGGTGCGGACGCCGGATGCGAGGTCGTACAGGTAAGAGCGCCGATGGCGTGCCTCGCCCATGACGGCCAGAACGCGCTCGGCGGACAGGAACTGGGGCTGCAGGTCGTGCTGAATCTCCCGCGTGAGCCGGCGCTCGTTCTTGCCGTCGCGGCCAACGACGAAAACCTCCCAGTCCTCGCGCACCATCATCTGAAACGCCACGTGCGAGCCGTCGGCCGACAATGCTGGGGCGTCCACGCGTTCGGACCCGACGCGCACGACGGACGCCGCATCGGGGCTGGATGCCGGTCCGATCATCACGCGCGTCTCGGCGCCCTCATGCGAAAGAAACGTCATCGAGCTGCCGTCACGTGAAAACGCAGGCGCGGTGCCCGGTGATGTCACCACCTTTCCTTCGGGCAACAGGATCACGCCGAACCCGGCCGGCACGGCGCCGCCGGGTCCGGGACCGCCGCGCCCACCACCCCGCCCTCCACCACGCGCGCGTACGGTGAAGAGGAGCGCCGTTCCGGTGGAGTTCAGGTTGCCCAGCACCTCGTTGCCTGCCCCGTTCGTCAGCGGCACCGCCTTGCCATCCGGGCCGGCCCGGTAAATCTCCGATTCCCCCTCGGGGTTGGCAGCCGCAAAGATGACGGCGTCACCGGCGCCGAGCCGAACGGCGCTCTTCCCGAGGGCGCTGTCCACGAACGTTTCCCCGCCGGTCTCGACATCGCGGATCGTGATGCGCGCCTCGACTGCCAGCAGGCCGTTGAAATCAGCGAGCCGCTGCGCGCGCTCGAGTCCCCCGGCCGTATCCAGCGCCTTCTGCGCGTCGACGAGCGCAGCCGACGGCGTCTTCATCTGCAGGTACACGAGCCGCCGGCTGTCGGGCGCAAAGGAGGCGCCGCTGCCCGGCAGTTCGGCGATTGACGTCGTCGTCCCATCGGCCCGTAGGAGCCGGATGAGCCGGTTGAGTCCGGTTCCTGTCTCGTATGTGAGGTATCGGCCATCAGGTGAGAACTGCGGCGCCGTGCCGTCCGGGGTCAGCTCGATGCTGTGATACAGCTCGCCGGTCTGCACGGCGATGGCCTCGAGCGCCTGGTCGGCGCCGGGCGAGTCGAGCAGCCGCGCATACGCCGTGAGAGCCGAGATGTAGTCGCCACGCTCCCAGGCCAGGTGGGCCTCGGCCAGATCGGAATTGGAAGAGCCGCTCAGGACTGGCGCAAGCAAGGCCACCGCGAGCGCCGCTGTCGCGGTCAAGAGGCGAGGCATGGATGAGGCAGGATACCACGGTGCGGGTGGCCACCCCCACGTCACGTGCGACGTGGGGGGGGTGGCACGTGTCACGTACGACGTGCGGTGTGCTGTGTGCGACGTGCTACTTGTCAGGTGCGACGTGCGACGTGCATGTGCGACGTGCTACGTTCGCATGCCCGTGTCCGATTGGTAGGAAAATAAGATCCGGGGAAAGAGTTGGGTCAGGAGACGAAAGACGTGCGACGTGCCGCGTGACACAGCACGCAGCACGTCACAAGTAGCACGTCGCACCTGGCACGCGAAGTAGCACGTCGCACACAAGCACGTCGCACGTCGTACGTGATATGAGCTCCCCCTACCTCTGATTCAACAACCTCTTGAGCTCACCCAAATGCGTCCGCAGCTGTTCCAGCTGCTCCGGGCTCAGCGTGACGGGCGACTGGGTGGCCGACGGATCCGTGGCCGTCGCGGCAGGTGCCTGGACGTTAAGGATCGCTTCAATCGCCAGGACGTGGCGAATCAAGTCATGCTGACCCATCGCCGGGGTCTGCGCGGCGGCCGCCTGTTCGGGCGTCACCGGCTGGGCGGGCGGCGCGGCGGTCGGCGGTGAGGTCGGCGGAGGCGTACCTGCCGCTGCCGGCGGCGGCGTGCCGGCGGGTGGCGTATCCATGGCGGCGGCGGCTGACGCCGCCTCGTTCGACGGAGAAGCGCCACCGGCTGCCTGCCCGAACTTGTCGAGATGGCTGCGGAACTCAATCAGCTTGGCCTTGATGGCCGGATCCACCGGAACGCTGCCGGCCGTCCCCACCGCGCCTTCGGTCCCGGTCGTCCGCGCCGCCGATTCGTCCGTCGTGGCCGAGCCGATGAGCGCGTTCAGATTGGCCTGAACCTTCGTATAGGACGCTTTCCACGCGGTCGGCGTAGTAATGAGCTCGTTGAAGTTCGTGATGAGCTGCGAGACCTGCGTGCGCGAGTCGCCGGTGAGCTGTGAGGCTGCGGGCAGCTGCGTCATTTCGCTGAGCGTATTCCGCGCGGCGGTCAGGTGCTGCTTGGCCGCTGCCTGATCCGGCTGTCCCGGTTGTTGTGCCGCAGGAGCGCCCGCGGTGGCGGGTGGTTGGCTTGGCTGCTGGGCCGCGCCCTGTGCCAGGCCCGCAGCCGGCAGAGCGAGCAGCGCCATCGCCGCGAAAGCCGTGGTCCATCGTGCTGTCGAACGCGTCATTTCGTTCTCCTTGAAGCCAGAGTTGCTCCTCGGGAGCAACGTCATGTCAATCCGTGCCGCTGACCCGAATCGAGCAAGGGAAGTGCCACGCACAGCTCTAGCGGAGAATACGCCGAAAACGCGCCGATCGGTCGCGCAATCCCGGCAGAAATAATGAAAGAATTACTCGCTTCGGCGATTGATTGTGAACGGACGGACGGGCCGACCCGTCCATCGATCCCTGGTCGTTGAAAACCAATCCAGAATCTGCTTCGCAGCGGTCAGACCCAGCACGAGGAAGATGACGAAGACCACGGACCACGGTATACGGTAGGTGCAATTCATGATTGAATACCACGGCTGACCATGGACACATCAACCCGGGAACGGCTGCTCGCTTCAGCTGCGTTCCATCGACTCGTGATCGTGCGATGGCGCGTCTCGCTCGCGCTGACGTTCTGTCTCTTCGTGCTCTACTACGGCTACATCCTCCTCATCGCGTTGAACAAGTCGATCGTGACCACGCGGCTCGCGAGCAGCGTCCCCCTGGGCATTCCCCTGGGCGCCGGCGTGATTGTGGGCTCCTGGGTCTTGACGGCCGCCTACGTTGTCTGGGCGAACCGCCGCTACGATCCCGAGGTGGAACGCCTGAAGAACAGCGCCGCGCGGACGGGTTCTCGATGACGCAGGGCATCGAGACATCTCTTGGCAGACCCACAGCCTCCGCCGTCCTCTTCTTCCTGATCATCGTGGCGCTGACGCTGGCCGTTACGTGGTGGGCCGCGAGGCGCACGCGCTCCACGCGCGAGTTCTACGCGGCCGGCCGCACGGTCGGGGCGTTTCAGAACGGTCTCGCACTGGCCGGCGATTACATGAGCGCGGCATCGTTCCTGGGGATTGCCGGCCTCGTGGCGCTTCGGGGCTACGACGGGATGATCTACGCCACCGGATGGTTGGTGGGCTGGCCGGCGCTGATGTTCCTCATCGCCGAGCCGGTGCGCAATCTGGGCAAGTTCACGTTTGCCGATGTCGTGGCCTTCCGGCTCCGCCAGGTTCCCGTGCGGATCGCGGCCGCCTTCGGCGGTATTCTGACCGTCCTCTTCTACACCATCGCCCAGATGGTGGGCGCAGGCAACCTGATCACGCTGATGTTCGGTATCCAGTACGAGTGGGCGGTCGCCTGCGTCGGCGCCGTCATGCTCGCGTATGTGCTGTTCGGCGGCATGCTGGCCACCACCTGGGTGCAGATCATCAAGGCGGTACTGCTCCTGTGCGGTGTCACGCTGCTCACGGTGATGGTGCTCGCCCAGTTCGAGTTCTCCCCGACACGGGTGTATGCCGCCGTGGCCGATCGGTACGGGCAGTCCGCACTCGAGCCAGGCGGCCTCGTCACCGATCCGGTGGACGCCGTATCGCTCGGGATCGCGTTGATGCTGGGGCTGCTGGGGTTGCCGCACATCCTCATGCGGTTCTACACGGTCCCGGACGCGCGCGCGGCCCGTGCCTCCGTGCTCTATGCGACGGGGTTCATCGGCTACTTCTACCTCATTATCCCGATCGTCGGCTTCGGCGCCTCGGCGCTCGTCGGCCGCGAACTGATCGCGCGCGTCGACCCCGGTGGAAACATGGCCGCCCCGCTCGTCGCGGAGCTCCTCGGCGGCACGCCGTTTCTCGGCTTCATCGCCGCTGTGGCCTTCGCGACAATCCTCGCCGTCGTCGCAGGCCTGACGCTGGCCGGCGCGAGCGCGCTCTCGCACGACATCTTCGTCCATGTCGTTCGCCGCGGCCAGGCGACCGAGTACGAGCAGGTGCGCATCGCGAAGATGTCGACCGTTGTGTTCGGAGCGCTCGCCGTCCTGCTGGGCATTCTCTTCAAGGGCCAGAACGTCGCGTTCATGGTCGGTCTGGCTTTCGCGATCGCCTGCAGCGCCAACTTCCCGCCGCTGCTGCTGTCGATCTGCTGGCGCCGGTTCAACACGCCCGGCGCGGTGAGTGCCATCACGACGGGAGCCCTGCTCTCGGTGCTCCTGATCGTGCTCAGCCCGACCGTGTGGGTCGAGCTGCTCGGGCACCCGTCCCCGATCTTTCCGCTGCGCAATCCCGCCATCGTGTCGATGCCCGCGGCGTTTCTGGCGGGCCTTCTCGCATCGCTGCTGTCACGCGAGCCTGGAGCGGAAGCGAGGTTCGACGACGAGAAGCTGCGGACCTATCTCGGGGTAGGCGCCGAATAGGCTTGGGCCCGTGGACCGAACTATTTCTGGACCTTCTGTTTCTCGAACAGCTCGCCGAACTCCTTGCGCTGCTCGAGACTCCCCAGCATGAGCAGCGCCGCCTGCTCCGGCAGGAGCGTTTCCGCGGTCAGCGGCGTCACGACCCGCTCGCCGATCTGCAGCGCGACGACGCTCATGCCGGTTCGCGAGCCGATGCCCGTGTCCCGAAGCGGATGGCCCGCGAGTGAAGGCGGGACCGGAATCGAGAACAGCTCCACGCCTTCGCCCAGGAGCACCAGTTCGTATCCGCGCAGCAGCGACATCACCGCCTCGATCCCCAGCGTCGTGTAGCTGAGCACGAAATCCGCACCGGCCCGATGGATCGCCTCGACGTTGCGCTCGAGTGTGATGCGGCTCACGATGCGCAGCGCCGGGTTCAGGCGCCGGCAGTACACCGCCAGATAGATGTTCATCGCGTCGTCGTTGGTCGTCAGCAGGACCGACGACGCCCTGTTGATGCCGGCCCGGTCGAGCAGCCTCCGATCGGCCGCATCGCCCGGGAACACCGCGTCCACGTATTCGCGCATGTCCTCGAGCACGCCCGGCGTGCGATCGATGACGTGCACGGGCACGCCTTTCCGCTTCAACGCGCGAGCCGCCGCCTGACCGACCTTGCCGGCGCCGATGATGAGCACGGGCGGGGAACTGCGGCCCGTGGCAGTCAGAAGACCGTTGAGGGCCGTCATCTGGGACTGGCTCCCGGCCACGACAACCACGCTGTCAGGCTGGATGGGCGTCTGCGGGAACGCGGGCTTCAGCTTCCCCCGCTCCCAGAGACCGACGACGCTGAGGCCCGTCCGCTCGCGGAGCCTGGTGTCGCGCACGCTGAGGCCGGCAAACGGGGTGTCGCGGGTCGGCAACTCCGCGATCTGCAGCGTCCGGTACGAGCCGATGAGGTGAGCCTCGGCGCGGCCGACGTCCACACGGTTGGCCAGATACTCTCCGAGCTGGTGCTTCAACGGGAGCACGGAGGTCGCGCCGCTCAACTGGAGCACGTCGATCGAATCCTCTTCCTCGACAATGGCGACGATCGGCAGGGTCGGCGCGATCTCCCGCGCGGTGATGGTGATGTTGGTGTTCGTGGTGTCGGTGCAGTTGGCGAGCAGGAGCCGCGCGTCCCGCGCTCCGACGCGCTCGTAGGTCTCGTCGCTGTCGCTCTCGCCGGCGATCACGGAGACGCCGTCGCCGATCAGCCGTGCGGCCGTGGCCGGGTCCGGCTCGATGACGAAGTAGGGAATGGCCTCGCCGCGCAGGCGTTGGGTGAGCCCGGCGGCCACGGGGTCGTATTCCGTGAGGATCACGTGACCGCGCATCCCTGTCGGCACCTGCCTGGGCGCGCGCAGCCGCACGCGCGCCTCGAGCCACGGCGCGTAGAACAGCCGGATGAAGAGGAAGGGCAGCATCACGAGCAGCAGCACGACGCCCGACAGCAGCACCAGGATGCTGAAGAGCCTTCCGATGTCGCTCGTGAACGTGATGTCGCCGAAGCCCAGTGTCGTCATCACGACGAGCGTCCAGTACAGGCCGGTGATCCACGAGTGCTGCTCTCCTTCTACCGACGTCTTGATCACGTGGAAGAGCACCGCGTAGGTCAGGATCAGGCCGATGAGCGTCAGAATGTACTTGAGCAGAGCGCGCAGGTTCGCGCGCATCTCTCGCTCGCTCATCAGATACGCCAGCTGACTGGAGAGGAATTTCATGCGGTGGCGGGGCCTCGGGGCCGACCGCCACACATCCTAAGTCGGGTGACCGTTCGTGGTAAAGGGTCGGCGTGGCCCGCTACTACGCCACGAGCACGCGAAGTTGAAGAATTGGCGCCGGGAAGGTGTGGAGGCTGTCGAAAAAAAACCGGCGTCCCGCAACGCAGATGTGGAGGAGGCATCTGCGAAGCGGGTCGCCGGCCAGAAAGCAGGACTGGCCGGACCTCCGCGGTCCGGCCAGAAGGTCAGATTACCAGTTGAAGCGAGATACGAGCTGGATGACCCGAGCGGTGTTCGTTCCGGTCAGGCCAGT
>DASTBU010000056.1:0-20459 GCA_035711845.1 Vicinamibacterales bacterium
TGCGCCGCCGCCCTGTGGGGAAACCCCGCACTCGCTGACACAACACGACTGGCAAGGCCGCCGCTGTCGCCTCGGGCACATCGGATTTGCCGGTCGGAGTGCGCGTCAGCTATCGTCCCGTGATGGCGTTCGAGCCTTCGCACATGGCCACGTTTCCCAGACCGCTGAGCGACTATCCCTCCTCGGCTGGCGCGGGTCTGGTGCAAACGCTCCTGACGCGGATCGACATCGAGCCGTTCAACCTGGTCGCGACGGCGATATTTTTTCTGGCCATCCTGCATACGTTTGCCGCCGCGCGTTTTGCCGCGTACGCGCATCGGGTCCAGCACCGCCACGATGAAGAGGCGCGCGCACAGGGACGTCCAGGAGGACCGAGCGTGCTCGCCGAGGCGCTGCACTTTCTCGGCGAAGTCGAAGTGGTCTTCGGATTGTGGGGCGTCGCGCTGGTCGCCGCGATCACCGCGTATTCGGGATGGGACACGGCGAAGCACTACCTGAACGACACGGTCAACTACACCGAGCCGCTCTTCGTCGTGGTAATCATGTCGCTCGCCTCCACGCGGCCGATCATCGGCTTCGCAGAAGCGTCGCTGCGCCGCGTTGCCGATGCCGGTGGTGGGAGCCCCGCCGCCTGGTGGGTGACGATCCTGACGATCGGCCCGCTGCTCGGCTCCTTCATCACGGAACCG
This sequence comes from Vicinamibacterales bacterium, assembly GCA_035711845.1. GTDB lineage: Bacteria > Acidobacteriota > Vicinamibacteria > Vicinamibacterales > 2-12-FULL-66-21 > DASTBU01. The sequence goes on from DASTBU010000056.1 coordinate 690, forward strand.
GGGGCGATGACGATCTGCGCGCTCCTGCTGGCTCGCCAGTTCTACGACCTGCAGCCGGGCAGGCGACTGAAGTACGCGACACTGGGCGTGCTCTTCGTGAACATCTCCGTCGGGGGTACGCTGACGCATTTTGCCGCGCCACCGATCCTGATGGTGGCGCGTGCGTGGGGCTGGGACACGGCTTTTATGCTGACGCACTTCGGCTGGCGCGCGGCGGTCGGCATCACGGCGTCCACGCTGACCTATTTCCTGATCTTCCGAAAAGAACTCACCGCGCTGGCGAAGCGTCCCTCTGTGCCAGACGTTGACCAACCCGACGAGGAGGCGTCGCGGTCCGCACTGCTGCCAGTTCCGCCCTGGGTGACGCTCGCGCACATCCTCTTCATGGCCTGGACCGTGTTCAACGCGCACTACCCGGCGTTGTTCATCGGCGGTTACCTCTTTTTCCTCGGCTTCGCGCGCGCAACCGCCGTGTACCAAAGTCGGGTCGAGCTGAGGACGCCATTGCTCGTCGGCTTCTTCCTGGCCGGCCTCGTCATTCATGGCGGGCTTCAGGGGTGGTGGATTGGGCCGGTACTTGGAAGCCTGACCGAGACGCCGCTTTTTCTCGGCGCCGCGATCCTCACCTCGTTCAACGACAACGCGCTCATCACCTACCTGGCGACGCTCGTCCCCCTCGACGAGAGCCTCAAGCTCGCGGTTGTGGATGGGGCGGTGGTCGGCGGCGGCCTGACCGTAATCGCCAACGCGCCGAACCCGGCCGGTCAGGCGCTGCTCGGCAAGTTCTTCGGCGCCGTCTCTCCGCTCGGGTTGTTCCTCGGGGCGCTCCTGCCGACCGTGATTGCCGGCCTGGCCTTCTGGGTCCTTTGAGCATGCCGCCGCCGATCTTCCACCACCCTCCGACGACGAGCCGCCGTCGACGCCTGGGTGAACGGGCCCCCGGCTGACACGATGGAACGAATACTGTTGATGATGAGCCGGTCCTGATCCTCAAGCGTGGCGCCATTACGGATAGGCGAGCGCGCCTCAGAACGTCACGATAGTCGCGCCGGGATTCGACGGATCGACCCTGAACGTGCGCACCGACGAGAGCTGCTTCAGCCGCGCGTGCACGGCCGCTCTCACGCCTCGCGGACGATGCCGCGCCCGAAGAGGGCGACGTGCACGTGATCGCCGGCCGAAAACTCCAATGCCTCCACTTGTACCACCGGCGGTGCACACTTTCCACTCAGGGACAGGGCGGCGTCTAGCCTACTCCGCCGGCACATCCAGCAGCTCGAACCCTTCCTTCCGCGCGGCGGCAGCGAGCCGTTCGTCGAGCGTCACGAGCCGGAGCGATGACGGCCGGCGCTCGGCGGCGACAAAGGCCGCGGCGAGCTGAAGCGCGTCCACGGCACGCAGAGGGTGCACGCGCAGGAACCGGACGGCGGCTTCCCGAACGGTATCGCCGGGATCGACTTCGTGCCATCCGCCGGCCAGGCGCTTCAAGCGCTCAAACGCCTGCCCCGCGGACGAGTCGTCGAGCGCCCCGTCGCGTTCGAGCCGCGCTATGGCCGACGCACACTCCACTTCGGTCGACCACCAGACCAGCATGACTGGATCTCTGGCGGCGAGCGCCTGCATGCCCTTGGTCGTCGGCTCGCTCATGACCAGCGGGACAATCGCGGACGCGTCCCAGAACGTCATCGGCTCTCCCGGCGCTCCTCGAGCAGTGCGCGCACGCCCGAGGCGGTCCCCTTCGGGCGCGGCGGCCTCGTGGTGAGGAGCCCCTTCGGCAGCGCCCCGCGGGCCGGCCGCACGATCCCCTCCCGAATCAGGCGCGCGAGCTGACCCTGATCGTCAGGGCCGGCCCCACCAACCGCCTCCAGACGGGCGACGGGCCGTCCCCGGTCGACGATCAGCACCGGGGACCCTCCCTTCACGCCGTCGATGAGTGCGCTGAGGTTGTTCTTGGCCTCGGTTATGCTAGCCTTCTTCATACGGCTAGAATAGCCACTTTCTGGCAGCCTGGCAAGCTGGCTCACCGGCAATGCCTTCTCGACCGGGTCAGCTGCGATCGCCGAGCGCCACGGCGCCCAGATGGTGGCGAGGGATCAGTGCGCCTGCATCCCGGGCGGCGAGTCCAGCTGTGCCACCTGACGCGACAGGCCGGGCCAGCGCGAACGCGATCAACACCGCTCGACGATTTCGAGAAGGTCTTCGCATTCCTGAGCGCAGCGCCGTGTCGACGAAACAGCCCGCCGATCTTCCACACCCTCCGACGACGAGCCGCCGTCGACGCCTGAGGGAACGAGCCCGCGGCAACGATGACGGAATGAACGGCTCTTCTGACCGGAAGAGCGTCATCGGGTGCATCCCGACATATGTCATCGTGAAGGGCCGTCGGCGCGGGAATGACACGCACGCCGCAAATGCCGGCCGCTGCGCGCGTTCACCGCGGGGTCGCGTCGTCGGCCTTCTTCAGCGGTTCGGCGCGATAGAGCGCCACGGTGTTGCGCGCCGCATTCAGCACGAACGCGCCGAGCATACCGAGGGCGCCCACAGTTCCGCCGACGTCGAACAACGGCAGCTCACCCAACCCGAACGGATTGACCACGGGCTTGACGAGCACCGCCAGCGCGCCGATCGACAAGAGTATCCGAAGCTCCGACGGACCGAATCCCGCAAAGGAGATCCGGAACACGCCGAGCGCGTGCGTCGCGAGAAATGATTCCGCCGAGAGCAGAAGGTAGCCTACCAGCAGCACGGCCGCGATCCAGGGACTGAGAAGCCCGGAGAGTGCAAGGCCGGCGAAGAGGACGCTCACATTCGCGACGTCGACGACGTGGTCGACGTAATAGCCGTACCGCGGACGTTGCGTGTTGCGCACGCGCGCGACGGTCCCATCGAGGCTGTCGCCGAACCAGTTCACGGCCAGCATCGGCGGCACCAGCAGCAGCGCCCACGGACTGAGCGGGGCGGCCGCGAAGGCGGCGCCTGTTCCGAGCATGGCTATTGCACCCAGACCGGTGAGATGGTCCGAATTGACCCAGCGGGGAAGCCGCACCGCCAGCCAGACGAGCGTTCGCTTTTCGACTTCGGCCAGCACGCTCCGATGTTCCCTGACATGGTGGCCGAGCCCGGCCGCCTGGCCGGTGGTCTGGATGGTGGACATTGCTCCTGGTCTCCTTCTGAAGGAGCAGCAGCTTCTGCCTGCCCCCCTCACATGGGTATGTGAATTTGCCTCGAAAACGGGCTCACGCGGCAGTGTACGGGTGTGCGGGGCGGCTTGGAATGAAGTTGAAATTTGTCTGACGTGGGACTAACGTGACTCCAGGCAAACGATGAGATTGGCCCCGCGCCGCGGTTCAAAACGGAGGAAGCCTACCGTGACTCCCAAAAACGTATCGACTGCCGTCGCATCCCCCACTGCCCCGGGCGACGCCGATCTGGAACGGCCCGTCGCCGCCGACGCCGCCGGTGCGGCGAACCTCGACAAGGTGCGCGACATCCTCTTCGGCGTCCAGGTGCGCGACTTCGAGCGTCGCTTCGCCCGGCTCGAGGAACGTCTCCTCAAGGAGACGACCGAGCTCAAGGAAGACGTGAAGCGGCGCCTCGAGGCGCTGGAGAACTATGCGCGCCAGGAATCCGAGGCGCTCGCCGGGCAGATCAGAGCCGAGCAGAACGCGCGCGGCGAGGCACAGCGCGATCTCTCGCGCGAGCTGAACGAGACCGCCAAGGCGTTCGACCGCCGCACCGGGGCGCTCGACGAACAGCTCGCCAAAAGCCAGCGCGAATCGCGCCAGCAGCTGCTCGAGCAGTATCAGCGGCTGAGCGACGACATCCGCACGAAGATGGACGACGTGCTGGCCACGCTGGCGCGCGAGGCCCAGGAGTTGCGGACGGACAAGACGGATCGCGCCGTCCTGGCGTCGCTGTTGAACGAGATGGCACTGCGCCTGACCAACGGGCTGACGGTCCCCGGGGCCGAGGAACTCGGGAATGCCTGACTCCCTTGCGGAGCGGCGCGACCAGCGCCGGACGGGCGGTCCGAGCCCCACGGACGCCGGCGACGATACGCTGGACGAGTTGCGGTCGCTCATCGTCGGGCCCGAGCTGGAAGATGTGCTGGCGTTCCGGGCGCGACTGGCCGATCCCGCGGCCCGCACCCGCGATGTGAGCAGCGTGCTGCCCGCTGCGATTGCCCAGCGCGCCAACGATCCGCAACTCGCACGGGCGCTTGGGCCGCCCGTCGAAGAGGCGATTACCGCCTCGGTCCGGAGGGACCCTCAGCCCCTGGCCGACGCCCTGTTCCCCGCCATCGGGCCGGCAATCCGCAAGGCCATCGCCCACACGCTGGCCTCGATGATGGACTCGCTCAACCGCACCGTCGAGCACAGCGTGTCGTGGCGTGCCCTCCAGTGGCGATGGACCGCGCTCAGGACCGGCAAGCCGTTTGCCGAGATCGTCCTGCTGAACACCCTTCAGTACAGGGTCGAGCAGGTCTTCCTGATTCATCGCGAGAGCAGCCTGCTGCTGCATCACCTTGGCTTCGATCCGCGCAGCCTCGCCGACGCGGATCAGATTTCGGCGATGCTGAGCGCGATTGGCGACTTCGTCCGCGATTCGTTCAGCGTGGGCGCTACCGAGAGCGTTGACGCCATGCGCGTGGGCGAGCTCACCGTGATCGTCGAGCAGGGTCCTCACGCACTGCTGGCCGGGGTTGTGCGCGGGACGCCTCCGCCCGAGCTCCGTCGCATTTTCCAGGAGGCGCTCGAACACATCCACAGGCAGCTCGGCGAGGAGCTCGAGGCGTTCGAGGGCGATGCGTCCGTGTTCGAGCGGGCTCGCCCGGTGCTCGAAACCTGTCTGGTCAGCCACTTTCGAACCACGGACAAGCGCCATTGGTCGCGCCGCTGGGTCATCGCCGCGGCTCTCGTCCTGGTGGCGCTTGGCCTCTGGACGTTTCTCACCGTGCGCGAGCGGCGGCTCTGGAACGGCTACGTGCAGCGGCTGAACGCCGAACCGGGAATCGTCGTGATGGCCAGCGGACGGCGGAGCGGGAAGTTCTTCGTCACCGGCCTTCGGGATCCGCTCGCGGTGAACCCGGCGACGCTCGTTGCCGGCTCGGGCCTCGAGGCCGGATCCATAGACAGCCGCTGGGAACCGTATCAAGCGCTGCAGCCGGACTTCGTGATCGCGCGGGCGCGGGATCTGCTGCGTCCGCCCCCGGGGGTCACGCTTGCCTGGCGCGACGGCCTGCTCACCGCCTCGGGAGCCGCGTCCGAGAGGTGGATCAGCGACAGCGAGCGTCTGGCTCCCGCAATCGCCGGCGTGCGGCGGTTCGAGTACGAGGGGATCCGCCCCGACGCACAGCTGAAATCGCGGCTCGAAGCCGCGACGCTGCGCTTCTCGAAAGGACTCACGAGCCTCGCTCCAGGCCAGGAGTCTGCGGTGCGTCAGATCGCCACCCTCGCCGCCGAGCTGGACGAGGTCCTTCGCGTCCGCGGGCGGCGGGCCGTGCTGGAGATCATCGGCCACACCGACAGCGACGGATCCGAATCATCGAACGCCGTCCTGAGTCGGACGCGCGCCGAGGTCGTCCGATCGCTTCTCGACTCAGCTCGCCTCGACGCGCTCGACGTCACCGTGCGCGGCGTGGGCAGCGCGTCGCCACTGGTGACCGGCGTGGACGAGCGCGTCAAGGAGCGCAACCGGCGCGTATCGTTCCGCGTGCGGCTCGGTGAGGAGCCCGCTTCGCGGGGGACACGGCAGTGATTCAGAAGAAGGTGTGCATGCTGGGCGCGACCGCCGTCGGGAAGACCAGCCTCGTCTCGCGCTTCGTGCACAGCATCTTTTCCGACAAGTACCTGACGAGTGTCGGCGTCAAGATCGACAAGAAGTCGATCAACGCGGGCGATCAGCGGGTGGATCTGATCCTGTGGGACCTGAACGGAGAGGACGACTTCCAGAAGATCCGCATGTCATACCTCCGCGGCACCTCGGGGTACCTGCTCGTGATAGATGGGACGCGCGGCGAAACGCTCGACATGGCTCTCAGCCTGCGCGACAGTGCCGAGCGCGCCGTCGGTCGAGTGCCGTTTCTGCTCGTCGCCAACAAAGCCGACCTCGCGTCGAGCTGGGAGGTCGACGACGCGATGCTGGGTGACCTGTCGAAGCGGGAATGGCCCATCGTCAGAACCAGCGCGAAAACGGGGGTGGGCGTGGAAGAGGCCTTTGCGGCGCTGACCCGCGCGATGCTCCAGGATTGACGGAATGGATACATGACCGAGCCGCAGTTGACCGAGTTGTTCCCGGCACTCGACATCGCCGCGTTCGTGCGAGACGCCGATGGTTCGTTCGCGATCGTCTCGCCAGTGCCACGATGGTTCGCACGTCTCATGGGGGACGCGACATTCCCGTTCCTGGGGCACATCCTGGAGGACGCGCGGCAGTTCTGGGACAGCGGGTTCCACGGGTTCCAGGAGTTCGGCCCCTCCCTCGAAGTGGACGATTCCGGTCGGGAGTTTCATTACAAGGTGATCGCCGTGTCTGCCGGGACCAGGCAGTACCTGCTGTTTCAGCCCGACCCGGCAACCGATCGGATGCGTGAGGTCCTGCAGAAAGCTCGCGAACAGGCGCTGCGCGCCGGGGAGGACTCCCGGAGCACCATGGCGCTCGCGCTCCTGCGGAAGGAAGCCCGGGCGGCAGCCTCGGAGATTGGCGAACTGGTGGGGCAACTGCGCCGCGCTCGTCCGCATCCCGAGGCTGTCAGCGCGCTGGATCAGATCGCGACTCGATGCGAGCGTCTGCGCAATGCCGTGACGAGCCTGACCGTGCCCGCCTCCACTTCGGAGTGAGCTTGGGCGGGTGCGCTACGTCGGCCGCGGCGCTCGCAGTGGCTCCACCCGCCACGCTGACAGGCCAGCGTCCTTCGTGATCGGCGGTGTTTCGAAGGACAATGGGGGAACCGGGTGTTCCCGAAGCTGATCCGGAGGTTGTTGCCCATGAAACCGCCAGAAGGTTCAATCACCGCGGCGCTCGTTGTGGCCCTGTTGTTGTGGTCTGCCGCGGGCCCGACGACGCAAACCAACCAGCAGCCTGAGAAATACACCGCCTTCGCCGTGGATATGGGCCGGCCCGGCCGTGCCGCCGCGGGCGTCGTCGAGATCTCGATTACGCGGTGGTCGAGCGACGCCGAGCGCGACAGGCTACTGAAGGTGCTTCAGGAGAAGGGGCCCGACAAGCTGCTCGACGTGCTCAGTGACCTGCCCCGCGTGGGATACATCAGGACGCCTTCGAGTCTCGCCTACGACCTGCGCTTCGCGCGGAAGGTTCCCGGCGAGGACGGCGGGGCGGTCATCTCGCTGGCGACCGACCGCTACATCTCGCACTGGGAAGCCGTGTACCGGCCGCGCACGATCGACTATCCCTTCACCGTGATCGAATTGCGCATTGGTCCGAATGGCGAGGGCGAGGGCAAGATGTCGCTCGCCACGAAGATCACAGCGGACAGAAATACGATCGTGCTGGAAAACTACAGCGCCCAGCCGGTCCTCTTGAACAAGGTGAAGAAGGAACGTTGAGGAGGTCGGGCGTCACCGGAGATCCAGCTCGTTCCTGATTCTCTCGACGATCGCGCCCGGGGATGCCCTCACGTTCACAACGAGGGTCCCTGGCCCGGGCTCCTCCAGTGCATCGAACTGGCTGTGGAGCAACTGCGGGTCCATGTAGTGATCCCGGCGTTGACCGAGCCGGCTGCCGATCAGTTCCTGATCGCCCTGGAGGTGGACGAACCTCACGCAGTCGTCCCCGCCGAGATATTGCCGGTACGCCGCTTTGAGGGCGGAGCACGCAACCACCGCGCTCTGGCCCGCGGCGAGGCAGTGGGTGATTTTCTCGCGGACCTGTTCGAGCCAGGGCCAACGATCCGCATCGGTGAGTGGAACGCCGCGCCGCATCCTGTCGATGTTGTCGGGTGAATGGAAACTGTCGGCGTCGTAGAACGTCCAGCCAAGCTCCCCCGCCAGCCGGCTGCCGACGACCGTCTTGCCGACGCCGGACACGCCGAAGAGGATCACCACGAGCGGAACGCTTGACGAGGGCATGCGGCCTGGCGGGTTTCCGGTTCCTTCAATACTCGGTGAACATCCGCTGTATCTCCACGCCGTCGGTTGAGCGGGTCAGCGCGAGCATCAGGAGAATGCGGGCCTTGATCGGGGAGAGATCCTCGGCGCTGAGACGGAGTCCCCGGCCGGGCGGGCGATTCTGGCTGTCATCCCCGCCGGTGCCCGACGACGGCGTGAAGCGGCGTCTTGCCGCGATGCGGCCGCTGCCCGTGCGCGTGCCGGTCACGACGAAGACGCCCTTGCCGAGCGCGTACTCGATTCCCTCGCTCTGCGTTCCGCTGGTTGCGCCGGCACCGGCCGACGCGATCACGATGCCCTTCGCGCCCTGATCCGCCATCGCCTTGATCACGTCGCCGCTCGCGCCCTGATACACCAGCGCGACGTCCACTCGCGGAAGCTCGTCGATGCCCGATACGTCGAACTCGGTCCGGGCCGTATGCCGCCTGACCACGTCGCGGTAATAGACGACGCGATCCGAGTCGACGACACCAAGAATGCCGTATCCGCGCGTCTGAAACGTGTGGAGGCGCAGCGCATCCGTTTTCGTGACCTCACGTGCCGCGTTGATCTCGTCGTTGAGGACGACGAGCACGCCCCTGTTCCGCGACTCGGGCTCGGCGGCCACGCGGAAAGCCTGGAGCAGATTGGCCGCCCCTTCGTATCCCAGCGTGCTCGGATCGCGCATCGAGCCGACAACCACGACGGGCCTGTCGGCCTTGACGGTCAGGTTGAGGAAATACGCGGTTTCCTCGAGGGTATCGGTGCCGCTCGTGACCACGATCCCCGCAAGCTCCCGGTCGCCTGCGAAGAGCGTGTTGATCCGCCGCGCCAGGTCGAGCCACTGCTTCAGCGTGAGTTCGCTGCTGGCCGTGTTGGAGAACTGCTCCGCCTCGGCCCGCGCGTATCGCTCGATGCCGGTCATCGACGCGACCAGTTCGTCAGCGGTGAGCCGCCCGCCCCTCCGGTTGGAAATCGTCCCGCCCGTGGCGATCAGGCGCACCCGTGGCGGCGCGAGCTGGGCGTCCTGAGCGGCGCCGCGGGACTGCGCGGTCTGCGCCGTTCGGGCGGCCACGGTCCCGTGGACGTGCGATGACAGGAGGACCAACGCGATGCCGACGGCGAGCCGGACCTGCATCGCGTCACTATAATCGAGGGCGGGCGGTCTGGTGAACGGTCGCCTCGAGGCCCGCGCGCGTTCACGAAGCGCTGCGCTGTCCGTGGGCGAGGCTGAGCCAGCGGCTCAGCTGCCGTGCGGCTTCGTCGGGCGTCTTCCCGTAGAAGGGCATCAGCGCGGCGGACCCACCGGGCAGACGCGCGATCTGCGCGCGCCAGGTGCCGGCGCCCACGCTGGATACCTCGATTAGATATTCGCGACCGTTGATGATTTCTTCGAAGCGATGCACGTTCACGATAGCCGCCGCCCCGGGAAGGAAGCCGTTTGTGCGTTTGTGATTGATGCGAGGGCAGCATTCTAGCGGCTCTGTCCGGCCGGGCAAGCGAAAGGAGTGTCGAAGGCGCACCCACACGGTGCACGCCTCTGAATTCCCGCAGCGATCGAGACGAAAAAAAGTTGTGACTGTCCGGCAGTCCACAGGCTATCCACGTCCGGTCCACAAGTTTTCCACAGGTGGGGACGACATCGGGTCCGGTGTGGATGCCTTGACGCAGTCGATGGGGACTACTACGCTGGAATCCTCGATGATCGGATCCTTCGCGCTCGGCGGCCACCTCGCCCGATTTCTCCTGGTGATGGCTGCCGTCCTCCTGCCTGCCGTGTCGACAGCGGCGGATGCGGTGCTGTACCGGATCTTCCTGACCGACGGATCAACGGTCGTGAGCTACGGCGAGTTTGCACGGGTCGCCGATCGCGTCGTGTTCTCGATGCCTGTCGGTCCCGTGGACAGCGGCACGCCACAATTGCGGCTCGTCAGCGTCGCGGATTCGTCGGTGGACTGGGTGCGCACGGAGCGGTATGCGGAGGCCGTGCGTGCGAAGCGTTATGCCGAGACGCGTGGCGAAGCCGACTTCACCAGGCTGAGCGCCGAGGTGGCGCGCACCTTGAACCAGGTTGCGCTCACGGCGGATCCGAAGCGCCGGCTGGAGATCGCCACTCAGGCGCGGCGTGTGCTGTCGGAGTGGCCATCGAGAAATCACGGCTATCGAGCCAGGGACGTGGCGGAGCTCTCCAGCATGCTGGACGAAGTGGTCTCCGAGCTGAGGGTGGCAGCGGGTGAGTCCCGGCTCGACCTGAGCCTCGTCGTGGACACGAGTCCCGGACCGCCCGTTCCCTTGATGGCGGCGCCGGGCTTCCGGGAAAGCATCGAGCAGGCGTTCACCGTCGCCCGCGTGACGCCGGAAAGCACGGAACGCGTCTCGCTGCTCCACGCGATCGTCCAGGCCCTCGCGCCCGCTACGGACGAGAATTGGGCCGCGGCCCTGCACGCCCGCGCGTCGGCGGATCTGAAGCTGGAACTGCGGACCGAACGCGCCTACTCGGAGCTGGTCGGGCGCACGATGACGGCGGTCCAGGAGCGCTCGCGCACGGCGGACGTGAAGGGTATCGAGAAGCTGATTCGCGAAGTGCTGCGCGCAGACGATCGGCTGGGACGGCGGCGGCCCAGGGCGACGAGCGCGCTGCTGGCCACCCTGGATACCCGGCTGGCCGATGCTCGCCGGCTGCGCCTCGAGCGCGACGGGTTCACGGTGCTGGCAAAAAGCCTGGACGCCTACCGGCGGAGTGTCCGCTCGGCCATAGAGAACTTTCACGACTCCGCCGCGGGGCTCGAAGAGATTCGCGCCCTCGCGGGGCCCTCGGCCCGCACGCTCGGGCGAATGTCGGAGCGCGCGTCGAAGAATGTCGTGCAGCTCAAGAGCATGAGGCCGCCGGCCGAGCTGCACACGGCCCACACCCTGCTGACGAGCGCGTTTCAGATGGCGAGCCAGGCGATTACAACACGCCAGAAAGCGGTCCAGACCACGAGCATGGAGCTCGCGTGGCAGGCGTCTTCGGCTGCCGCGGGCGCGCTGATGATGTTCGAGCGCGCGAACGAGGAACTTGTGCGTCTCGCGATCCCTCCCCGGTTGTGATCACACCCCGCATGACCCGCCTGGTGCGGGTACCCGACCTCCACGGCATGCACGCCGCCACTGCTCAGCTCGCGGCCGGCCGCGATCCGCTGAACGCGCGCGAGCTCGCCGTGATCGTGCCCACCCGGGCCGCTGGAGAGGCGCTGCGAAGCACTCTCGAGGCCCTGCTCCTCGAACTCACGCCATCGCGCGATCGCTCGATCGGCAGATCGCGCGATGTCTGGGTTCCTCCGCAGCTCCTGACGCGGGCCGAACTGTACGCGCGGCTGTATGAGGACCTGTCCGCGGCGCCGCCGCTCCTGTCCGAGTTCGAGCGCGAGGTCCTTTTCAGACGGGCCGCGCGTGCCGCGGTCGCAGGCGGCGCGCCCGCTCCCTTTCAGCTTCGCCCGGGGCTCATCGTGGAGATGCTCGCGTTCTACGATGAGCTCCGCAGGCGGCACCGCACAGTCGCGGCGTTCGACCGGCTGATGACCGACAGTCTCGCGCCGAGCGTCGAGATCGATCGCGGCGCCGAACGGATGATGCGGCAGACCCGCTTCCTCGTGGCGGCGTTCACGGAGTTCGAGCGCTTGATAGCCGGGAGCGGCGCCATTGACGAGCACGGCCTTCGAGCGCTGCTCATCGAGAGCGGTTCGCCGGTCCGCCTCCGTCACCTCGTTGTCACGGTTGCCGATCAGGCTGCCGACCCGTTTGGGCTCTGGCCAGCCGATTACGATCTGATCGCCCGAATCCCCGGCCTCGAGGCGATCGACGTCATCGCGACCGAGAGCCTGCTGGCGACACCCTTTCATCAGCGCATCCACGATCAGCTGCCGGGGATCGAAGAAGAGAGGAGGCCCGCCGCGGAGAATGCCCCGGTGCTCGTGGCGCCGCCGCTGGATACCGTTTCCCCCTCAACCTGCTGGTTCACGTGCCGCGACCGCGAGGAGGAGCTGGCGGATGTGGCCGCGCGTCTGAAGACCGGGGAATCGCCTGGAAGTGTCGCCGTCGTGTTTCAGCGGCCGCTGCCGTACCTCTATCTCGCAAAGAACGTCTTCGCCGATGCGGAGGTGCCATATTCTGCGTTGGATGCGCTTCCGCTGGCCGGCGAGCCCTTCGCGGCCGCGCTGGACCTGGTGCTCACGGCCGCGCTCGCTGAGGCGAACCGCTCTTCGCTCATCGGGCTGCTGGCGTCTCCGCACTGGCGGTTTCCGATCGAACGCGATGGCCGGGATGGGCCCGGCCAGGAGCCCTCCGGGCCCCGGGTCCAGAGTCCCCTGGACCTGACGCGTGAGGACGTGCAGCCGCTCAACAGCTTCCTGCTTCATGCGAAGTATCTCGGCGGGTGGGACCGTTTGAGGGATCTGTCCTCCGAGAGCGTCGATGACGCGTCCTCGGAGCGGTCGCGGAAGCACCGCCGGGCTGCACCGGCACTCCAAGCCGCTGTCGCAGTGACGGAGCGGCTCGCGGCGCTGTTCGACGCTCCCACGGCAGACGACCAGATCCAGCTCCTGCTGGCCTTCATCAGGGATCACGAGCGGCCTCCGTCTCCGGAAGACGACTGGTACGGGAGACATCTCCGCGCGCGCGCCGCGGTGCTCGGCGCCCTCGAAGCGCTTGCCGCGGCCCACAGGAAGCATGACGACAGGGCGCTCGGGCTGAGCGAGCTCGCGGGCACGATTCGACGGTGGATCGAAGGACAGACGTTTTCGCCTCGAACCGGCTCCGGCGGCGTGGCGCTCCTGGACGCTCCGGCCGCTCCCTACGCGCACGCCGGCGAGGTGCGTCTGCTCGGCCTCGTCGAATCGGACTGGCCCGATCGGCACGGCCGCAACATCTTCTACCCGACGGCGCTGCTCTCACAGCTCGGGTGGGGCACCGAGGTCGATCGGCTGGCCGCGGCGCGCGCCAGGTTCCACGACCTCCTGCGGCTGGCGCGCGAGCGCGTTTCCGTGTCCACCTTCGTGCTGGAAGACGATGCGGTCGTATCTCCTTCGCCGTTCCTCGACGATGTCGCGGCGTCCGGGTTGCGGGTCGAGCGGATCGCAGCGGCGGCTCGCCCGCGCGTGTTCGTTCACGAAGCACTCGCCGAAGCGCCTCCGTTGATGGATGTACCAGTGGGTCCGGCCTCGGCGTGGCTCGCATTGCGGGCATCGCGCACCACGTCCGACGACGACAGGTTCCGCGGGTTCGCCGGGCCGCGCACTGTGGCTGCCCACGCGGTGAGCCACGTGGAGCGGTATCTGGAGTGTCCCTTCAAGTACTTCGCCAGCCGGGTGCTTCAGCTGGAAGAGGAACGCGACGACCAGTCCGGCCTGACACCCCAGGAGCGAGGCCAGCTGCTCCATGCCGTGTTCGAGCGATTCTTCCGCGCGTGGCACAACACGGGTCAACGGGCGATCACCGGCGCGAACCTGGCGGCCGCGCTGGAGCTCTTCGAGCAGATTGCCGACGCCCGGCTCGCGCATCTTCCGGAGAGCGATCGGAGCCTCGAGCGGACCTACCTGCTGGGGTCTGCCGTGGCTGCCGGCCTGGCCGAGCGCGCGTTCGCCTTCGAGATCGAGCACGGCGTGGAAGTCATCGAACGCTTGCTCGAGTATCCCCTCGAGGGACAGTTCCGTTTCGAGGCCGATGGGGACGCGCGAGTGCTGAGCATTCGCGCCAAGGCCGACCGAATCGACCTGCTCGGCGACGGGACCCTGCGGGTTATCGACTACAAGCTTGGCCGCGCCCCGAAATCCGCACGCGCGCTGCAGCTGCCGATCTACGGAGTCTGTGCCGCCCAGCACCTGGACGGCCGTCACGGGCGCCACTGGGCCGTGTCGCGGGCCGGGTACGTCGCCTTCCGGGAGCGCAACGCGTTCGTTCCCCTCGGTCAGTCCCTGGACGACGCCTTCGAGGCCGGCCAGCAGAGGTTCCTCACCGCCGTGGCCGCCATCGAGCGCGGCGAGTTTCCGGTCGATCCGGACGAACCGTTCCTGTGTTCGCGCTGCGGCTTCGCCGCCGTCTGCCGCAAGGATTACGTGGGCGATGACTGACCAGCTGTCGCTCTTTGGCGACGCCGACCCGATTGCGGTCTCGGCGCCTCGTCCGACGGCCGACGATGCCGACGCTGTCGCGCGGGCGTTTGCTGTCGATCCACGCCACAACGTCGTGCTCGAAGCCTCCGCGGGTACAGGTAAGACGTCGGTCCTGGTGGCGCGCTACATCAACCTCTTGAAGGCAGGCGTCGATCCTGCGAACATCCTCGCCATCACGTTCACCCGCAAGGCCGCGGCGGAAATGCGCGCGCGGATCGTGGGCGAGCTCGGCGACGCGGCCGGGCGATCCGAGATCGACAGGGCGCGCTGGCTGGAGCTTCGCGACAGGCTCGCCGACATTGCGATCAGCACGATTGACGCGTTCTGCCTTTCGCTCCTGCGGGAGTTCCCGCTTGAAGCGGACCTCGAGCCCGGCTTCGACATGGCTGAGGAAACCGAGGTGCCTCGGCTGATTGAGGCGTCGCTCGATCGATCGCTCCGGATCTTCACGGGGCTCGCCCGGACCGACCCGGACATTGCGCTGGTACTGGCACAGCTCGGCCTGTCCCGCACCCGCGATGGCCTGGCGTCGCTTCTCGAGCGCCGGCTGGTCGCCTGGGACGCGCTCAATCGGTTCCTGGCGAGCGGGCCGTCGGATCTCACGCCGCAGATGGTCTGCCGCCGCGCGAGAGTGGCGCTGCACGACGCGCTCGGCGCGGTGCCGGGGGGCTTGCCGGCATTTCTGGCCGGTGGCCCCGTCCGCCACCCTCGCTACCCGTTGTTCGCAAGGGATGTCGAACGGCTGTCGGAAATCGCCGACGCGCCGGATGCAGTCGTACGGGGGGTGCTGGATCGCGTATCCGCGCATTTCCTCACCAACGACGGCGGTGCGCGGAAGAGCGGTCAAATCCCGCCCTACCGCGCTTCGGACTATGCATCGGCCGATGCGGCCAGGCGACACCGCGCCGCAGTCTTTCAGATCGCTCCGCAGATCGAGCGCGTGGTGTCTGCCTTTCACCGCGATCTGAACGTCGTCCTGGCCCGGGGGATCAGGCGGATGTTCTCCATCGCCCTCGAACAGTATCGCCGCGGGCTGGAAGAGCGCTCGGTCCTGGATTTTCCGGATCTGGTGGAGCGCGCGCTGACGCTCATCCGCCAGATGGACGAGTTCGCCCAGAGCCGGTTCCGCCTCGAGTCACGGTATCACCACGTGCTCGTGGACGAGTTCCAGGACACGAGCCGTGCGCAGTGGGAGCTCGTGTCGCTCCTGATCCAGTCCTGGGGTGAGGGCCTCGGGCTCGCGACCGAACCGTCCATCTTCATCGTGGGCGATCGCAAACAGTCCATCTACCGTTTTCGCGATGCGGAAGTGGCCGTTCTGCAGCAGGCGGCCCGGTATATCGAGGCGCTTCGGCCGGATGGCAGTGCCAGGCGGTCCATCACGCGCAGCTTCCGAGCGCTGCCGGGGCTCCTGCAGTTCGTCAACGATCTCTTCACCGAGATCGCCTCCGAGCCGGCTGAGCGAGACGACGATTTCTCCTACGGGGACTCTGATCGGTTCCCGATCGATGTCGCATCCGATTCGGGCCGGGGACCGCTGCTCGGGATCGCGGCCGCCGAAGATCCAACCGCGTGCGCGGCCGCCGTCGCCTCCGAGATTCAGCGCATCCTGCGCGAGGAAGCCGTGCGCGATCGGCGGACCGGCGTCACGCGCGCGGCTACGCCCGGCGACATCGCCATTCTCTTCCGTTCCCGGACGAGCCACCGGGAGTTCGAGCACGAGCTGGAATTGCGCGGCATCCCGGCCTACGTATTCAAAGGCCTCGGGTTCTTCGATGCGGACGAGACGAAAGACGTCGTGGCACTGCTGCGGTTCCTTGCCGATCCTGCGTCGGACTTGCGTGCGGCAGCGTTCCTGCGCTCGCGGTTCGTCCGCCTGTCCGACCCCGCGCTGGCGACGCTGGCGCCGCGGCTGGCCGCCGCTCTCACGTTCCCCGACGGGAGCGCAATCGAGCGGCTGGACGAGGAGGATCGGCGGGTGCTGGAACACGTCCGCCGTCACGTCCGTGTCTGGCTGGAGCGGGCCGACCGCGTTCCGCCGGCGGACCTGCTGGAAGAAATCCTGAGGGACTCGGCGTACGCGTACGAGCTGCGCGGCCCGCGCAGGCTGCAGGCCTGGGAGAACCTGAAGAAGATGCGCGGGCTCGTGCGCCGCATCCAGAACCGTGGGTACGCGACGCTGGCGCGCATCGCCGACCACATGGACTCGCTGAGCGCGGGTGACGAGTCCAACGCGGTCATCGAAGCCCTCGACGCGGTCAACCTCATGACCGTGCACGCGTCGAAGGGGCTCGAGTTTCCTGTCGTGTTCCTCGTGAACATAGCGAGAGGAGCGAGCGGCCCGCCGAAGCCGGTCCGAGTGGTGGTCAGCGGAGGTGAAGAGACGTCCGTCTCGATCGGCCCGTTCGTGTCGGACATGGACGAAGCGGATCGCGCGCGCGAGAAGCACGAAACACGGCGCCTGCTCTATGTTGCGATGACGCGTGCCCGCGATCGCCTGTATCTGTCATCGGCGCTCAAGAACGGCGCGCTCGTAGCCGGTCGCGGCAGTCTTGCCGAGGTGCTGCCGTCGTCTTTCTGCGAGTTGTTTGGACGAGCCGCCTCGTCTTTCCCGGAATGCCCGGCTGTAGCCTGGACATCGTCGTCGGGCCGCACCTTCGAGCTGCGGATCTGCCGTCCCCCGGGAGAGGAGCCGCCGCCGGTGGATGCGGGCAGCGCTCAGCTTGCGCGCGCAGGGGTCTTCGGTGCGGCGTCGACAGGGGTTGTTCGTCAATCGGTGACCGAGCGGCTCGCCGGCCAGGGCCGGATGCCGGCCCAGCCGAGGCCGTCGCGCGAGGCAATCGTCGGCACGCTGGTGCACCGCCTGATCGGTACTGCCTGCGATCGGCTGGAGCGGGCGGCGGGCGAGGCGGACCAACTGGCGATCGCCGCCGGGCTGTTGAAGTCGGACGAGCGGGTTGCGTTCGAGAGCCCTTCGGAGATCGTCGCTGCCGCGCTCGGCGCCTACCGGCGCCTGCGGCTCCAGCCGGACCTGCTCCAGCTGCTCGATGAGGGGCAACGCGTTCACGAAGTGCCGTTCTCGCTCGCAGACCGGGGAGTGGTCGTCAGAGGAGTTATCGACTGCCTCATCCGGAAGTGTGACGGCAGCGTCACGGTGCTAGAGTTCAAGACCGGTTCGCCCCGCGAGCTTGACCGGATCCAACTGGAGCTTTACGTACGGGCCGCCAGATCCATGTTTCCGGATGTTCCCGTCGATGGCCGTCTGGTGTATGTGTGATCTATACGATCGGGCATTCAACGCACTCGGCGGAGAATTTTGTCCGCCTCTTGACGACACACGAGGTGCGGCAACTGGCGGATATTCGGACCATCCCGAAGTCGCGACGGCATCCGCAGTTCGTCCGCGAAGCGCTCGAGGCGTGTCTCGCGCGTCACGACATCACGTACCGCCACTTTCCCGAGCTCGGGGGACTGCGCAAGCCGGCCGCGGACTCCATCAACACGGGATGGACCAATGCAAGCTTCCGCGGGTACGCCGACTACATGCAGAGCGACGCCTTTGCGCAGGCGGTGGAGGAGTTGCTCAGATTTGCACGCGGACCCACGGCCGTGATGTGCGCCGAGGCAAAGTGGTGGCAGTGTCACCGCCGGTTGCTGGCAGATGCGCTTCTCGTTCGCGGTGTGCCGGTGCGGCACATCGTTTCTGGGGGCGCTCCGAAACCCCACGAGATCAGCGAATTCGCGCGCGCGGCGGGCGATAAAGTCATCTATCCAGGGCTGTTGTAGCCTGCAGATGTCGGTCTCCGAGGCGCCCCGCCTCCCGGTCGGGGACTCCCCCTAAGTCATTGCACCGGGGCTTTTTGCGCCCGTGGAGGAACCAAATATAGCCTTCATCTGTCTAACCGAATAGCTGGCGTTCAGATTGCATTTGGTGCCGGCGACGGGAGGTGCGATATGGCAGTTCCTGGAGTGTCGCTGAATTACGTCAAGCCGGCAGCCACGGTGTTCGAGCTCGAAGCGCTCGAAGGCCTGCCGTGCGGGTGTGTGGCGGCCGCCTATCGCGCCCGCCCCTGGGACGTCTCGGTGGTCTCGCTCGAGGCCAAAGGGCCCCACTGCATCCTCTCCGGCCACGCGAGCGGACAGATTCTCCGTCTGGGGGATCCGTCGGAATTCGAGGACCAAGAGGAGGACGACGAGTAGAGCCCGCCTGCTAGTTCCGGGTGTTCTGCTCGGCCCACATCCTCGCCCGCGCTTCCGCTTCCTCCTGCGTTTCCCCAACGAGCACGACCGCACCCTCGGGTTTGCCACTGGTGTCGGCCACCCAGGCGACCCAGTGCGGGCCCCGGGCTTCGCTTCGGATCCGGCGAGTCGTTCTGGGGTCATCTGCGGCCATGACGCGATGGTAGCCGATTGCGAGTCGGATTTCTGGCGAGATCTGCGAAGATCTTGATTGCGCAACGGAAAGGCGTTCCCGTACAATTCGAAGGTTTGCTCATACCGACGTAGCCCTGCCTTTCGTCCGCCCGTGTAGAGATCGAGACCGGGCGCCAGCGGGAGGCACAAGGAGTGCAGTCTAGATGGCCCTGACCTGTCCCAACTGCGGGAACGACCGAAATTTCCTGGTCAAGACCCTGCAGATGCATGTCGTGCAGGTGCGCGACGATGCTCGAGTGGAAGCGAGTGAAGAAGGCCGCCCGGCCGTGATCGAAGTGCTCTGTGACGAATGCGAGAAGGAGCTGAATTTCTCGGATTTCGAGGAAACCGTCCGTAACGAGCTGCTGCTGACGCTCGGCGCGCGCTGAACCTCCGCTACCCCTCGCCAGTTTCCGCCTCTTCGAAGTGGTCGCATTCCGGGCAGACCCACTCGCGCACGAGCTTTGTCGCAGAGTGGCCCTGGCCTGGGATGGCCTCGCGGGTCTCACGAACGTCGAGGCGCATCGGCTCCCCGCACATCGGGCATTCCTTCATGGGGGAATTTTAGCAAGGCTGCGCCTCAGACCCTTGAGGCTCCGCCTCGCGAGATCGCATTGTTTGATAATGCCGCGCTGACCCCGCCTTCGCGTGTTGCGCTTCGGGGGGGCGCGCAGACGGCCTTGACCGAACGCTGGCTCAAAGACCAGACCGAGCCGGTCATGGCCTCTCGCAGCCCTGCGCGGTTCACGATTTGTCGCGGGCGTGCACACCGGGGGCTCCAGGGCCGCCGACGTTCCTTGACACCGCCCCAACGGACCCCTATTGTGATCGGGTGATCGGGTGATCGCGCGATGGATCGGTCCATCTCACATCGCGCGAACGCTCGATCACCCGATCGCCCGATGTTTATGCGTGATTACTACGAGGTCCTCGGCGTATCGCCGGATGCAGGCGCTGACGAGATCAAGCGCGCGTACCGGCGCCTGGCACGTCGCTATCACCCTGACATCTCCGGGGACGAGCGCGGCGCCGCCTTCCTCGAGGTGTCTCGTGCGTACGAGATCTTGAACAATCCCGACCGGCGCCGGTCGTATGACGCACGG
>DASTBU010000057.1:0-88885 GCA_035711845.1 Vicinamibacterales bacterium
CTTCTCGCAGGGGCAACCCAGCGACGCCGTCATGTACATCCAGAAAGGCAGCATCAAGATTTCGGTGCTGTCCCGGACCGGGAAAGAGGCCGTTGTGGCGATGCTGGGTCCCGGCGATTTTTTCGGCGAAGGTGCGCTCACAGGTCAATCGATTCGGATCGGAACGGCCACCGCTGCGACGCCGACGACCGTACTCGCCATTGAGAAGGCCGCCATGCTTCAACTCTTGCGCGACGAGCCAACGTTCTCGGAACGGTTCATCACGTACATGCTGGCGAGGAATCTCCGCATCGAAGCCGACCTCGTCGACCATCTCTTCAACTCCAGCGAAAAGCGGTTGGCGCGGGTACTGTTGCTGCTAGCCCGGTATTGGGATCAGGGCGGACCGGAGCGGCGGATACCGAAGATCTCCCAGGAAACCCTTGCGGAAATGATCGGGACGACGCGGTCGCGCGTCAACTTCTTCATGAACAAATTCCGAGATCTTGGGTTCATCGAGTACAACGGCGACATCAAGGTCAACACCTCACTGCTGAGTGTCGTCCTCCACGACTAGCCGATGTCCCGTCCGAGGGCGCTTCGGAGTGCCCGGCCCATTGGCGAATCACCCTACGCAACTCATCCGCCTGCTCTTGCAGTTGCCGCATCCGCTTCCCCTCAACGGCGAGATCGCGACAGAGTTCCGCGATCTGGCCTTCGACAACATTCGGCAATTCGGCGGGTCGAGGCCGTCCGTGTCTACGTGACGCGGGGCCTACCACTGCGGACTTCGGCATAGCATCCCCTCTTTCCTGACTATCCTGACAGGCGGGAATGCCGGTGTATGTACTCTTTGGGACGGGACGCTCGATTCGTGCGCTTTTCGGCGTGGGTAGCGCACGCCGCGGATGTCCGACCGGCTGAGACACCTGATGACATCGGTCTGCAGACGCAACCCGACTGGCGATAGGTACGCCCGCAAGACAACGCGTTAAGCTCAAGGAAATCGCCGTAGTCGTCGTCCGACATTAGGTGGTCTTACACAATTTTCGATTGGGCTCTCCGCAGCCCCCGGCCAAACCGTTGAATCCAAAAAAGATTGAGGAGCGACGTCGGAATGGATCCACGTGTGCGATACTCTGTTTCGGACCGCGCGCAAGTCGTTGATTCTAAAGCGGAGAGATGCTGGAGCGGTCGATCAGGCACGCTTGGAAATTGATTCCGGCGACTCTCACCGAGCCACTCCGAAACACATCTTCGCGCATTCAATTCAACGACTTGCCGCCGTGAAATGCTCCTCGATGTGAAGCGGTAAACGTCGGTATTCGTCAGCGGTTTCGACCACACCTTACACAGTTTCTACACAGTTCCTGATTGCACTTTCGCGCCGTATGACGCGGTGTTCGCCGGTACACTCGCAGGTGAATCCGTTGCTACTGCGAGGGCGACGATAAGTCGACTGGCGTCCTACCCAGGCCTGCATGGCCTAGAGGCAACTGACTGTCTCAACCGAGTCGCGGCCTGCCTCGTGGATGGCGGCGGAAGGATGCTCAAGCACTAGCGGCTGCCTGAACGACCTCCCCGAGACTACCGTCGCACCCACGGCTTTGAGAACGATCCCTTTTGCGGGGTATATTGTGGCAGTCCCACATATGAGTATCCCACGTCGAGACGGCGAGTTGAAAAAGGGCTCCGCAGAGTTCCTCATTCTGTCGCTCGTTGAAAACCGCGCGCTGCACGGGTACGACATCGCGCGGTTGATCGACGTGCGCTCAAAGGGCGCCCTGACCTTCTACGCCGCGTCGCTCTATCCCCTGCTCTATCGACTCGAGCGGCGCGGCTGGATCACCGGACGATGGCTGGAACAGGCCGGCGCTCGACGTCGGCGGACGTACCGGATCACCGCGGCCGGCCGCCGCGTCCTCGCGGCAGATCGAACCACGTGGGACGCGTTCGTCCGTGCCGTGAACCTCGTGACGGGGACCGACCATGCCTGACTGGAGTAGTGAGATTCGTCGACGGCTCTCGGCGGTGCGACTGCCCCCCGAGCGGGAAGCCGCGATCGTCGATGAGGTTGCCCAGCACCTCGAGGACCGTTATCAGACCCTGCTGGGCTCAGGCCAGCCGGCCGCCGAAGCCGAGCGGCGCGCGTGGCGAGAGCTCGAAGGGAACGACGTCCTCGGTCACCTGCTTTCGGCAAACGAACCACCTCAACGGCCGAGCCTCGCCGGTCTCGAAGTCGCCCCTCGAGGCCGTCTGCTCCGAGGCCTCTGGCACGACGTTCGGTATGCAGTGCGGAACCTGCGCAAGCGCTCGATGCTGTCGGCCACCATCATCGTCACCCTCGCCATCAGTCTGGGCCCCACCGCGGCGGTGATCGGCATGGCGGACGCGCTCTTCTTCAGGCCGCTGCCGGTCGTCGCAGCTCAGGACCGCCTGCTTCACTACGCATTCGGCACGCCGATGCGCGACGGGCTCATTCCGCACGCCATCTCGTACGCCAACCTCGCGGAAATCCGGGACGGCGCGACAACTGTCGTCGGGATCGCGGGGCAGACATCGATCCCGTATGGGCTGGCGCTGGAGGGTGTCGCGCCTCGTCTCACCCTCGGCACGGCGATCACTGCCAACTACTTCGACGTGCTCGGCGTGCGCATGATCGCCGGACGAACGTTCCGCTCCGAGGAAGACTCGGCGCCGGGCGGCGATCCGGTGATGGTGCTCAACGACGGACTTGCGCGAGCACTCTTTGGCGAACCCGATGCCGCCGTCGGACAGTCCGTCCTGGTCAACAGCGTGCCCTTCACCGTCATCGGCGTCACGCCAGCCGATTTTCTCGGGACGAACGCGTCCCGACCGTCGGAATTCTGGATTCCGGGGATGAGCTACCGACGCGCGAACAACGTCGAGCCATCTCGCTGGGTGTACGGCCCCAACGAAGGGCCCTTCTACAACTACATCGTTCGGATGGCCGCCGGTGCGAGTCTCGCCCAGACCACCGCCGAGCTGACGGCTCGGACGCGTGCGCTTGTGGAGCGGGATCTGGGCTCGCAGAACCGCTTGACCATCGTGCCGATCCTGCAGCCGGGACTGGCCGCTCCCGCCTCGCTCCAAGCGGTCGCGCTGCACGCGATGCAACTCATCGGGGCCGTCGCCGGACTGCTTGTCCTGCTAGGAATGACCAATGTCGCGAACCTGCTGATCTTCACCGGGCTGGCATCGGGACGCGACGTGGCGGTTCGGAAAGCTCTCGGCGCGAGCGCGGGCAGGCTGCTCCAGCTCCGCCTGGTCGAGAGCATTCTGTTGACCCTTCTCGGCGCTCTTACCGGCGTCGGCGTCGCAGCCGGCCTTGGCCGGCTCTTCTCCGATTTCGCGCTGCCGGGCATCGGCAGAATCGAGGTCGCGATCGACTGGCGCGTCGTTCTCGCGGTCGCCTGTCTGGCGGTCGTCGCGGGCACGTGTGCGGGCGTTGCGCCGGCACTGCTGGCCGTTCGCGAGTCCGTCACCGGCGCGCTCGGGCGAGGGATTCGCACTGGGCCGCCGCGCGCCGGCCGGCTCCGGCACGCCTTGGCGGGCGTACAGGTGGCTCTTTCACTGACGTTGCTGGTCGGCGCCCTGCTCTTCCTCATGACGCTCCGCCACCTCCGCTCGGTGGATCTCGGGTTCGATCCGACCGGCGTGACGCTGGTGACGCTCAACGTCCGTGGCTATGGCTACACGGATGCTCGAGCCGTCGAATACTTGAAGCAGGTTGCCGACATGGTTCGCCGACAACCGGGGATCCAAGCGGCCGGTCTCGCGTTCAGTCCTCCACTGTTCGGCGGGGGCTTGACGGACGGGATGTACCTGCCTGACCAGGATCCGAGCCAGGCGACGAACGTCGAAAGGAACGGCGTTTCGCCTGACTACTTCAAGGCGGTTCGCCTGCCGATCGTCCGCGGTCGCGTTTTCACCGAGGCCGAGACATCTGGCAACGCGGAGACGGACCGCAGGCCAGTGGTCGTCACTGAAGCGTTGGCGCGACGCCTGTTCGGATCAGACGAGGCGATCGGACGCGAGCTCCTGACGCAGGCCGGCCCGGGCAAGGCAGTCGCGTTCTATGTGGTCGGGATCGCCCGCGACTCCCATTTCAGGGGCATCGAGCGTCCGCCCGACGCGCTGCTCTATGAACCGATCGCCACGTTCCCGATAGTCCAGAACGCCTACCTTGTCGTGCGGTCGACGCTCGGGTCGAGAGATGCGTTTCAAGTCGCGGCTGAAGCCGCGCGCCGATTCGATCCAACGATTCCGCTCGGGCCCGAGACGACCTTCGCGGCGCGCATCGACCGGCAGCTCGGTCAGCAGCGACTCTTCGCCTGGATGCTCGGTCTGCTGGGGACGATTGGCTTCGTGCTCGCGGCGGTGGGACTGCACGGCCTGATCGGACAGACCGTTGTCGAGCGGCGTCGCGAGTTCGGCATTCGCCTGGCGATCGGCGCCGCCCCGACGGGCATCGTGAAGCTCGTCTTGCGCCGGGCCGCGCTCGTCCTGAGCGTGGGCCTGGCCGCTGGCCTGGCGCTCGCGTGGTCCAGCGGACGCCTCGTCGAGAGTCAGCTGTTTGGGATCACGAGCCGAGATCCGATGCCGTACGGCGTCGCTGCCCTGCTGATGATCGCGGTCGTCATTCTCGCCAGCATTTCCCCAGCCGTCGCCGCGACCCGCGTCGATCCGATCGAAGTGCTCAGGAGTGAATAGCGGCCTGCTCAGCCAGTGTTCTCGAACTACTGCGGGCCGGCCGTTTGCACGACGTCGGCGCTCAAACGCCTGAAAGCCCGTAACTGTTCGGCGCGCACTTGGAGGTCTTACACAATTCCGACGACGATGCCTTCACGCAAGTCTGTAAACCGCTGAATACAAATCCCATCATGGAAAACTAGGAACTCAGAGCCGACGTGCGATAATCTAAGTGCCTGACCGCTCGTAAGTTTTTGATTCTAAAGACGGAGAGATGTCCGAGTGGTTGAAGGAGCACGCTTGGAAAGCGTGTGTAGGGGAAACTCTACCGTGGGTTCGAATCCCACTCTCTCCGCCATCCGCCTCCGCTCGCGGTGAATTTCAGGCGAGGTACGGGCGGGATGCGCTCCGGACTGGTCTCGCCGAAGCTCGAAGGGCGAAGGTGGACCCACTCTCTCCGCCCACCGGCGCCAAACGCTCGCTGCGACCTTGGCCACCGTAGCGCCATGCGCGGAGGTGCTCGCGGCTACGGCTGGCGGGCCGCGTCAGGCGAGCTCACGCGAAGGTTGTCCGCCGTGGCGCGGAGCGCGGAGGTGGACTCCTACCAGGGTCGAAAATCGGCCCAGACAGCCCGCCATGATTTTCCCTTCATTTTCAACGCTTACCTGGTATGCAACGCTCGGCGTGTAATGACGTTTCTAAGCTGGTCCTTGTAAGCACTGCAATGATGTATAAATCACGCCAAACATCTTCTTTCTACCGTGATTCCCATTCGGTTTTCGTCTCCACTATCGCCAGAAGGCCAACTGCTTCAACCTTTCAGGTCAAGGTGGCGTGTCGAGCCGTGAAGATCATCCGCGCATGATCTCCGCCGCTTACCAGTCGGCGTGACGCGCACGCCGCCTCCTCTTTTGTGCGGCAGCAAATCGAGCCGCGTCTGCGCGCGACGGTCGTAGATCGTGCGACTCGTGCTGAGCAACGCATCCATGAGCGCTGTGACCCACGTTTGCACCCCCCGCCCTTCGAGACGTCGCTCGCCGCCGCCGCGGTAGGCCGCGATGGCAGTGAAGAGGCGGCCGTGCTCCTTGACCACTTGATACTCCGGAATGGTGACATCACCACCCGTGTGCTGCTGGACCAGCCGTACCAGCCGTTCGGGATCGGCGAAGGGAACTGTTCGCAGAAGGACCGCGTTGACGACGCTGAACATCGTCGTGTTCACGGCAATCCCGAGTGCCACAGACAAAATCGCTGTCGGCGAAAAGCCTGGACTCCTCTTCAGCACTCGAAACGCATAGCGACTGTCCTGTGACAGTCGCTCCAACGCTTGCCATCGCCAGACGGCACGCGTGTCTTCCTTGGCCAGGGCGACGTTGCCAAACTGCAGCATGGCGTGTCGGTGCGCTTCACCTGGCGACATTCCACGATCGATGTTGTCTTGCGTCTCCCGCTCAATGTGATCGCGGATGTCGTCGTCCAGACTGTCCAACGCCCGCCTGCCCCATTTCATGAACGTCACTCCTGGGCTGCGGGGCGAAGGATGCGACCGACGGCCGCGGCCAGCGCGTCCCACTTGCTCGTTTCGCGCTCAAGTTGTTTCCGGCCCTTCGCGGTGAGTCGATAGAACTTCGCGCGCCGATTGTTCTCGGACATGCCCTCGTCGAAGGCAATCCAGCCCCGCTTGATCAGCCGATGAAGCGCTGGGTAGAGGGATCCCTGCTCGATCAGCAGCACGTCATCCGACCCACGCGCGATCGCCTTGGCGATCGCGTGGCCGTGTGCCGGCCCCACCGCAGCGTGCGAAGCATCAGCAGATCCAGCGTGCCCTGCAGGAGCTCGAGCCGGCCGTGGCTTCGCTTGGTAGACATTCTAGGTGGCGAGGATGGCCCCGCTCGCCTAGCATGTCAAGGTGGAGTTGAGGGCCGCCGACTGGGGACGTGATAAAGGCGTGTTGAGGGAGCAGCGGCTGAAGCCTGCGCAGCTGTTCCCCCCGCGATGCGATTCACGATCGCCCCGAGGAGGTCGGTCGCCGACGGAGGACTCGAATTCGACAGCGCCACGACCGTGTACGGTCCGGCCGGCTCGAATCTGAACTCCGCGTTGACGCCCGGCGCGCCTCCGCCGTTGCCAATGAATCGGCGGGTGCCGGCCATCTGCTCGCGCAGCGAGAATCCCCACTTCGGATCCTCTGCGAACGTGCCGTTGAGCACATATTGCGTCATCTTCGGACCGAGCAGACGACCGGAACGCAGCGCACGCGCGAATCGGAAGAGATCGGCGGCGGTCGAGTA
Organism: Vicinamibacterales bacterium; assembly: GCA_035711845.1. Classification (GTDB taxonomy): domain Bacteria; phylum Acidobacteriota; class Vicinamibacteria; order Vicinamibacterales; family 2-12-FULL-66-21; genus DASTBU01. The sequence continues at coordinate 6,984 of DASTBU010000057.1, forward strand.
CCCGCCGCCGGCAGGATTCCCTGGGCGAGGACCCGCCTGCGGCGCGGCCATTCCCGGCCCTCCCGCACGGCCTGTCCCCTCCGAGACCACCGGTACGGCGATGTTGTCCATGCGATCGCCGCCGCGAAAGAACCCGCTCGCGGTCATTCCGGCGCGCGTGTAGATGCGTTCGTTCACGTACTGGGCGTAGCTCTTGCCCGAGACGACCTCGATCACGCGACCGAGCACGACATATCCGCCATTGCTGTAGATCTGTCGGGTACCCGGCTCGAAAGCCAAGGGCTCGTTCCCGACGATTCTCGTCATCGCGGCGACGTCCACATCGCCGAAGTCGGCGCGCATGAACTGCGCGACGCCGCTGCGGTGGGTCAGCAGCTGCCGGATGGTGATCCGGCCGGCTGCGGCCTTGTCCGGATAGTCCGGCAGGTGCTTGACCAGTGTGTCGTGCAGCCCGAGCCGTCCCTCCTCGATGAGCTGGGCGATGCCAACGGCTGTGAAGGTCTTGTTGATCGACCCAAGATTGAACCGGGTGTCGCGCGTGTTCAATCGGCCGCTGGCCGGATCGGCGGGGCCGAATGCCATCTCCGTCTCGATCACGTCGTCCAATCCAATCAGCGCCACCCCGTTAAACCCGGTGGCCCGGCCGGTGAGCCATTCGTTCCACTCTGTTCGACGAACCTGGGCGCCGGCCAAGGTCAGTGCGGTCAGCGACCCGGCCACCAGACACCACCCCGTCATCACCAGCGTTCTGAATCTCACGTGTGCAACTCCTGTCTGACCCTTTCGCAATGCTCAAAGTCATTGTATACATTATTGTGTACCTCTTGACAGGCGGCCCTCGCGATTTAACACTCTTTACATCCTCCGACGGTAGCCAGACGTGCCAGAATGTTGGTCATGCGCATCGCCACCCGTGAACCCGCATCCTCACAGCCGCTCGATGTGTACGAACGTCTGCGCTCTCTTATCGTCACCGGCCGCATAGCGCCGGGGGCGCGGCTCATCGAAACGGAAATGGCCGACCAGATGGCCGTGAGCCGGACGCCGGTGCGCGAAGCCATCCGGCGGCTCGCCCATGACGGGCTCGCCCAGGCTGTCAGGATTGGGCCGAAGACGCAGATGGCCGTTGCCCCGGCCACGGTGGCCGACCTGGTTGATCTGTTTGCGATCATCGGAGCGCTCGAAGGGATCGGCGGTCGTGGCGTTCAACGGCTTACGGCAGCCGAACGTCGCACGCTCGCCGCCGAGCTCACAGCTCTGAACGATCGATTCCGCAGACTCGCCGCGAATCGACTGAAGGCGTCGGACCAATTCTTCGAGAGCCACGACGCCTTTCATGCGAGGTTCGTTGAGCGATGCGCCAGCGATCGTCTGCGGCGGCTGGTGGCAGCGGTGCGACCGCAGGTGAAACGCTACGAACTGCTGTATGCAACCGCCGTCGGCACGGACTTCAGCGCGAGTGTCCGCGAACATCGGAGCATCATCGCCGCCATCAGAAACGGAACTCCCGGCCAGGTCGAGCGCGCGGTCAGGCGGAACTGGTCCAACAGTGCGGTTCGACTTTCGGCCGGGCTGAACGCTGCGCCACTCGGATCGCTGGGCAGTTATCGGGAGGCTCGGGCGTCTGGTGAGAATCCGACCAAGTGAATACAGCAAACTGAACGCGATCGGTACTGACCGCATGATGCGACCATCCTGCCGGCAGAAATGCTCCGTTCAAGCAGCGCGGATTGCACGCGCCACATGCGGACAAATGCGGCGACGAGCGAGACCATTGCGCCTTACGCCGGTACGAAACAGACCGTTCTACGCGGTTGTCGGCCCGCCCCTGCTGGTGCGGCTCCACGAATCCGACTGGACGATGAGCATTGCGACGTGATCGGTGTGATGCCGCAGGCTCTCGCGTTTCGTGACGACCGCGTCACAATCTGGACGACGGTTGCGACCGACACCGAAAAGCAGGCAGAGTAGCAGGGGAACTCCCCGGCTCGGTGTTGCTGTCTGCACGTAATTCGTAGCGCCCTGATTGACGGGGGCGTTCCTACTTTTTTCTCGTCCTCGGTGCGCTTGGTTGTGTCATGACGATTTGTAACCCTACCCTCGAAGAGTTCCTCAGATGTGCACGGAAAGAGTTCCATTTTCTCATCGCAGAATTCGCATTTCAGGAGCAGGCATTACCGGGGCAGCGGGATGTGAATGAGTATCAGGTGCGCTATGTCAACGCGGCCACGCTGGTAAAGGTAGAGGGCATCAACTGGGGTTACGGCGTGAATACTCTGCTCGAGCCGAGGCGCCAGCCGATCTTCCGTCGCGAGATTAGCTTCCCGCTCTGGCTGATTGTGAAGCTGAGGAGGCCGGAGCTGTACGACACGCTCGTGCCCGGGGACCAACTCGACCAGTTGGCAGCGCACGCAAACGCTCTCAGGGAGTGCGCCACAGACGTGTTAAGAGGTGACTTCAACGTCCGCGCTCAGGTTGAACGGTTGATGAAGCAACAGATGTCAACGGGCCCACCGGAACTGGAAGAGTGGCTCTGCAGCAAAGCCATGGACTGTGCGAATGAGGCGTTTCGGTCCAAAGACTATCGCAAAGTCGTCGCCCTCCTTGGTCCGTACGAGAAACGACTGAGTCCTGCCCAGCGATTGAAGCTTGAATATGCGAAGAAGAAGTCGATCGGAGATGGAAATGCGTTCGAGCCACTTGACGGCCTATGACCTTTTGTGACCATAATTGGTCATGAGTAACGTCCGCATCGCCGATCTGAAGGCGCGCCTTAGCGAACACCTGCGATCGGTGCGAAACGGCGCCACCCTGACGGTGCTCGACCGGGACACGCCGGTGGCGCGAATCGTTCCCTACACCACACAACGCCTTGAGATTCGCAAAGCGACCCGGCGCCTTCGCGATCTGAAGCTGCCAGCCAGGCCGTCGAAGCGCACCGACAGCGTCGCGCTCTTGCTGGAAGACCGACGCCAGCGATGATCGCGTACCTCGATACCTCCGCGCTGCTGCGCATCGTGCTGCGCGAGCCGGGAGCTCTCGAGGACCTGCGCACGTATGACGGGCTCGTCTCGAGCGAATTGATCGCCGTCGAGAGTGCGCGCACCATCGATCGGCTGCGAATGCAGGGCGTGCTGACGCTGAGCGAAGCTGCTCAACGGATCAGCGCCATCCATGACTGGCTCGAAGCGATGGACCTGGTGCTGCTGCGGCCACCAGTGTTGAGCCGGGCGAGCGAGCCGATGCCGATGCCCATCGGAACGCTCGATGCCATCCACCTGGCCACGGCGCTGATTTGGCGGGAACACGTGGGAGCCACGCCGGAGATGGCAACACACGACACCGCCCTTGCGGCAGCGGCGCGCGCTTTCGGCTTCGACGTTCGCGGCACCTGAGGGCAGGCAGTCCGATGCTCATGCCGCACGGACGACCAGGTGCGGAAAACGCCCATCAGGACACGAGATCACGACCGATCCGGAGCGCTAACGCTCGCCGACCGGCGGGTACATCGCCGGTGGTCGATGGAAATCGACCTGTTGGATGTCGCTCCACGCGACGTACTCGGGGCGCTCGCGGCCGTCGATGAAGATCAGCACGCCGCCGTTCCCCTCACCGAGATCGCCGGCGCGATCGAGCTGCAACTCCTCGCCGCTATGAAGGATCACTCTGGCGGTCCGGGCGCCGGGCTCTTCTTGACCAACGGGCGTAATCGAGGCGATCAGGCCGAAAGGAATCGTGTAGTCGACGCCCTGCGACGGCGCATCGAGCGTCTCGGTCGTCTCGCTTTCGTCGAGGTCGTAGACCAGCCTGCCGGTGAGGCGCCGCCCCCCGCGGGTCGTCACACTGCCCGCGAGCGGGCGCCCCCGCGCGAAGTCGTTGTAGGCGGGCCCGCTGCCGGCAGCGCTGAAGTCGATCCGCTCGAAGGCGTCCCAAGAGACCAATACCCGGCCATAGCGCGGGTCGTCGACGTAAATCCCCCGGTTGTCGCGGCCGACTTCGCGGGTGCCGGAGAGCGCGATCTCGCGGCCGTCGAGCAGCGTCACCATCGAGCTGTCGGCCGACTGGCGCGCGATGGAGCGGATAGTGTCGAAGCGGAGGCTGAGCGCACCGTTGCCTGTGCGGCCGTCGAGCGCATCGACGCCGACGCAGTCCTGCCGGTCCCATTGAACGAAGCCGGAGAAGTCTCCCTGCCGCGTGTGCACCCTCCCGTGCAGCCGGGCGGGAACGCCGCCCAGCCGAGCGGTGGGGAGGAGTTCGATGGCGCGGATCCGCACGCGCGATGGAGGTGGGATTCCACCGGCCCAACTCGCGAGATCGACAAAGCCCCCCGTGCCGTCCCACACCCGCACGCCGTCGTCAAAGTCATTCGCGGCGTTGCGGTTGAGGTCGAACACGGTTCCGCTCTTGAGCGTCACCCGTACGTGACGGAGACCGCGCGCCTCGATGCGAGCGATGTCGCCGAAGCGCGCCATGAAGGGCCGGTCCAGGTCGTTCTGACGCTCCCCGAGCGGGATCTCGAATCCGAAGATTTTGATCGGGCGCTTCTCTGGCAGCCGCGCGGTTGGCGTGTAAGTGGCCCATGGGTTGTCCCCCTTGGAGCCGTTGAAGTAGTCGCCCCAGAACGCCTCCTCGTCGCCTCCGAAGCGCAGCCGCCCCAGGTATGCGGCACCGTCAGCGGTGGTGACGCGTCCGTAAAGGAAGCCCTGGTTCCCCTCCTCCGCCAAGGCTGTCGAGGAGGTGGGCGCGCGCGAGCCCGCCGCCGACGCATCGACATCCTGCTCGAGAGCCCGGTAGTTCCCGGCGAGGACGAGGAGGACCAGCACGCTTACCAACACCGTGCCAGAGATGGCAGCTCTCTTCATGGTCGACACTCCGCGAAAGGCCATCGGCAATATGCCTCGTCCCCTGGAAGGGTAAGCCCACCACCGAACGCGGGCGGGAAGGCGCGTCGCCACGTGAAGCTCATGCCAGATATCGTTGAGTGTGTCCACGATCCCTCCGCAGGAAGTCTCGGCTACCGGGCGGCGGAAGTCCTCAGGGGCGCGTGAGCGGTTTGTGAGATCTTCGTGATATCGGCGGACGCGACCAGGGCGCGGGCTCAGCTTGCCTCGGTAGCGAGAACTGCCTGCGCGTCCTCGATCAGGGCGTTCCTGGGCCCTTGTCCAGAGTCCCTCTGAGGCTCAGCATGCCCGCCGAACGACGTTGCAAAAACAGGGCATGTTGTCCGAGCCCGTCCATCAACTGCGCGCCCTTCTGGCGTGTTTCGCCTTGAAATCTCTATTGCGACTTGAAACACCGGGCAGTCGGATCGGCGCCGGCACGTCATGCAATTCCGTCCGGTTTCCTGAAGTTCCATAGGTAGCCAACCGGATCGGGTGTTGCTCTTTGCTTGGTGCGGACGTGGACACGCGAGTGCACGGCCGCGCCAACGCAGGAGGCGACGAAAGATGGAGGCAACGTGAACGACCCACGCGTTATCGAGTACCAGAAACGAGCTGCAATGCTCCAGCCCGTGCCCTTGTCTCTGCTGGAGCGGCTACATCGGCCTGCAGCGGAACGGAGAGACGCGGCAAGTGCGCGCGCCGTGGACGATGTTGTCGAGGGTTCGTTCCCGGCGAGTGACCCGCCACCGTGGACATCCAGTATCGTGCGCCCGGCGCCAGACAATCACCGCCCTCCACGCGGCGCCGCTGCGGCTGCAACCCTGCGCGCACTGGCACGACGGGTGGCCTCTTTCTTCTAAAGGCAGAACGATGCGACTGATCGTCGAGGACGACGCCAAGCAATTCGATCAACAGACGCGTGCATACGCGGAGTACCGGGCGTTCTCGAGCCTTATGGGCGACGACGATTCAATCGAGGACGTCACGCTCACGCTCGCCCGGCGGTCGGCCGAGGCGTCCGAAGACGACGGAAGGGTCGCGTGTACGATCGCGGTCCGATTAGGGTCGGGTGCAGTTGCAGAGGCCCGGGCCGTCGCACGCCACGCCTATGCCGCCATTGACAGGGCCGTGTCACTCGTCCGTCGGAGTCTGCCGATCGCGGCTGGAACGCCAATCGGCGCCCGGAGCGTGTCCGCCAGTCGTGAAAGCGCATAGGAGCTCCGATTCGGGAGCGTCTGCGGACGCTCGCGGCCGGCACGTTACAGAATGAAACGCCAGCATCAAACTGAAACGCTGTCGCTGCCCCCACATGGCTTTACCTTCCAATTTCAGGTGGCCCGGAAGTTGCTGAATATCCAGCCGAGCGCGATCCCAGCCGGTTGATGTCGGCATCTCGCGTCCTGATCATGCGGCTTTCCTGCTTTCCCTTGTTCGGCGCGCGCCTCAGTCACGGAGGTGTCGATGGCGCGAATCGCACGAGCCGCCACTCCTGGCGGGCGTCGCGGTTCGCGCCTACGCCTCACGGCACCGACTCCGTCCGTCCTTCCCTGCCATAGGTCCGCGACCCAGGTCGACCTGATCGACGCAGGGTCGCGGCACCTCGTGTGAGCGGGCGCCGGCGACGCGTATTCCCATCGTTGCATCGGAGCGCGGCACAAAGTGTCGTGCGTTCTTTCGAAGGAGACAGTCATCGTGAATGGTTCGTTGACGACGCTGGACAGCCGCGACACCGATCGCGTGAGAACACCGCTGGGCGAAGTGCAAGCGCAGTTCGATCGGGCAGCTCAGAGGCTCGGACTGGATTCTGGAACCAGGCAGTTGCTGCGGTCGCCATTGCGCGAACACCGCGTCGCGGTACCCGTGCGTATGGACGACGGCAGTACGACGGTGTTCAACGGCATCCGCGTTCAACACAACGACGCACGAGGGCCGTTCAAGGGCGGGATACGGTTTCACCCGTCCGCGGACGCGGACGATGTGCGCGCCCTCGCGATGCTGATGACATGGAAATGCGCCGTTGTCGATCTGCCCCTTGGCGGCGCGAAGGGGGCGATCGTGTGCGATGCGAGGAGCTTGAGCGTCGCTGAGCAGGAACGCCTGTGCAGAGGGTGGGTGCGACAGATGGCCCAGAATCTGGGACCGGCGATCGACGTACCAGCACCTGACGTGATGACGTCGGCTCAGCACATGCTCTGGATGCTCGACGAGTTCGAGACGATTTTCCGAGCCAAGGCTCCGGCATTCATCACCGGCAAACCGGTGGGGCTCGGCGGTTCTCCCGGCCGTTCAGAGGCGACTGGCTATGGCGTGGTCGCCGTGCTCCTCGAAGCACTGACGCGGCTCGGTCTTGAACCGAAGGGGGCGACGGCCAGCATTCAGGGATTCGGCAACGTCGCGCAACACGCGGCAAAGCGTTTCGTGCGTTCGGGCGGGACGCTCATCGCCGTCTCGTCATGGGATGCCGGAGACCGGCAGGCCTATACGTTTCGCAAGGCCTCGGGTGTGGATCCCGGCGACCTCTCGCAGTTGACCGACAGGTTCGGGACCATCAATCGCCTCGAGGCTGCCGGACGAGGTTACGAGGTCCTTCCAGGGTCCGCATGGCTCGAACAGGACGTCGACGTGCTCGTGCCGGCGGCGCTGGAGAACCAGATCACGGCGGCGAACGCGCCGCGCATCCACGGTCGCGTGCGCGTCATCGCCGAGGCGGCGAACAAGCCGACGACCTCCGACGCGAGTCTCCTCCTCGAGGAGCGCGGCGTGGTCGTGATCCCGGACATCGTGGCGAACGCCGGAGGTGTGACCTGCAGCTATTTCGAGCAGGTCCAGGGCCAGTCCAACTACTACTGGACCCGCGAAGACGTGCTCCGAAAGGTCGACGCGCGCATGACGTCGGCGTTCGCGGACGTACACGAGCGAGCCGAGCGCGAGCAGGTGTCCCTGCGCGACGGAGCCTATCTGATTGCTGTCGAACGCGTCGCGCACGCGTGCCGCGAGAGGGGGTGGGTGTGACATGAATCTCTACGCAATGCTCGGCTCCGGTCTTGGAACGGATGAAGCGGCGTCGCTCGGTGCCCGTCTGTCGGCATGGCACGACGCGATGGTCGCGCACGAACGCCGGCTTCGGACGGGCAGCACCAACGATCGCTGCGACGACGAGTGCCCGCACGCCGAGGCGCGCGCGCTGTGGTCCGAAGCGGTCGCCACGTTCGGCTCGCGTGCCTCCGAGCTGACATTCCTGCGCTCGCGCGCGAACGACACTACTCGCCGCGGGAGAACTGGCACCGCAGGACGAGCGGTCCACTCAGAAGCGGCGGCTAGAACGAGTGGCAGATCGGAGACGACACGGAATGCCGCGCTGGCGGCAACCTCGCGCACGGCTCGCGTGGCCGCGGAGCTGTGAGTCGTGACGCTTCGACAGGCACTCGGTGGCGACGCCCGCCGCGTTCATGAACCGTCGACGAGCTGCTGGACAGCGAAGTCGAGAAACCGGAGTGAACTCACATGATCGAAGCAGCACGGCCGACATTCCCCGTTCAGGTCCGGACTGGATGGCGGGATTACTCACCCGCCTTGCGCTGGTATGGCGCCGAGACACTCAAAGCCGCACTGGAGACGTACGCCTCGCGAATCCGGTCGGTGAGCCTGCGCATCACAGACCATGACGCCGATGGCTTCGATGGCAAAACCTGCGCGATCGAGGTGGCGCTCAGGCCGTTCGGGTCCGCCTCGGCCTCCTGTACCGGCGCGGACCTTCACCAAACCGTCGATTGCGCAACGGAGCGTGTGCTCGCGAACCTACGGCGTCGCATCGACGCCGAAGCGGCCGCCGAGCCAGTCGCGCGCATTGCATGAACCGCTCGAGTTCAGCGCCGGCTGGTCGCTCGAGAACGCGGATCAATCGCGTGCACTACTGTCTCGTCCCGTGTCCGTGGCCTTGCGTCGCCTCGTGCGAAGTGCTCCACGCAGCGCGGCGACGGTCGAAGCGAGCGAAGCATGTTAGCCTCACTGTTGCGACCACGAACGATGGCCGATCGCGAGCAGCTGGTGATCGCCCCACATCATCCCGACCGACTCAACCGGCCGCCGGCAAGGCTCGGCGCGGTCAATCATGAGCGGTTTCAGCAGACATTGGCATGGAATGTATTCCGGACGCTGGAATTGCTCGCGCCCGCGTTCTGGCTCCGCCGGTTTCATGTCCGCCTCACCGGTGACGAACCGCCGCCGGCGCCGCAGATGCTGCATGTCTCACTGTGGCGGTCACTGCCGCTGCCGCCAATCCAACGCATCGACGGGGCACGCGGGGACGAGGTCGTGGATATCATCATCGAAACGGAGCACGCGGTGTGGACGCTGTTTGCCGCGAGTGGCCGCAATCGCGAGAACCACGAGAAGGAGACGGTTGCTCGGCTCATCGATGCGGGCGCGTGGCTGGCGGGCGCACGGCGGCATTACGGCGGGGTGATCGAGACTGAAGTCACGGACGCATCGTTCGGCGGGGTGCTGAAGAGCCGATACTCGCGCTCTCGCGAGAGCGTCACGCTGCGGTCCGCCAGTCGCGGACCTGCGAGGCCCACGTTGAGCGGTTGGGGCGCCCTTCGGTGGACCGACATGGCCGCCCTCCTGCACGAATGTGAGGATGCGCACAACCTGTCCCCAATCGAACGTGCGCTTGCCCGGAACGCCGTCGGGTGGTTGCGGGATGTGGGCATCGAACCCTCCGCGCCGTCGCGCTGACGCGCATTCCCCCCGGTCAGCGCCAAGAGGGCGCGGTCGGTCAACACAGACCGTAGCTGGCGCAGAACTTCAGGTCTGCGATCGATAGAACACACCCGCTGTCGCCTGCGACCGACGATTGACGACTGCGATATCTTCAGTCAGGGGTTGACCGCATACTGCTCAAGCTGATGCGTATCTGCGGATTTTCGGCGGTCCGTGTGTCGGAATCGCCGTCCTGAACTGGCTGACCCGCAACGCGGAGCCCTCATCCGCACGCAACGCCGTCGTCATTGCCAATGCCGTCGGATTCGACTCCGTCACGCTCATGGACGTGTGGGGCGTGTTCGGCGGCGCCCGGGAAGCCGCGAAACTGTTCCTCGTGATTCACCTGCTGATGACCGTGGGGTTCGTCCTCGCTGCCCGCACCGGCAAGCGCCATCCGGCGTTGTGAGATCTGCAACCTGGAATTCTCCTTCGGCGCTCGGATTTTGCGACGCCGGAGTGTCGTTCCACTGCTTTTCCTGCGCAAACAGCGCGTCGGCGGGCAGGCATCATCCGTGCACGATGGCGGGACGATGATAGACTCCCCGAAAGGCAGACGGATGATCGATCCTGTCGAAGCTCTCGCGGAAAAAGTTGACGCCATCGGGCAGAAGCTGGATGCTCATGCGTCGTCCGTCGGCGCGCGGTTCGACGCCGTCGACGCGCGGTTCGACGAGGTGACGTCGGCTCTCGTCGAGCAGCGCCAGTACACCGAGTTCGCGTTCGACCGCCTTCGCAGCGAGATGACGGCGGGCTTCAGCGCGATGACGGCCAACTTCGCGCGCCTGGAACGAAAGCTCGACCTGTTGATCGATCGGATGGCCGGCGGGCACTCTGGCGCGTAGGCGGCCACGCCTGGTGGCCGCCTAGAACGGAAAACGCCGATCGATCTGCGACTTGATCCAGTTGCGGACTTCTTTGCTGTCCACGCGCGCCCGGACGTCGGCCGACGCGCAATCTGCGGCGCCATCGGACGCGATCGCGACGACTCGGCCCTTGAAGAACGTCGGAGCGCCCGAGTCACCGAAGCAGACCGTGACGGGATCGCGGTTGAACGTTACCCAGTTCTGGTCGACCACCTGGTCCACACTGGATGTGCCCCATCGACGGACCCCATCGTAGAGCGACGTATCGGCCGGACCGCCCGGAGGCGGCGCCGTCGTCCCGTAGCCTGCGATCGTCATCCTCGCGCCGACGATACCCTTGTGATCGAGGCGGCGGTTCGCCAGCTTGGCAGGGCGGATGCCAAGCACGGGCTCATCGAGGAAGCAAAGACCGACGTCACTGATCCCGGGCTCGTACTGCCCGTCGATGTCGTCGAACGGGCAGCTCTGCGGAGTGCACGGCCTCGGAAAAGTCGGATGAGCCACGCACGTTCCCAACGCGCGGTCGAGATCGATCCATGTGGGCTCGTCGAGTGCATTCGGAGCGAAGCTGACGACGATTCGAACCCATGGCGGGAGCGCCCCGGCGGTTGCGGCCCCTTCTGCTCTTGCGGCGAAGTGCCCTGCCGTGAGGATGGTCTGCGGGTGGATCAGAACGGCGGTCGCGTGGCCGGCGAGCCCTGCGGGCAGACCGGGAGGGTTGTTCGGGTCGCGCCACACCATGATTGACCCGACGTTCGAGAAGACGTTCGCCCCATCGATAGCCTCAGCCGATGTGAGCGCCATGCCGGGACGAGTGAGAGCCGGCGCCGTCAGAACCGTGGCCAGCGCAACCGCTGCCCCGACATAGAGTTTACGCATGGTGCACCTCCTTCAAGCCCGTACCTGCGACCCTGTCGATTGGAGCGACACAGAAGCGACGCACAGGGCGGAGCCTAGAAGTGGGCCGCGGCAGGCGCAAGAGACAAAGACTGCCGCGATGCCGATGACCGACTTTGTCTCATTGTCCGGTCGCCACACGCGACTGTTGGTCGATGGCCCCGCAGGAACTAGAATGGCCCCAGTGCTCTGAGCCTCCAATGGATACGGCTCCGTTCGACTCCCGATCGGAAGCGGACGCCTCGCCGAGCGGGGAGCGGCTCGATTCCTGGAAGGAGATTGCGTCCTACCTGAAGCGGAGCGTCCGAACGCTCCATCGCTGGGAGAAGGACGAGGGCCTGCCAGTCCACCGCCAGGTTCACAAAGAGCTCGGCTCGGTATTCGCTTACAAGAGCGAGCTCGACGCGTGGTCTCGGACGCGCACGACTCGCGCGGAGCTCAAGGAGGAGAATGACGCGAGAGCCTCCGCTCCCCGGTCCTTTCTGATCGCTGCACTCGCTCTGACGTCGGCGGTCTTCGTGACTGCGGCAATTTACTACGTCGCGGCCGGACGGTCCGACTCGAGCGAACTCCAACGCCATGGCTCGGTGGCGGGTCTCGAATTGATCTCGACTCTTGCGGGATCGCAGCGCTGGCCCAGCCTCTCGCCCGACGGCCGCCAGGTTGCGTTCGTCCGGGAGGCGGCCGGCACGCCGCAGGTCTGGGTGAGGAATCTTGGTGGCGGGAATCCGATTCAGATCACGACTGGTGATCTCCCAGCGGTGCGGCCACGGTGGTCGCCACGGGGCGACGGCATTATCTATTCGATGCAGGGCGGGGGCATCTGGTCGGTGGCGCCCGGAGGTGCGCCTCGTCGGATCGTGGAGCACGGCTGGAACGCCGAGCTGTCGCCCGACAACGAGCGGCTCGTGTTCGAACGGACCGGACAGATCTTGATCGCGAGCGCTGATGGCAGCGGGATGAGGCCTCTGTCAAACCTTCCCCTCGTGCCGTACTACGGCGATGCGTGGCCAACCTTTTCCCCCGACGGCAAGTGGATCGCGGTCTTCATCGGTGAGGAAGGACGATTCGGCGACTACTGGGTCATTCCTTCACACGGTGGTGACGCTCGTCGGCTCACGAACGACTTCGCGGAAGGCGGCGGACCGGCCTGGACTCCGGACGGCAAGTTCCTTGTTTTTCCATCCGCACGCGCGGGCAGCGTGAACCTGTGGCGGGTCGCGGTCTCGGGCGGCGTTCCCGAGGCTCTTACGACGGGACCAGGCGACGATCTCGACCCTGTGGTCGCCGCGGACGGCCGTACACTGCTTTTTACGAACGTGAGACGCACGTGGACATTGGTGGTTCACGACTTGAAGAGTGGCGTGCAGAAGGTCCTGGTCGAGCAACGAATGCCTCTCGTGTTCCCGACATTCTCGCGCGATGGCCGGCGCATTGCGTTCCAGACGAAGAACGCTCGGGGCGATATGCATCTGGTCGTGATGGACGCGGACGGGTCGAACCCAATGCCGGTGACGCATGGAGCTGGCGAACTCAACATCATGCCGCAATGGACCGGCGACGCCAATTCGCTCTACTTCTACCAGGTGCGTCCTCATCAGGCGTTTCGACGAATCTCTATCCCGGGCGGCGTTTCGCAGGAAATCGCCCCATGGTCCTGGAGCCGCCAGCCTTTTGCCGCCGTGGATTCTCACGGGCGCATGGCAGTTCATTCAGTGATTGATCGCGGCCGATTGCAGGAATCGCGACTGCGCGATCTCGACAACGGGGAGGAAACCGCCCTGCCCTTCGCGCTGTACCTGAACCGGTTCTCGCGCGATGGCCGATGGCTCGCGGGAGAATCCCGCGAAGGCGAAGTGGTCGTATGTGAGATTTCGAGCGGCCGCTGCCGGCCGCTCACGCCGCAGGACGATCAGGGTCTCGCGGCGTTGGCGTGGTCGGGAGACGGTACTCAGCTGTTCCTTCTGCGACATACGAAAGCGCAGACGTTCGGGGATCTCGCCTCGGTCACCGTCGACGGAGGCGAGGTGAAGACGTACGGACCGATTGGTCCATTCCAGCAGCGTTATCTGATGTCGATGGACGCCTCGCCTCGCGACGAGATCGTCTTCGCGCGTTGTCAGGACGGTCCGCACGAGTTGTGGCTTGCAAGGCTGCGCTGACATCGTGCGAGCTCGAACCACCCTGGTTGCGGGCCATGGACGCCACCGTCTGAGTCCTATATTTTCACCAACGTACAGGCACTGGGTATCGTTCGGCGGACGATCGCCTCACGCGAGCGTCTCGCGACGTCCTGAGCGGTCCGAATTGCCCGACCACGAAGTTCCGGCGCTCGGGACCGTCTGCTACACTGCGGGCGCACTCCTGTCGAATACAGTCATGAGCGATCAGCGGGACTGCCCTGGCGAACCGGTGCCGCGTCCGTCAGCCGATCTGACGAGCACGGTCGAGCTGGTGGCGCTCGCGCAACAGGGCGACCAATCCGCCCTGGAGAAGCTGTTCGCCAGACACAGCGCGCCGCTTCGTCGCTGGGCCCGCGGTCGGCTGCCGCGCTGGGCGCGCGATATGGCCGACACCGACGACGTTGTCCAGGAAGCCCTGCTTCAGACGTTTAAGAGACTTGAAGACTTCGAGGCCAGGGGCGCCGGGTCGCTCCATGCCTATCTGCGGCAGGTCGTGCTGAACCGCGTCCGCGACGCGCTGCGCCAGCGCAGACGCGAGCCCGTTCGCGCCGATCTCGACGACCGGAGACCCGATCCGGGGCTGTCGCCGCTCCAGTGCGCGATCGACGGCGAGGCGCGCGAGCGGTACGAACGGGCGCTGGCGCGGCTGAAGGCGCAAGACCAGGAGGCAATCATCGCCCGCGTCGAGATGGGCTATACCTACGAGGAGTTGGCGGAATCCCTCGGGAAACCGTCGGCGGACGCCGCGCGCAAGACGGCGCGGCGGGCCCTCGTGCGCCTCCTGACCGAGATGGACCATGGCAGCTGACGACGAGGCGATCGGCGATCTCGCGCAGGCGGTCCTCGACGGCGACCCGATCGATTGGGCGGCAGCCGAATCGAACAGCCACATCACGAGCGGGCTGATCAGGCAACTGAAGGTCGTCGACACCCTGGCCCGCGAGCAGCGCGAGGATTCGATGCGGGCGCGTGGTCCCGACGAGGACCGGCGGCGCACCCCTGTCGGCGCGTGGGGCCACCTTCACCTCGTGGAGTGCATCGGCCGCGGCGCTTTCGGCGAGGTCTATCGGGCCTGGGACGCGCGGCTCGAGCGCCACGTTGCGCTCAAGCTCGTGCCCGTGGATGCGCCCGGCGGCGAGGCGGGGACCATGCTCCGCGAGGGGCGGCTGCTCGCCCGTCTCCGCCATCCAAACGTCGTCATCATCCATGGCGCAGACCTGAGAGGCGCACGTGTGGGCCTGTGGATGGAGCTCGTGCGCGGCAGCACGCTCGATGCGCTGATGGGGGCTGGCGCGACGTTCCCACCCAGGGAGGTGGCGCGCATCGGGCGGGACCTCGCGCGAGCCCTGCAGGCGGTGCACGGGGCGGGACTGCTGCACCGCGACGTGAAGGCGCAGAACGTGATGCGAGACGACGAGGGCCGCATCGTCCTGATGGATTTCGGCACGGGACGCCGACTCGACGAGCAGGAGAATGCAGTCGCGGGCACGCCGCTGTATCTGGCGCCCGAGGTCTTTCAAGGGCAGCCGGCCACCGCGCAGTCCGACGTCTACAGCCTGGGAGTGCTCCTCTTCCATCTGCTGACGCGGTCGTTTCCGGTGCGCGGCGCGACTCTCCAGGATCTGCGCCGCGCGCACGAGCAGGGGCGCCGAGCTGATTTGCGCGCACTCGCGCCCGATGTCCCGCCGGCGCTCGCGCGCATCGTCGAGCGCGCCATCGATCCACGCCCCGAATCGCGCTACCCGGACGTGGAAGCGATGGCCGCCGACCTCGAGGCTGCCGCCGCACCGCCGCAGCGACGCTGGCCATGGATCGGCGGGCTTGCTGCCGCGACCCTCATGCTGACCGTGCTGGTGTGGTTCGCTCCCGAGCGCCCGGTCGTCGGCGTTCTCCCGTTCGACGTGCGCGGCAGTGACGCGGGTGAGGTCATGCTCGCGGAGGGCCTTGCCATCGATCTCAGCCAGCGGCTCGCACAACTGGAAAGGCTCGAGGTGCGGCCCGCCGGCTCCCCGCCGCCACCCAAGGGAACGCCTCACGACGTCCAGGAGGTCGGTCGCCAGCTGGGCGCGAATCACCTGCTTTTGGGAAGTGTGATCGGCGAGGCTGGCTCGATTCGCCGCATAGAGGCCTCGCTCGTCAGGGTTGCCGACCGCCAGACGCTCTGGGCCGGGTCGTTCGTGCCGAGGAACAACGACCTGTTCGCCGCGCGGGAGCAGATCGCGCTCGCCGTCGCCGGCAAGCTGGGACTGCGGTCCGCACGCGGCCGGAGGACGCATCAGACAGAGCCAGGACTCCAGCGCCTCTTCTACAACGCGCGCGCGCTCCTGGCGCGACGCGATTCGAGGAGCAGGGACGGTGCCGTGACCCTGCTCGAGCAAATCCACGGCCTGGATCCGTCCTACGTGCCGGCTGCGGCCGCCCTGGCGCGGGCCCTGCTCACCGTCGCCGCGGACAGGGACGTGGAGCCTCCGCTCGATCCGCGAGTCGAGCGACTGGCGGTCGAGGCGCACGCAAAAGATCCGTTGTGGCCGGACGCCAACGCTGCGCGGGGGCTGCTTTGCGCGCACCGGCACGACTGGGTGTGTGCGCGCCGGTTCTTCGAGGCGGCCATCCGGCTGGATCCGGGCATGACGGAGAACCACGTCGACTTCGTGCTCAGCACGCTGCTGCCGCTCGGTCGTCTGGCGGAGGCCCTACGCGTGCTCGAGCGTGCGCGCATCGAGGACCCGATGTCTCTCGATGTGAAGCGATCGCTCGCCCTTCTGCAGATCGAGAACGGCCTCTACGACGAGGCGATCGCGACGAGCAGGGCGATCATGGCGGAGGATCCCGATCTCCGGTACGTCGATCAGTGGGTCGGCCGCGCACTCTATCTCTCTGGACGGCCCCAGGAGGCGCTCGAGCTCTTCACGCAGGAACACCTGCACGGGCGATTGTGGATGTATCGCGCGTACGTCCTGGCCGTGCTGGGGCGTCACGAAGAGGCCAGAGCGCTGCTGGCGCAGCACCCGCGGGCGCAGCATGCGGGCGACATGCTCGTCTACAGCGGCCTGGGTGATCGCGAACACGCCTTCGACGCGCTTCGAAAAGCGGCCGCCCTCGATCCCTGGCGCGCCGTGACGTGGATGCAACGGGCCGAGATAGCGCTGCTGCGCAGCGATCCCCGCTACGACAAGATCAGGACACAGCTGCTCGAGCGGCGTTGACGGCGTGAGCTGGATGTCGCCTTCCTCCTCCGCATGAGCCAGGCGACACCGAAATCCAGGAGCTTCTCCTCCGAAAGCCTGCGTTGGTCCGATTTCTCGCCGTCGAGCGTTTACTCGATTAGAGCCGGACACTCCTCACAGGACACACGATGAAACGCAATGCCCTCCCCGTCGGGTTGGCGCTCCTGTTTTCGCTTCTCGTTCTCTCGTCGGCGTGCGCGGCAGGCGGCGAAGGGCTGCCGACAGTGGCGCAGCCTACGTTGGTGCCAGCGCCGCCGCCCCCCGAACCTCCACCATCGACGCGTGTGATCCGCATTGGCGAAAAGGTCGAGGACACGCTGGTAGGCCACGGCAGCCACACGACCTACGAGCTGACGGCCCCGTCGGACGGCTTGCTGGTCGCGCAATTGAGTTGGAACACGGGGCAGGGTTCGCTCGAGCTATGGCTCGAGGACACGCAGTTCGCTCACTACTCGTCGCCTACGGTGGGAAGGCTCCACGTGTCCGCGGGTCGGAAGTATCGGCTGAGGGTCTCCGACAGCGCCCCCTGGGACTATGACGACCTGTTCGTGCCGTTCGCCCTCACGATATCCATGGAGTAACAGGCGCTCGTCTGGCACTGCCCCGGTCGTCGGCTTCTGTCCGGAATCGTCGTCGTTGACGTTTTGAGGAAGCAGGAGGAGCCGCGATGGACTCACGTCTCGGATGGATGTTGCCGCGTCTGGGCTGGTCGGCCGCGCTCGCCGTTGGACTGGCGTTGGGGGCGTGCGACGGGCCGACCCGTCCTGCGCCGCAGCCCACCAGTTCCGGACTGCCCCAGCCCTCCAACCTGCTCTACATCAACGTCGAAGGGCGGACGGCGCTGGAATCGTCGTCCTCCGGCCGGGCACGTATCGGCTCGTCGGCCGACCGACGCCGTCAGCCTGCGCGACGCGCTGCGCGGCGCCGGAGTGCCGCGGGATCTCGAGGCATACGCCGAGTCGCTCTACCCGCAGCGACTGGGCGGCAGTCCGGTCCGCTCGCTGCGCGTGGGCCGCTTCAAGCTGATCGATGCACCGTGCCCCCAGCTGTACGATCTCCGATCCGTTCGAGGAGCACAACGTGTACCTGGAGCGGCGCACGCTGGCTGATGGACTGAGGAGGCGGGTGGAGGAGATCGATGCCGGCGGCGCTCTCGCGCAATCTGGTCGCGGCCTCCAGGCCGACGTGCCGGCGGAACTGCAGGAGCGGCTCGCCGCGCTGGGCTATGTCGGATCGGGTGGGTCGACGATGGGTTCAAGGTTCAGGGTTCAGAGTGCAGGGTTCGCAGTTCGGGGTTCAAGGTTCATGAGGTCGTGCCGCTCACGCGAGGTCATGGAACCTTGAACCTGGACCCTGAACCTTGAACCCTGGAACCTTGAACCCTGAACCTTGAACCCTGAACTTCAAGTTAACAGTCGAATTACCAGTCGAGTCGCAGGCCCATCCGCGCAATCCTCGGCGACACGATGTTGAGGGGACTAAGAAACGCCTCGCCCGACGACCAGTTGACGTTCTGCTCCGGGTTGGCGTTGAGCGCATTGAACACCTCGGCGAACGCTGCGACGCGCAGGCCCGCCGCGAGGCGAAACGTCCTCTCGGCGCGGACATCGATCAGCGTTACACCGTCCTGCCGCCGCGCGCCGACCGGTTCGCCGAGCACGCGCACCGACCCGTAGTTCGGTAGCTGCGTCTGAAAGGTGCGTCCGAACGGCTGTCCCGATTGATAACGGACGAGCGGCGTCAGCTTTACCCGCCAGGGAACCTCGAACGTACCGGCGGCCTTCGCCGCCCAGACGCGGAAGACGTATCGCCCACGGCCGTCGGTGTTGATCAGGTCGTTGGGCGTCAGGGGGTACTCGTTGTTGCGAATCGGCTGGTTCAGATACGCACTGGCCTGGTCACGGTTCCACGTGTGCGCGAACGACGCCGACACCGACCATCGGCCGGTGAACGTCCGCTCGGCAGCCAGCTCCCACGTGACGAAGTCGCTCTGCGACGGATCGACATTGCGGATCACTGTGTCGGCAGCCACGTCGAAGCCGGGCGGCAGATCGTAGAGCAGTACCTCTGCACCGTCATCACCCGTGCCCGCGATGCCGTCCGGGCCGGGATCTCGCCGCCGGAGCGGCACGGTGAACGCTTCGATGGGCCACGTCCCCGGCTGCCGGACGCCCTGCTGCCGCTCGCCGCGCCACACCACACCGGTGCTGACGACGACGTGCGCCCGGGCCTCGCGTTGAATGTGGAGCGTGGCTTCGTGCATGTACGGAAGCTTCAGGCCGGGGTCGAGCGCGTCCGATGGAGCGCCCCCGCGGCGTTCGAGAAGAGCGCCTTCCTCCCCGGGTTCCCACACGGTGCTGGCGTTGGCGTCGGACCAGGCGTATCGTGCGAGCCACACTCGCGCGTTGGGATTGGCGTTGAACCCGAGATCGGTCCAGGGAGGCAGCCAATAGAGCCCATAAGTGCCCTTGACGATCGTCGGGCCGTCTAACGCGTAGGTGATGCCGAATCTCGGCGCAACGACGTTCCAGTCGATGAGATTGCCGACCGCGGAGAACGAGACCGGTTCGGCACCGCCGGCCTGGTGCGCCTGATTCGGCAGGAAGATGCGAAAGCGATCGAATCGCAGGCCGGCGTTGAGCGTGAGCCGCTCTGTCGCTTGCCACGAGTCGCTTGCGTAGCCCGTGTACCACCATTGTCCGCTCTCGGACCGGGACGGGGTCTGGAGCAGGTACACCTCGAGAGGAGCGCCGTTCTGCAGCACGTGCAACACGTCGCCCGCGTAGCCGTGCGTCCACTGCTCGGCGGAAATGTCGCGCGCGATCTCTCCACCCGCCTCGAGCAGATGGCGGCCGCCCCCCCCGGCGAGATAGCTGACTGACGCGGTGAGCTGGGTGCGCCGAAGCTCCGTCCGCCACTCGCGGTTCAGGCCCGCGACGGTGCCGCTGGCGCCGTCCTCGATGCGGGGAGAACTGGCGTCCGTTCCGTTCGGGCTCTCGCCGCGGCTCGCCAGGAACTGCCCGGCCCTCGCTTCGATGAACAGGCGTCCCCGCACGTCGCCGTTCCACTCCGACTTCCAGACCATGCCTTTCGAGACCTGCTCGCTCGTCGAGGCCACGGACTCGTTGATTGCCCGTTCGCCGGACAGCAGGAACCCGTCGAGCCGGATCGGTTGCCGCACGAGGTTCCGCTGGGCGAAGAGGATGACGCGGTCGCTGCTCCTGGTGCGGGCGGTCATCTTGCCGGTGGCGTTCCAAGCACGCGTCTCGACAGGCGCGACGGGAAACGTCACGCGCCGCTGAGAAACGTCCTGCTCGCGCACCGAGGCGTACCACCACGCACGGTCTCTGCGGACGAATCCTCCGGCATCGGCGTTGAGGTCGTGATAGCCGTCGAGGCGATTGGCACTCGTTGCGGGCACATCCCGGCTCCCTGCCGCACCGCGGTCGATCTGATCCGCGTCCACATTGCGTGCCTGCCAGCTCTCGCGCTCCATCGCCGCGTAGACGCTCCCCCGATATCGGTTCCCTCCCGACTTGGTGAGCACCTGCATGTGGAGACCGGGCGACGGCCACTCGGGGCCGTACGCGCCGAGCCCGAGCCAGACGTGGTCGAACGAGCCGTAGTCGAGTGTGAGCCCGAACGGATTGAGGTTGGCCACGCTGATGCCATCGAGAGTCGGACGACTGTAGCCGGCGACACCGTACGCACTCCACGGCCCCGGAGCCAGCGCAGTATTGCCGCCCACATCGTGGCGGGTCATCAGCACGGCAGGTGCAGTGGCGAGGATTGCCCCCACGCTGCGTGCGCCGGGCAGCGGCGCGAGCTGCTCCGCCGTAAAGCGTACAGCTTGCGTCGTAGCGAACCGGTCGAGCACCCGCGCGCGGCCCTCGACAGTCACGTAGGCGCCTTGCGTTGCCACGTCGATCGTGGCAGGCACGCTCGTCGTCGCGCCAGGTCCTACACGGACCCCTACGTGTGTCGACGACTCGAAGCCGGGAAGCGTGAGGGCGACGGCGTACTCCCCCGGGGGGAGCGCCAGGAACCTGTAGGCGCCGCTGGCGTCCGACTCGACGCAGCGAGTTGCCATCAGAGCTGGACCCGAGACGCAGACCCTCACGCCGCCGACGACACCACCCGTCTGATCCGCAACGGTTCCGACAAGGGCTCCGCTGCTGTCACCGGCCGTCTGCGCCATGCCGTCGGAGGCTGCCGTCAGCAGGCACCACGCGAGCGCGATCTGCCGGACGCCAGCACGATTCATCGTCGTCCTCTCGGGCCGCAGTGGTCCGCCGTCCGGCGACATTCTACACGGACCGGCTCTCAGGCAGGCGGGAGTCCGTTGCCTTCGAAACAGGCCGGAAGTCAGTCGGCGTTACTCGGTCGGTCGGCCTGCCGGAGCTTTGCGAAGGCGGGAAAGGAGGGAGGCAAAGCCCCCAATCTAGTTGGAGATCTCGAGGTCCACGACGATGTCGCCAAAGACGTTGACAATGCGTTCAGCGGCCGGCCCTCCGAGATCCCAGTCGGTGGGATCCGTGACGAACACCTTGCCAGCCCCGATCGGAACCTTACAGAACTCGTAGCGACCGTTGGCGTCGGTGATCGTGTGGGCTGCCAGAATATTCGGCGCGTAGTAATAGACTTGCCGGTCTCGGACGGGCTGCCGCCCTGTCGGGGTCGTCTCGAAGACCACGCCGGAGACGGTTGGCGACCCGCCCGTCCCGCGCACATCCGTGTGGTTGAACTCCACGTCCAGCACCGTGTCTCCGTCGACCACAGCCCTCGCCACGCACGGCTGGTGGCGGTGGAAACCTGCACCATCGAGACCTCCCATCGCATGGACGAGTACCGTCGCGCCGTTGCGAAGCGTGCCGACGGTATAGCGGCCTTCGACGTCCGCGTAGGCCGCGACGCCGTACCCCCCCTCCGGGCCATGGCTCAGGACGTTCAGATAGGCTCCGGGGACCGGACGACGGCCTTCAGGAGTGGTCTCGAAGACGGTACCCTGCAGTGTCGCGTCGGGGCTGGACGTGTTCACTGGGGGGGTTCCGGACAGCGCCGGCGTCGTCGGTGGCGTCCCGGTGCACCCCGCCACAACGATCGCGACCAACATCCAGGCAATCATGCGCATGGCCAGCCCTCCGTGCCTCGCATACGTCATCGCTCGGTCCGACTGCGACGATATCGCCGTCATCAACACTCTTGACGGCGGGGACTGCCAACTCGCGTCTCGATCCACTCTAACGGAGAGATCGATCCCGCGTGGTCACGAGCGTCGCGTCTCCCTGAGGCGGCGAAGGTGCGACGAGCACGACGCAGGCGCCCCCTCGTCAGCCGCCACCGCCAGCAAGCGGATGACCGACCGGGACCCAACCGCCACCCACGCAGACACCGATCAATCCCGGAATGCCGATGAATGGATCCGGCGTCGTGCAACCGGATGGTGGCGGCGCCTGCGGTGAGGGGGGCGCCGGATTCGCGGCTGCCGACACAGCCAAAGGATGATCCGGTGGCAGCCATCCTCCGTTCACGCACACCCAGGTGGCTGCAGGCCGTAAGGAAGTACAGCCGACAGGTCCGACGACTGGTGGCGCCGGGACAGGTGGCGGCGGAGGCGAACCTGGTGGGTTTGCGATCGCCAACGGGTGATCGGGAGGCACCCAGCCCCCGCCCACACAAACCCAATCGGTGACGGGTCGAGTCGTCAGGCAACTGGTCGCGCCATCTGATGGTGGCGGCGGAGCCGGCGGTGCGGCACCGCTGTGCGCCAGTGGATGATCCGGAGGCACCCAGCCTCCATCGACGCAGACCCAGTCGGGTCCGGGCCGAGCGATCTGGCATCCAAGAGGAACATCGACCAGCCCGGCCTCGATGGATGTCGTCAGGACGAACGGTATGGGGTCCCACAACCACCAGGGATCTACTTCGACCAAGACTGCCACGCGATATGTCTGACCGGCGACCACCTGCAGCGTCCCGACGATCGGCGGCCAATAGTCGAACACGACGTCTTCGAGTTGCAGTGTGAGGGCACTACCCAGCCCCGGATACACTTCCCAACTGAGATCGACGAGCAACGTGCCATCCGATGGCGCCGTCAACTCAAACAGCAGCTCGGTCACCTCCGGCGTCTCGCAGCAGGGCGTGAGCGGAAGAGTTGCCGTCACCTGTTCGCCAACGGCAATCACCTGCGGCGCAGGCATCGGCGTCGATCGCGGCACCTGAGTTGGTACCGGCTCGATAGGCGGAAAGACCGCGAAAGGTGCGGCCAGCAGGGTTTCGCCGGGATTGTTGCCACAGACGAGGGCCAGGAAACAGAGTAAAGCTGCAAGGCTGCGCATAATATTCGCCTGGTTGTCGAAGCACGGTCACTCGCCCGCTCGAACCGCTTTCTGGGGGCAGGCCGGCGCGACCGCTTTTCCGGTCGTCTTGACCGCTGGCGACAGCCTCGACGACCGGCTCCATTCAGTAAACGTGGTGCAGGAGAAAACCGGACAGCGGGCCGACATCGGACAGCCGGGACCACAGGGCCTCCCGCGGAGCAAGGCGATGGGCATACTCGACAACGCACCGGGCCCCAGCCCGTGGTATCTGCGATCGGGAAGTCCGGCGGTCCCCGGATTCGAGTGGAGGGGGATCAGCCAATCCAGCCGGGCCGCCGGTGCGATCGTTCTGGCGGGCCGCAAGGGACCTGTCCTCATTCTCGATTTTCACAACTACGTCGTGCTCCTCGACCCAGACACGCTTCTCATTTGGCATCAACATGGGTCGATCGACAGTGGCCCTACCCCACCCGTGATGCTGCGCGTCTTTCGGCTTTCGGAGCTCCGCCCGCTGCAGGGGGACCTCGAAACGCTCTGTGCCTCCATGCGACACGCGGGGGCACCGTTGGCAAGTTCCGGCTCACCACTGTTCGAGTTCCCCATCCCGACCACCGTTGCCAGCCGTCGATTTCAACTGGTCTTTCCGGAGGAGCTGCGGCGCCTCTCGGAACTCCTGATTCTTTGCCACTCCTCGGGCGTGGAGGAGTCGCCGCCGCCGGACCGCAGTAACCTGGCGATCCTGGTTGCCCGTCCACGCGAAGGAACCTACCAGCTCTATCCTCAAGACTGGTTCAACTCCGCAAAGCTCGACTACGGGTATCAGAGTGTGACTCGCGTCGCTCGCGACCCTCGCACGGGCCGGATTCACGGTGAGGGTTTTCGCATCGAACCGTTCGTCCTCGACAAAACCCTGCGGCATGCGCGGTGGAAGTGGCCGGGCATCCTCTAGTTGATTTTGACTTCGCTGACACATCAGTTCAGGCCCGTTCGAGACGTGTTCCGTCCGCCCTGAGGGCCAGCGTCGATTGGATCCGGGCGGCGCGGCGCGGCGCGGCACGCCGGCAGCCGGACCACCATCAGTCAGCGACGGGCAGTACTGGCTCGCGACGCTCGCCTGGCAGGCGTTCCGTGAGCCGACGCCAGAGCCTCTGGACGACCTGCGCCGACGCGACTCGTCCGCGTTGCCATTTCTCGCGGCTGCGGTCGAGCGCTTCCTTCCGGAGTCCGAGCCCGATAATTGATTCGTCCAGCATCGGTCGAATCCTGAGTATGACAAGTGTTGGTATTGCTGGCCAGCCGAGAGACTTCCTGATCTGTGTGGCGCTCGTCGCCTGATGAAGCGCCCACGCGAGTGCTCGAGGCGTCCTTATCGTGCTCCCTGCTCCCGCTGCCGTTCCGCCTGCTCCAGCCACTGGGCCATCTGTTCGTCGCTCTTGCCGTAGCGCGCCCAACCGGCTGCATTACTGTCCCAACGGTAGTCCTTGATAGTCATGTCGATGCCGCGGTCGATGAGGTACTGCATCGACTCGTAGGGGTTCGGCAGAAAGACGAGATGGTGGAGGATGCTCGCCGGCTCGTGCGAGTTCCAGTTGGTGTTGACGTTCGCGCCGTGCTCGAGCAGGAAGTCCGCGACGTCGAAGTGACGGTTGATGACGGTCCACGCGAGAGCAGTGTCGAGGACATGCTGCGCAGTCGGGCCACCCCAGTGGAGATCGTCGTACGCCTGCACGTGCGGACTGGTCCGCGGATAGTGCTGATCGAGATCGCCGAGCGCAGGAGCGCCGGACGCGTCAAACCACTGCTTCACCCGCGGGAGGTTTCCCATCGCGGCCGCATGCGGCAGATCGTCCGGTATTGGCCAGATGCGCGTGAGCCATGGCAGGAGGTGGGCCTTGTCGTAAGTGAACGCGAACTCGATGGCTTGCGATCGCGGCGGCGGCTGGCGCCGCAGTATCGCGGGGCCGAGATCGAACAGGGCGGCGAGGATGGGCCCGCGATCGTTCAGGATGGCCGCCCCGATGAGTCCATCCTGAAAGTCTACGCAATCGTCACCGAGCAATGTCGGCTCACGCTTCAACCAGCCGACGAACGCCGTCACATCGCCGTCGTGAGCAGCGCGCGAGACCTGGTCCCTGACAAACGCGATCCACAGTCCGCTCCCCTTTGCATGCGATCGTCCTTTCTGTTCGATGAAGCTCGTGACGAAGGCGCGGCGGTCGCCGCTGCTATCGATGTGTCGGCCCGAGTCGGGATCGAGCGCGACGGATCGCTCGAGCAGGAGTGACGCGGCGGCCTCGTGCTGGAAGTTGCAGGCGCAATAGAACGCTTCGTTGATGGTCTCCAGGTCGTGCACGTTCCCGTCGAGAACCCCGCGAACGGCGTCGACGTCCCCGAGCGCCGCAAGAAACTTCACCGTGCGCGGCAGCAGGTGCTTGCGCTGAAACAGCCCCAGCAGCCCCCTGGCGCGGGAATCGAGGAGGCCGTTCAACACAGATGGCGTCACGATCGCGCCGGCGTCGATCAGCAGCTCGGCGCACGCGGCGCGGGTGAACCACCGTTCTCTCTCCGGGTCGCCGGCGTCGCCATAGGCGCCGGTGGCGAATCCCAGCAGACCGCCGTGATCGTCGTCGCCTTGCCACGAAAGCAACGCCGGATGTTCCGCCAGCAGTTGCTTCAAGCGATCGACGTCGTTGTCGTGGATGATGCGCCGAGCCTGCCCGACTGCCCACTCCAGACCGTGGCCGAGACGCTTGCTCACCTCCGCCGTGAGGTCCTGCCAGCCGGCGTATCCGTATTCACGCGCGATCACGAGCTGCGCGTTACGCTGCGTCAGCGGCAGGTCGACCTTCGGCAGATGCGCCCGCGCACGTGCGATGGCACCGGCGTCACCGGCGGCGATGTCGCGCGCAAGCTTCTTTGCCTGTTTGCGGAGGGACTCGAGAGACGGACGGGCAGGGAGAGATTTCGAAGCGGTCATTGCGACCTCCTTTCATCAATCGCCTGTGCCCCGCTGAAACCAGGCTGAAAGAAGGTGCACACGCACACCACTCAGACCAAACAGGTGGGAGTGTTCCCTTGCCGCGGGTTGGTGGCGCCCTGTCAGCGCGCTGCCGGCAGTATCAAGGGACTGGCGCGTGGATGTCAAACGGGCGAAGCTGGAGCAGTGTTGCTCGAGGCGAGGCAGCCTTCGGGCTGAGTGTGATGTCTGAGAGGCCGACGTGGAGGCCGCGGAACAAGCCATCGCACCAGAGGGCAGGAAGATCTTCCGCTGCCTCCAATATCCCTCCAAGAACCGAGTCGCTTTCCGGATCCCGCCACGTTCGCGTTCACTGCCGCACCTTGCCTCTGCCCGGCACTGGGCGGAACGTCCGGGGCTCGGGACTCGGGGCTCGGGGCTCGGGCGCCCGGCTCTCGCGACGGCCGGTCCCGCCTGTCGGGCTACCCGTGTGGATCCCGCGGCGGCCTTGCGAGCGGAGTGAGAAGCGCGTCCGCAGCAGGCTGGACGCGTCCTGTCAGCTATTCCCCTCGCAGTGCTGCGATAGGATCGACGCGTGTGGCACGGCGCGCGGGGAGGTAGCTCGCCAGCAGCGCCGACAGCGTCAGCAGCGCGATGACGGCGCCGTACGTCAGCGGATCAGTGGTCGTCACACCCGACAGCAACCCCCTGAGCACTCGCGTCAGTGCGAACGCGGCGGGGACGCCAATCAGCATCCCCAGCGCGACCAGCCCGAGGCCGCTCCCGATGATCAGGCGGAAGATCTCCCGGCGGCCGGCGCCGAGTGCCATGCGCACACCGATCTCGCGTACGCGCTGTTCGACCCGGAACGCGAGGATGCCGTAGAGCCCAAGCCCCGCCAGGAAAAACGCGACGCCCGCGAAGAAGGTCATGACCAGGGTCGTGAAGCGCGGCTGCCCGGTGGCGATTGCCACCACCTCCGACATCGGCCGCACGTTGGCGAGCGGCAGCGACGGGTCGACCGACGCGACGGCGGCACGGGACGGTGCCGCGAGCCCGGCCGGGTTCCCCCGTGAACGAACCACGAATGTCATCGAGCGTCCTTCATAAGCGCTGCGAGGCGACTGCGCATACGGCACGTACACCGCAGCTGGCGGCGGCCTCGTCGGTCCCATGGATCGCACGTCGCCGACGATTCCGACAATGCGGATCGAGGGGCTGGTTTCCTGTGGAAAGTAGCGGATCGTGCGCCCGACGGGATCGTCCCCGGGCCAGTACAGCCGCGCAGCAGTTTCATTGAGGACCGCGACGAGCGGCTGGTCGGCGACGTCAATCTCGCTCAGCAGACGGCCGCGCTTCAACGGTATCCGGAGGGCACGAAAGGTCCCCGGCGTAGCCATGATGTAGCGCGCGTTCCATCCCGGCGTTCCCGCGGCAGGCGCGGGTCGCCCCTCGATCACGAAGTCGTCGGGTGGCCCGGCAGACGCTACAGGCAGGTTCGAAATCGCCCCGGCCGATTCCGCGTCTGCCATCGCGACAAGGCGATCCTCGACGCCCGCGAGCATGCGGCGCGCGGCCGCCGCATCCGGCTGTCGCCCCTCAGGAATCGACAACGTGAAGGTGAGCAGCCGGTCAGGATCGAATCCGAGTTCCACCCGCTGCAGATGCCAGTACGAGCGCATCAGCAGAATCGCGCCGGCGAGCAGGACGATGCTGAGCGCGAGCTGGGCGACGACGAGCGCCGCGCGGGCGGCGACGCCGCGTCGTGTGGCGGTCGCCGCCCGGGCGTCGGCTTTCAACGCCTCCTGCAGGCGCATCCCGGTCGCATTCCACGCGGGCACGGCTCCGACCACGAAGCCGGCGACCACGACGAGCAGCAGGCTGAACGCGATCCCGACATGATCGACCGCGATCGTGTGCCAGACGGGCAGCTGCTGCGGATACAGCGCGAGCAGTGCCGCAAGCAGCCAGTTGGCGAGCAGCACGCCGACCACGCCGCCGACCGACGACAGCAGCATCGCCTCGACGAGCAGTTGGCCCACCAGCCGGCGGCGGTTCGCCCCGAGGGCATGACGCACGGCGAACTCGCGTCGGCGAGCTTCGTCGCGGGAGACGAACAGCGCCGCCAGGTTCACGCAGACGATCAGCATGACGAACAGCACCGCGCCACCGAGCAGCCAGAGCGCCCGGCGCTGGTCGCCGACGAGGTCTTCGTGCAGCGGCGTCGTGACCGCGAAATGCCCTTTCGCGTAATGGTCGGGGTAGGCCGCCGACCAATGCGACCGCAGGGCTTCGAGCTGCGCCGCCGTCTGCTGTGGCGTTACGCCGTCGCGCAACCGCGCGATCGCCAGAAGCGGATGCGACGCTCGGTTGCTTGGCGTGTCGTCGGGGTCAATCGACAGACCGGTCCAGATCCTGACGCGCTCGTCGAGGAAGGCGAATCCTTCCGGCATCACCCCGACGACCGCACACGGCCGGTCGTCGAGGCGAATCGTGGACCCGACAGCGCCTGGGCCGCCAGGAACGCTGCGAGAGGCAAGCTCGTGGCTGAAGACCGCGACGCACCTTTCGCCGCGCTGCGCCTCCGCCCGGGTGAAGGCACGCCCCTGTCGTGGCCTCACGCCGAGCACGTCGAAGAACTCCGCCGTGACCGCCATCGTGAGGATCCGCTCGGGTTCCCCTTCGGGAAGGGTCAGATTCTGAAAGCCGGTCTCATACGCGGCGACGGCGGAGAAGGCGCCGACGCGGCTGCGCAGATCATCGAATTCCGGGCCCGACAGCGCGAAGTACGGAAAGTCGTACCCCGAAGCCGGCAGGTAGCGGGAGTAGAGCGCGACGAGGCGGTCGCTCTGGGGAAACGGCAGCGGCCGCAGCAGGACGGCGTCGACGACCGAGAAGATCGCCGCATTCGAACCGATGCCGACGGCCAGCGTCGCGACGGCGACCAGCGTGAACAGCGGACGGGCCCGGAGTGCCCGTGCGGCGACTTTCAGGTCGAGCAGCATGCCGAGCGGTGTTCAATCGGGGTGCCAGCGCGGCGAGTGAGCGCGGCGCCGGATTCGGATGTTTTTGCACCTGTTGTCACCTCGACGGGCGGGGATGAATGGCGGCTGTTCGAGGCCGGGATGTACATGCGCGGTTCCGGGCAGTTCGCCGCATCTCGAGCGTCCAAAGACGCCAGACAGGCGCTGGCAGCGGATTTGCTGCCACGTCGACCGCACATGCCGGCGACCTCACAGTGCGACCCGGCTGCTTGCGTCGTTAGGATCCGTCCGCGAATAAGTGTGCCACTCTGGGCGTCGAGGCGCCCGCCTGGCAAGGCGTGAGGAGCGCGCATACCGGGAGTATGTAAGCGACGAGCAACGCAGCCAGGCGGGATGCATCGGCGGTCAGAGTGGCACACGTATTCGCGGACGGGTCCTTAGCGAGGGCAGGAGCGGAGCGGGGCTCGGGACGGACAGCCGAAGCCGCAGCACTTCATGTTCGGCGGGATCGGCGACTCCGCTCGGGAACGATCGTCTGACCGCGCTCCAGCATCGCCACGAGATCGGCAATCTTGCTCGCCCGCCCGGCCGGCGTTTTCATGTGGTTCGTGCGAAAGGCCAGGGCAAAGAGGTTCATGCGGCCCAGCGTGCGGAACGTTCTGATCGCCCGCGGGTTGGCCTCGATGGCCGCGCGAAGGTCGTCGGGGATGGTCTCTCTCGTCGCGCTGCGGATCGGGGCGTAGGCGGCGTCCCAGCGGCCATCAGCTTTGGCGGCGTCCACCTGGCGCTGGCCGTGCGGGGTCATGCGGCCGGCAGCCGTCAACCGCTCGACGTGTCCGCGGTTGATCTGACTCCAGATGCTCCTCGTCCGGCGCGGCGAGTAGCGCTGCAGGAACGAACGTTCGTCGAGGGCCTTCCGGATTCCGTCAATCCACCCCCAGCAGAGCACCACATCGAGCGCTTGCGCGCTGCTAATCGTGGGCACGCCGGAGCCCTTTTTGTAGATCCGCAACCAGACTTCTGTTTCGCGCGCGTGGTTCCGGCGCAGCCAGCGCTCGAACGCGGCCTCGGTGCGGAAGCTTTTGATCCTCTTCGGATCTGGAACGATCGGCGGCATCGAAAGCGTCGGCCTCGACGATCATACGTCCAGCGACGTGATTTCAGTCTCCCCTATCGCCCCATCCGCGCGGAGCGCCCAGTAGAACGATGGCCGTCGAGCGCACTGACGGCCTCGCCGTTTGACGTGACGGCTCAGGTAGCAGATAATCCCGCCCCCCTGTTCCCAAAGTCTTTTGCAGTCCGAGAGGAAGTGATTCATGGAAGCGTGCAAAGCACTGTCAGTGGCGAGTGCCGTCCTTATCTGGTCGGCGACGGCGGCCGCGCAGGACCCGGTGAAAGTGGATGCGGCGCACTACAAGGTCCTGGCCGAGAACGCGACCGTTCGCGTCCTGAAGATCGACTATCCGGCGGGTGGCAAGAGTACGATGCATCAGCACCCGGAATCCATTGTCGTGGCGCTGGGAACCTCGACGGTCCGGTTTGCATCACCGGACGGCAAGTCCCAGGACAGCGAACTCGCCAACGAATCGGCCCGGTATTCCCCGGCGGAAACCCACCTCCCTGCGAACGTGGGGACAACGAAGGTGGACGCCATCCTGGTCGAGTTCAAGGATAAGGCGACCGGAACGGCAGCATTGCCCTCGTCGCGCCCCGGCATGACGTTGAAGATTCTGGCGGAGGGCGCGCGGGGCATGGCTTACCGCACGACCGCGGATCCGACATTTCAGGAGCCTGCCGGGTCGAAGCACGACTACGACCAGGTGGTGATCGCGCTCGGCCCTGGTCAAATGTCGCTGTCGATCGACGGGAAGCCGGCGAAGACGACCTGGGCGCGCGGCGACGTGCAGTTGATCGGGCGCGGCGTGCCGCATGAGTCGAAGAACATGAGCGGAAAGCCGGTCGACTTCATCATCGTCGCGGTCAAATAGCTGAAACACTCTCTCTGCGGCGCGAGGGACCTGGCGATTCGACAGGGTGCTGGTGCCAACGAAGCGGAGGCGCTTATCAGGGAACGTCCCCGGCCCCAGGCTGGGCCGTTGCTCACGGCGCGTGCAGGGCGCGGGTCGGATCGACCGATGCGGCGCGCCCCGCGGGGATCAGGCTCGCCGCCAGCGCCACCGCCCCGAGCGTGATCGCCACGGCCCCGAACGTCACGGGGTCCGCGGCGGTGACGCCGAAGAGCTGCGTGGAGAGCGCCCGCGCCGCCACCGCGGCAATCGCCACGCCGGCCCCGATGCCGAGACCGACCGGCCAGGCGATCTGCCCGAGCACCAGCGCGACGACGTCGCGGCGGGTGGCGCCGAGCGCCATCCGGACGCCGATTTCCGTCGTACGGCGCGCGACAAAGTACGCGATCACGCCGTAGATTCCGACCGCTGCCAGCACCAGGCCGATCGCCCCGAGGATCGTCAGCAGCAGCGTGTTGAAGCGTGCCGTCGCGAGCGAGTCCGACAGCCGCTGCTCCATCGTCCGCAAGTTGAAGAGCGGAACGCCCGGCGCCGCCTGCCCGACCGTGCGCCTCAGCGCGTTCGTCATCGCCTCCGGCTCCATCGTCGTCCTGACCACGACGTAGATCGTGCGCTGAATCCAGTCCCACGCCTCGGCCGGCGCCTGCTGGACGGGGAGGTAGAACTCCGGGCTCGGCGCCTCGCCGGGTCCGCGCGACCGCACGTCCTCCACCACGCCGACCACGACCTTGTAGTCGGGCGCCTTGCCATCCGGCCCCGGTTCGCAGCAGGCGATTCGCTTGCCGATGGGATCCTCCCCCGGGAACGCCGCGATGGCGAGTGCGCGGCTGATTACCATGACCTTCCGGCCGCCGCGCCGATCCGCATCGGTAACCGTCCGCCCCTGCAGCAGGGGAATCCGCATGGCTTCGACGTATCCGGGAGTGACCATCCGGAGCCGGCTCGAGATGGCGCTCCGCGGCTCGATCGGGCGGCCCTCGGGGATGAGGCCGTTGCCGTTTCCGCCGCCGCCCATCGGGACTTGCGACGTGATTCCGGCGGCGCTCGCTCCCGGAATCGCGGCGGCTTCGAGGGCGATGCGCTCGAGCGCGTGCACGACGCGCGCGGGTTCGCCGAATTCGTCGGCCGGCAGCGACAACCGGACGGACATCACGCCGGACGGATCGAAGCCGAGGTCGACACGCTGCAGCGCCAGCGACGACCGGATCAGCAGGCCCGCGCCGACGAGCAGCATCAGCGCGATGGCCAGCTCGGCGACGATCAAGGCGGTCCGGAGGCGGTCGCGCACGCCGCCCATACCGGCGCCGCGGCCGCCTTCCTTGAGGATCGTGTGGACGTCGCTCCGCGCGGCGCGCCAGGCGGGCGCGAGCCCGAACAGCAGCGCGCAGGACAGTGCCGTCGCGAGCGTGAACGCCAAAACGACCGGATCGATGGCCGCCCGATCCAGGCGCGGAACACCCTCCGGGGCGGCGGCGATCAGCACAGGGATGCTCAATGCCGCGAGGCCCAGGCCGGCCGCCGCGGAGACGATCGCCAGCACGAGGCTCTCGGTCAGCAGCTGACGCACGATCCGGCCCCGGCCGGCGCCCAGGGCGGCCCGTATCGCCAGTTCCCCGGACCGCGCGGCGCTTCGGGCGAGCAGGAGGTTGGCGATGTTGCCGCAGGCGATCAGGAGCACGAAGCCCACCGCCCCGAGAAGCGTGTACATCCGCCGGTGGTAGTCGCCGACCAGCTCCTCGAGCGCAGTCACCGCCGCGAAGGTCAGATCCGATGCGTCGCGTGGAAAGTCGGCACGGATCCGTTCTGCGTTCCGATTGAGCTCCGCAACTGCCTGCTCGCCGCTGGCACCGGGCACCAGGCGGCCGTAGATCTGAAGGTAATGTTCGTCGTGCATGGCCCGGCGCTCGGGTGTGAACGCGATCGGCACCCAGAGCTCTTCGCTCTGGGACGTGAAGTCGAACGCGGCCGGCATGATGCCGATCACCTCGTACGCGCGATTGTTCAGCCGGAGCTGCCGGCCGACGATCGCGGGGTCGGCAGCGAACCGCCGCGTCCACAGACGATGGCTGAGCACGACGACCTGCTCCCGGCCGGGCCGATCCTCCTCTTTCGTGAAAACCCGTCCCCGCACGGGAGGAAGGTTGAAGACGTCGAAGAAGCCGGCGGTTGCACGCGCGCCGATGATGCGCTCGGGCTCGCCGCTGCCTTCCAGGTTGAAGCTGGAGTACTGGATGGCCGTGACCGCACTGAAGGTTCGGGCGCGCTCCACGCCGTCTACGTAGTTCCCGGCGGAGACGTTGCCGCGGCCGCTGGAGAACTCCTCGTAGATCGCGAGGATTCGATCCGCCTCGGGAAACGGAAGCGGCTCCAGCACGACGGCATGCACGGCGCTGAAGATTGCCGCCGTCGCGCCGATGCCGAGCGCGAGCGTGAGCACGGCGACGGCTGTGAATCCCGGCTGCTTCAGCAGCTGGCGGCACGCGAAGGAGACATCCTGCGTGAGCTCGGAGAGGTACTCGGTTCGTCGCATGTCCCTGTCCCTCTGTCTGCCGATCGCGCGGCAGGTGGCGTTGACGCGCTGGACGTTGCCGAAGCGCCCGAAGGCCGCCCGCCGCGCCTCGTCGGGTGCCATCCCGCGCGCGACGTACTCGCGGACCCGCATCTCGAGATGGAAGTCCAGCTCGGCGTCGACCTCATCCGCCACGCTTCCCTTCCAGAGCCGCGACCGGAGCCGTTCTCCGAACTTCATGTCACGCCGGCAGCAGCACCTTCGAAACGGCCGCCGAGAACTTCGACCACTGCTCCACGTCCGCGGCCAGCTGGCGGCGCCCTCGCGGCGTCAGGCGGTAGAACTTGGCCTTCCGCCCCAGCTCGGACGTGCTCCATTCCGCCTCGATCAGGCCACGCCGCTCGAGCCGATAGAGCGCGGGGTACAGCGAGCCCTCCTCGACGATGACCTGCTCGTCGGTGGTCTCCTCGATCCAGCGCGCAATACCGTAGCCGTGGCGCGCCCCCCAGCTCAGCGTCTTGAGGACGAGGGTGTCGAGTGTGCCGTGCAGCAGGCCGTGGGGAACCAAGGGAGGGCGCATCGCGGATCTCCTCTTACAGAGACTGTCTAGGCATCGTAGTGGAGGATGCCTAGACAGTCAAGGCTTGCGCTCTCCGCCTCGAGGCTCGCGACCAACGCCGTACGAACCGCAGCCTGCACTACTAGTTGAGGGCTAGCTCAGCGGCGGCTGGCGGAAGACGCAGCGCACGAGAAGAACGTGTGGCTTCCGCCTTCAGGCGGACGGAACCGCTGCCTTCAGGCGGATGTCGCCTGGTCTGGCGGGATCTCGTCATCCAGCGGCACGACGAGCAGCACGCGGCATCCCTCTTCGGTCCAGATCTCGCCGTGGTCCGTGTTCGGGTCGGCGTGCAGGAAATCGCCGGCCGAGAGACGGCGGCCACATGTGTAGAGACTTCCGGAAAGGACGTAGCATTCCTCGGCGCCGTCGTGGTGATGCGGCGGGAATCGCGCGCCCGGCTGAACCTCCAGCAGCAACGTGGAATATCCGCGCTCGACGTTCTGCGCGAGCACCTTCATGCGGATTCCAGGCACTGGATGGGGCTGCCAGTCGTCGTCGTCGTCTTTGGCGAATCGGAACGAAAAGCCCTGACCCACGGGACGATTCGTCTCGTCGATGCGAGACAGCAGCCGGTCCCGGACGTCGGCCGAAGGTGCCGGCCCGCACGATGCCCCTTCCGCGATGGCGAGCGCGGCTTCCCGGAAGGCGGCGACTTCGGCTCGCACGTCGGCCGGAGCGGCCGCCAGCGCCTCTTCGAACGCGCGCCGCTCGTCCGCGGTCAACGCGCCAGCCGCGTCGAGAGCCGCCAGTTCATCCAGGTCCATCTTCATGCCAGGCTCTGCAGGGCGTTCCGAAGTGTTCTCATGCCTGATCTGATCCGAGTCTTCACGGTTCCGAGCGGCAGTTGAAAAAGCGCCGCGAGTTCCGATTGCGAGAGCCCCTTGAAGTATGCCGTTTCGATCAACTCACGTTGTTCCGGCGGGAGCCTGCCGAGCGCACGCACGACAACACGCCGCCGTTCAGCACGGATCGCCGCCCCTTCGGGGCTGTCGACGGAACCGGCGGCCACGGCCCCATCCACTGCCCGACTTCTGGTCCGATTCGCTCGAAGCCGGTCGATCGCGCGGTTTCTAGCGATTCGCACCAGCCATGCGATCGGCGAACCCAGTTCGCGTTCGTACGTCTCGACTCGAGTCCAGGCGACCAGGAATACCTCCTGCAGGATCTCTTCGCTCTCGCTTCGATCCTGGAGGATCCTGAGGATCAGGCCGTAGAGCGTACGACTGTGGCGATCATACAGCGTCGCGATGGCACCGGCATCGCGTGCGGCAATGCGTTCGATCAGCTGCAGATCGGCGCCGAGGTTGTCTGTCGCGACAGTCGTCATGGCTGCAGAACCGCGGTATTGTAGCACCGCGTTTCGGCGCCGGTGATCCAGGCGGCAGTCCTCGAGCGCCGGTTCGAGCGGCCGGGGCTCAACACAATCGTTCACGCTCGCAATCCTTCAACTCCGGGCTCGCAACAATCGATGGTCGCACCTCCGGTTTCCTGATTCCTACGGACGCCGAGCCGGATCGGATTCAACCACAGCAGGGCCAGTCCACGGCGCAACCACAGCTGGTCGAGACGGTCCCCCGACTGAGCGTGATCCAGCACAGCGGCGAGGGCAAGGCGAATCAATACTCCCAGTCGAGCATTCGCCCGCGTCCTTCAGACACCGACAGCGATCGATACATCCGACCGACGGCGCGAGCCGTAGTCATAGGTGTTTACCGGGAGCAATGTCATGAAACGCTGGACAGTGTATTTCGCAGGTCTCGTGGTGTCGGTCGGCCTCTCTTCCGGATGCGCGCGCAAGGAGGCACAGGCGGCAGCCGCGCCATCGGTCAACCTCGATCCCTGCGCGGCGGCGCTCGCTCAGGGGCCGGAGCGAGACGACCGTGATCGGGCCATTGCGCGCCTGCAACAGCTGGCTCGCAGCCTCGCGTCGCCGGAGGGCGAGATCGAGCGTCTCGGCTACGCGTATGTCGCGCGCGCGCGAGTCAGCAGCGATCCAGGCGACTATACGCTCGCGGAACGGGCGGCTGCGTGTCTCGAGCGCAGACGCCCGGGGGATCCTGCCGCGCTGCTGCTGAAGGGCCACGTGCTCCATCAGCTCCATCGATTCGCCGAAGCAGAGAGAATCGCGCGCGACCTGGTGGCCAGGCGCTCGTTCGTCCTCGACTACGGTCTGCTCGGCGACGCGGTCATGGAGCAGGGACGACTCGACGAAGCAGCCGACGTCTACCAGAAGATGATCGATCTCAAGCCGTTCTATCAGTCCTACACCCGAGCAGCGCACCTGCGGTGGTTGAAGGGAGACCTGGACGGCGCAATCGACGTGATGCGGCTTGCGATCGGCGCCGCGAGCCCTCGAGATCCCGAGTCGGCTGCCTGGGCATGGACCCGGCTCGCCGCCTACGAGCTGCAGGCGGATCGGGCAGGCGCGGCAGCGACCGCCGCGCAGATGGCCCTGCGCTACCAGCCGGACTACCCGGCCGCTCTCCTCGTGCAGGGCCGCATTTTCCTGGCGACCGACCGACCCGCCGACGCCGTCGCTGTCCTCCGCAATGCCGCCCGGCTGAATCCGCTGCCCGAATACCAGTGGACGCTCGCCGACGCCCTGCGACTCCAGCGCCTCGACGACGAGGCGACCGCGATCGAGGCGGAGATGGTGGCGCGAGGTCGCATCACCGATCCGCGGACCCTCTCCCTCTACCTGGCGACCCGGCGCATGGACGCACCGACAGCAATCGCCCTGGCCGAAGAGGAGCTGCGCGCGCGCCGCGATGTCTTCACGCTCGACGCGCATGCCTGGGCGCTCGCGGCCAGCGGCCGCATCCGCGAGGCGCTGCCCGTCATCACGCGCGCTGTTGCCGAAGGTACCGAGGACGCGCGGCTGTTCCTCCATGCAGGCCTCATCAACGCGGCGGCCGGACGCGGCCGCGACGCGAAACGATGGCTGAACAAGGCCGAGCATCTCCGGTCGATGCTCCTGCCCTCCGAGCTCGAGGAGCTCGACAAGTCGCTGACCGGAACCGCACGTGAATCAGGAGAATTGAAATGAGAAGACTGTTGCATCGCACACT
Organism: Vicinamibacterales bacterium; assembly: GCA_035711845.1. Classification (GTDB taxonomy): domain Bacteria; phylum Acidobacteriota; class Vicinamibacteria; order Vicinamibacterales; family 2-12-FULL-66-21; genus DASTBU01. Next base: position 44,287 of record DASTBU010000057.1, read on the forward strand.
GCCGCTGATGGCGGCAGCCGGATTCCTGCTCGCAGGATCCACGGACGCGCTCGCGTCCAGCCACATGGACGCGCCGCTCATCACCCTGGACGACGCTGCGAACACGACTGACGTGTACGCATTCGTCCAGGACGAGAACGGACGGAAATCGCTGGTCACTGCCCTCGGCGTCTACCCGTTCGAGGAACCAGGCATCGGCCCCAACAAGTTCAACTTCGACGACAACGTGCTCTACGCGATTCACGTCGCGTCCGGCGATGACGTCGCCGCCGGCCGCCCGACCTACTCCTATGAGTTCCGCTTCAGGACCAAGTTCAAGAACAGGAAGACCATCCTGCAGTCGTACCTCGATGTGATCAACGACGTGGACGACGCCGCGCAGAACCTGACCCAGTTCTACACGGTGACGAAAGTCGACGGGCGCACAGGGCGCCGCACGAAGCTCGGCGACGGCGTCGTCCCACCGAACAATCAGGGAAACGCCACGCCGTTCTACAACCAGGGCGACAACGGCGAGAACCCGGCGAAGGACGGCGTCGCCACGTTCGAGGAGCTCGACAAGTACACACAGCAGTCCATCGCCGCGCTCGACAGCGGCTACATCGCCTTCGCCGGGCAGCGCGACGACGGCTTCTACGCGGACATCCAGGCGGTCTTCGATCTGCTGAAGCTGCGGAACCCGGGCAGGGACTCACAGGGCGGCTTCAACCTGCACCTCATGGCGCTCGCCATACCGGTCGATGAGCTCGGCGGAGACCGGCAGATGGCGGGTGTCTACGCCACGACGAGCCGCCGCCGCTTCACGGTGCTCGCCGACGGTCTCGCCAAGAGCGAGGTGATCGGTGACTGGGTCCAGGTCGCGCGCCAGGGCAACCCCCTGTTCAACGAAGGCCTCGTCGCGGTCCAGGACAAGGATCTGTACAGCCGGACGCAGCCGTCCAGCGACAAGGCCCTGTTCAGCAAGTACGCCGAGAAGCCCGAGCTGGCAAAGCTGCTCAATCGGCTGGTGTTCGAGCCCGACATCCCCGGGATCGAAACCGGCCGCACTGACATCGCGGGTATCTTCATTCCCGATGTGATCAAGGTGGATCTCTCGACGGGATCGGCGCGTCTCGCCGGCGGCGGACCGACCCACCCGACCAACCCCGATGATCCAGGGTTCTCGCGCCTGAGCATCTTCGGCGACGATGTGCTCGTGAGCCAGATTCAGCCCGGGTTCGGCAACGGCGTCATTCCCGGCGGCTGGCCGAACGGCCGGCGGTTCGGCGACGACGTGGTCGATATCGCCGTGACTGCGCTCATCAGCGACCTGCGCACGAGTCCGCCGATCATCCGCGGCCCCGCAGGCGACAACGTCAACGCAAATGACACGGCGTTCAACAAGGTGTTCCCGTACGAGTCGACGCCCCAGAACGGGCGGCGCCACGTCCATCACTGAGGTGTCCGTCTTCTTTCACCCACGTCTGTCGAAGGCCGCCACTCTCCTCGTGGCGGCTTTCGTGTTCGCCCTGCCGCGTGCCGCGCGCGCACACGACCCCGGGCTCAGCGCCCTCGAGATCCGTGCAGAAGGCGCGCGGATCGCAGTCGCGCTGTCGCTGGCCGCATCCGATGCGCAGATAGCGAAGGACGCCAGCGGAACGCTCGAGCGTTTCGCGACGGATTCGATTCAGCTGTCGCTTGACGGCGTACGCCTGGCGGACGCCGCCGTGCGCGTTGACGATCAGGGCGCTGCGGGCTCGACCGTCACCTTGACCTTCGAACGCGCTGCCGGATCCCGCCTGCTGGTCCGATCCGACGCAGCTCGTCGCCTTGCGCGCGGCCATCGCCAATTGCTCACGATCCGCGCCTTCGATCGGCGCATTGTCGAACGCATGCTCGGCGCGCAGGCGGAGGCCATCGATATCGACCTTGGCATGGAGCCACGCCGCTCGGCGGTCGCGCGCCAGTTCTTCGCGCTCGGGTTGCGCCACATTCTCGGCGGCTACGATCATCTGCTGTTCCTCGCCGCGCTGCTGCTCGGCGTCATCCACTTGCGCACCGTCGTCAAGACCGTCACCGCCTTCACCGTTGCGCATTCTCTGACGCTGTCGCTGGCAGTGGCGGGAATCGTCCATGTGCCGGCGGGAATCGTGGAGCCGCTGATCGCGGCGTCGATCGTGTGGGTGGGCATCGAGAACCTGACCCGAGGCCAGATGGACTCGCGCTGGAAGCTCACCTTCGCGTTCGGCCTGGTTCACGGACTCGGTTTCGCCGGCGCGCTGCAGGACCTTGGCGTTGGATCGGGCGGCGCGGACGTCGCGACGCCGCTCGCAGGCTTCAATATCGGCGTCGAGGCGGGCCAGATCGGCATTGCCATGGTGCTGTGGCCGCTCATGCGCCAGCTGAACGCGCGGCAGCAACTGCGAATTCGCTTCGCGCCGGCGTGTTCGCTGGCGGTGGTCGCCGCGGGCCTCTACTGGATGATGGAGCGAGCGTTCCTGTGAAGCAGCGGCCCGGCCGCGTACACGGCGGCGAGCCAGCTGGTTGGCGTGCTATGGGAACAGGCCATTCACGCTGACCGCTTCGATCTGATTGCGCTGTGGGGAGGACACCACGTTGCGGGCGAGCGCCACCCAGGTGATCAGCGCTTTCTCGCAACGACCCGGAGGCGGTACGTATCCTTCCCGGCCGTGGACGAAGGCCGATCCCGTGCCCGTTCGGCGAGGCCTTCCCCTTCGTCTGCGAGCCGGAGATCGAAGTCCTGTTCGACGAAGAGATCCGTGAGCTCCCTGCCTGTTCGAATGACGTAGCCCCCTTTCCTTCTCGCGTACTCGTACACCGCGCGGCCCAACTCCTCGGGGTCGACGCTCACCAAGGGATGCGTCCGGGCCGCAGCGGCGACGCGCTGCGCGAGCTCCCTCGCCTCGTCTTCCCTGTAGAAGGCCAATTGCGCCTGGCTGTTGGGCCGAATGCGCTGTGTCGTAATCACGATCCCGCCAGGCCGAAGCAGCGAGTGCCAATGGGACACGAGCCGCCGCCGCGATTCCGGATCGAATCGAGCCAGAAAGTTGTGCGTGCAGACCAGATCGAACGGCTCCTCCGTCGCGTAGTCGAGGACGTCGGTGCGACTCGTCGAGAGCGCCACACCGTAGCGATCGGCATACCAGCGATTGAGGAAGAGCGACGTCTCGCACCTGTCGATCACGGTGGCGTGCAGGGGCCCACGCTCCTGCGTGAACGCGTGATTCAAGTGGGCCAGCATCGAGTAATCGGCCGTGGCCGACACGAGCACGCGGCGATAGCCGCCAGAACGCGCGCAATCGCGAAAGGTGCGCACGAGGAAGTCGGTATTCGTGCGTATCGAGGTGATGATGCCCAGCAGCCGCAGGTACTGCCAGACGCGGTGGTACCACAGGCAGGTGCCGGCGGGATCGCCGCGGTCGCACAGACGCGGCGCTGCATCCCAGGCGAGCCGAGCGCTCTCCGACAAGGGCTCTACGACGCCCGGTTCGCTCATTTGGCAATCCACTCGAACAGCCATCCCTCCAAGAGCGTCTGGCCCAACGCACGCTCGAAGCAGAAATGCAGGACCAGGATGGCGGCGAGGCCACCCGCGAATGTCGTGCGCCACGATTCCCGGAGCCACATCCGCTGGCACAGCATGACGCCGATCGTGCCGCCGGCCACCATCCCGCCCGCCAGCACCAGCCCCGTGACCAGGAGGAGCCAGGCCACGGCTTCCGCCTCCTTCGATCTCGTGGCCGCGTGGCCGCCGGGCTGCGGTGTTCGCACGTCGCGCGGCGAGCCGTCCGACCCTCGGTCTGCCGAGGAACCACCCTGCCGGATCTCGACATACATCTGCCAGGCAGCCAGCAGTAGCGCCGGGATGCCGACGACGAGCGGCACGAGCCGGGCTTCGTGCCTGTAGCCAGCCGCTGTCACAACCATCGATCCGAAGATCGCGAACATCAGGAAGGCGACGATCGCGTGCAGGTCAAACAGACGCACGAGCTTCCTCCCCGCGTGCCCTCGCCCGGTGCACCGCGACGATGACGGTAGCCAGGGCGGCAATGGCAAGCGTCAAGGCAAGCGGACGCATGACGAACCTCCAGCCCCAGATCGCGAGCGACTGATGCAGAGAGATGTCCATGATGGGGCCGAGCACCAGACCGATGACGAAGGGGGCGCGGGGCCAGTCGCAGCGTTTGAGCCCGTAGCCCAGGAGCCCGAGGCCCACGAGCAGGATCAGACTCTCGGAATCCCCGCTCCCGAGATAGGCGCCGACGAGCGTGAGCACCATGACGAACGGCACGAGCAGGCCGACCCTGAGGAAGGGCACGAGCGCCAGCCAGCGGCCGATCGCGAAGAACAGGAGCGCTGCCAGGATGTTGGCAATCACGAGCGTCCAGATGAGCACCCAGACGAGATCCATCCGATCGATGGCCATCCGGGGACCTGGCTGGATGCCCAGCATGACGAGGGCGCCGAGCATCACGGCCATGCCGGAGCTGCCTGGAATGCCGAAGAACAGCGTGGGCAGGAGGGCGCCGCCTTCTTTCGAGTTGTTCGCCGCTTCGGGCCCGATCACGCCTTCCACAGCCCCTTTGCCGAAGCGTTCGGGCGTCGGCGAGCTCTGCACGGCGTGGCCGTACGAGGCCCAGGAGGCCACATCGCCCCCAAGGCCGGGAACCAGCCCGATGAACGCGCCGATCACGGAGGTTCGAACTGTGAGTCCCCAGTGCACGCCAACGTCACGAACCCCACGCCAGAGATCGGCGGAACGATAACGCGGGCTCCCGGTCGGCGGAGCCGCGGAGCCCCTGCTGGCGGCCAGCGCGATGATCTCGGGAATCGTGAACATCCCGAGCACGGAGGTGATGACCGGTATCCCGTCCCACAGGAAGGCTCTCCCGAGGGTGAATCGGTGAACGCCGGTTTGCGGCTCGGTGCCCACGAAGGCGAGCATGAGCCCGAGGGCGCCGACGAGCACGCCCTTGACGAGGTGCTCGCCGCTGACCGCTGCGATGAAGGTCACGCCGAGCACACCCAGGAAGAAGAACTCGGCCGGCCCGAAGGCAAGGATCGTCGGCTGGACGACGGGAATGAGCAACGCCAGGAACAGCGCGCCAATAACGCCGCCTGCCGCTGACGCGGCAAGGCTGGCGCCCAGCGCGCGGCCGGCCTCCCCACGGCGGGCCATCGGGTGGCCGTCACACACCGTGGCGGCATCGGGGCCTGTCCCGGGGATACCGAGGAGGATGCTCGGGATCGACCCGCCGGTGTGCACGACCGAGTGCATCGCCAGGAGGAACACGGAACCCGGTACGGGCTCCAGCCCGAAGATGAACGGGATGGCCACCACGATGCCGAGCTTTCCCCCGAGCCCCGGCACCGCGCCGAACATCATTCCCATCGGAATGGCGGCGAGCATCAGGCCCCACAGCTCGAGATCCGTCACGAGGGTGAGGAGGCTGTTGACGACGATCGGGTCCATGTGCAACGGGCGGTGAGCGGGATTGGCTCGGTGAACGCGCTCAGGGGGCGTGCCCGGAGCCGGCAACAGAGGCGATGAGAGCCACGAGATCGGGCGCCGCATCCAGCAGGCGATGGATCTCGTTGGCCAGCGTCGCGCCATCCATCGGAGCGATCGGGATGTCGAGCTTGCGAGCTTCCGCGAGGAGCCCAGGGTCGCCGAGCGCCGACGTATAGGCCTCGCGGAGCGCAGCGAGCCGGTCCTCCCGGATCCCCGGCGGTCCGGCCGTCCACCGCTGAAGCTTGTTGAGTAATGCCATGAACTCCACGACCTGCCTCCCCTGGGCCGAGGTCACGAGATCCATCGCATCCGGGATACGCGCGTCCACCTCGCCGCTGTCTCCCACGCGAAGCAGCGCGTGCCCGAAACCGTTGGCAACGAACGGCCGGCTGATGCTATCCGATCCGACCTCCCCGTCCACCTCGCCCCGCATCATGCTGAGCTGCGCCTCACGTGATGCGAGGCCGAAGACGAACTTGACCCGCAGCCCGAGCACGTGCGCCAGCAGCAGCGCATCGTAGTAGCTCTGATTGCCCATACCGTTGGTCGCCATCAGGAGTGGCCGCTTCGCCCGCCTTACATCCTCCAGGGAACGAAAGCCCGATCTGGACGACACGGTGAGCACGCGCGACTCGATCCCCGCCTTGCCGATCCAGCTCGCGTGCCTCAAGTCGCCGGCCAGCCCCTCGCGGCCGAGCAACTGCGCGTAGATCAGGCCCGTGTTGAAGGTACCGACGGTCAACCCATCTGGCCGAGCGGCTAGAATCGCGTTCGCGCCCTTGATGTGGCCGCCGCCCGGCACGTTCCGCACCACAACCGTCCGCACACCGAGATGCTTCGGCAGGTACCTCGAGACCAGTCGACCGTACGTGTCGTACCCGCCGCCCGGAGCGGTCGAGACGATGTAAGTCATCGTCCGGCCGCGGAAGAACTCGCGCGCAGTGGTCGAGGTGTCGTCGCCGGAACTGCCGCCGGCGCATGCCCAGAGAGCGGCAGCGGCCACGGCCGACGCGACGGCAACCATTCGACGGCCGGCAGGTGTCATGGGGGGCGTCCCACAGGGTTTCAGAATATGAACTTCAGCCCGATCTGCACCTGACGGGCGGGCGTCGACGTCGAGGTGATGCGGCCCGCGCCAGCGAAGCGCGTTCCATCCACGTCGAACAACATGGAAGATGGCAGACCGAGATTCACCCAGTTGAACGCGTTGAACGCTTCGATCCGGATCTGAGCGGTCGTCCGGCCGATGGCGACGTTCTTGAACGCCACGAGATCCGCGATCTTGACGCCGGGCGCGCGCAGCGAATTGCGTCCCGCGTTCCCATAGATGCCCACTGGCGGGAGCGAGAAGGCGGACGGGTCGAACCATTGCGCGGCCGTCCCGGGATAGCGCACGGCGCCGGTGAGGTCCGGCTTCTGCTGGAGCGCGTCGCTCTGCTCATCGCCCGCGCGATCGAAGCCGACGTACGGCGTGAACGGAATGCCGCTCGCCAGATGAAGCACGCCGCCGACCCGCCAGCCCTTGCCCAGGACGCCTGCCACACCGCTCAGCCGCTCACCCCAGGGCAGCCGGTACACGGCGTTGACGACCAGGTTGTGGCGGACGTCGAAGTTCGACGGCCCGAACTCGTACTCCGGATCGAACCAGTCGGTCGCGTTGCCGGCGCCGTTGTCGAAATCGCTGTCGCCGAGCAGTCCGCCTGACCACGTATCCCTGGAGTTCCCGTAGGTGTAGGAGGACTGGAACATCAGCCCCTCGGAGAAGCGTCTGTTCAAGCCCAGGACGAGGCCGTGGTAGATGGAGCGCGCCACGTTGGTGCGCGTACGAATCCTGCCCCAGCTCGGGAATCTCAACGATGCCCCTGGCACGAGGCGTTTCGTACCGTCGGGCAGGTACTCCGAGGGAACCGAGTTCGGATCCCCGTAGAAGGGCAGGTGCAAGCCCTTCGATCCGAGGTACCCGACCTCCGCGACCAGACCGGCCCCAAGCTCCCGTTGGACGTTGAGGTGCCAGTGCTGGAAGTGCGGCTGTTTCAGGTCGTACTCGATGAACTCGGATCGTCGTTGCACCTGCCCTGGGCTCACGCCACCCGCCAGCACGTCGATGTTTCCGGGGCCGAACACCGCCGGCTGACGGATGTCCACGCCGGCAAAGTACGGATAGATCCGGAAGATGGTCCCACGATAGAAGGAGACCGTCAGCGGCTGATAGAAGATCCCCCAGCCACCGCGCACCGTCGTGTCGGTCCGGCCGCCGGGATGCCACGACATTCCAAGTCTCGGTGCAAAGCTGGCTTTCGACGGGTTCTTGAACAGCGGAGTACCTGGCGTCACACCCATGGGACCCGACTCCAGATCGTCGAAGCTCTGGAGGCCGGCAATCTGCCCGTTGAGCTCCTTCGGGACCGTGACGAACTCGTATCGCAGCCCGGCCGTGAGCGTCCAGTTGTCGGACATGCGCCAATCGTCGCCCGCAAACAACGCCGCATAGTGCTGGCGTACCTCACGGTACGTGTCCGTCCCCGGCAGGTTTCCGGTGAACCGATCGGCCTGCGCCGTGGCGCTCCGGCGCAGGGTCAGGAACTCGGTCAGGTTGCGGAACCGGAACTCGCCGCCGTATCGCGAGTAGGAGTACCCGTCGAAGTGGTACTTCTGCCAGTCGAACCCGTACTTCCACGTATGGCGGCCGGTGTTCCACGTCAATGTGTCGGCGAGCTGGAAGATGTGCTGCGTGTACTGAACCGGAATGGTCGACGTGGATCCGGCGAGCGATGTCCCGATGATGTTGATCGCGCCCCAGTGCGGGTCCTCCGTGAAATAGAGCGAGGAAGGGATGTCCACCGTCGGCACGAGATCGTTGTCCCGGTACGTCGTATTGGCTGCGAACCGGACCACGTTCAGCAAATTCGAGCTGAAGATCCGCTGGTGCTGGGCCGTCAGGAGCCGCGTCCGGCTGTGCGCCGTTTCCAGGAAGAGCGGGTGCTCCTGCGACGTCGACGACGCCGACCAGTCGCGCGAATACCTGAAGAGATAGGAATCGGCGCTGCCGGGATGCCAATCGAGCTTGCTGACCACGAGGTCCTGATCAATCGGTTCCTGGTGCGCGTGGGCCTCCTCGGCTGTCCCGTCGCCGAAATCCTGACCCGTCGGAATCGGGTAGAGCAGCTCGAGATAGGGCCGAGCCTGTGGATGTACCCCGACGATCTGCAGCTTGCCGCTCGCATCGGGAACCAGGCCACGGTGTGCGTCGGCGTTCGGCAGCCTTGCGTAGCGTGTAACGGAACGGCGGTCGCGGAGGCCCTCGTAGCTGCCGAAAAAGAACAACCGGTTTCTTCTCACCGGTCCGCCGAGCGTGCCCCCGAACTGATTGCGCACGAATTCGGGCGGCTCGGCCACGTCGAAGAAGTTGCGGGCGTCGAGCGCACTGTCGCGGTGGAACTCGAACGCGCTCCCCCTGAAGCTGTTCGTGCCGGACTTGGTCACGACACTGAGCACGCCGCCGCCCGCGCGACCGAACTCGGCGCTGTAGCCGTGCGTCTGTACGCTGAACTCCTGAACCGTGTCCACGCCCAGGAGCACACCGGCCAGGCTGGACGGCGCTTTGTCGGAGATGTCGGCCATGTTCGTGCCGTCCATCAGGTAACCCGTGTTCTCCGGCCTCGCCCCTGCCACCGAGAGTTGCGTGGTCCCGAACCCGCCCGTGAACCCACGGCCGCTCCCGCGGCTTATTACGACCCCGGGCTGCAGTGTGGCCAGCTGCATGAAGCTGCGGCCGTTCAGCGGAAGCTCCTCGATTTGCCTGGTCGTGACCACGCCTCCCAAGGTCGCGCTGCCAAGCCCGGTCGTCGTGGCCTCGCCGGACACTGTGACCGATCCCTCTACCGCGCCGACCCGCATCACGATATCCACCTGGAGATCGCGCCCGATCGCGACAAGGAGGTGATCGCGAACGACGGTGGTGAATCCCTGCATCTCCACGGTCACGGTGTAAGGGCCTGGACCGAGATTGAGAACGCGGTAGCGTCCGCGCGCGTCGGAAACCTGCGTGCGCTCGACACCTGTCTCCGGCTGGCCGACGAGGATGGTCGCGCCCGGCATCCTGGCGCCGGTCTCATCCAGGACGACGCCGAAGATACTGCCCGTGGTGGGCTGGGCCGATCCGGCGGCCGGCCCGAGCAGGAGGATCGCAAAAAGGCATGCAGATCGTGTCATTTTTGACTGATCGTCACGTCCTAGTGTCGGCTTCGACGAAGCACGAGTATAGCCGCCAGGGCCGATCCATCCGATACAATCCCGGAGTCCGACCTCCCCGCGGGCCGGGCTTTCGCCATGGATTCGTCATCCGCCGACCCATCATCCGCGTTCCGATTCGCGCGGGCCCACGCGCGTCAGGTCGCCCGCGGCCACTGGCCACTGTTCGTGCGCCTGGGGCTGCTGCTGCTGCTGCGCACGTTGGCGGCGGTCGCGCTGATCCTCCTCGTTCGGGACTTTCTGACCGGTGTTCTCTCCGAGCCGTCCGGGTGGGCGGGCCGCCTGACCGGCGCGCTCGGGCAGGTCGGCGCGCTCTGGGTCGTCGTGGCGCTCCTCATGGCCGTCTCCCTGGCCGGCGCGTTCTGCGCGTACGGCAGCCAGCTGACCACGCAACGAATCATCAGGCTCCTCGAGCTGAGCCTGATGGAAAAGGTGCTCACTCATATCCTTCGGCTGCCCGTGGCCTTCTTCGACCGGCGGCACAGAGGCGATCTGATCGACTCGATCCGCCAGGACGTGTCGAAGACGCGGGCGGCGTCGGCGGCCGCGATCGAGATGCTCGTGTTCGGCACCCAGGCGGTCGCGTACGCCGGCTCCGCGGTCGCGATCAGCCCGAGGCTCGGGCTCATTTCCCTGCCGGTTCTCCTGCTCGCCGGCCTGCCCGCGCGATGGTTCGCGGGACAGATGCGCCGGCGCTCGTATCGTCTCCGGCAGCGCGGGTATCGACTGACCGACCTCCTGCTCCAGCTCTTTCACGGCGTCCGGATCGTCAAGGTCTACGCGGGCGAACAAGCCGAGATCCGCAACACCATCACGACGGCGCGCCGCTACTTCGACGACCTGATAGCCTCCGCCCGCATCCGTGCGCTCGGCGACGTCGTGCTCGAAACGGTCGGCGGGCTCAGCGTGGTCGTGGTGATCGTGGCAGGCGGGTTCGAAGTGCTGAGCGGCCGGTTATCGGTGCCCTCACTGGTCGCTGTGCTGATCGCGCTCCGGGCCGCGCACGGGCCTTTGAACAAATGCTTCAACCAGTTCATGGAGATCCAGAAGGATTGGGCCTCGCTCGATCGGCTCCGCGAGCTGCTGGAGGTCGAACCAGATCTCCGTGACCGCCTCGACGCGCGGCCGATCACCGAGCCGATCCAGTCCATTCGCTTCGAGCAGGTGTCGTTCTCCTACGGCAACGGCCCGGCGGTCATCAGCGACGTCTCCTTCGACGTGCGCGCGGGCCAGCACATGGGCATCGTTGGCCCCTCGGGCGCGGGGAAGACGACGCTGGTGAGCCTTGTGGCGCGATTCTACGATCCTGTACGCGGACGAGTGCTCTTGAACGGCCAGGACCTTCGGGATTACCGCCGGGCCGATCTCTATCACCGCCTGGCGCTGGTCACGCAGGATCCGTTCGTGTTCGGGACCAGCGTGCGCGAGAACATCCGCTACGGCTCGGTGGACGCCTCGGACGGCGACGTCGAACGGGCGGCGGCGGCGGCCGAGATTCACGACGAGATCATGAGGCTCCCAAGCGGGTACGACACCGTGCTCGGCGTCGGCGGGCGGCTTCTCTCGGCGGGTCAGGTTCAACGCGTCAACGTGGCGCGGGCGATCCTCAAGAATGCGGAGGTCGTCATCCTGGACGAGGCGACCTCGAACCTCGATTCGATCTCCGAGAGGAAAATTCAGACGGCGCTCAAACGACTCATGAGCGGCCGCACGACGTTCACGATCGCGCACCGGCTGTCGACGCTGCGGAGCGCCGACCTCATTCTCGTGATGGATCAGGGAAGCGTGGCCGGCCTCGGATCGCACGAGGCGCTGATGCGCACCTGCCCCCTCTACGGCCGGTTGTGGGAAGCGCAACAGGCGCCGAGTCCCACGATCCCCGAGCCGGCGCTCTAGCGCATCTCACGACATGATTTCATTCTGGGTGACAGACGCGGCCCGACACTGCATAGACACCTATCGCCGGCACCGCGGCGCGCCGATCGCCGGGCGATTCCGAACGCGCCTCTACGATCAGTTCGGCAGCCGCGTGCAGGTGTCCCACGGGACGCAGATTTTTGCGGCGCTCGATAAGCTCACCGGCACCCAGCGACAGATCGTGTCGGCGATCTGGGACGCGCATGCCGCGGCCGCTCCCGCGGCAGCTCGGCTGAACGACCCGCGCCGCACGCTGCTCCGCTTCGAGCTCCTGCAGGCGCTCCATCAGCTCGGCATCAACAGATTCCGCGCCTGGCGCGCGACCGATCTCGACGAGGTGAACCGCTTCCCGGTGTTTGTTCGAAGGGAATCGGATCACAAAGGTCCGCGAAGCGGGCTGCTGAGGACCCGGAGCGAGGTTGCCGCGGCTCTGCGGGCGCTTCGGCTCCGGGGTGACGCCTTGCGCAACCTGATGATTGTCGAATTCTGCGACTCGTCGGGCCGCGACGGGCTGTTCAGGAAGTACTCGGCCTTCAAGGTCGGCACACGCATCGTGGCGTGCCATGCCATGGCGTCTCGTCACTGGATCGTGAAGTCCCAGCGCAACGAGCCCGACGAGATCAGGATCGCGGACGAAATCGAGTTCATGGAAACCAACCCCCACGAGGCCGCGCTTCGCCGGGTGTTCGAGGTCGCCGGCATCGACTACGGGCGCGTGGACTATGGGGTGGTGGACGGCGTCCCACAAGTGTGGGAGATCAACCTGAACCCGACGCTCGGCCACGCCTCGGCGTCCAGGCGGCATACCTCGCTGCCCGACGAGGTCAGAGCCATGCGCGACCGTGGTCGTGCGGCCTTTCACGAGAGGCTCCTTGCCGCGTTCGTCGATATCGACACGGGCCACGATGACCGGGAGACGACCGTCGAGATCGACGAGAAGCTGGTGGCTCGTCTCGAGCTCGAAGCGGCGGAACGTCGGCGGCGCGACTGGTTTCTGACACGCCTGCGCGAGGTGTACGCGCATCCGAAGCTCGGCGTTGCCGCCCGCTTCGCGTTCCGCAGGCTCTTCCCGCGGCGGTGAGCCGCCGCACGTTTCCACGCCCGCCGCACACCCATTCCGCTTCGCCGGCGGCGTGGAGATCGAGCTCCGGCGGGAACTTCTCGCCTGGCCGACAGAATGCCGCCTCGCACTGGTTGACCGGCAGCGACGGATCACACCGGATCCCGGCCGCCCGGACGTGTGGGGCGAGCCCGCTATCGCTGCACCGCGATCCCCTGCATCTCGAACCGCGCGTTGAAAAGGAGCGTACCCGACCCGACGAACGCCCGCGCCGGAAACTCCTTCTTGAACATCGTGCGGTAGACCGCGTTGAACGCGTCGTAGTGCGTCACGTCGGAGCAGAACACCTGCACGTAAACGAGGTCGTCCATCGTGAACCCCGCTTCCTTGAGCGTGCGCTGGATGCTCTGGAGCAGCAGCCCGGCTTCCGCTTCCGCCGTGTCCGGAACGCGATTGTTCGCGTCCACCCCGATGTCACCCGACAGGTACAGCGTCTTGCCCACCTGCACGGCGCCGCTGAACGGCGGCAGCGTCGCGTCGGCGGCCGTCCGGGGAGCGATGTAGCGCCGCGCCTCCTGCGCGCGGCCGGACCCGGAGGTCAGCGTTAGACAGACGGCGATCACCAGCCCTGCGGCGTGCGCTCTCGACATGCTTGACTCCTCTCCGGTGTCTGTGGGGTGGCGGATTCTATCACGGCCAATGACGCGCTCCGTTCACGGCATGAACGACCGTTCACCGGCAACGACGCACGCGAAGTTGGACCTTCAGCGCGGGAACGCGCGGCACAATTCGTCGCGCTCGGGCACGGGGGGCTGAACGGGCCGCTCATTGCCCGAGACGAGCCGCCTGAACCCGGTGCGCCGACTGTGCGATTCAAGCCACACAACCTGGCACCCAGGTCATACCGTCATTCGGGCTGTAATCGTTCGCGACCGCGATTCAGTCCGCCCGCTCTTTCAGATTGAGTCGAACGAGCAGCTCGTCGAATTCAGCATCGCCGCGGAGCCATGCGAAGGCGCGCTCGACGTTGACGTAGAGGACGGCACTGTTGCGCTCGACCTCGGCCCGGCGCAGCCATTCGAGCGCCTCGGTGCGCTCGCGCAGCTCCGCGTGCACTTTCGCGATGTCGAACGACGGCGGGTAGGGCAGCGCCCGCAGTTCCGCGATCGCCCGATGCGCCGCGGCGGAATTGCCGCGCCTCGCCTCGATGCGCCCGAGCGTGGCAATGGGAACCGCCCGGCTCGCCGTGATCTGCAGCAGGGCCTTGACGTCGGCCTCCGCCTCGTCCAGCCTGCCCTGGTCCATGTACGTCCAGGCACGATACATGCGCGCAGGCCGGAACGCTGGATCCCGCGCCATGACGCCTTCGCACAGGCTGATCGCCTCCTCGTAGCGGCCAGCGAGATACGCCAGCCATCCGTGGATCGCCTGTGGCATCAGCGCGAGCGGATCCAGCTCGCGTGCACGGGTCAATGAGGCGAAGCCTTCGTCGAATCGCCCGAGGGCAGCCAGGAACTCTCCGTGCCACTGATGGGCAGTGGCATATCCTGGATTCAGCTGCAGAGCGCGCCGAAAGCTTTCCTCGGCCGATTTCCAGTCCCGCTCCAGCGCAAACGCGAGCCATGCCCTCGTCGTGTGGGCTTCCGCGAGCGAGGGATCGAGCCGGAGCGCAACGTCCACAGCCCCTCTGGCCCGGCCATACGCTTCGGCGGGCATCATGTCGCGGTAGTCTCCGAGCACGACGTACACGTCGGCCAGCCCGGCGTGCGCGCGCGCGAACCCCGGATCGCGGGCGATTGCGTCCTGGAACAGTGTCGCGGCCTGCTTCAGATCCGACGCACTGCGCAGATTCCAGTGAAATCTGCCCCGGAGATAGGATTGAAAGGCCTCCCCGTCCACGTCGGTCCGGCGCGCCAGCCGCGCCTGATCGGCGGGTGACAGCTCCCCTCGTATTTCCTGTCCGATGGTGGTGGCGATCTCGCGTTGCAGACCGATCGCGTCGCTCAGCGGCTTCTCGTAGTTGCCGCGCCAGATCGCCTGCTCGGTCCGTGCATCGATCAGCCGTGCCGTGATGCGAACGCCCTGCGGCGTCCGAAGCACGGCTCCCTCGACGATGGCATTCACGCGCAATGCTGCGGCAATGTCGCGAAGCGGCCGGGTCGTCTCCTTGAACTGCATCACCGACGTGCGGGAGATGACGCGCAGACCTTCGATCGCCGACAGGTCGGAGATCAGCGCCTCGGTCATACCGTCGGCGAGATACTCCTGATCGTCCTCGCTCGACTGAATGGTGAGAGGCAGCACCGCAATGGAATCGATCCGTGTGCCGGCGTGAGTCGCCCCGGGAACTTCGCCAGCACCGTTCCACCAGGCCGTCGCGAGCGCCGCGACAACGGCGACCGCGATGGCTGCCACAGCGGCCCGCGACAGCGCCGGTTCTCGCGGCGTACATGCAGCGGGAGCGGTCTCGCCGGTGGAGAGCCGTTCGAGCACGGAAGAAACTTCGGCAGCCGACTGATAGCGCTGGCCAGGCTCCTTGGCCAGCAGCCCGCGGATGACGGCGGCCAGCGGGGGGACGACCGCAGCGGGGATGTCCGGCGGATCACGCAGGATGGCGGACGTGAGGGCGAAGCCGGTTTCGCCGCGGAACGGGAGCGTGCCCGTGGCCATTTCGACGAGCAGCACGCCGAGCGCCCAGAGATCGCTCCTGGCATCGGCAGGTTGACCCTGAAGGACCTCCGGCGCCATATAGGAGAGCGTCCCGGCGATCTCTTTCTGAGAGGTCAGTGTCGCCGCCGCTCGCGTGGCGTTCGCAAGATCGCTCGTCGGAATGCGCCGGGCAATCCCGAAATCGAGGATCTTCGCGCGCCCGTCAGAGGTCACGGCGACGTTCGCGGATTTCAAGTCGCGGTGAACGATCCCTCTGGCGTGTGCGTGCTCGAGCCCGGCGGCGATTTGCGCGCCCAGGCGCAGCACCGCGGGCAGGCCGAGCCCCTGGCCGGCAAGGCGGCGGTCCAGCGACTCTCCCTCGACGAGCTCCATGACGATGAACGGATGTCCGTCGGCATCTCCAATCTCGTGGAGCGTGCAGATGTTCGGATGATTCAATGCCGAGGCGCTGCGAGCCTCGCGCAGCAGGCGGTCCGCGGCGTCGCCCGCGTCAGCCGAGACCAACAGCTTGATAGCCACCTGACGCTCGAGCCGCACGTCACGGGCTCGATACACCTCACCCATACCGCCCGCGCCGAGCGCGCTGGTGATCTCGTAGGGACCGAGGCGGGTGCCTGGAGCGAGCGCCATGCAGCAGCGGAAATGGGAGTTCGGGGTCCGAGGGGTCGGACGGCCCGACAAGTATACGGCCGGCGTGTGCTCTGAGGGCTTTGCGGTTCTCCGCTCCCAGCTGCCGACTGCCAGGTTCCAGGTTCCAGGTTTCAGCTTCCAGGTTCCAGCTATCACAGGTGAAGGAACCGCGGGAATCGCCACGGCAAAGGATGACGATGGCGAACATGATCGCTGAACATTCGACACGGCGGCCTCCACACGCCTCGGCGCCGCGCTCGGTCCATCCGTGCCTGATCGCGTCAAGGCGTTCCTCGCGCGCTGGATACTGCGCGCGCTGGACACCGCGATCAGAGGAGCGGCCCCGGACCCGAAGGTCCGCTGCTGGCGGATGAGCTGGGGTGTATCTTGGGAACGAGCCGTAGGCAATCTACGTCTATGCCGTAGACTGCCTACGGCTATGACCAACCCCCTGCCCCCCGTGACCGCTGCAAGGCACACGCGACGGACTCAGGCAATTGAAAGAGCGAGCCATGCGACCCGACCAACGCGACCTCGACGAGGAAATCCGCGGCCACCTGGCGATCAACATCAAAGAGCGGATCGATCGCGGGGAGGATCCGGTGAGCGCGCGGCGCGCGGCGCTGCTGGAGTTCGGGTACGTGCCCGCCGTACGCGACGAGATGCGGCGCGTGTGGTACAGCCGTTGGTACGATGAGGGCGAAGCGCTCGCACGAGATATCCGCTTCGCCTTGCGCTCGCTCCTCCGTGCCAAGACCCTGACTGCCGCCGTGACTGTGACGCTCGCCCTGGGCATTGCGGCCAACGCGGCGATTTTCAGCGTCGTTCGCAGCGTGCTCCTCCGTCCGCTCGTCAATCGGGAGGCCGATCGGCTGATCTATATCCGTCAAACCGCCCGCGGTATCGGAACCGAGAACCTCACCTTCTCGGTCCCGGAGATCAATGACTTGAAATCGGGCGCTACGAACATCGCCGCATTCGGCGATTTTTCCACTGTCGACTTCACCCTGATCGGCTTCAGCGAGGAGCCTCGCGTCGTGAAGGCGGGTGTCGTCAACGGGCCGTTTTTCGACGTCATGGGACTTCGCCCGGTGCTCGGCCGCCTGTTGAACGCCGCTGATGATGGCCCGGAGGCGTCGGGCGCAGTGGTGCTCACGCACCGGTTCTGGACGACGGTGTTGAAGAGCGATCCCACCGTGATTGGCCAGACGATCCGTCTCGGTCCAGGCGTTGCGACCGTCGTCGGCGTCCTCGAACCATCGGTCCCCTATCCGGAGGAGACCCAGCTCATCGCGAACGTCGTCACGAGCCCGCACCATCTCGGGGCGATGATGGTGACCGACCGCAGGCACCGCATGACCGAACTGTTCGGCCGGCTGGCGCCAGGCGCCACGCTGGACGCGGCACGCGCGGAACTCACGAGCAGGCACGCGTCGATCGTGCGCCAGCATCCTGAAGCGTACTCCCCGCGGGCTGACGTGCAACTGCAGGTCAGGACGCTCCCCGATCAACTCGCATCGCCCGCACGGACCATCCTCCTCGTGCTCCTGGCAGCGGCGGCCGTGGTGTTCGTCATCGCGTGCTCGAATGTCGCCAACCTGATTCTGGCCCGGTCGGTCCGCCGCGAAGGGGAGCTCGCGGTGCGTGCCGCGCTAGGTGCCGGCCGGGGCGCGCTCCGGCGCACCCTCCTCGCCGAAAGTCTGGTTCTCTGTACGGCTGGCGCCATCCTCGGCCTGATGCTGGCGGACCCGCTCGTGACCGTAGCGTCCCGTTATGCCGCGCGCTTTTCCGTTCGCGCGCTTGATGCCACGGTGGACGCCAGCGTGCTCTGGCTTGGGGCCGGACTGGCGGTGGTGGCGGCCGTACTGCTCGCCTTCGTTCCACGGCTCCCGTCATCCACATCCGCCGCACCCTGGCTACGGTGGACTCGCCGCGGCCCTGGCGCAGGCGCGTTCGATCGGTCCAGGGATTTGGGGCTGGCTGGTGGCAGCGTGCGGATCACGCCCGGCGCCAACCGTCGTCTACGAATCCTTGCGACGGTCCAGATCGCGTGTTCGTTCGTGCTGCTGGCTGGCGCCGGCATGCTGGTCGCCACGCTCACCGCATTGCAGACAGCGAACACCGGTTATGACATGCGACAGGTACTGGCGATCGACGTCCCCCCGGCGGCCACGGGCGCCGGCGGCGCAGCGATGATCGCCTTCTTCCAGGAGGCAACCCGGCGGATACGCGAGCTGCCGGGCGTGCAGGGTGTCGCGGCAGGAATGATCGTGCCGTGGCGGGACGCCGGCGATGGCCTCAAGTTTCAGTTTGTAGTCGAGGGCTACCGGCCCGCCGATGGCGAAGACAACCCCTTTGCGCGGTTCCGGCCGGTCTCGCCTGGATTTTTCGCGGTGCTCGGCGTCCCGATCCTCGCGGGCCGCGACTTTACGGACGGCGACCGCAGCGACACCGAAGCGGTGGCCATCGTCAGCCAGAGCATGGCACAACGCCTCTTCCCCAACAGGGAGGCGCTGAATCGACGTCTGTGGTTCGCCGGAGGTAAGCCACAGCCCCGCCGCATCGTCGGCATCGTCGCGGACGTCGATGACCAGAACGTCGTGCAGGAGCCGGCGATGACCGTGTACACGCCGCTTCCCCAGGGGAGCCTGCCCAGCCGTCTGTTTGTCCGTGCCGCGGGAGACCCCTACGCGCTCGTCGCGCCGGTGACGCGCACCATCCGCCAGATCTCCGCCGACCAGGCCGTGGAGCGGCCGACCACGCTGGAGGATGTGCGCGCCGAAGTGCTGACGCCTCAGCGGTTGAACGCGTTCGTGTTCTCGGCATTTGGTGGCATCGCACTGCTCATCGCGGTCGTCGGCGTCGCGGGCGTCTTGGCCTTTTCGGTGAGCGCGCGCATGCGTGAGTTCGGTATACGACTGGCCGTCGGCTCCACACCGCAAGATCTGCGGACGGGTGTGCTCTGGGACGGCCTGCGGATTGCCGCGATCGGGATCGCCGCCGGCGCGGCTGGCGGCTACGCGCTCGTGCGCGTGGCGGAGGGGTTTTTCGGGAACGTGCAACGGCCTGGCGCGCTGCCCGTGATCGGCGCAGCGGTCGTGCTCATCGGCGCGGCGATCGTGGCGTCACTCGTGCCCGCCACGCGCGCGGCACGTGTCGATGTATTACAGGCGCTTCGATCGGAGTAGGGTCTCGAGATTGGCGGATCGCTGTGTGGCGACGCCGGGCGCAAATCCTACCGGAGGCCGTCGGGGAGTCCGGCCGTGTGACTCAACGGCCGGCAAATCGTCACCTCTTCCGTTGGCGTACTCGGTCTCCGGCAATTCCCATAGCGTGAAATACGAATGCGCCGGGTCGGACGTTGGGACAAGTCCGACCTCCGGACGGTCCGAATGCCGTCCAACGTTCCTCGGTCGCCGGACCCACTCCCCTTCCACGGACCTCCGTCTTTTTTCCCGCACGGAGTGGGCTATACTGACCGCGTACCTAGCGGGCCCTCGACCGGTCACAATCAGAGGGCCCTACCCGCCGACCCCCTCGCAGGGACCGCGGACGTAGGCGAACGCGAGCACAGGGAGACGTGTGCTGCGACGCCGACGCGGTAAGCGCGCCTCCCATGGAGGTATCCATGTTTCAGGGACTGAGAACCGTCATCTACCATGCGCCGGATCTCGCGAAGGCGAAGGCGTGGTACACGGCCGCCTTCGGTGTGGCCCCGTACTTCGACGAGCCGTTCTACGTCGGATTCGAGATCGGCGGGTTCGAGCTGGGCCTTCACCCTGGCGGCAGCGGCGTTACGGTCGGCAACAACGCCGTCGCGTACTGGGGTGTCGCCGAGATCGACAAGGCGTGGGAGCACCTCCTGGCCCAGGGCGCGGCACCCGGCGAGCCCGTGAAGGACGTCGGCGGCGATATCAAGGTAGCGACCGTCGCGGACCCGTTCGGCAACGTGATCGGCCTGATCGAGAACCCGCACTTCACGATCAGGGCATGACCGGCCCGTTCAGAACGCCACTCTCGCCAACAGCTCGGCGACCTGGCTCCGGGCGGCGTCCGGGGCCTGGTCGACGAACGGCTGTCTACATCCGGCCGGCAACCGCCCAACGCGTCGGCGATGGATGGTTGGTTTCAATCGCTGGTTCAATGGACACTGCGGTTTCAGACTCGAAGCTCGTTGTCACTTTGTCCCGGGAGATTCTGGACATCTCTTTGGGTCACGGGTTAGCTTCATCAATGTGACCTGAGCGCCTTTCACTCGACCTCGGAAACCGTCGCTCAGGTCGTCGTCTTCGCTGCCGTGGGCTATATGCTGTTCCGCGCGGATGCCGATGCATGGTTTCGAAGCCGCCCGATCATGGGCTGATGCGGGCGGGAGTGATCGGACGGCCTCGATCAGGCCCGCGCTGAAGGTCGACGCGCCACAAGGCTGGGTCAGCAGGCCGCCAGGCCTCGTCCCATGCGCCTGGCCGAATTCATCGTCGTGAGCAGTCGTCGCGTCGAGAAGACGGGGAGCCACGAAGGATGTCCTCGGTCCAAGCCCGGCGCGAACACGGGTGTGCGGTCCGAATGACAGTTACGGAGTTGCTGGGCATCGCCGTCGGCTTCATGCTCCTGGGGGCCGGGGCTGCCTCGATCGTGGCCTGGCTTCTACACCGGCAGCACCGCAGTCACGCACTGCTGCTCTTCGGCCTGTGGTGCGGTCTCTATGGTGCGCGTCTCGTCGCGGAGCAGTCCGTGATCCTCGGCGCCATCGGCGGGTCGGATCGAACCTGGCGGTACTTCCGGGCCTTCATCACCTACACGATCAACGTTCCGATCGGCTTGTTTGTTGAAGCGTTGATCGGTGCGGGCTGGAAGGGCTCCGTCCGACGCACCTGGCAGCTGGTGGCGATCTATGCAGTCGCTGCGATGGCGACCGATCTCGTCCTGGGCCGGCCGCGTGCGGCAATGCCGATGAACTCGCCGGTGGTCTTGTTCGCCCTAATGGTGGTCATGGCGAATATCTGGCTCTTTCGCGATCGGCTGAGCGCCACGTTCAAGACGCCCATTCTCGCCATCGGCGGATTGGCGATGCTGTTCTTCGTCCTCAACGAGAATCTCGGCCGGCCCATCGGCCCGGTGGTCAACCTCGAGCCGATCGGCGTATTCACGTTCGTCCTGGCGCTCGGCTACGCCGTGGCCGCCAGCGTGTTTCGGCAGGAGGCCGAACTGGTCGCGGTCCAGCGTGAGCTGGAAACGGCGCGCCAGATACAGGCCTCGCTCCTCCCCAAGGGCGTTCCCTCACTGGCGGGTGTGGAGCTGGCCGCGCGGTATGTGCCGATGACAGCCGTGGCCGGTGATTTGTACGACTTCGTCACGCTTGGTCGTTCGCGCGTCGGAATCCTCGTCGCAGACGTCTCGGGGCACGGGGTTCCGGCGGCGCTCGTCGCCTCGATGGTGAAGCTGGCCTTCGGAACCCAGACCGCGCACGCGGACGATCCGGCGCGAGTGATGGAGGCCATGAACCGCATGCTGTGTCATCACGTGGAGAGCACGTTCGTGACCGCCATCTACGCGGTCGTGGATTCGCAGGCGCACACGATCGCCCTGGCCAATGCGGGACACCCGTCCTTGATGGTGGGCCGAACCGATCGTTCCGTGACCGAGAGCACGGAACGCGGTCTCATGCTCGGCCTTTCGCCGGACGCGTCGTACGTCAACGAGCGTATCGAGATCGGGTCCGGTGAGCCGATCCTGCTCTACACCGACGGGATCCCTGAAACCCGAAACCGTGCCGGCGAGTTCCTGGATGCCGACCGGATCACCGGTTGGCTGGCCACGGCGAATGGAGAGGGGGCCGCGACGGTCGCCGACACCATCCTCGGCAAGCTGCGACAATGGCGTGGCGGCGACAGCTTCGAAGACGACGTCACGTTCGTCGTCGCACGCGTTCACGCGCTGACGACCCTCGGGGTCGACAACATCCCCGAATAGTCGTGATGTCGAGCGGCTCGATTCGCCTTCGCGCATCGGTCACATTCTTTCGTTGCGTTTCGTCCTGGTAGTGGCGCGAGAGCGCCTCAGAGGAGGTCCCATTGAACTGGAACAGTTGGGTTCGGCAGATCCACCGCTGGCTGTCCATCGCCTTTACCGTGACCGTCATCCTCACCTTCGTCGCCCTGGGACTGGAAGAGCCAGTCGTCTGGGTCAGCTACGTGCCGCTGCTCCCGCTCGCCTTGCTCCTGTTCACCGGTCTGTACTTGTTCGTGCTGCCGTACACGATCAAATGGCGCAGCGCGCGACGCACCGACTGAACGGGCGGTCAGCCGCACGACGAAAGGCCGCGCCGCACGTGGGGGCCCTTCTGCGGACACCTCATGCAGCGTTGGGCCGGCATCGTAAAGCCGGACCGTCCAGCAGAGCTGTCCGGTCGATCGAGAGGTGTTGCCGCGACGACAGATGACGACATTCGGCGCACACGGCCCCTTCGAGGCCCGCGACATCTCCATTGCGGGCGGCAGCAATGAAAGCGTCGAGCAACCGCCGTTGCTCGGTCCAGCTCGCGGGCACCGTTCGGCCAGACGCGACGTGCTGTCGCGCGCGAGTCACCACTTGCCGCGCGTTGGCCTCTTCGAGCCGAAGAATGTTCGCGATGACGCGGTATGGGTAATCGAACGCCTCCCGAAGGATGTAGGCGGCTCGTTCCGTGGCCGACAACTTCTCCAGCAATACACGAATCCCCGCCTGCAGCCCCTCGCCTCGCTGCGCTTCCAACTCAGGGTCGGCACTCGCGTCGACGGGTTCAGGCACCGATGGTCCGACGAACGTCACTCGGCGCGAGCGTGCCGACTGAATGACGTTGATTGCCAATCGTCTCGCCGTAGTCACGAGGAATGCTTCGGCATTTCGAACCTCGCCGTGATCTGCGGTCTGCCAGCGCAGCCAGACGTCCTGCACCACGTCCTCGGCTTCCGCTGCGCTGCGGAGCATCCGGTACACGATGCCGAAGAGACGTGCACGCACGCTCATGAACACCGAGAGTCCGTCGTCGAAAGGACTTGACGTGCGGCGCGCGCCCCATCCCTGTGGCGCGCGCTCCGCCGTCGAGGCATCCCGTTTGTCGATGAGTATCGGCATAACACGCTCCTACTTCCGCGATTCACTTGAGTTGAGCATACGACGCGGGTGGCGCACGGCGGGGCCGCCCCGCCCGCCGCGCAGGCGCCACACGCGTGACAAGGGCTTTTGGCGCCGAGGACGGGTGGGGCTGCCGGGCGCCAGGACCCGCGTTCACCTCAACTCAAGTGAAACAGGGGGATAATGCGCGACACGCCCTCCGAACCGCACCTCGGCAATCCAACGATCCGCCGATCCGTCAGATCTGCCTCGTCCATACTGACGATTGGAGCATTGCCGCGAGTGCAGATCTATTGAACGATGGTATCGATCGATACCTAGGTATTGGAGGTGTGCGTAACTCATCGGCTGTGTCGGAGACAGCGGATGACCGACAGGAAGATAGGAGCGGGCGGGGAGAAGCGTGTCAGGCCGTCGGCGCAGTCCGCAGGCCCAGTCTCGCGGCCATTGTCACGAGCGCGGGAAGAGAATCGGCCGTCATCTTGCGCATGAGGTGACCACGGTGTGCT
Source organism: Vicinamibacterales bacterium (assembly GCA_035711845.1). Classification (GTDB taxonomy): domain Bacteria; phylum Acidobacteriota; class Vicinamibacteria; order Vicinamibacterales; family 2-12-FULL-66-21; genus DASTBU01. The sequence goes on from DASTBU010000057.1 coordinate 67,952, forward strand.
TTCACGGTGATCTCGCTGATGCCAAGTTCGCCGCCGATCTGTTTGTTCAACAGACCCAGGACGACCAATTCCATCACCTCGCGTTCTCGCGGAGTGAGTGATGCGTAGCACCTGCGCAGCGCTTGCATCTCGGACACCTCGCGCAACGCGGTGCGACTCCGCTCGATGGCGGCCCGGATCGCGTCCAGCAGAACGGCGTCGCCGAACGGCTTCGTCAGGAACTCGACGGCTCCTGCCTTCATGGCTTGCACGGTCATCGGCACGTCCCCGTGGCCGGTGATGAAGATGATCGGCATATCCGTCCGGTCGGCCAGCTGCTCTTGCAGCTCGAGGCCGCTCAGGCCGGGAAGCGTCACATCGAGCACAAGGCAGCACGGAACTGCGGGATGGGGATGGGACAGGAATTCCTGGGCTGAAGCGAAGGTTTCGGGCCTCCACCCTGCGGTTCTGATGAGCAGCTCCAGCGATTCGCGCACCGACACGTCGTCGTCTACGACGAACACCATCGACGTGGCGTCGGGCATGGCAACGACCTCGTTCGCGCGAGCCGCGGTGCGCGGACTCACAGTATATGACCGCGCGTACGACGTTCCTGTAACCATCGTCGCCATACTTACCTTCCAACCGCCGCATTCAGTGCGTACAGGAGAGCCGTGTCGCTGAACGGCTTGGACAGGCATGCCACCGCGCCCTGCGCGAGGACACGCGGGCCCAGCGTCTGGTCTCCGGTCGCCGTGATGAAGACAATCGGAATCGCCCACTGCCTCCGCGTCAGTTCCTGCTGGAGATCGAGGCCCGACATTCCAGGCATCGCGACGTCGAGGACAAGGCACCGAGTTCTGCCGACAAATTGCGACTCGAGAAACGCCTCGGCGGACGCGAAGGCTACGGCGGCAAACCCGAACTGCCGCAGCAAGTCGGGCAGCGACTCGCGCACCGATTCATCATCGTCGATCACCGACACCAGTGAGGGCTCGGCCGTCATGCGGTCCTCATGATGTGTGTCCTGTCCGGCACGCGCGCCGGCTCGAAGGGGATCGAAAAGGCAAATGTGGCGCCAGGCCCATTGTTTCGTTCGACCCAAAGGCGACCGCGGTGTCGCTCGACGATGGAACGGCTCACGGAGAGGCCGATGCCCATGCCGCCACTCTTGGTCGTGTAGAACGGCTCGAACAATTTGTCTGTGTTCTCGAGATTGAACCCGACGCCAGCATCGCGGACTGTCACACGGACTCGATCGCCTTCGTCCCTTTTTGTGCCGACGACCACGTCTCTGGGGCGATCGTCGATGTCGCTCATCGCGTCTGCTGCGTTGAGCAGCAAGTTCAGAATCACCTGCTGAAGCTGGACACGGTCACCATTCACTGGCGGAAGATTGTCGGCCAACTCCTGTCGCACAATCACCCGTTTCCGCTGCAGGTCACTGGACGAGAGCGCAATCACCTCGCGCATGGCCTCGTTCAGGTCCAACGGCTCGGTCGTCGACTCCTTCTTGGTAAAGAGGGGACGCAATCGCGCGATGACCTCCGATGCACGACCGCCGTCGCGAATCGTTCGCCGAGCCGTTTCACGCGCCCCGTCGATGTCTGGTGGATCGGCGGCCAGCATTCGCAGAGAGGTATTCGCGTTCGTGATGATGCCGGACAGCGGCTGGTTGAGTTCGTGCGCAATCGACGCCGTCAACACTCCGAGGGTTGTGACCCTGGCCACATGCGTGAGCTGCGCTCTGGCCTTGTCGAGTGCGTCTTCCGACAGCCGGCGCGCCGTAACGTCCTGAACCGCCGCGAGATACTCCAGTTGGCCATCCTCGTCCCGTATCGCGTGAGCGACTGCATGCAAGTACTTGATCGAGTGGTCAGGCATCATCAGGCGGTACTGCCATTCGAAATCGCGGACGCCACCTCGCGCCTGGTCAATCATTTTCATTTTCTCGACCAGGCTGATGTCTTCCGGATGGACCCGGCAACGGATCGCTTCGAGCGTTACCGGCAGGCCAACCTCGAGCTCGTAGATACGATAGAGCTGCTCCGACCACGTGACGTCGTCTGTGGCCACGCGCCAGGAAAAGCTGCCGATTTGACTGAGACGTTGGCTTTCCGCCAGAAATGCCTCGCTGCGCCGCAAAGCTCTCGCGGCTCGCTTTTGTTCGCTCAAATCGAGGACGAAAGCGACACCTTCGTTTCCACTGCCTTCGAGGAGCGCGCCGCCGAGGAGCACAGGCACTCGGCTGCCGTCTTTCCGGAAGTACTCCTTCTCGAAGGGTTGAAAGATGCCGCTCGCCGTCAACTCCGCTATCGCCTGTTCGTCGTGGGCACGCCATTCGGCTGGCGTCAGGTCCGCCCAGCGGACGCGACCCGAGGCCAGATCTTCACGGTCGTATTGCACCGTGTGGAGAAATGCGTCGTTGGCGCCGGTAATGGCCCCTTGGAGATTCCACATGACAATGCCCACAACATTGGCGTCGACCAGACGCCGGACTTTCGACTCCAGCCCTCTGGCCAACTCACGGACTTCTGCTTCCGCCTTTTCGCGCTCGGACACCAGGATTCTCAGGTCCTCTATGTGTTTCAGCGCCTGATATGCCGAGGACGCAAACTTGCCTAGAGAGTCCATGATCCGATCGTCTTCGGCGTCGAACTTGCGACGGTCGCTGTGCATGATTCCCCAGATGGTTCCGACTGCCTCCCCTCCGACGTGAAACGGGACCAGCAGGCATTCTTCGGCTGCCGGAATGACTGGCAGGAGATAGGGATAGCGCCGTTCGAAATGCCTGAACAACAGGGTCCGATTTTGATCCAGCACGTCTCCGCAGGGACCGAAATTGCGCGGGGTACCTCCTCCCTCGTGCGGATTCCACATGCCGGCAATAGCCGGCCAGTAAAAGCTCTGGCCGCACACGTCCGGCGTCTTGCCGTCCTTCGTCAGCAGGCTCAGGCCAGCAGAGTCGCACTGCGTAATATCCAGGATCGTTTCAGCGAGCGTTTGAAGGACGGTGCCGGGCGAATCGGTTAATGCGCTCACCAGCTTCACGAGCGCGCGGTTCTCCTTTTCATAATCAGGCGGACGCGAGGGCCGGCGGTGCAACTCCTCGGTGCAGAGGATCGACTCCAGAGGAGCTGCCGGAAGTGAACCCTCGATCAGCACATCACTTGTAGTGTCACCAGTTTCCGCCACGTTCATTCCTCCCGCGGCTCGTGCGTTCGTCAAGGGCTCTATTTTGACGCGAGTCGCTGGCAGAGAATGCGCGCGTGTACAACCCAAGTCCATAAGACCTTGGTATCGGTTGCGGCTGACGGTGAACACCAGCTCAGCTGTGGACCGCGGCCGTGGCCGCTCACGTCGCGACCCGGCCTTCACGGGACCACTCTGCTGCAGGCTCTTATCGCTGCTGAAGTACGGGCTGGCCGAGCCACTCGTGGAAGCGGATCGCGCCGAGTCGTGCATCTGCAGCAGGAACGAGCGAGCGCTCGCCGAGTTCGGCTCCGAAGTACCGCGCGTGCTGGTCGACGACAACCTCGCGGGGGTCGTTGCGCGCGCCGAGCGCCAGACGGACCAGCTCATCGAAACGGAACTGTTGGGGGCCGGCCACTTCAACCGTGCCATTCAGCGGCGCGCCGACGGCGACTCTGCCGACCGCCTTGGCGACGTCATCAGCCGCCATGGGCTGAATGAGTACGGGGGGCAGCCGAACCGTCGTTCCCTCTGTGGCGTCATCGGCGATGCGCTTGACGAACTCGAAGAACTGCGTCGCGTGAACGATCGAGTACGGGATCCCGCCATCCTTGATCAGTGTTTCTTGGGCATTCTTCGCTCTGAGGTAAGGACTGTCAGGGATACGCTCGGTTCCCACTACGGACAGCGCGACGTGATGCGTCACACCGGCGGCTGCCGCGTACTTGAGAAGGTTACGCGTGGACGTGGTGAAGAATTCCATGACCGCCGACTCCTCGAACGACGGGGAATTCGACACGTCGACGACAACGGACGCGCCTCGAAGAACCCCCGCGAGCCCCTCACCGGTCAGGGTGTTGACGCCGGTGTCTGGCGACGCCGGCACGGCCTCATGGCCGTGTTCTCTCAGCTCGGCCACGAGCTTCGATCCGATGAGCCCGGTGCCGCCAATGATGACGAGTTTCATGATCGATGTTCCTTTCCGTATTGATCCGCGGCGAAACGACCTGAGAGGAAGACCCCAGGTGGGACGACGTGAGACCTCGCCACCAGGTCGCAACGCTATTCATCGAACGGAGCGTTTATCAGCAAATCGACGGTTGACACGGTTGTGTAGCCGGGCACGAAGCGCTCGCCGAAGTCACGGAGAAAGTTGTCGTAACTGGTCTCTGGTCTGGCCATGACGAGGCGACAGCACGCCTCGCTGAATCTGTCCTTCATCCTCGAGCGGGGAAATGCACTGAGGATGCGATTCACATCAGCTCTCTGGAGGGCGTCGAGGCCGAAGCCGCCATAGTCGAGTCCGATGCCCATCGTGCCAACCGCCACCTCCGGCTCCTTGTGAAGCGCGAGCGATGGCGTCGAGTTGAGCGCAACCAAATCCCAGATGAGTTGCGTGCGGCGATCCGACAGCCCCCGGCCCGTGACGAACGATACAGCCGCGTCGGCACCGTTCACCTCGAAGCGGTTGGGGCCCGACACACCCGCGGTGAGGCCGATGTCGTGGAGTATCGTGCCAATCGCGACGACCTCGCGGTCGTAATCGATGCCCTTCGTGCGGCCAATTGCTTCGGCGAACAGCCACGAACGCATGGCGTGATTGAATAGATACGGTTCGGAGAGCCGGTGCGCGTACTCGATCGCCGCCGTGATGAGCGGGCTGTCGGGCAGGGCGACGCCTGCAAGCAGTCGAGTTCCTGTCGCGTTCCGATTGACGGAGGCCTTCGCCGACGCCATCCCCCCCTGTCTGTCGCTGACTGTTTGATCATTCACCGGACCCCTCCTTGCTTGGTGCTGCCGAGCTGCTGGGGATCAACCCGACGCTCTTCCGTCGCGTCGTCCTCAGGATTGCACTGCCGAGGTTTTCGCGATCGCGGCGGGGGGCTCCCGCTACCCGCGGTGCCCTCTACCCTCGTCGGCGATGTCGCCTACGTTGTCCGGATCGAGACTCTCCGAGCGACCCCACTCGTCATCGACAGGTCCACGAAGGCGATATCCGCGCTCGATCGAGCTTTCGGTCTGTGGCCCAGGCTCGTCAACGCCTCCCCAGCCAAACTCCTTCCAGAGACCGCGAACCTGTGCTGCCTGTCGTCGAATGCCATCTATCTCCTGGCCTACCGAGTCGCCAACCAGAACGCCGCTCGAGATGCGCTGCGCGAGGGTGCCCATATCGCATTCCGTCGGGCCTACAGACCGCACTGGCCTCTGTTCCGTGACACTCGAGTCGTCTTTGCGCCGCGCCGAGAGAAGCCAAGCGCACACAAACGACTCACTCTCATTTCGCGACGGCTGCATCGAATCGACCGACGTCCCCCACGGCTGTCACATCGCGACGTGATGCCCGGTCTTTGCTCGCACAAGGGAGTCGCGCGCCGAGCGCGTCGAGTGCACGTGATTCCATTGGCACCCTTCGACAGGCTCCCGTCGACCGCACGGGCTGCCGGCAATCCCGCTTTCGAGGCGCAGCATTCAGGGGAGGCACATATGAGCACGATCACAACGAAAGACGGTGCGACGATCTACTACAAGGACTGGGGCAAGGGACCGGTCGTCACTCTCTCGCACGGATGGCCGCTGAACGCCGATATGTGGGACGGCCAGATGCTGTTCCTCGCACAGCATGGCTTCCGTGTCGTGGCGCACGATCGTCGCGGCCATGGCCGATCCAGCCAGGCTTGGTCCGGGAACGACATGGACGGGTATGCCGACGATCTGGCAGCCGTGATCGAGGCCTTGGATCTCAAGGACATCACGATGGTGGGCCATTCGACTGGCGGCGGAGAAGTCGCGCGCTATATCGGACGCTACGGCACGAAGCGCGTGGCGAGGGCGGTCCTCGTCGCCGCCGTGCCGCCCATCATGTTGAAATCGGCGGCTAATCCGGAGGGACTGCCCATCGAGCTCTTCGACAGCTTGCGAAGCGCCCTGGTGAGGGACCGCTCGCAGGCTTACAAAGACTTCGCTCCCATGTTCTACGGCGCCAACAGACCTGATGCGCAGGTATCCCAGGGCACGCTGGATCAGTTCTGGCTCTGGAGCATGCAGGCCGGCCTCAAGAACGCATACGACAGCATCAAGGCCTTTTCCGAGACCGACTTCACCGACGACCTCAGGAAGTTCGATATCCCGACCCTGGTCATGCACGGTGAGGACGACCAGATCGTGCCTGTCAAGAATTCAGCGAAGAAGTCAGCACAGCTGATCAAGGGGGCCGTGGAGATCTACTACCCGGGCCTGCCGCACGGGCTCACCGCCACGCACGCCGACCTCGTCAACCGCGACCTGCTTGCGTTCTGCCAGCACGGCCAAACGGCAGGTCGCCTAGAGGCCTTGACCGGCTCGATTCGGGGTTCTTGAGTCAGTTTTTCGGTCAAGGCCGTCTGCGCGCCTGCCCCGCCGAAGCACAAGAGCGCGAAGGCGGGTCGGCGCGGCGTTGTCAAGGAATGCCGCCGGCTTTGAGTTCGTGAGCCTCACCACTTGAGCATCGGCAGAGGTGTGAGCGGGTGCTTCCAGAATCGATCAATCGTCAGCTCAACGAGCCGCCGATGGAACCCTGCATTCGGCCACCTGGCGAAGACGGCCGCGATGCACGTGCGCGGGAGGCCGAACCTTCGTAACCCGCGCGTGACGTCGATCCAATCTGCGCGGCGAAACGACTCAACCAGCAACTGGGGATTTGCGCGCGAGGGCGTGACCTTATGGTGATCCACGAGCATCGCCTCGATCTCGGGGATCCAGTCCGCCATCCCTCGAGCGGCGAGGTGCTCGCGCGCGATCGCGACTGATGGAGCGATGTAGTCGAACGTATTGTTCGTCCAGATCCCGAGGTCGTGGAAGACCGCCGCGACAGCTATCTTCTCGAGCTCGACGCGGCTGTCTCCTACGATCGCGAGGCACAGATTCACAATCCGGTATACGTGGTTCCGATACGCGATGAGGTCGTGCCCCAACTCCGGCGCGTGATCGTCCAGAACCTCTTCGACGGTCGGAAGGCTTGTTACCAGGCCGGCGTAATCGGCGTACTGCACCACAGCCGTCGAGCTCCAACAACGCACTGCTCGCAACGAAGACCGGGCGATGCGTCGAAATGTGACACGTGCGCATGGGGGAACGTCGTCACATCACGACGCGCTGGCCGGTCCTAGCCAGCACGAACGCCCCACTGACGTCCTGCTGTCACGAGAGCGAGGAGAAGGAAATGACCATCGCGACCACCGAATCGACCATTACTGACCATGAAGCAGCACAGGTCGAGCGCGCCAACGCCACGAAAGCCACACCCGTTGTCTTCGTTCACGGGCTCTGGCTCCTGCCTTCGAGCTGGGACCGCTGGGTGACGCTGTTCCAGGAAGCCGGCTACGTGGGCGTGACCCCGGGCTGGCCCGACGATCCCGCGACGGTCGCCGAGGCCAGGGAGCACCCTGAGGTGTTCGCCGGCAAGGGGATCCGCGAGATCGCCGACTACGAGGAGGCGATCATTCGCCGCCTGGATCGGAAGCCGGTGATCATCGGCCACTCTTTCGGGGGCCTGTTGACCATGATTCTCGCGGGGCGCGGGCTTGCCGCCGCGTCGGTCGCAATCAGCCCTGCTCCGTTTCGCGGCGTGCTCCCGCTGCCGATCGCGGCGCTGCGCACGGCGGGCGTCGCCCTGCGCAACCCCGCGAACTGGAACCGCGCGGTCCCGCTCAGCTACGAGCAGTTCCGCTACAGCTTCGCGAACGCGGTCGGCGAGGATGAGGCAAAAGAACTGTACCTCGGCTACTCCGTCCCGGGTGCCGGCGAGCCACTCTTCCAGGCGGCGTCCGCGAACGTCAACCCGTGGTCAGAGGCGAAGGTCAACACGACGAATCCGGAGCGGGGTCCGATGCTGATCGTCTCGGCCGACTCGGATCATACGGTCCCCTGGGCGATCGCGAACGCGGCTTACAAAAAGCAGAAGCGCAATGCCGGCGTGACCGAGATCGTCAAGATTACGGGACGCGGGCACGCGCTGACGATCGACGCCGGCTGGCGGGAGGTCGCCCAGAAGGCGCTCGAGTTCGTCAAGCGGTTCGCATAAACCCCATCTCACGCCAGCCGCAATTCGAAGACCACCGCGCTCATTTTGCGCGCGGTGGCCCAGCCGCACCGATGCCAGCACCTACCAGCGCTTCAGCTGCGTGACCTGAATGAGGTTGCCACAGGTGTCGTTCAGCATGGTGATCGTGGAGGCGGTCACGTCAGTCGGCGGCATCGTGAACGCGGCGCCACGCGCTTTCATGCGCTCGTAGTCGGCCTGCACGTCGTCGGTGAAGAACATGGCCGCGGGCTGGCTTTGCTGAAACAGCGCCTGCTGGTAGGCTTTGGCCGCGGGCTTATCGTTGAGCGCCAGCTGCAGCTCCGTACCGTCCGGGTCCTCTGGTGAGGCCACCGTGAGCCAGCGAAACGGCCCCTGGCTGAAGTCGGCCTTCTTCACGAAGCCCAGGACGTCCGTATAGAAGCGCAGGGCCTTCTCCTGGTCGTCGACGTGCACGGTGGTCAGTTTGATTTTCATCGTTCCCTCCTGATGCCTGCCCGCCGAAGCCGCGGCGAAGGCGGATCACTTTCGCGGCACTGCCGCTTCGCGTCACATTGTTAGCCGTTCGTCCGTCAACGCTATGACGGAAGGCGACGAGGAAGTGTGACCGATGAATGAACGCGATTACCTGGCCGAGCGATTCGAAGAGCATCGACCTCACCTGCGCGCCGTGGCGTACCGGATGCTCGGCTCGTTGGGCGAGGTGGACGACGCCGTTCAGGAAGCGTGGCTGAGGCTCAGTCGAGCCGATGCCACGGGCATCGACAATCTTGGGGGGTGGCTGACCACGGTCGTCGCACGCGTGTGCCTCGACATGCTGCGGTCGCGCCAATCCCGGCGCGAGGAGCCCTTCACCCCTGATGCGCCGGAGCCGATCGCGACCGGCACGCCCGGGAGCAGCCCCGAGCATGAAGCGCTCCTCGCGGATTCGGTCGGGCTCGCGCTGCTCGTCGTGCTCGACCGGCTGACGCCGGCGGAACGCCTCGCCTTCGTGCTGCACGACATGTTCGCCGTGCCGTTCGAGGAGATCGCGCCGATCGTCGGCCGTTCCGCGGAAGCGGCGCGGCAGCTCGCCAGCCGCGCGCGGCGGCGCGTGCGCGGCGGCGGGGCGCCCGACCCCGACCTCGTCCGGCAGCGCGAGGTCGTCGAGGCGTTTATCGCGGCGTTACGCGCCGGCGACTTCGAGGGTCTGCTCGCCGTCCTCGATCCGGATCTCGTGGTTCGCGCGGATATCTCCGGCGCGCCGACCGAGGTTCGAGGTGCGGCCGTCTGGGCGAAGGGGGCCGTCGCCTACGGGCACCTCGCGCAGCTCACGCGCCCAGCGCTTCTGGATGGGGCCATCGGCGTCGTGCTGGCGCCGCGAGGACGATTGGTCAGAGCACTCCGGTTCACAGTCGCGAACGGCAGGATCACCGAGATCGAGGTCATCGGCAATCCGGCGCGGCTCGGCGAGCTCGACGTGTCGATCGTCGACTGAGATCTCTCGATCGACGTGCTCGGTCATCTCGCCGTCGCGCCCACCGCGCGTTGTGTGTTCGCTATCGCCGATCCCAGGAACGACCCCATCGGGCCCCAGCTCGAAGTGGAGAGCACGCGAGGGCGTCGTGTGGTCACGACGTACGAGAGCTCCGCATCGGTAATGGACCGTCGCCCGTCTTGGTCATCGAGGTCGCGTTGGAACACCTCGGCTGAGCGGTATCATCGCTTGTCCTCATGAGGCGAAGAGATCGCAACGCCAAGACCGATTCCGCGGAAACACCGCCGCCGAGAAGCGCGTCCGCACGCTTCATCGACCCAATGCTGTTGCTGCGAACGGATTCGCTTCCGGACAGTCAGCAGTGGTTGTACGAGCTGAAGCTCGACGGCTATCGGGCAATTGCGTTCAAGCGCGATGGAGTTGTCCATCTGCGGTCGCGCAACGACAACGACTTCAACAGGCGCTATCCGGGCGTGGTGAAGGGACTCGCGAAGATGCCGGACAACACGGTCATCGATGGCGAGGTCATCGCATTCGATGACGACGGCCGCCCTTCATTCAACGCTCTCCAGAACTATGGTTCGGCGCCAGCTCCGGTCGTCTACTACGTGTTCGACGTGATGGTACTTGCCGGCCGCGACGTGATGCGCGAGCCACTCGAGAACCGGCGCGAGCTCCTTGAGCAGAAGGTGTTGCCGAAGCTGTCGGAGCCGGTGCGGTACGCGAGTTCGCTCGATGCCGCTCTCCCCGTGCTCGTGCAATCAGTCAAGGAGCAAGGGTTCGAAGGGCTCGTCGCCAAGCGCCGCAACAGCGTGTACGAGCCGGGGCTGCGTACAGGCGCGTGGATGAAGATGCGAGTCAACCGCGGTCAGGAGTTCGTGATCGGCGGCTACACGCACGGAACGAAGACGTTCGATGCGCTGATCTTTGGCTACTACGAGGGTGAGAGGTTGATCTACGTCGCGAGGACCCGCAACGGGTTCACACCCGTCACGCGCGCACAGCTGTTCAGAAAGTTCAAAGGGCTCGAGATCAGCGAGTGCCCGTTTGCGAATCTGCCGGAGGCGAGGAGCGGTCGCTGGGGTCAGGGGTTGACGAAAGCGAAGATGGCCGAATGCCAGTGGCTGAAGCCTGAGCTCGTCGGCCAGTTCGAGTTCCTCGAGTGGACCGGCGACAACCACTTGAGACACTCCAAGTTCGTGGGCCTGCGTGAGGACAAGAGGGCGAGGGATGTCGTTCGCGAATGAGGCCCGTTCAGCTCGTTTCCTTGCCCACAGTGCGCGACAATCATCCATAGGATGGCAATCATGCCGATACTGGTCGCCACCGACCGCGAGGTCGTCGTCATTGACGTTGAGCGAGGCACATCCGTGTCGGCACAGGGAATCAGCGACCGTCCTGCTTGCGTCGCGGCGGACGCCCTCGTTCACGGACGGGCGTGGTGTGGGACCAACCGGGACGGCGTGTTCAGAACCGACGATGGCGGACGCTCCTGGCGGTCAGTCGGCCTTGCGGGCCGGCTGATTATGGCCATCGCCGCGAGTCCAGTCGAGCGGGATGTCGTGTGGGTGGGCACCGAACCCAGCGAAGTGTGGCGCTCAGCGGACGCTGGTACTACGTGGCAGCAGACCAGCCGATTGGAGACATTGCCGTCGTCACCGGAATGGTCGTTTCCGCCGAGGCCGGACACTCATCACGTCCGCTGGATCGCGTGCCACCCACTCGAACCTGAACGACTCTGGGTTGCAATCGAGGCTGGCGCGCTCGTGTCCACGATCGATGGCGGCCGCACCTGGCGCGACCGGGTCGCCGGCGGTCCGTGGGACACCCACGAGCTTGCCGTTCATCGCGGCGCACCGGATAGCCTGCGCGTCTCTGCGGGCGACGGATATTTCGAGAGCGACGACGCCGGCGCGACGTGGCGCTCGCCGAGCACGGGTCTCGAGGTCGGCTACTTGCGCAGCGTAGCGATCGATCCGGGGCAACCGGACGTCGTCGTGGTATCAGCGTCGTCTGGACCGTACACGGCGTACATGGCTGGCCGATCGGATGGGCGGTTGTATCGCCGACTCACTCCCGAGCGCTGGGAGCGCGTCCGCGACGGTTGGCCCGAGCCACCCAGCACAATCGCGCCGCTGCTCTGCGCCGGCGCGAAACCTGGAGAGATGTGGGCCGCCGATGAGCGCGGCGTGCACCGTTCGGACGACCGTGGAAAAAGCTGGCGCCACGTCGCCGGCTATGCGACGTCGCCGCAGCATCTCCGCGGTCTCGCCCTGCTGCAGTAGCGCCGACACGCGACCGGCGGCCCCAGTACGTGGGCCTTAGTTCCCGACGCTCGCGTCCAGGGTGACGAGAAGCTCGTCCAACTGCTCGAACTGCTCGCCCGCCCCACTCGTACTCCCGGAGTCGATGGCCGCGTCGAGCGCTTCCTTCGAGGGATAAAGGTCGTGCATGACCAGCAGCGTCTTGCCGCCTTTTTCCTCGAAGGTCACCGTGGTGACCTGCCCGCCGCCCTCAGCTTCTTCGTTCGTCCAGACGAGGCGCGCGTGCGGTGTCACTTCGAGGTATCTACCGAAGAACGCCATGGGCTCTGGGAATGCATCGTGGCGGAACACCAACCGGTACCTGCCCCCGACACGAACATCCATCTCGCAGGAAAGCAGGGACATGCCGGTCGACTTCGGCACCCACCAGCGCTTGAAGAGCTCGGGCTTGGTCCACGCCTCGAAGACGATGCGCGCCGGACCGTTGAAGGTTCGCGTGACGACAAGCTCACGGTCGGACTGGCGTTCCGTCGTCGTGGGGTTCTTCATGAATGTGGGCTCACTTTCTCTTTTTGCGTCCATCGGTTTTCTCCCTCCGTTTTAGTTCTTCGACAACCTTGTCCAGCTCGATGAAGCGTGCGTCCCAGAGCTGGCGGTACCTCTCGAGCCAAGCCGTCTCTTCCTCCAATCGGCGCGTGCCGAGCGTGCAGGTCCGCGTGCGACCGACCTTCTCGGTGGTGACGAGGCCGGCCTGCTCCAAGACATCGACGTGCTTCTTCATGCCCGTGAGGGTCATGTGGAACTTCACGGCAAGGTCCGTGATCGACGCGTCTGCACGCCCGAGCTGCTCCAGAACGCCGCGCCGGGTGGCGTCCGAGAGCGCGGCGAACGAGGCATCGAGGCGGGTCCGGCTATACTGAACCATGTGGTTCAGTATAGTAGCGCACTGATTGGCGTCATGCAAGAGGAAGCGGAGTGCGCCCGCATGGGACGTTCACGCTCGTGCTAAGGGAACAATCACAGCTCTCTTTCAGCGAGGCGTCGGAACTCGTCAGGGACGGAGCGCCCACCCCGCACGGCTGACCCATAATCCACCGCCTCTCCTCCGAAGCGCTTGCGGATCGCATCGATGGCCTGGTCTGCGCGCGATCGCGCCAGGCCTTTCTTGGTGCCAGGACGGGCTCCTTCGCCGGGAAGCCCGAGCGGCAGCTCCAGTTGCACGATCGGATGCGCTTCGAGATTCGAGACAGAGATCGCCAGCAGCGAGATCGTTCTCTCGTCGCGGTGATCCGCGAGCGCGCCGCGCACCAGGCCTTCGGCGACCTCAGCGAGCGCCCTCGTGGCGGAAATCGGTGCTGACAGCGTGAGCGAGCGAGTGACCGAGCGCAAATCGGCGAAGCGCACGCGGGCCGTGATCGTCCGACCCGCGAGTGATTTGGCGCGGAGCCGCGCGCCGATGCGATCGGCGAGATGATGGAGCGTCGGTTTGAAGACGCGCTCGATCGCAGGCTGTCGGCCGAGCGCCGATTGTGCGCCGGCAGAGTGCGCGCGCCGGCGCGTCTGGATCTGCCGCGGATCGCGATTCCACGCGAGCGCCGTCAACTTTCTTCCCACCGCGTGTCCAAGCAATCGCTCCACGGATTGAGGAGAGCTCTGGGCCAACTGACCGATGGTGGTGACGCCCATCTTGGCAAGCCGCGCCTCGGTTGCGGGGCCCACGCCCCACATCAGTGCGACGGGCAGCTCGTGAAGAAACTCCAATTCCATTTCTGGATCGACGACGACCAATCCATCCGGCTTCGCGACCTGCGATGCGATTTTCGCCAGGTGCTTGGTACGCGCCACGCCGATTGACATCGGCAAGCCCAGCTCGGCGCGCACGCGCGCCCGGACTGTCCTTGCGATCTCTGCCGGCGAACCGAAGAGATGCGTGCACCCTGCCACGTCGGCGAAGGCCTCGTCGATGGAGATGCGCTCGATGGCAGGCGTGAAATCGCTCAGGACCCCGATGGCGGCGTCACCGAGCCGTTGGTATTCGTTGAAATGTCCGCCGACGAATACGAGGTCGGGACAGAGTTGCCGCGCGCGCCGTCCAGGCATGCCGCTTCGTACGCCGAAGGCCCGCGCCTCGTAGGAGGCGGCGAGGACGACGCCGCCGCCGACCGCAATCGGCTTGCCGCGGAGGCGGGGGTCGAGCAGCTGTTCGACCGACGCATAAAAGGCGTCGAGGTCCGCATGGAGAATGGTACCTGTGGCAACCATTTACACCCACCACGGCGCAGACGCGAGTCGCGCCTCCTCGAGTGCCGGCACGACTGCCAGGCACAGCGCCACTGCAGCGCCGGCGGCAATCAAGCGCCTCAGCTCCGCGCCACGGGGTGTCAGCGTATCATATTCGCTTTATGTTCGCCCCCACAATCAGACAGATTCGCGTGAACTTTCACCGTGTCCTCGAGCTCCGTTCGCGTAGAAATGGCGCGCCGAGATGTGAAGGACTGCGGCGTAAAAGAGTGGCGCCCTCGACCTTGCAGACGTGCACGTGGTGATGGCCGACGACGTGCCGAACCCTGGATGGTTGACGCCAGGATCCCCAAACGGCGGACAACAGTCCTTCGGGCGCGCGCTGCTGGAGAGCACCTGTTCGTCATCATCCCGAGTACGGTCTCCAGCGAAAGCTGGAACCTCCTGTTCAACCCAACGCGCGCCACTGGACGATACGAGTTCGAGACGCAGACGCGATTCGTGCTCGTTCCCCCCCTGAATCCCCCTGCTCGATAGGCTCGGTGAAGTTCGAACTCTGGCAGCCGTCAACGGTACCAGTCACCGAGATATCGCTCGAGCTACCCACAGCAGGCGCTCTTCTTCGGAGCTGCTGTTGGCGCGGTCGACCCGCAGCCGCATCCTGTACCGCCGCTCGACTTCACCTCGGCGTCGCGCGCACAGCATGCGTCAGTTCCTGTCGGTGCGGGCCCTCCGCAACACGCGCTTGGCGTAGCAGCCTGAGGGGTCGGCGATGCGTCACTGCGAGAACTGGTGGTCTGGGTCCGTGTGGCTTCTGTCATGGCTGTCTCCTTGTTGCTGTCGGCGACGTTGGCCATCGCCGTTCCGCTATAGAAGACGCCGTCTGTCGCCAGCGGACGCACGGCTCGGCTACTTTCGTGGCGAACAGCCACCGGGGACGCAGCGCCCTGCGGAGGCGTCGCTGCTGGGACTGGCGCACGCGTCAGGCGCACGGAGCTGGTAATCCGAGACACCGCCGCGGCGGTCGACATCCACTTCGCAACACTGGAGGAGCATCCGTTTCAGCTGCTCGCGGGCGCGCTGCACGCGCGACTTCATGCCGGAGATCGACACGCCGGCGCGCTTCGCGGCTTCCGACTGGGTGAGCCCCTGCTGCGAGGTGAGCTCCATGGCGGTGCGATATGGTTCCGGGAGGCGGGCCACCATTCCGGTGAGACAGGGCGCGAGCTCGGCTTCCGCTGCGCGCACATCTTCGAGAACGGGCTCGGTCGGTAGATCGATCTCGAGAGAATCCGTCCGGCTATCACGGCGCTGCCGTGAGCGCATGGCGTCGCGGAGAGCATTGCGCGCGATCTGGTAGAGCCAGGCTTCGACCCGCTCGGCATCCCGTAGCGTTGGGAGGTGCCGGACGACCCGGAGGAACACCTCCTGCACCACGTCGTCGGGCTCGATGCCAGCGGGCACGCGGCGCGCCACAAACGCCCGCAGGGGCGTCGCGAACTCGGCCCACATCGCCGAGGTCTCACCAGCCAGTGCCGCCGGCCCGGTGCCAGCCGACTCGTCAGGGGACGTCGAATGCGCCATGTTCGTCATCATCTCCTAATGACGCTGGTCCGGGCGAAAGGACGCACCGACCGAGCCCGGCCGGCGCGTCCTTCTGCTTCGCGGCTCTTCGTCACGGCTTCTCGGGCCGGAAATAGTGCCGCGTGACGACACGATCGCACGGACAGCAGTCGCGACTGTGCTACGCCGCCTGATCTGACGTGTGGATGGCGCCGAGACCACGCAGCTGTCCCTGGGCGGCCACGCCGATCACGACGAACAAGGCTGCGATGCCGGCGAACACGGCGGAATAGCTGATCGTGCCTGCGATCCACGCGACGGCGAGAGGCCCCGCGGCGCGCGCGAGTTGCTGCTGCCGCGCCATGCGTCCATTCAGGTACCCGCCTGCACCTCCGATCACGCTCTGGACCAGATGCGGACGTACCAGCGTGATTAACCCCGCACCCAGTGCGAAGAGCGCGGTGCCCGCAGCGGCAGCCAGGACCGTGGACGCAACCGCCACGCCGCCGAGTCCGATGGCCTGGAGCCCAAGACTGAGCGTGAGAAGCCTGGTTGGCTTCGCGTCCAGCCCTCCATGCATCAGCAGTGCACGACCGGGCAGTTGCATCACGCCAATGACGCCGCCAAGCACCGCGGCACTCGACGCCGAGATACCTCGTTCGGTAAGCGCGGGTACGAGGTTCGCCGCAAACGCCGCGCTCGCGAGGCTCGCGATCGCGAACATGCCTGTGATGAGCAGCCACGGTGGACCGTCGACGAGCCCGCTGGCGTCAAGTGCTGCCGCCCGGCCAGGAATGTCACGGCGGGCGCGGGGGTGCGCGGGACGAAACGTGCGACCGATCGCGCTCGAGGCGATGAGCGCGGCGGCGAGCACCAGTACCGCGCGACGCCATCCCCACGTGGCGACCAGGAACGCGGTCAGGGGGAGAAACACGGTGCTCGCAAGACCGCCGAACAGGGTGACCGCCGCCAGCGCCCGCAGCCGCTTCGATGGATCGTCGTACGCTCGTCCGACGATCGCGAAGGCGGGCTCATAGAGGGTCATCGCCATACAGAGCCCCAGCGCGCCCCAGATGAGGTATAGCGCGGCGACACCAGGGACCATCGTCCACACGATCAGCAACAGGCTACCCGCGAGGCCACCGGCCTGCATGACGATGGGCCCACCCCCGCGATCGCACCACGCGCCAACCCGAGGTGCGAGCATCGCGGACATCAGCAACGCCAGCGAGAACGCACCGGTGACGACCCAGGTGTCGACGCCGAGTTCGCGCCGAAGGGGCAGCACCAGCACCGCAAAGGCGTAATACAACACGCCCCAGTTGATGCACTGGCCGATCCCGAGCGCGATGACAGTGCGTCTGCTCATGGAAGCAGTGCTACGAGCAACAGCCGGACTTCACGACAGATGCGGTCGTCGGTGTCTCCCTGGGCCGTGCTGCCGCGAGCGCGCCGATGCTGACTGGTTCCGCCGCGGAGCCACAGCAGCTTGCCGCGCTCGACGATTCAGGACTTCGATCCAGCGAGCACACACCTGTCTCCGGCAGCACGAGTTCCACCCGACGAGCCGCCTCCCAGTCGCCGGCGATCGCGGCCACGACGGAGCGCGCCTGCTCGTAGCCGGTGAGCATCAGGAACGTGGGCGCACGGCCGTAGCTCTTCATGCCAATCACGAAGAGATTGCCGTCCGGCTGTTGCAGTTCCTCGGCCCCGTGCGGACGGACGGTGCCGCAGCTGTGCACATTCGGATCAATCAGCGGCGCGAGGGCGCGCGGGCTCTGGACCGCGGGGTCGAGGTCGAGACGAAGCTCCGAAAGGATCGACCAATCGGGTCTGAAGCCGGTCGCCGCGATGATCTCGTCAACCGGGGGTGCCAGACGCTCACCGCCGCTCGCGACGAGGCCGGCTTCGGTCGGCGTGACGCGATCGATGCGGAACCCGGTCAGTACCTCCAGGCGCTTCGCATCCAGCAGCGTGCGCACGTTCGCGCCAAGCTTGCCGCGTGCCTCGAGCTGGTCATTGCGAGCGCCGCCCAGAAGCTGACCAATCGCCGCACGCCGAATCGCCCAGACGATTCGCGTGTTCGGCTCGAATTCCACGAGGTGCGCGAGATCGAGCAGCGCGTTCAGCGCGGAATGACCGCTACCCACGACAAGCACGCGGCGGCCGGCGTAGCGCGATCGCATCGTGCCGAGCACGTCTGGGATGCCGTAGAAGATCCGGTCCGCGGCGGCACGCTCGCCGAGCGCCGGCAATCCCGCGGCGCCAAGGGGACCCGGCGTTTCGATCGTGCCGGATGCATCGATCACGGCCTGTGCCAGGATGTCCTGTTCGCCATCAACTCCGACGACGCGTACCACGAATGGCGCGTCGTCTCGAGCGTCGTCCTTCATCAGATCGTGGTCCCGCCTGGTGACCGCGATCACGCGCGTGTTGACGCGGATGTGCGAGGCGAGCTCCTGCGTACCGGCGAGCGGTTCGAGGTAACGCGAGACGAGATCCCCACCGGTCGGATACTCGTCGGGGTCCGGCACCGTCCAGCCGTTCCGCGTCAGAATCTCCACGGCGGCCGAGTCTACATTGAACTTCCACGGCGAGAACATCCGCACGTGCGCCCAGCGCCGCATACCGGCGCCGACGGTTGCGCCGGTCTCGAGAACAAGTGGGGTGAGATTGCGGGTCAGCGCGTGTGCGGCGGCGGCGAGGCCAACCGGACCGGCACCAATAATCACCACGGGAAGAGTCGAAGCGTTCATGTCCTTACCTCTGGCTCGCTGACACAATCGGCGCGGTCTTGAAGTCGAACCGCAGGAATTCGCTCGTCTCCGTTCCGACGGTCTCCGCGACGTGCGTCACGCCTGATGAGAGCCACCGCTCCTGGCCGAGACGCACGGCCCTCTCCGATCTGTCTGACTCCCGGATACGCGCCTCTCGGAGCGCGATCAGCAACGACGGCTCGGTCGCAGCCGTGACGATCCGAAGCAATTGCCCAGGCGCACGGACCAGACGCGTGATCCGCACCTGCTCGTTCTCGAACTGCACCTTCTCCAGGCTCTCCCCCGACGTCACCACCTCGCGATAGAAGCGTCCCTTCAGCGTGCGGACGTCCTTCGGATCCGTCTTGAATTCGACGCGTAGAAACTGGCTGGGCAGCTCGGAGGGGTTCTCCACCTCGTGAATCTCGTCGATGCCGCGGAAGACACGGAATCCGCCGGCCTTCGTCGCCGGCCGGGTGGCCGCTCCATAGGAGGTGCCAATGTGTTTGAACAGCACGGGCCCGCCGTCGTTGAGGTACACGTACGCCGCCGGCAAGGCGTTATGCGCATGCGCGGGCAGCTTCGCGTGCGGCGGGTAGTACACGCGCACGACCCGGACCCACTCGTTTTCAAACTGCTTCGCGTATGAGTCGGGCAGGGTCGTGATGGGATCCTGTGACGCGAACCCGTTCATCGTGGCCGTTGCGAATACCGCCAGTGCCAAGGCTTTCATCATCGTCAGACTCCTCGTCGTTCCTCGCTGGCAGTACTGACGCTGCCCGACCGGGATGGACGCATCCCGCCGGCCGCGAGGCTAGGCATTCGAGCTCGCATCGGTGCTCACCCGCGTCGACGACGTGAGGTTCTGCGAGATCAGCCGTTCGACGATGACGACGTCGAGCCACTGGCCGTCGAGTTGCCCGTGCTTCTCGTAGACGCCGACCTCGCGGAACCCGCAGGCGCGGCACAGCGCGCGGCTGCCGGCATTGAAGGGAAAAATGCGCGAGACGAGCTTCCAGTAGCCGCGCTCACGAGCCGTGTCCACGAGCGCCTCGAGGAGTTGACGCCCGACGCCGCGCCGGCGCGCAGCCCGGTCCAGGTAAATCGAGAACTCCGCGATACCCGCGTAACACGCGCGCGGCCGATAGCTGCTCAGTCCGGCCCAACCGATCACGACGCCGTCATCCTCCGCCACGAGCAGTGGAAAACGTTGTGCATCCTCGAGACGCATGCGGATGTCATGGACGGTGCGCGGCTCGGTCTCGAACGTCGCACCGCGTTCGGCGATGCCCTGGTTGTAGATATCGGTGATGGCTTCGGCGTCAGCGAGCACGGCGTGTCGGAAGAGCGTGGACATGTTGCTAGTGACAACTATCAAGCCTGAAAAAATCAGCGACAGCCGGATGGCCTACACCCATCCGAGCTGCACGAGGCACTCACAGACACGCCACTCCGGAACCGGGAATCGGCAGCCTGCGCCAATCGTCGGATGACGTCGACCACGCCGGCGCGAATATCAGGATCGAGGTCGACTAGCAGCTCCTTCTGTTGATTCACGAGATCGTCGGTGATCCGCGCGCACAGATTCTGGCCAGCACGGGTTGCGTTCAACGCGGTTGCGCGCCCATCAGTGGCGTCCGGATGCTGCCGCACGTACCCCTTCTTCACGAGCGCGCGAACGACGCGGCTCGTCGTGCTCTTGTCCAGAAAGAGGCGCTCGGCCAGGTCACCAAGACGCAGCGGCCCATGTTCGACGAGAGCCTCGAGCGCGTGGCACTGCGTGACCGAAATGTCGTGGCAGCAAATGCGATCCCGATCGCGGAACTGATAGACGCGAACCAGAGCGGCGACGGCCGCCTGCAAGGCTTCAGCGTCTCGCTGCAGGTCCGCGGTGGAGGACGGGCGCCGAGTAAGCGCGGTCGGCATATCGTTGGTAGTTGCAACTATATGGACGGTCGGGCAGGCTGTCAAGTTCCCGAGACGTTCCCTTTCACCTCGGGGCCACTGAAGCGCTCTGCGCTCGCGAGATCCGGCGGTGACCTTATGTGCCCCATGATCTCAACGCTTGCATCATGCCATCACTTCTGCCATCATGATGTCATGGTCCGAACACAGGTGCAGCTGACCGACAAGCAAGCGGTGGCGTTGCGTCGGCGATCAAAGCGCGAGAACGTCTCGGTAGCCGAGCTCGTACGCCGGGCGATCGATGCGTTCACCCGGGCGGAGCCGCCAGGCGAACGGGAGGGTCGGGATCGCGCGATCCGCGCTGCGGGTAGGTTTGCGTCCGGCGTCCGTGACACATCGAGCCGCCACGATGAGGCGCTCGCGGACGCCTTCCAGTCCCGATGATCTTCGTCGACACCTCCGCCCTGTACGCCGTTCTTGACCGCGACGACGACAACCATC
>DASTBU010000058.1:0-69103 GCA_035711845.1 Vicinamibacterales bacterium
CCCCACCCGTCCCCACCACCCCACCGCGCAGGCGTGCGCGGCGGGGACCCCGGCTCGGCGCCAAAAAGCACTTGTCACGCGTGTGGCTCCTCCACCCCACCGCGCTGGAAAACGCGCGGCGGGGGCCCCGGCGCCTGCGCGGCGGGCGGGGCGCCCCGCCGTGCGCCACCCGCGTCGTATGCTCAAGTCAAGTGAATCTCGGAGTAGTATGGCTTTCAAAGGGGTTCATCGTGGCCATCGTGTCATCGTGACCATCGTGTGATTCGTGGGGCGCAGCCGGACGCCGATCCTGCAGCTTACGCGGGGACCCTGCGGGTCAGCGGTAGAGGAGATACTTGTTTCGCAGCAGTCGCCAGCGGCCCTCGCCGGCGGACCAGGATCGAGCAACCGCGGCGGGGTCCTCGCCCGCGCGGATGCGGCTGATGCCGTCCTTCGAGCCGAACAGCCGGTCGGAACGCTCGAGCTCGAACCGAGCGCCATGCAGCTTGTGCAGGGCGGCGGCAATCTCCACCCCGACCCTCACCGGCCTCAGCGCCTCACGATCGGTCACGATCACGAACACGCCCTGGCACGCCTCGTTCGCGAACTTGCTGGCTGTCGGGGTGAAGCGGACGGGATAGAAGCGGATGCCAGGAATGCGCCGCGCGTTGAGCGCCTCGGCCAGCGCCACGCCATCGATCCACGGCGCGCCGATCTGCTCGAAGGGCGTGTCGGTGCCGCGCCCGACCGAGAGATTGGTGCCTTCGAAGGCGCCGATGCCGGGATAGAGCGTCGCCTGGATCAGGTTGCGCATGTTGGGCGAGGGGTTGACCCACGGCAGCCCGGTTTCGTCGAACCACGCCTCGCGCCGCCAGTTGCGGGCGGTGACCACGGTGAGCTTCGCGCCGATTTTGTTTTCCGCGTTGAAGAGCTGCGCCAGCTCGCCCAGGGTCAGGCCATGGCGCACGGGCATCGGCATATATCCCACGAAGCTCAATTGCTCGCTGTCGAGCATCGGGCCTTCGATGCGCACGCCGCCAATGGGGTTCGGCCGGTCGAGCACGACGACCTCGGTCCCTGCCTTCGCCGCCTCCTCCATCACATACGCCATCGTCGTCATGTAGGTGTAGAAGCGCGCGCCGATGTCCTGCAGATCGATCACCATCGTGTCGATCCCCTGGAGCATGCCGGGCGTCGGCCGGCGTGTCTCGCCATACAGCGAGTGAATCGGCAGCTTCGTTTTCTCGTCGACGGTCGACTCGACGTTCGCGTCCAGGATGCCGCGAATCCCGTGTTCCGGGCTGAAGAGCGACACGAGCCTGACGTCGGGCGCGTTGAAGAGCAGATCGATCGTGGTGGCGCCGTCGCGGGCGAGACCCGTGTGGTTCGTCACGAGCCCCAGGCGCTTGCCTTTCAGCCGTGCAAAACCCTCCGCCCGAAGCACGTCGATTCCCGACAGCACGGGCGGGGCCGCGCGCTCCGGCAAGGTGCCCGAAGGTCCGAAGTCGCGGCCGGTCAGGGGCGCCTGACGGACGCGGTCCGGAATGGACGTCAGCGCAGAGGCTGCGATCGTCGCCACGCGCGCGCGAAGCGGCGTCACGTCGCCCTTGCCGTCGGGATGAAGGCGATTCGACAGGAATACGACGAACAGTCCGGTCCCCGGATCGATCCAGACGGATGTCCCCGTGAAGCCCGTATGGCCGAACGACCCGATCGGCAGCAGCTCGCCGCGATTCGACGAGAACGAGGAATCGATATCCCAGCCGAGCCCGCGTGTGTTCCGTTCGAGGTCGGGTGTGGCGGGCGACGTCATCTTCTCCACGGCCAGCGGAGACAGCAGGCGGACGCCATCGTGCGAGCCGCCGGCCAGCAGAGTCTGGGCAAAGATCGCAAGATCGGCGGCCGTGCTGAACAGGCCAGCATGGCCGGCCACACCGGCCATGCGCCGCGCGGTCGGATCGTGCACGGTCCCGCGCAGCATGGTCCTGTCGGGCCCTTCGCACGGCCACCCGTACGGCGTGCACTTCTCGGTCGGCGCGATCCTGGACTTCAGTGATGCCGGGGGCACGAACATCGTGTCCTTCATCCCGAGGGGCTGGAAGATGCGCTGTGTCGTGAACCGATCGAGCGGCAGGCCACTGACCCGCCGGACGATCTCGCCGAGCAGGAAGTAGTTGATGTCGCTGTAGACGAACCGCTCTCCGGGCCTCGCGAGCGGGACCTCCTCGATTGCGAGGGTGATCGCCGTGTCGTACCCGACCCAGGCCTCACCGAGATCGACATCGGGCCGCAAACCCGACACGTGGGTCATCAGATGCCGCACCGTGATATCGCCTTTGCCGTATCGCTCGAATCCCGGAATATGGGTCGCGACCCGATCGCTCAGCCGCACCTTGCCGTCCTCTATCAGCATCAGCATGCTGGTCGTCGTGGCAACGACCTTCGTCAGCGACGCGAGATCGAAGATCGTATCGACCGTCATCGGCTCGACGCCCGGCTCCACCGCACGATTCCCGAAGGCCTTCTGGTACACGATCCGATCGCGGTGACCGACGAGGACGACCGCGCCGGGCAGCAGCTTTTCCTTGATGGCAGCCTGAACGATGGGCTCGATCGCGTCGAGCCGCGTGACGTCGACAGCCGCAGCAGACATCGAGCGTTCGGCCGGTTCCTGGGACGCCTGCGCCGCTCCATACGGCACCGCCTGGGCGATTGAGAGCATCAACAGCCCTGCGACCGTGTGTTTCACCATACGCGAATTATAGCGGGAGCCATCAGCTGGAGCCGGCGCTGGAAGCTGGGAGCTGGGAGCTGGGAGCTGGCAATTACCGCAGCGCCGTCTCCGCGCGCATCCGACGATCGGTCGCTTCGCGGAAAAACGTTTCCCACTCCCTGCGGATCCGATCGACCTTGTCGACGTGGGCGCTGTCCATCGTGCGTCCGGCGCCGACGACGAAGACGAATGCCTGTCGATGGACGCGCGGAGAGCTGCCAGAGGAGGGAACCCGGTTGCCCTGTTCCGCGATGATGTCCTGAATGAGCACGTCCCGGCGCGTGCCGTTGAACCGGACGCCGACCTGAGGGGGGTCGTCACGATCTCGTGAAGGAGACGAATTGACCGGGTTCTCGACGTAGAAGAACGGCGGGACCTCCGATGCCGGGACGAGTCCCATCGCGTACTGATCGAGGAGGCTGTAGCGTTCGACGGCGGCCACGGTCTGGAACGATCCGCCGCCCAGATCCTCGATGTCGTTGCCCTCCATCACCGAGGCGTCCGAATCGACGAAAAAGCTCCAATGTGCCCTGTCACGGCCCAGCAGCGCGTCCGAGCCCCTGCCCTCGTGATTGCGGAAATCGAAAAACGCCAGCCACCTGTGGCCGACCTCCTGCCCCAGCACGCTGACGGTGTTGTTCTCGCCGAGGAACTTCTGCCTCGGGTTGTCGGGATACTTGCTGATGAAGTCCATGACCGTATAGCTCTCGAGCTGCCCGGCGCTGCCAAAATCCCTGGAGACGTCGAAGAGATCGAGACCGATGCCGCGAATCTGGTTGGCAACGGTGACCTCGTAAGCGAATGCGTCCTGAATCAACCTGGCGTCGGTCCAGATGATCAGCTGGTCGAAATCGTCGCGGTGCGTCGCGTAGAACTTCCTCGTGACGGCGACGGTGTCCAGCTGCGGAGATTGGGCGAATCGCTCGCCGACCGCCCCGGCGCCTCCGGCCACGGTCGTGTCGCCGAGATTGACCGCGGAGAACTCGCCGGTGCGTCCAGGCGACACGCCCACCACGGCGTCGGGGAGCGTGATCGAGTCGGTGTACTTCATCTCGATCGCGCCGTCGGGCAGCAGCGTGAGCTGCACGGTGGCCGTACGCGGCGAATCGAATCCGCGGACGCCGCACCACGTCACCGTATATTGATCGGCGGCGACATGGGCGAACACCCGCCCGCCCGCGCTCGGATCGAGGTCGGCCAGGAATGGAGCGACCCGCGGCGGTCCGGTCAGCAATCGAGCCACGTTCCGCTCCGAGCTGGCCCGATCCTCCTCTTCGAAGGTCACGTTGCCGTCGGAGTTGACGAACGCGATCGACTGGGACTGGCCATAGAACGGGAACGAGAACGGCACGTTGAGCGGCTCGCTGTCGTCGTCGGTCAGCGTCACCTGGTTCCCGAGCGTCGAGCGGAACGCGGCGTCGATTCGGGCCACGTCGTACCCCCCGGCGCCGTTGCGTGTGAAGCGGAGACCGACGCCCTCGAGGTCGAACGTGTTGGCAGGAGCGATGAGATCCCCTTCGTCCTGCAGGACGGCGACCTCCCCGACGTCCACGTTGCTGCTGCCACCGGTGCTCACGGCCTCGCCCAGCGTCCGGCCCGCGCGCTGCCGGTGCGTCCAGAGCGCATCGAGCACCCGCCACCGTGGGTTGTAGTCGATCTTGCCGCGCTTCCGGAGGGTCAGGGCCGGGTCCGGCGCGGACACCGCCAGGTCCGGCCCGCTCTCGAGACTGCTCGAGAGACATGGATTGGTCGGTCCGGGAGCCGGAGTGGGCGGAGGCGTTCCGTTGCCGTTCCCGCTGCCCGAACCGCAGGCGACACATCCCCATGCTGCAAGCAGCACGGGCGCTAGCGCGCGGCGCACCGTCATGAGGGCTGCTTGACGTCCTTGAGCTGCTCGAGGATCTTCTTCGCGTCTCCGAGCTCGCGGGCATCGGGCGGCGCCGTGGCAACGAACTTCTCGAGATCGGCCTTGCCTTCGGGCAGCTTCTTCGCCGCAATGTACGCGCGCCCACGATAGTAGTAGATGTCGGCCTGATTCGGGAACTGCGCGAGCAGGGACGTCAGGATCGTGATCGCCTCGTCGGGCTTGTTCTCCCGGATGAGCGTGATGGCGCCGTTGATGAACGGGTACGGGTCCTTGACTTGTGTCAGGTCGGCGGACCGGAGCATCCCCAATCCCTCCTCGCTGTTACCACCTTCGATCAGGAGATCGGCGAGGAGGAGCTTCGTTTCGAGGTTCTCCGGTTCCTTCTCGAGGATCAGCCGCAGATGCTCGGTGGCCTTGGCGTAGTTCTTCTCGCCGGCGTAGGTGGCGGCGATGAAGCGATTCAGCTGGACGACGCTGGGGTACTTGGCGAGGAGATCTTCGTAGACCTTGCGGGCTTCGACGAACTGCGAGGCCTTCATCATGGGCTCGGCCCGCTTGAGCTCAGCCTGGAGCTCGACATTGGGGTCTGCCGTCTTGGGCGCCAGCGTGACATCGACCTTCTGGATGATGCTCTGCTCGTCCACCTTGACGGTGCCACGCTGCGGCTCGAAACCCTCCTTCGTGAACTCGAGGGCCCACTCGCCGGCAGCGATCCGATTCAGCGTCCACTCTCCCTTCTTGTTCGACTTCGTCGTGAGCGGCTCGCGCTCCCCGGTCTTCGTGGCTGTCACGGCCACGTCTGCAAGTGGTTGGCCTTTGTCGTCCACGACCTTCCCCGACACGCGAGCCTCGCCCCGAATCTGAGCGAATGCGCCGGCCGGCAGGAGGAACAGAAGGGCGACGCAAAGTGAAGCGGTCGTTCTAAAAATCATGATGAATCCTTCCCGAAATATGACGGTCCTGCGTCAGAAGGCCGCCAGTCAGCCACCGAGTCTCGATAAGTGTAATGGATTCGGCGGGCGAGTTCGCTGGACCCAGCGGCTGGGCTCGGCCGGCCGGGCCGGATTGGGCGACAGGCCGGGAGGGGGCCCGTGAGGCAAAAAAAATCCGCCGGTCGTCTCCTCCAAAACGACCGGCGGCGCGGGTACGGGGACCCGCCGCCGAAGCACGCACAATGCTCCGGAAACCTGCTACTTCGCGAAACGATCGAAAATGTCCACCAGCTCCGACAGCCGTTTCGTCTTCTCCGGCTCGCCCTTGGTGATGCCGTCGGGCACGCACTTCTCGACGTGATACTTCACGACGGCAAGGCTGATCCGGTTCAGTGCCGCCTCGGCGGCAGCCAGCTGCTGCAGTATGTCCACGCAGAGCCGGGGTTCCTGCACCATTCTTCGAATCCCCCGGACCTGCCCTTCGATACGGTTCAAACGCGTGACGAGGTTCTGTTGCTGGTTCTCATCTAACATTGGGGCTCCCGGATGGCTGGGCAGTTGATTGCAGGATACTACGCCCACGGACAGTGTCCGGTTACATCGGGATGCCAGCACGGCGAAACCAGGAAACCTCGACGCGGTTGAGTCATGCAAGCGGCACGCCCCTCCAGGACGCCTGTTGGTCACGCCGAATTGTGCAATTAATCACCCAGTCCGACTGTTGGGCCCAATAGCGCACCACCGGCGGATTCGGATAGTCGGATCGATCGGTCGCAAAAAATCCATTTTCTTGAAGCGATCGAGCGGAGCCGACGCCGACACCTCGAGGAAGCTTCAGGGGTTGACACGCCGCCACGAAATGAATGAACATTCATTCATGTCCGTCGTATCCCCGGCGCGTCTTCGCGCCAATCCCGCCCGTACCGACAAACGCGACGCCATCCTGCGCGCCGCCACCGACACCTTCGCGGCACGCGGCTTCTTCAATGCGCAGGTCGCCGACGTGGCCCGCGCCGCCGGCGTCGCCGCCGGTACCGTCTATCTGTACTTCCGCGGCAAGGACGACCTCCTCGTCTCGATCTTCGAGCGGACGATGACCGACGCGATCGCCGAGGGGCGTGAGACAGTCGGCAAGCTCACCGATCCCGTCGATCGACTGCGGGAGATCGCCCGCCTGCACCTCGGGCGCCTCGGCCGCGATCGTTCGCTGGCCATCGTGTTCCAGATCGAGCTGCGCCAGTCGACCAAGTTCATGGAGCGCTTCTCCTCCACCCAGCTGCGCGAGTACCTGGGGATCATTCGCGACGTCATTGCCGAGGGCCAGACGCGCGGCATCTTCCGGCGGGGTGTCAACCCGACGTTCGCCGCGAAAGTGTTCTTTGGAGCGCTCGACGAGATGGCCACGAACTGGATTCTCAGCCGGCGGAAGTACGCGCTGGCCGGTGAAACCGATGCGATCGTGGATCTGTTCGTCGGCGGCGTGGGCGCGGCGTCCCTCCGGCACTGAATCGGCCGCAAAAAGGAACCAGAGCATGCAGATTCGGTCGGTTGCAGTCCTGGGCGCTGGCACGATGGGGGCGCAGATCGCCGCACACTTCGCAAACGCGGGCGTCCCGGCGCTGCTGCTCGACGTCACTCGCGAGGCCGCGCGCGCCGGGTTCGAGCGGGCTCGCGCGCTCAAGCCCGATCCTTTCTTCAGCGCTGCCGCGTACAGTCTGATCCGCACCGGCAGCTTCGACGCGGACTTGGCCAGCCTGGCCTCGTGCGATTGGATCATCGAGGCCGTGGTCGAACAGCTGGACATCAAGCAATCGCTGCTCGAGCGTGTCGAAGAACACCGCGCGCCCCACGCCGTCGTGAGCTCCAACACCTCGGGGATTCCGCTCACCTCGATTGCGGAGGGCCGTTCAGCCGCGTTCAAAGCGCACTGGCTCGGCACGCATTTCTTCAATCCGCCCAGATACCTGCACCTGCTGGAGCTGATTCCAACGGCCGACACCGACCCTGCGGTGCTCGACGGTGTCGCGAGCTTCGCCGACCACCATCTCGGCAAGGGCGTGGTCGTCGCGAAGGACACACCGAACTTCATCGCGAACCATCTCGGGCTCTTCGGAGTCGCGCAGACGTTTCGCGCGCTGGCCGGCAGCGAATACACGATCGAGGAGATCGACGCGATTACTGGTCCGGCGATCGGCCGCCCGAAGAGCGCCACGTTCCGGACGATGGACATCGCCGGAATCGACGTGCTCGGGCACGTGCTCCGCAATCTTTCCGAGCGTCTGACGGATCCCGCAGCCCGGGAGATCTTTGCGCTCCCGCCCCTGGTGCAGGCCCTCGTCGAACGCGGGTGGACGGGCGCGAAGGCGGGCCAGGGGTTCTACAAGAAGGACGCGTCGGGCGAGATCCTCACGCTCGACCTCGGGACGCTCACCTATCGAGCAAAGCAAGCGGCGCGGCTCCCCTCGATCGATGCCGCCCGATCGATTGAGGCGGTTGGCGACCGCATCCGCACCCTCTTCACGGGCAGGGACAAGGTCGGCAGCTTCCTGCGGGCAACCTTGGGGCCGACTCTCGTCTACGCGGCCCGGGTCACCCCCGAGATCGCTCACTCGATCGATGACGTCGATCGCGCGATGCGATGGGGATTCGGCTGGGATCTCGGTCCCTTCGAAACCTGGGACGCCATCGGGATCGACCGCGTGCTGGAGGCCTCTCAGGTCACCGACATTCCGCCGCTCGTGCGCGAGGCGCAGGCGCGCGGTGGCTTCCGCCCGGGTGCCGAGCTTGCGCCGGCCGCCGCGGACCTCCTGATTCTGCAGTCGTCGAAGCGATCGAGAGGCGTGGTGAAGAAGAACGCCGGCGCCAGCCTCGTCGACCTCGGCGACGGGGTGCTGTGCTGCGAGTTCCACTCGAAGATGAATGCGATCGGCGGTGACACGCTCCAGATGCTCCAGGCCGGGGTCAAGGAGGCCTCGGCCGGGTACCGCGCGCTCGTTGTCGGTAACGACGCGCCGAACTTTTCGGCAGGCGCAAACCTCATGCTGCTCCTGCTCGAAGCGCAGGAGGGCAACTGGGACGAGGTGGACCTGATGATTCGGTCCTTCCAGTCCGCGACGATGGCATTGAAGTACGCGCCTGTCCCCGTGGTGGCCGCCCCGGCCGGGCTGGCGCTCGGCGGTGGCTGCGAGCTGGCGCTCCACGGAGATCGCGTTCAGGCGGCCGCCGAGGCCTATATCGGCCTCGTCGAGGTGGGCGTCGGGCTCATTCCTGCAGGGGGTGGCACCAAGGAAATGCTCGCACGTGCTGCAGAGTCCGCTCCCGCAGGGGTCGATCTCCTGCCATACGTGCAACGGGTGTTCGAGACGATCGGGTTCGGCAAGGTCTCGACGAGCGCAGCCGACGCGAAGCGCATCGGGTATCTGCGGGATGTGGACGACGTGACGATGAACCGGGACCGCCTGATCGCCGATGCGAAGGCGGCCGCACTGGCGCTGGCGAGCGACTACAGCGCGCCGCAGCCACGACAGGCCGTCAGGGTGGGGGGCGAGGGCCTGCTCGCCGCGCTGAAGCTGGGCATTCACCTCGCCTGGCGGGCGGGACGGATCAGCGACCACGACGCGCTGATTGGCCGCAAGCTGGCCTGGATCCTTGCCGGCGGCAGTCTGCCTCATCCCGCCGCGGTGTCCGAGCAGCAGCTGCTCGACCTCGAGCGTGAGGCATTTCTCAGCCTCTGCGGAGAACGACGCACGCAGGAACGAATCGCTTACACGCTCAAGACGGGTAAGACGCTTAGGAATTGAAGGAGAGTAGTTCTGAGTTCTGAGTTCTGAGTTCTGAGTTCTGAGTTCTGAGTTCGGAGTCGCTGATTAACCATGTTCGACAGAGGGTCGGGGCCGCCCGTGATCGTGATTCCCGGCGTGCAGGGCCGATGGGAATGGATGAAACCGGCGCTCGAGGCGCTGAGCCGGACGTGCAGGACCATCTCGTACTCGTTGCGTGGCGACATCGGATCCGGGGCGCGCCTCGAGCCGGAGCTGGGGTTCGACGCGTATGTGCAGCAGCTCGACGAGCTTGCAGAACGTCTCGAGCTGGGTCAGCCGGCGGTGTGCGGCGTGTCGTACGGCGGCTGGATTGCGCTTCGGTACGCTGCGCGACACGCAGATCGGGTCAGCTCGCTCGTCCTGGTCTCGGCCCCTTCACCCGGCTGGAGCCCGTCGCCGCGACAGGCTGCTTACATCAGCAGACCGTGGCTGTCGGCGCCGGCGTTCATGGCCGCCGGCCCGCTTCGTGTGTGGCCCGAAATTCACGCGGCGCTTCCGGACTGGCCCTCCCGGCTGCGCTTCTCGGTGGCACAAGGCCTGCGCGTCCTGTCGGCGCCGATGATTCCACCGCTGATGTCCACACGCGTGCAGCAGGCACAGGCGCTCGATTTCCGGCCCGACTGCGAGCGCATCGCCGCGCCGACCCTGGTGGTGACCGGCGAGGAGGGTCTCGACAGCGTCGTGCCCGTCCACGTCACCCGGCGCTACTGCTCGCTCATCCGCGGCGCGCGGTACGAAATGATGCCGGGGACCGGACACATCGGAATGGTCACGCAACCCGAACGTTTCTCCGAACTGGTGGGTGGCTTCGTTCATGCCAACTATCACTGATCTGACGGGGCCGGCCGGCGCGCTGGAAGCGACGCTCGAGCGGCCCGCCAGTGGCCGTGGCGATCAACAGGTTCGCGCGGCCGTCGTCTTCGCCCATCCACACCCGCAGTACGGCGGGACGATGCATACGAAGGCGGTGTATCAGGGAGCCAAGGGACTCGCGCGGATTGGCTGTGCCGTGCTGCGGTTCAACTTCCGGGGCGTGGGTCGCAGCGCCGGGGAGTTCGATCGAGGCGAAGGAGAACTCGCGGATTTCAGCTCGGCGCTCGACTACATGGCCGCGCGATACCCCGAGGCCAGGCTGTGGAGCGCGGGGTTCTCGTTCGGCGCGTGGGTGGCGCTCGAGGCCGGCGCCGTGGATCCGCGGGTATCGGCGTTGATCGGCATCGCGCCGCCGGTTGCCACATCGGCATCAGGCATGAGCTACGAGTTCCCGAATACGCTGGCGAGCACCAAGGCCAAGTTCTTCGTGCAGGGCGAGGCCGATGAAGTGTGCCCGCTCGAGGCACTCTGGCAGTTCTACGGCCGCCTCGAGGAGCCCAAGGAGATGGTCGTGATCGACGGCGCCGATCACCTCTTCGAGGGAAGGACGGCGGAGGTTGGTGAAGCGCTCGAAGATCTGTTGGGGGATTACTGAGCTGTAGCCCGGTGTCCGCTTGCCTCGCCGTAGCCTTTGGCGAAGGCGGGAGGTCCGCTTGCAAGGAATAACAATGCGAGACGCAGTAATCGTTTCAGCGGTGCGGACGGCGGTGGGCAAGGCGCCGAATGGGGCGCTGCGGTACACGCGGCCCGACGAGATGGCGGCCGTCGTGATCGCGGAGGCCCTGAAGCGCGCGCCCGGCGTGAAGGGCGAGGACGTGGACGACGTGATTATGGGGTGCGCGATGCCGGAGGCCGAGCAGGGGCTGAACGTCGCGCGCATCGCGAGCCTGCGCGCCGGCGTCCCCGTATCGGCCGCAGCGGTCACCGTCAACCGGTTCTGCTCGTCCGGCCTCCAGTCGATTGCATACGCCGCCGAGCGGATCATGGCGGGGTTCGCCGACACGATCGTCGCCGGCGGGACCGAGTCGATGAGCATGGTGCCCATGGGCGGGCACAAGGTGGCGCCAAACCCGGCGCTCGTCGAGAGCTACCCCGACGTGTATCTGACCACCGGGCTGGTCGGCGAGAACCACGCGCGGGAAGCCAGCGTGTCCCGCGAAGAGCAGGACGCGTTCGCGCTCCGCAGCCATCAGCGCGCGATTCAGGCGATCGACACCGGGCGCTTCAAGGACGAGATCGTCCCGCTGCAACTCCGCATGGCTGCCAACGGCGGCCCCGTCAAGACCGCGACGTTCGATACCGACGAGGGTCCGCGCCGCGATACGTCCGCCGAGGCGCTCGCCAAGCTGAGGCCCGCGTTCCACGCGTCCGGGACCGTCACAGCCGGGAATTCCTCGCAGACGAGCGACGGCGCGGCCGCTGTGGTCGTGATGTCGGGCGAGCGCGCCGGGGCCCTTGGCCTGACGCCGCTCGCGCGTTTCGTGGCATTCGCCACCGCCGGCGTGGAGCCGGAACGTTTCGGCATCGGCCCCGTGCCGGCCATCCGCAAGGTGCTGAAGCTGGCCGGATTGACGCTGGAGCAGATGGATCTCGTGGAGCTGAACGAAGCGTTCGCCTCGCAGGTCATCGCCTGCCTGCGCGAGCTGCCGATCGACCCCGACAAGATGAACGTGAACGGCGGCGCGATTGCACTTGGCCATCCGCTCGGGTGCACCGGTGCCAAGCTCACAGCCACGCTGCTGTACGAGATGAAGCGCCGGGGGTCGAAATACGGAATGGTCACGATGTGCGTGGGCGGCGGCATGGGCGCTGCCGGGGTCTTCGAGCGCATGTGACGGAGATGCTGTCACGCTTCCCCACGGGACACACGATGAACACGATGGATCGATGAACACGATGCAGGGTTTCAAAGAGGTCGTCATCGTGACCATCGTGTCATCGGGACCATCGTGCCCCCCGGGGCGTCGGAGCACGGGCAACGGACCACGGCACGCTTCCCCACGGGACACACGACGAACACGATGGATCGATGAACACGATGCAGGGTTTCAAAGAGGTCGTCATCGTGACCATCGTGTCATCGTGACCATCGTGGCCCCCGGGCGTCGGAGCACGGGCAACGGATCACGGCACGCTTCCCCACGGGACACACGATGAACAAGATGGATCGATGAACACGATGCAGGGTTTCAAAGCGGTCGGCATCGTGACCGTCGTGTCATCGTGACCATCGTGACCCCCGGGGGGTCGGAGCACGGGCAACGGACCACGGATTACGGAATCGAGGAGAGTTTATGGCTGTCGTTGAGACCACCCGAAAAGGCGGCATCTGGCTGATCGAAGAGAGCCAGGGGAAAGGCGTCTTCACGCCCGAGCAGCTGACCGAGGAGCATCGTCTGATCGAACAGACTGCCGCAGAATTCATGGCGAACGAAGTGGCGCCCGTCCTCGAGCGCCTCGAGGAGAAGGACTGGGCGCTGGCGAAGCAGCTGGTGCAGAAGTGCGGGGAGCTGGGCCTGCTCGGCACCGACGTGCCCGAGGCGCTTGGCGGAATCGAGCTCGACAAGGTCTCTTCGGTGGTCGTCGGCGAAGCCGTGGGCCGGGTCGCCTCGTTTGCGACGACGTTCGGCGCGCAGACGGGCCTCGCCATCACGCCGCTTCTGACGTTCGGGACCGACGCCCAGAAGAAGCAGTACCTGCCGCGGCTCGTCTCGGGTGAGCTGGTCGGCGCGTACGCTCTGAGCGAGTCCGGCGCCGGGTCCGATGCCCTGGGCGCCCGGGCGCGCGCCACGCGGCAGCCCGACGGATCGTTCGCGCTGAGCGGCGAGAAGATGTGGATCACCAACGGCGGCTTCGCCGACCTCTTCATCGTCTTTGCGAAGGTGGACGGTGAGGCATTCACGGCTTTCCTCGTCGAGCGCGACTTCCCCGGGGTCAGCAGCGGCAAGGAGGAGCACAAACTCGGACTGCACGGCTCGTCGACGACGCCGCTGATTCTTCAGGATGCGAAGGTGCCTGCCGACAACGTCCTCGGGGAGATCGGCAAGGGCCACAAGGTCGCGTTCAACGTCCTGAACTACGGCCGGTTCAAGCTGGCAGCCATGTGCAGCGGCGGCGCGAAGCTGGCAATTGGCGAGGCCGCGACCTACGCCGCGTCCAGAAAACAGTTCGGTCAGCCGATTGCCTCGTTCGGCGCCATCAAATACAAGCTGGCCGAGATGGCGGCGCGCGAATACGCGGTCGAAGCGATGCTCTACCGGACGGCGGGGCTCATCGACGGCATGCTGCAGGGCAGCCACGAGAACGCCGCGGTGCTCGCGGCGCTGGAGGAGTTCGCCATCGAGGCGTCGATCCTGAAGGTCGCCAGCAGCGAGATGCTCGATTACGTGCTCGACGAGAACGTGCAGGTTCACGGCGGCAACGGCTTCGTGCGCGATTATCCGGCGGAGCGCCACTACCGCGACGCGCGGGTGAACCGCATCTTCGAAGGCACGAACGAGATCAACCGGCTGCTGATCCCGGGGATGCTGGCGCGCCGGGCGGTCAAGGGCGCGCTCCCGCTGATCCCGGCGGCACGCAAGCTCCAGGACGAGCTGCTCACGCCTGCCATGCCGGAACCTGTCGGCGGCGCGCCGCTGGAGCAGGAGCTTCGCACCGTCGCCGGCCTCAAGAAGGCGGCCTTGATGGTGCTCGGCACTGCCATGCAGACCTACGGCGAGAAACTGCCGGATGAGCAGGAAATCCTCTCGCTCACCGCCGATATCGTCATCGACGTGTTCGCGGCCGAGAGCGCCGCGCTTCGCGCGGCGGCAGCCGGCGGCGATCTGCACGCCGCCGCGGCGCAGATCGTCGTCAACGATGCAGCCGGCCGCGTGGAGATCGCGGCGCGCAGCGCGCTGGCCGGGATGACCGAAGGCGACACGCTTCGGACGCTGCTCGCGGCGCTCCGGCGCACGGTCAAGCCCAATCCGCTCAACACGGTGGCGCTGCGACGGCGCGTCGCGGGTGCCGTCGCGGAACGAAAAGGTTATCCTTTTTAGTCCGTCATGCGGCTCGGAACGAGACTCTCGTACGGGTTGGGTGAGCTGCACAACCTATAAGGCGCGCCACGGGCGCGCCCGCGGGAGCGGAGCGGGGCCTTTGGGGCCCCCGCGAGCGACGGCGTTGGGGGGTCCGGCGGGGCGAAGCCCCCCGGTCTAATCAAGATGATGCGCTATCTGGCCTGGGTGCTGGCGCTCGCAACCACCGCGAGCGCCTGCACCAAGCACCAGCTGACCTACGAAGAAGAGATCGGCGCGTGGCGCGCGGAAAAGGATCGCTACATGCGCTCGGCCGATTCTCCTGTGCCTCCGGACACGCGTGAGGGGTTCCCGCCTCTGCTCTATTTTCCGATCTCCGAACCGTACCGCGTGCCGGCAGAGCTCCAGGTCATCCCGGCCGAGGACGTGATCGAGATGTCCACCTCCACCGGGCTGCGCCGCAGGATGCGCCGCATCGGGACCCTCCGCTTCACGCTCCAGGGTCAGCCGCTCACGCTCACCGCCTTCGTGGACGCGTCGGAAAGCGATATGCGGCGGCTGTTCGTGCCATTCAACGACCTCACGAACGGAACCGAAACCTACCAGGGCGGACGCTACCTGGATCTCGACCGCACGGCGACCGGAATCTACGACCTCGACTTCAACCGGGCCTACAGCCCGTTCTGCGTCTTCAACGTGAACTACGACTGCCCCGTGCCGCCCCGCGAAAACCGTTTGAAAGTACCCGTGCGCGCCGGCGAGAAGCTGCCCGCGTCGTGATCTCCGCAATCGTGTTCGACTTCGACGGCGTCCTGGCCGATTCGGAGCCGCTGCACCTGCGCGCGTATCAGGAGGTCCTGTCCTCGATGGGGGCGACCCTTCCGCGCGAGGAATACTACGCACGGTATCTGGGCTATGACGACGAGGGTGTGTTTCTGGCCGTGTCGGAGGACAGAGGCTGGGAGCTGACCGGGGCGCAGATCTCCACGCTGATCGCGGAGAAGACCGAGGCCTTCGAACAGATCGTCGCCGGCGAGGATGTTCTCTACATCGGCGCCTCGGACTGCGTTCAACGGTTGGCCGCCATCTGGCCCCTCGGCATCGCCTCCGGCGCCCAGCGCCAGGACATCGAGCCCGTCATCCGCCGCGGCGGCATCGACCGGTTTTTCCGCTTCATCGTCGCGGCCGGCGACACGCCGGAGAGCAAGCCCGCACCAGATCCGTACCTTCGGGCCGCCGAGTTGCACGGGGTCCCGCCGTCCTCGTGTGTCGCGGTCGAGGATTCGCGCTGGGGAATCCGATCGGCAAAGACGGCCGGGATGTGGTGCATCGGCATCACCACCACCTATCCGGTCTCATCGCTGATGGAAGCCGACACGATCGTCACCTCGCTCAGCGAGATCACACCAGAGCTGATCCGATCGCTGCACTCCGGTTAGAATTCTTTCGTGGGCGTTTCCCTGCACCTTCAGTCGCGCTCGGTACAGGTCGGGCGCGAGCTCGAACAGGCAATGAACGCGCGGGGCGAGGATCTCGGCGCCGCCGCGCTGGCCATCGCGCGCGTCGAGTATCCCGCGCTCGAACCGGGGCGCTATCTCGAGCTGCTGGATCGCATGGGGACCGAGGCGCGTGACCGGATTGCCGGCACGGCGGTTCGAACCGACGAGGCCATCCACGCGTTCAACGAGTACCTGTACGACGAGCAGGGATTCAGCGGCAACCGCCAGCGGTACGACGACCCGCGGAACAGCTTCCTCAACGAGGTGCTCGATCGCCGGACGGGGATCCCGATCAGCCTGGCCGTCGTGTACCTCGAGGTGGCGCGGCGCGCCGGCATTCGAGTCGCGGGCGTGAACTTCCCCGGCCACTTTCTGTTGCGCGCCACACTTGGCACTGTCGACGCCTCACCTGAAGCGCGGGAGCGCTTCGCCATCATCGATCCATTCCATGGCGGCGCGCGCCTCTCGGAGCCGGACTGCCGCGAACTGCTGCGCCAGCACGTCGGCGACGATGCCGCCTTCGACGAGCAGTTGCTGGAGCCGGCCAACCGCCGCGACATCATCGTCCGGATGCTTGTCAACCTGAAGCGGCTCTACGTGCGAATGCGCTCGTTTCCGCAGGCGCGCGTCATGTCGGATCTGCTGCTCACGGCCGATCCGCCGGCTTACACCGAGCTGCGCGATCGAGGGCTGCTCGCGTATCACCTCGAGGATTTCGCGGCCGCCCTGCGCGACCTGGAGGCCTACCTGCGTCTGCGGCCGCGGCATACCACGATGATCGAGGAGTCGCCTGGCACTGGCGAGGAAGCAGAGGGCACCCAGCCTGAGCAGAGCGACGACGTGCAGATCTGGGAACACGTCAAGAACCTGCGACGACGGGTGGCGGGGTTCAACTAGGAACTGACGATTGGCCGGGCCGGGTGGAATGTCGATGGCAGTGCGGCGGTACGGCCGCCAGGGATCAGGCGCACCGGGCGCTGATCGCGGCGCTCGAGCGCCACTTCCCGGTGACAGGTCGAGTGCCAGCTCGGCGGCGTCAGCCGGACCTGTCGGTGCGCGTCAGCGCCGCGGCGGCGGCGTCCGCCACACCTTGCGGCGCGGCGACGTCGTGGATCTCGGCCCTGCCCAGCGGGTCCACGGCTAGTGGACCGTATCAGCGGAAAGTGAAGTGCCACCCCTGGAATTCAGCGGCGGTTTCCGGGCCGCGACGACGGAGCGGCCCGCTTTAGAAATCGAGTAGACAGTCCACTAGTCTAGATGTCGTGACCGGGCTCGAGCGCGTCGATATCGGCGAGGTCTTTGAGACGACCGGCGGCCCGTTTGTTCCGCACGAAGGTTTCGCGACCCAAGAAATGAATCCGGTGATGGCCGAGCACTCCTTCGACGCGGTCCGACCACGCCTCGTGCCATTCGACGCCGCTGATGGCGCTCATCACGTGGATCTGTACGGGCGGCACGCCCATCTGCAGCATCCGGCGACGGTCCGATACCGCTTCGGGACTCAGGTCGGTGAGGGGAAAGCCGAACGCCTCGAGCGCCGCGAGCAACCGCGCCGCATTATCGACTGTCGGCCGAATCAGGACGTCGAGATCGCCCGTGAACCGAGGGGCGCCGTGGAAAGCGAGTGCGTAGGCGCCAACGACGACGAACTCAACCCCATGGGCAATCAAGGATCCGATAAACTCGTCGAAGTCGGGCGCGAGCTCCATCGTTTTGCCTCCGCAAGTATTCGACAGCCGCGACGCGTTCTGCTGGCGGGCGCGACAACCAGTAGCGCAGCGTTGGGCGCGTCCGCTCTTCGTCGGCGAACGATGTGAGGCGCACGACCCGTTTCAGTTCAGTCGGCATACGAGTGGATCTGCAGTGTACTCGACTCGCTGGAGACGACTGAAGGGCCGCCCTCCGGGGTGGCCTCCTCGGTCAGTCCTGGGCGCAAGGTAGCGCGGGGACTTCAATAGCGCAGCATTCTCTTGAAAGCCGCGGCCATCGAAGGCGCGCCGCCAGCTCGGACCAAGCACCGGGCCCCACTCACCTCAGAGACGCCACCCCACTATCGACGACAGCTTCCGCAGGAGCGACGGATTGTCCCGGGCCATGGTCGCCTGCTCCAGGATGTCGAGCGCCTGTCCGATGCCCGACACGCAGGCGATCCCGAGCCTCCGGCTGCTCGCGGCTTCTTTCGGATCCGGCGAGACGTGGATGATCTTCGCCGTGGAGTCCGCGAGGACGTCGAGGCAGTTCTCGATGCTGTCGTCGAGGTGGTAATCGAGGCGCAACGCCCGGATGGCGGCCCCGCGCGAGCCGGTCAGCGCGAGCACGCTCGGCAGCTCGAATCCCTGCTCGACGAGCCACCGCTGCGTCTGGCGCTGCACGGTGTCGCCCGCGGTGGGCGGGCGTTGCGTGATGAAGAACACTTCCCACCGGTATTTGATCGAGAGCGCCTGCAGCCGCGCCACGGCACGCGGCTCGAGCGGGGTCAGCGTTCTCCAGAAATCCTCCGTCGCCTGAATCTCCCGCCAGATTCCACGAGACCGCTCGCGGATCTCGAGCATGCCCCGCTCCTGGCGTTGTTCCTGTTCTTCCGGCTGTTCGATCGGCGCATCCGGCGCGGGGCCGAACAGCCGCGCCTCGACCTCGCGGAAGGCACTCGCGAAATCGGCGAGCACGCCGTCCATGTCGAGCCCGATACGTAGTGGAATCATCATCACGTGCTACGTGCACGTCGTACGTCCCGATACTATCTCCCCACCCCCGCGATTTCGTCGTAGAGGTACGCCGACGCGATCACGCCGCCGTGGAAGTTGCCGAGATCGAGCTTCTCGTTCGGCGCATGGGCGTTCTCGTCTGGCAGCCCGACACCGAACAGCACCGACGGCAGCCCGAGGATCTCCTGGAACGTCGCGACGACGGGAATCGAGCCGCCTTCGCGGTTGAACACCGGCGCCTTGCCGAATCCCTTCTCGATGGCGCGGCCGGCGGCCTGCACGAAGGGATTGTCGAACTCCGTCATCCACGGCTTGCCGCCGTGCATGCGGGTCACCTTCAGCTCGACGGTCTTCGGCGCGACCTTTCTGACGTGCTCCTCGAACAGCGTGGCAATCGTCTCCGGATCCTGATTCGGCACGAGACGCATGCTGACCTTCGCCATCGCGACGGCAGGAATGACCGTCTTGGCGCCCTCGCCGGTAAAGCCGGCCAGCAGGCCGTTGACCTCGAACGTGGGACGTCCCCAGACCCGCTCGAGCGTCGTGTAACCGCTCTCGCCGAAGAGCTTCGGCGCGCCGAGCTCCTTGCGGTATCTCGTCTCGTTGAAGGGCAGCTTCTTGAACTCCGCGCGCTCCTCCTCGCGCAGCGGCTTCACATCATCGTAGAACCCGGGGATCTTGACGCGGCCGCCGCGGTCCTTCATCTGTGCGAGGATCTGCGCCAGCACCATCGCCGGGTTCGCAACGGCCCCGCCGAACGAGCCGGAGTGCAAATCGCTCTTCGTGCCGCGAAGGTCGATTTGGAAGTAGGTCAGGCCCCGCAGCCCGTAGCAGATGGACGGGATCCCGCGATCGAACATCGGGGAATCGGAAATCACCACGAGGTCGGCCCCGAGCTCGCCGCGATGCGCCTTGATGAAGTCGTCCAGGTTCGCGGAGCCGACCTCCTCCTCGCCCTCGAGGATGATCTTCATGTTGACGGGCAGCTTGCCGGCCTGCTTCAGGTGCGCTTCGATCGCCTTGAAGTGCATGAAGACCTGCCCCTTGTCGTCGGCCGCGCCGCGCGCGTAGATCTCGCCGTCGCGGATGGTGGCTTCGAAGGGCGGGGACTCCCACAACTCCACGGGGTCCACGGGCTGCACGTCGTAGTGCCCGTAGAAGAGGATCGTCGGCGCGCCCTCGGCCCCGAGCCAGTCGCCGTACACGACAGGATGGCCGGGCGTTTCGATCAGCCGCACGTTCTGGAGGCCGATCCGCCGCATCTCGTCGGCGGTCCACTCCGCGCAGCGGCGCACGTCGGGGGCATGCTGGGGAAGCGCGCTGATGCTCGGAATGGCCAGATACCCTTTGAGCTCCTCGATGTATCGATCGCGGCTCGTGTTGATGTAGTCGATGATGCTGTTCATGGCTGTGTGTGAAGGAAAGGTGAATTGAGGCAGGCCTACGGCTTCGCCGGAACCTCGATGGGGAGATCCTCGCGGTCGCCCCATTCCTTCCAGGAACCGACGTAGCTGCGAACCCGCGGATAACCCAGGAGCCGGAGCGCGAGGTACGAATGCGCGGCCCGGTATCCGCCCTGGCAGTACGTGATGACCTCGCGATCCGGTGTCACGCCCGCCGCCTCGTACATCGCCTGCAGCTCCGCCGCGGGCTTGAAGTCGCCGCCGGCGGTCAGGTTACGGGTCCACTCGATGTGCGTCGCGCCGGGAATCGCCCCGCCGCGCAGCGCCCGGACCGTCGTCCCGCAATACTCGCCGTCGGTTCTCGTATCGAGGAGCACCGCGCCGTTCCCGTCGACGGCGTTCTTGACTTCGCGCCACGTCGCGAGCTTCGAGAAGTCGCGCTCGCCCAGCCACTCGCTCTTCGGCGCGGGCTCGGCGTCGCGAGTGACTGGCAACCCCGCGCGCTGCCACGCTCCAAAGCCCCCGTCGAGGAGCCGGGTCGAGGGATGGCCGAAGTACTCCAGGAACCAGAACGCCCGCGCCGCCCTGAGCCCCGATTGCTCGTCGTAGACGACGACGGGGGTCTCGGCATTCACGCCGTGGAGCGCGAGCACGTGCTCGATCATCCACATGAAGGCCCGAAGTGGCGCCGGGTCCGTGTCGATGAGGCTCACGCCCCACAAGTCCAGATGAATCGCACTCGGAATGTGCCCTGCCGCATA
This sequence comes from Vicinamibacterales bacterium, assembly GCA_035711845.1. Classification (GTDB taxonomy): domain Bacteria; phylum Acidobacteriota; class Vicinamibacteria; order Vicinamibacterales; family 2-12-FULL-66-21; genus DASTBU01. Next base: position 20,633 of record DASTBU010000058.1, read on the forward strand.
AGCCTCGGGCGGCCGCAGATCGAGGATCAGCGGCCGTCGATCGGCGGGACCCGAGGTCAGCTCCAACAGCTCGCCCGGCGTGACCAGCAAGTGCGGGTTCGCGTACCCCTTCATACCTGCCCGATGTTACTACGGGGACTTCCTGAACGCCCCGTTCGCGTGGCCGACGGCCTGCACGATGACCACGACGACACGATGATCCGATGACGTTCGATGCGTCGATTCGATCAAGTTGACTCAACGCGTCGTGATCGCCGTGATCGTCCCGCCGTGCCGGGATTTTCGTGAAACCGTGTCCTGAGAAGAAGTCCTCATCATCGCGCCATCGAGCCGTCGTGTTGGCCGTCGGCCCGTGACGCGTTGCGGAGAAGGCCCGCGATCAGCCTCACGCTCCAAGGAACGCATACCGCGCCAGGAACAGGACCGCGAAGAGGTACACCAGCCAGTGTGCCTCGCGCGCGCGGCCGGCGGCGAGCTTCAGGGTTGAGTACGAGATGAAGCCGAACGCGATGCCGTCGGTGATGCTCACGCTGAGCGGCATCAGCACGATGGTCAGGAAGGCCGGAATGGCCTCTGTCGAATCGTCCCAGGCGATGTGACGTACGCCGCCCATCATCAGCGTTCCGACCAGGATGAGCGCCGGCGCGACGACGGGATACAGCACTCTGCCGTCGCCGCTGGTGTAGCCGCCGCCGATCATGCGTACGAGCGGGAAGAAGAACAGCGACCCGAGAAAGAGAGAAGCGGTCACCACGTTGGCCAGTCCGGTGCGCCCACCGGCCGCCACGCCCGTGGAGCTTTCGATATACGCGGTCACCGTGGAAGTGCCGAGGCCGGCGCCGATGACCGTGCCGGCAGCGTCGGCCAGCAGCGCCTGACGGGCACGGGGCAGCACGCCGTCCCGCATGAACCCGGCCTGGCTCGCCACGCCGACGAGCGTCCCGACCGAATCGAACAACGCGAGAAAGAAGAAGACGAACACGACCGACACCATCGCGGGCGCGAATACTCCGCGGAGATCGAGCTGGAGGAACGTCGGCGCGAGCGACGGGGGCGCGCTGACCAGCCCCTGATAGCGGACCAGGCCGGTGGCCAGGCCGACCAGCGTCGATGCGAGGATCCCCCCGAGCAGCGCGCCGCCGACGCCTCGGGTCATCAGGATCGCCGTCACGGTCAGACCGAACAGCGAGAGCAGCGGGGCCGGCGAGTGCAGGCTGCCCAGCGTCACGAGCGTGCCGGGCGAAGCGACGATCAGGCCGGCCCACTGGAGGCCGACGAGCGCCACCAGGAGGCCGATGCCGACGGCAATCCCATGTTTGAGGGCGCCGGGAATCGCGAGGATCAGCCGCTCGCGCAGCCCGACGCCCGCGGTCAGGACGAAAATGGCTCCGGCAACCGCGACGCCTCCGAGCGCAACCTGCCAGGGAACGCCCATCGCGCCGACAACGCTGAAGGCAAAGTAGAAGTTGTGGCCCATGGCCGGAGCCACCGCAATCGGGTAGTTCGCGAGAAACGCCATGAGCAGCGTGGCGATGGCGCTGGCCAGACACGTCGCGGCGAGCACCGCACCGAAGTCCATTCCTGCCGCCGCCAGCACGGTCGGTTGCACGAACACGATGTAGGCCATCGTGAGAAACGTGGTGACGCCGGCGAGGATCTCGGTGCGGAGGGTGGTGGAGTTCTCGCGGAGCTGGAAGAGACGTTCGAGCACGGCCGGGAGCATACCGCAGCCGCGCTTGACGGCCGCACCTTTGTGAGGCAAAGTCTGGCTCGGAGCCGCTCGGTGCGCAGGAGACGTGTCGACCGCCCGGAACATCCCGGCCGCTTCGCCTACGAAGGGCTGGACCGCGTGCTGCACGAAAAGGCGCGGCTCGGGATCGTCACCTCGCTCGTGACCCATCCCCAGGGGCTGGTGTTCTCCGAGGTGAAGCGCCTCTGCGCCCTGACCGACGGAAACCTGAGCCGGCATCTGCACGTGCTCAGGGAAGCGGGCATCGTCGAGATCTGGAAGGGTTTCGACAACCACCGGCCGCAGACGATCTGCCGGCTGTCCCCGGACGGCCGCCATCGATTCAGCGCCTACCTCGAAGAACTGGAGCAGGTGGTCCGCGACGCGATGCCACGGGCGTCGCGACGGGTCGATCGCCTGCCGGACCCTCCTCGGGGATTTCAGCCCGGCTGACGCCAGCCGTCCCCGTCCTCGATCAGCCGCCCTTCGCCACCGAGCTTGATCAGGTGCGCGAGCACCGTATCTTCGGCGGCCCTCACGAGCCCTTCCGGGAGGCCGCGGTACACCTCCCGCACGATCTCGGACGGCGTGCGGCGGCCCGCGGCCACCGCCTCGACGATCTGAGCGTCGCGCTCGAGACGATGGCGAATGTATTCGTCAATCAGCGCGTCCGGCGCGTCGATGATCGGGCCGTGCGCCGGCAGGAGCCGCGCGGGACCGAGCGACCTGACGCGATCCAGGGATGCGAGATAGGCCGACAGGTTGCCACCCTTGCTTGCGGGTATCACCACGGTCCCCCCCAGCCGAACAAGGTCTCCGCAGAAGATCTCCGAGGTCCGCTCGAGCCCAAAGCAGCAATGATCGGGGGAATGACCAGGCGTGTGCAGGACCTGCAGCCTGGTGTCGCCCGCTTCGATCGACTCGCCATCGACGAGCGTCTGCTCCCCACCGAATCGGCGCACGCGTACTCCGGGCCATCGGGCGCGAAGCGCCTCCGCTCCCGATGCGTGATCCACATGGCCGTGCGTGAGCAGGACGACGGACAGCGGCATCCCGGCGAGCGCCTGCGCGAGCGCATCCAGGTGGCCGGGATGCCCGACGCCGGCGTCGATCATGGCCGCCACGCGGCCGCGCAGCAACCAGGTATTGTTCCCGGTCGGTCCGGTCCAGGGCGAGGCGTTCTCCGCGCGAAGGAGGAGCGGCGTCAGACTTCAATTGTCCGATCGGCCCGGCCAGCGACGATCAGAAAAGATCGTCGGGACCCACGGAGGCGTCCTCGACTTGAAAATCCCCGCAAATCGCGAGATTGTCAAAGGATGGCTGACGACACAGTCCTGATTTTCGGCAAAGATTCGTGTCCCTACACGCAGGACGCGCGCGACGATTACGCTCGGCGCAAGGTGCCGTTCGAGTACATCAACGTCAAGAAGAACCCGGCCGACCTTCAGCGGATGCTGGGCTACTCCGGCGGCCGCCGGCAGGTGCCCGTCATCGTCGAGGGCGGGAAGGTCACGATCGGGTTCGGCGGCACCTGAGGGGTGTAGCGCTCCGCAGGCTGCGGAGCTGTCAGGGCTCGGATGCGACCGGAACGGGGAGGATTGCACGCAGCTCGTCGGGCACCGGCACCGGCCTGGAGGCGGCGTAGTCGTACATGACCAGCACCGTCCGGGCCGAGGCGACAAGGCCGCCGGCTGACGACAGGATCTCGTATTCGTAGGTGAAGCTGGTTCGGCCGATGTTGACGAGACCGATGCGCACCTCGAGCGCGTCGCCGTAGCGCGCCGGCTGCCGGTAATCGATGTCGGCGTGCGCGAGGATTACGCCCGGCGCACCCGCCTCCACCGACGCGTGGCCGAGCGCCCGCCAGTGCGCGAACCGCGCCTGCTCCAGGTAGGTCAGATACACAGCGTTATTGGCGTGGCCAAGGGGATCGCAGTCGCGGAAGCGGACCTCGAGGCGATGCGTGAAGATCGGATCCATCTGAGATGACCGTGAAAACGAACTCCGGACCTTCGCTTCTCGCCCAGGATCCCTCCGAGAAGCTGCGGCGAGGTTAGTTTACAATCACATCGTGCTCCCCCTCGCTTCTGCTGTTGAATCATTCACCGACGAAGAGCGACGGCAGCTCGCGCCGTACTTCACGAACCTCGACGGCCACGTCTTCGCGCTCGTCAACCTGCCCGATACCGTGAAGGGCGCGTTGTTCGCGCGCTACTCGCGATCGGCGAAGTCGCTGCGACGGCTCTTCCTGGACGAGTTCGCCGGGGGCGTCTCGGGCAGCGCGTCAGGCGACGGCAGTGTCGGGATCGCGCGCGCGGAGAAACTGTACGCGAAGGTGTTCAGCGAGTACGGAGACGACTCGGTTGCGCAGCTCGGCGGCGCCCACATCGCGTGCGAGTACGTCTCGAACCTCCTCACCAAGGTATTGGAGTGGGGACGCTTGATGGCGTATCTCGAGCAGTCGACCCGGTATGTCCCGTATACCGACACGCTGCACGGGCGCTGGCGCTACCACATCCCTGAAGAGATCCCGCCCGGCGCGGTGCGCGACAGCTACGTCCGCACGATGGATGCGGCGTTCGACACCTACGCGCGCTGGATCGCTCCGATGCAGGAGTACTTCGCGCGCCGGTATCCGCGCAGCGGCGGCGATTCCGAAGGCGTCCATCGCGCGGCCATCCGTGCAAAGGCGCTCGACACGCTGCGCGGCATGCTTCCGGCGGCCACGCAGTCGAACCTCGGCATCTACGGCACGGGGCAGGCCTACGAAGCGCTGCTGCTCCGGATGTTCGCCAGCCCGCTGTCGGAGGTAAGGCACTGCGCAGCGCAGCTGCTGACCGAGTTGCGCAAGGTCATTCCCGCCTTCTTCGTGCGGGTCGATCAACCCGATCGCGGCGGGCGCTGGAGCGAGTATCTGGCCGAGACCCGCGCAATGACGCAGGCGACGGCGGCCGAGCTCTTGAAGGCCGAATCGCCCGAGGCGCGGCCGGAGGTCACGCTCAGCGACTTCGATCCCGACGGCGAGACGAAGATCGTCGCCGCCGCTCTCTACGCCGTGTCGGACCTGCCCGACGATCAGCTCCTCCGGATCGCGAGCGCCATGACTGCGGACGAGCGCGCGCGGGTGCTGCGCGCGTACATCGGCAACCGCACGAACCGCCGCCACCGTCCGGGCAGGGCATTCGAGCGAACCACGTATCGGTTCGACATCCTGACGGATTACGGTGCGTTCAGGGATCTGCAGCGTCACAGGATGCTGACGCTCGAATGGCAGCCCCTCTCCCCCGCGCATGGGTTCACGGAGCCGGAAGCCATCGGCGACGCCGGCGCGCAGGACGACTGGCTGCGCGTCGTCGAGGCGTCTTCGAATCTCTACGACCAGCTCGTGTCGGCCGGCTGTCGCACCGTGGCGCCCTACGCGGTGGCCATGGCCTACCGGGTCCGTTTCTACATGGAGATGAACGCGCGCGAAGCGATGCACGTAATCGAGCTGCGTACGGCGCCGCAAGGCCATCCAGCCTATCGCCGTGTCTGCCAGCAGATGCACACGCTCATCGCCGAGCGCGCGGGGCATCGCGCGGTCGCGGCCGCGATGACCTTCGCCGATCATTCCCAGGTGGAGCTCGAGCGGTTGTCTTCCGAGCGGGCGCTCGAGAAAAAGCGGCTTACTCGGCCCTGACCTCTTCGCGGCTCCAGTAGCGGCCGAACTCTTCGAGATAGGTCAGCGTCTCGAGCGACCGCATGCGATCGAAGAAGAGCACACCGTCGAGATGGTCCGTCTCGTGCTGGATCACCCGGGCGGTGTAGCCGCCGGCCCTCAGCTCGATGCGCTTGCCGCGCCGATCGTAGGCCTGCACGACGATCTGCTTCGCGCGCGGGACCCGCCCCCTGATCTCCGGGATGCTCAGGCAGCCTTCCCACTCTTCGGCGACGGCATCGCCGACGAGCTGGATCTCGGGATTGATCAGGGCCATCAACGGCACGTGCTCCTCCTCGCCCTCGTCCTCGTGCGGCTGGGGCGCAAAGCCCGCCACGAACAGCCTGAGGCTCTCGTGCACCTGCGGCGCGGCCAGCCCCACACCCTGATACTCCTTCATCGTCTGGAACATGTCGTCGATGAGCTGCTGGATGCGGGGACTCCGGATGTCTGCCGGATCGACTGCACGGGCGCGAGCACGGAGCACGGGGTGCCCCATCCGCGCGACTTTCAGGATGGCCATGAGCTGATTATATTCGTCGCGGGTCAGGCTCCCCTCGCCGGGGGTCAGGTCGTGCTGTTCCACAGAACCCGCAAATCAAGAGCTGACCCCAGCTTTGATCGATCGGCTGCCAGAATTGCAATGGGGGACGCCGAGCTCGGCTGGAAATCGGCCAGAACTGCAGGCAGCGGGCTGGTATACTTCTGGCCTCTCCCGAGCTAATAGCCGTGCGCCCTGCGCCCGATACCACGGCCAGCTGCGATGCCGCCCGGCGGCGCTTTCAGATACCGGGGTTGTGATGAAGAACAAGACTTTGTTGACTGTGATGTCGCTCTGCTTGGCGGCCGGCCTGGAAGCCGGCTGCATCGAGTTCGAACGAGAGAGCTCGCTGGGCCCCTCGGGCACCGGGGCCCTGCTCGGCAACTGGACCTCGGGCAGCCTCGTTCCACAGGCGAATCAGTGCAGCGATTTCAAGTGGAACGTGACGGAGCAGACCGGCAACAGCGCGTCGGGTACGTTCAGCGCGTCCTGCGCAGGCAACCTCGAGCTCAACGGAACGGCGCAAGGGACGCTGAACGGGTCCGTCGTTACGTGGACCGCGCAGGCCAACGCCACCGCGCCCGGCCTGGCGGCGGCGTGCCCGATTTCGCTGGCGGGGACCGCCGAGCTGCTCGTCGACTCGATTCGGATTCCCTACTCGGGCACGACCTGCCTCGGGCCGGTCAGCGGGGTCGAAACGCTCAAGAAAAATTGACCGAAGCTTCAGGCCAATTGGTCGGCCGACTTCGCGCCGTAGAACTCGAACCAGGGGCGCGCCGGCTTCAGGCGATCGTTGACGTTCTTGATGTTCTTCACGCCTTCGCTCTCGAGCCAGGCGCGGAAGCCCTGGGCGCCGCTCTTGCCGTAGACGGGGATCCCGTCCTTCCAGGTCGCACGGCCGCACAGCACGCCTGAGAACCGCGTTCCTGCCTCCCCGGCCAGCTCGAGCGACTCGGTGAACTCCGCGTTGCTCACGCCGGCCGACAGGTAGATGAACGGGCGGGTCGCCACCGCCGCCGCACGGCGGAAATGATCCATGGCGTCCTGCTTCGAGTAGGCCTTCTGCCCGCCGAACGCTTTCGCGTCCTCGACGAACTTCATGTTGACCGGCACTTCGACCTTCATCACGTCGACGCCGTAGCGATCCTTGGTGAACTCCTCCATGCTCCCCGTGACGATCTCGGGCTTCTTCTTCGCGAAATCGAGGCCCTTCTCGTCGGTGCCCTCGTCGTAGCCGACGAACTCGAGGAAGAAGGGAATGTCGTTGGCGCGGCACTCGTCGCCGATGCGCTCGACCCACGCGTGCTTCTGATCGTTGATCGCCTTCGGATCGAACGGCGTGTAGTAGAGCAGGATCTTGACGCAGTTGGCGCCGACTTCCTTCAGCCGCCGCACAGACCAGTGATCGAGCAGGTCGGGGAGACGGCCGGGGCCGGTCTTGTCGTAGCCGGTCTTCTCGTACGCCAGGAGCAGCCCGGCGTTCTTCGCCCGCCGCTTGCTGGCCGGAATACCCCATTCCGGATCCAGCAGGATCGCGCTCGCGTGCGGCGTCAGGACCTCGCTGACGAGGATCTTGAACTCCTCCATCTCCTTGTCGCCGACATCGCCGCCTTTTTCCTTTGCAAGCGCCTTCTTCAGCGAACCGCGCTGATCCATCGCGGCCGCGGCGATCACTCCGCGGCTGTCGGAGACAGCCTTCATGCCGGTTAGCTTGCCAGGTGTTATTTTCATCGCGATTGCGCTCCTGAACCAAAATGCAGCCGAAGCCGAACCCCCACCCGACGCGGCCTGGAACCTGAAGGCGACTGCCGCCCTGGCGGGGCCGTCGCGTCTACCCGCCCGGGCCACGGCGAGGGTGGAAGCAGATCATTCTATTACAGGGAAGTCGAAGCGCTCCACGGCGGCGGCCGCCACTGCCTGCTCCACGATCTCGTCGATGGGAAGCGCCGCTTCCGCCGTCAGGACATCACGCCTGCGGGCCCTCGTCGCCGGATGGCGGGGCGTGAACAGCGTGCAGCAGTCCTGATCGGGAATGATCGAGATCGGATACGTACCGAGGCGCTGGGCTTCGGCGGTAATCTCTTCCTTGTCCATCCCGATGAGTGGCCGCAGCACGGGGAGCGCCGCGACCTCGTTGATCACGGTCAGGTTCTCCAACGTCTGGGAGGCGACCTGGCCGACGACCTCTCCTGTAACGAGCGCCTGCCCGCGGTGCTGCCGCGCAACGGCTTGCGCGATGCGCATCATCAGCCTCCGGTAGATCACGACGCGCAGCGGCGGCGCGACGCTCAGCACGACCCGCTGCTGGATCTCACCAAACGGGACCAGGAACAACCAGGAGTGATACTGAAACTGCGTGAGGAGCGCCACCAGCTCGCGCACCTTCTCCTGCGAAGCGCGCGACAGTATCGGATAGCTGTGGAAGTGCACGAGCAGCACGCGGCATCCGCGCCGCATCATGCGCCACGCGGCCACGGGCGAATCGATGCCGCCCGAGAGGAGGCAGACAGCCTTCCCGCTCGACCCGACCGGAAGCCCGCCGGCACCAGGCTCCTTTCCAAAGTAGTAGAACGCCTCGCTGGTCAGCGCCTCGACGTGGATGGTCAGCTCGGGATGAGCGAGGTCGACGAGCCAGCCGCGCGCCTCCTTGATGCGGCCGCCGACCTCGCGCTCGATCTGCGGCGACGTCAACGCAAAGCGCTTGTCGGCCCGGCGCGCGGACACCCTGAACGATCGCGGATCGGATGGATCCAGATCGCGCAGAATTCCCCCGGCAATGGCGTCCACGTCGAGCGGGGCGCGGCCGGCGCGCGCGAAGTTTGCGACGCCGAACACCCTGGAGAGGCGACCTCGAACGACGGGCCAGTCCGCCTCCGGCCCGAGCACGACCTCGATCCTGCCCATCAGCGCGCGGACCTGCCGGACATCGAGGTCCGAAACGGCCTGGCGGAGGTTCCGCACCAGCCGCGCGACGAACCACGGGCGGTTCCGGCCCTTGAGAGCGATCTCCTGGTAGTGAACGATGACCGATTTCATGAATCGCAGATTCGTCGATTGCGGATTGCAGATTAATTGCAGATTGGGGATTGTTGATTTTGGATTTTATTCGGGGATTCGACGGGGGCAGCGTCGTGGGAATAGGGTGGTCGGGGATCGGACCAGGGCAGCGTCGAGGAAAGACAGGGGACGACGCGGCGGAGCGCATCGAACCCCGACAATCATCAATCCCCGAATAAAATCCCCAATCGACAACCCCCAATCTCCAATCAATCCGCAATCCCCCAATCAACGAATCTGCAACACCATGCTGGCCGCCATGTGGCCGCTGACGACCGCGCTTTCGATCGTGCCGGGCAGGCCCGTGTCGATCCAGTCTCCGGCGAGAAACAGACCATCGATCGGCGTCCTCACGCCTGGCCGCGGCGGCTGGCCGTGAGAGAGCGCGAAGGTCGCCCGCTTCTCCCGGATTACGGTCCCGCCGATCAGCTTCGCGATCCTCGCCGCGGGCAGCGCATCGGCGACTTCCTGAGCCGCTCTCGCGATCACCTGATCGGCATCCTGGTTGACGAGCGTTTCCGCGCCGCTCGCCACGAGCGACAGGTGCGAGAGCTCGCTTCCGAACGCCAGCCGCTTGTCGAACACCCACTGCATCGCGCGCCCGGGCAGGCCGACGAACGGCTCATCCATCACCTGCCGGTCGTACCACAGGTTCACGGTGACGATGGGCATCGAGTCCATGTCGTCTGCGGCTCTGACGATCTCCCGCATCAGGGGGGGTGGCTCCCCCGCGAACAACGGCCGCAGACCGAACCACGGAACGGCGCAGACCACCCGGCTGCAGGCAATCCGCTCGCCGCGCACATCGACCCCCGCGAGTGATCCGCCCTCGAACCTGAGACGTGCGAGGGCGTTCGTGCGGACGCTGCCGCCTCGCGCTTCGATGTACGCGCGGGCCGGCTCCGCGTACATCAGGTGCAGCGGACGAGAAGGCCACGCGATCGCCGCAGCGGCGGGATCGGGTCCGAACATCTCCGCGAGCACGCGGACGAACGGCGCTGCCGACGAGGTTTCCGGCGGCTGATTCAGCGCCGCGACTGCGAGCGGCTCCCACAGCCAGGCACGCAGCTTTGCACCCTGTCCGTTCTCGCGGAGCCAGTCCGATACGGTCGATTCGGCGGGCACGACCGACACGCGGCCCGAGCGCTGAAGCTCGCGATGCGCCTTGCGCAGCGGTCCCGCCAGCCTCAGCACGGAGAGCCGCTCGCGCCAGGGCATGGAATCCCAATCCAGGACCGCAGCCAGCAGATGCAGCGGCGGCGGAAGCGGCGGGCACCGAAGCTCGGAACGGCGTCCGACCGGATCCAGGTAGGGGACGGTCAGTCCACCCTGCCGCCGGACGTTGCCCCCTGCGCCGATGCGCTCGAGGAAGCGGAACGTCTGATAGTAGCACCCGAAGAGGACGTGCTGGCCGTTGTCGACGAGCTCACCGCTGCGCCGATCGAGGAATGCGGTGGCACGCCCCCCCAGTTGCGGGCGGGCGTCGAGCACCGCCACGCGCACGCCCGCACCGGCAAGGACGCTCGCGGCGCTCAGGCCCGCAAACCCGCCGCCGACGACCACGACGTCGGGCGCCGTCATGGACGGAGCATGGTGCGGCCCCAGGTCGCTGCGGCAATCAGCGCGCGTCGGGGCCGTGGAATGCGCACGACCTCCGAGAACACGTCGAACTCCCGCTGCTCGATCTTGTCGAGGATTGCGCGATAAATGGCGCCCATGATCTCGGCCGCCACGAGCCGCCGCGCGTCGCCCGCCGGCAGGCTGCGGGCCGCACGGCCGTAGTAATCGCGCGCGCGCTCCGCTTGATGCCGCAGCAGCGCCCTGACCGCGGGCGAACGCACGCCGCTTCCGGCCGCCGCGGCTTCGTGGCTGACGTCCGCTTCGGTGCAGCCGAATTGCTGCAGGTCGTTCTGCGGGATGTACAGCCGCCCCCGCGCGAGGTCACCGGGCACATCGCGCAGGATGTTCGTCAGCTGAAGAGCGACGCCGAGCTCGGTCGCATAGTGCCGCGAGGCGGTCTCGCGATAGCCGAAGATCTCCAGACAAATCAACCCCACGGCCGACGCAACCCGGATGCAGTACTCGTACAGCTCCTCGAAGTTCGCGTATCGACGAGGCGTCACGTCCATCTCGACCCCTTCGATCAGCGCCTCGAAAGAGGACTTCGGCAGATGGAACTGGCCGATATATGGAACGAGCGCCAGGCCCTGCGGCGTCTGCGGCAGGCCACCCTCGAAGCACGCCCCGAGCTCCTGACGCCACCGCGCCAGCTCGTCTGCGGCACGCGTCTCATCTCCCGCCCCCACCTCGTCGGTCGCATCGTCCACCGCCCGGCAGAAGTCCCAGACGGCGACGATGGCCCGGCGCTTTTCGGCAGGGAGGACGAGGAACGAGTAGTAGAAGTTCGTGTCGCGCGCGCTCATCGCGTCCACACGAGCGAGTCCCACAAGAGCCAGGCAACGTCGGGCGCACCGAGCGCCGGGCGTTCGTCGAAGGAGTCGCGACGAACCCGCTCCACCTTTTCGAGCACCCGCCAACCTCCGAGCCAGGTGACTCGCAGCTCCCAGCGCAAGCGCCCCTGGACCACATCGCAGACGGACCGGCCGGCCACGAACAGCTCGCGGGTGCGCTCCACCATCAGATCCATCAGCATCCGCCACTCATCCGTGATCCGGCGATCCGCGAGATCCGCTTCCCGCGCTCCCGTGCGTACGAGATCCTCGTGCGGGACGTAGAGTCGCCCGTTGTTCCAGTCGCGGCCGAGGTCTTGCCAGAAGTTGGTCAATTGAAGCGCCGTGCAGATCGCGTCGGAAGCCCGATAGAGCCTGTCGTCGCTGTACCCGGCGACGCGCAGCACGAGCCGTCCTATGGGGTCGGCAGAACGACGGCAGTAATCGAGGACCTCGGCCCAGGTCGCGTACCTCGTGGTCGTGATGTCCTGCCTGAACGCGCTCAGCAGATCCTCGAAGAGACCGAGCGGAAGCGCGTGGCGCCGCATCGTTCGACCGAGCGCGTGAAAAATCAGGTCGTCCCCGGTTGCCTTCTCGGCGGGCTCGGACGGCTCGTCCGCTGCCGCCGCTCTCAGACGTGCCAGCCAGTCGTCGAGCAGGCGACATCGCTCGTCATCGGGGAGGCCGGCTTCGTCCGCGAAGTCGTCCGCGCGCCGCGCAAATGCGTAAATCGCCGCGATGTGCGGACGCATGGCCGCCGGCAGCAGATACGACGCAACCGGGAAGTTCTCGTAGTGATCGCGCGCGAGCCGCTCGCAGTATGCGTAGGCGCGATCACGCGCGATCGGCGTCCTCACCATTCGCTCTCTGCGAGGCCCGCGCGGCGATTCGCAACCCGGGCCATGACGAAGAGCAGGTCGGAGATCCGGTTCATGTATGTCAGGATCCCGGGCTCGACCGCGTCGCGTCCAAGCGCGACGATCGAGCGTTCGGCCCGGCGGCAGACCGTGCGCGCGACATGCAGCGAGGCCCCGGCCACCCCGCCCCCCGGCAGGATGAACTTCCGCAACGGAGGCAGATCGGCGTCCAGCGTGTCGATCCAGCTCTCGAGCCGCTCGATATCTCGTGCGCCGATCGCCGCCTTGGTGACGCGGTCCGCGATTCTGTGCGCCGGGTCGGCCAGGCGAGCGCCTATCGCGAAGAGGTCGCGTTGAAGCTGTTCCAGTATCGAGGCGAGGTCGGCATCGCCCGCGCCCGACCGTACGAGTCCAAGCCAGGCGCTGAGCTCGTCGACATCCCCATACGCCGCCACGCGAGGCTCGGATTTCGAGACGCGCGCGCCGCCGAACAGGCTCGTGTCGCCGCTGTCGCCGGTCCTGGTGTAGATTTTCACACGATGATTATAGGCATGTTCCACAGCCGGTCCCGTCGGCCTCCGGCCTGATGATCGGCCGCACTGCTCCACGGCCGGGTCGCCGCCGGGCGCGCCCACCGGTCGACCTCGAGCTGCCGGATTCGATGGCCCGGCAGCAGTTCCGCCGTCGGCTCCTGCAGTGGTACCGCAGGTATGGCCGCGACCTGCCCTGGCGCCAGACGACGGACCCGTATCACATCCTGGTATCCGAGGTGATGCTGCAGCAGACGCAGGTGGATCGCGTGCTGCCGAAGTACCACGAGTGGCTGCAGAAGTACCCGACACTCGAAGCGCTCGCGAAAGCGCCCGACGCAGACGTCGCAGAAACCTGGCGGCCCCTGGGATACAACATCAGGCCGCGACGGCTGCATGCGATCGCGCGTGAGTCGGTCGCCAGCTACGGCGGCACGCTCCCCTCCGACGAGCAAACGCTCCTCTCGTTCAAGGGTATCGGCGCCTACACGGCAGGTGCGGTCCTGAGCTTCGCGTTCGGTCGGCGCGCCGCGATCCTCGACACGAATGTCGCCCGCGTCCTGTTTCGCGTCTTCGTGGGCCGGGGCCATCCGAAAGCGCACGCGATGCGCAGACACCTCTGGGCCCTGTCCCGCGCCGTGCTCCCGCGGCGCCACGTCTTCGACTTCAATCAGGCGCTCATGGATTTCGGCGCCACGATGTGCGTTGCGCGGAAACCCAGGTGCCTCATTTGCCCGATGAGGCGGGACTGCGCAGCGTATCCGTTCAATCCCGACAACGAGCGGCCCGCGGTGTGAGCGGCCGTCCCAGGATCGTGGTCACGGCGGCCGTCGTACGGCGGGGCGGCACGTTCCTGGTCACGCGCCGCCCGCGCGGCGTTCACCTCGAAGGCTATTGGGAGTTTCCGGGCGGCAAGTGCGAGCCGGGAGAGCCACAGGAGGCGTGCCTGCGCCGCGAGATCGCCGAAGAGCTGGGCGTCGGCGTCAGGGTCGGCCGGAAGATCCTCGAGGTCGCCCATGACTACCCCGATCGAACCGTCGAGCTCCACTTCTTCGATTGCGAGCTCGCCGGTGAACCGGTGCCGCTCATCGGCCAGGAAGTGCGGTGGGCCGATCGCGACGATCTCGGCCGGCTCGAGTTCCCGCCGGCCGACGCCGAGCTGATCGAATGGCTTCAGGGCCGTGCCGGTTCGGCCTGACGAGGGACGAAGGGGAGGGTCGCGACGGTGGCGGCGAGCGTTCGGTCGCCGTGGACGATGGTGAGCTGCACGCCAGGCTCCGTATGCTCGCGGTGCACGTAGCCGAGCGCGATGGGGCGGCCCAGTGACGGCGATTCCGCGCCGCTTGTCACGACCCCGACCTCGCGCTCGCCCGCGCGTATCCGATCGGCGCGGGACGGCACGGCCCCGTCCACGAGCAGCCCTGTCAGCCTGCGGGCCACGCGGCCGTGCCCGCGATGCAGCACGCGGATGATGATCTCCTGGCCGACGTAGCAGCCCTTCGTCAGGCTGATTGCGCGGTCCTCGATCCCCGCCTCGAGCGGGATCGTGTGCTCGTCCATGTCCACGCCGAACAACGGACGCCCGGCCTCGATCCGGCAGACATCGGCCGTTGCCTGATCCACCTGCACGGCGCCAGCCGCAAGGAGTGCACGGGTCACGGCATCGGCGCCCCCAGACTCGATGAACAGCTCGAACCCCTCGATCCCGAAATCGTCGCTGCCAGCCGCGACGAGCGAGACGCGTTCGCTGCGCCAGTTTGTGTTGTGAAAAAGGCCGAGGCGGCCGAGCGCGGAGGCCGCAGCTCGCGCAGCATCATCCGAGGAGAGCCGCGAGAGCGCTTCCGTCAGCACGGATCCTGCACGCGGTCCGTATATCCCCAGCTGGACCAGATTATCCGATTCGTCGGCGACCACGACGTCTTCGCTGAAAATGAAGCGATCGAACCGCTCGCGGATGTCGGGCGTCGCGCTCCGATCGAGATCGATCAGCAGCGCATCGCCGAGCTCGAGCACGCGCATATCGGCAAGCATGCGGCCTTGCGGCGTCAGCATCGCCGCGTAGCAGCCTGTTCCCGGCGTGAGCGCCGTGATGTCGTTGGTCAGGATCCCCTGCAGGTAGCTCCGGCGGTCGGCTCCCGTCAGGCGCAGGCGTCCGCGCTCGACGCGTTGGAGCCATCCCGCCCCCTGGGTGAGCACGCGATATCCGGCGTGTGAAAACATGGCTCGGCTGCTGATATTCTCAGAAGATGCAGATCCCCCGACATTGTACCGCTGCGCTTCTGCTGCTCTCAATCGCCGCAGGCGCAGCTGCGCAGGCGCCCCAGGCCGCCCCGGCGCCGGTCGCGGGTCCGGCCTCCTTCACGGTGTTCGTGCGCGGCGACGACGCCGGGCTGGTGCAGACCGCGGTGGCGCGATCGGGATCGGACTGGATCGTCACGTCCACGGGCCGTGTCGGCGACCTGACCATCAACCGATTCGAGCTGAAGTACGGCGCCGACTGGCAGCCCATCGATCTACGGATCGAGGCGACGCAGGAGACGAGGAAACTTGGGCTCTCCACGTCGTTCGGCGTCACGACGGCCATCAACGAGATCACGCAGAACGGCGTCACGAGCACGAAGACCGATCAGATTTCCGCCCGCACCGTGCCAATCCCCAACCAGTTCTTCGGCGCCTACGAGGGGTTGGCCGCGCGGCTCGCCGCGGTCGAGGCGGGCGCCGAACTGCCTGTCTACGTCGTACCCCAGGCCGAAGTAAAGCTGACTGTGAAAGCCGTCACGACCGAGGCGGTTTCCACCCCTGGCGGAACCGTCACGCTCAGGAAGTTCGACGTCTCCATCGCCAATCCCGGCGGTGCGCTGGAGGCAACCGTGGCGGTCGACGACAAGTCCCGCTTCGCCCGGCTGGACATTCCGGCCGCGGCCTTGTCGGTCGTGCGTAACGACCTCGCGAGCGTTGCCGTGAGAACGCAGGGGGAGAGGAACCCGACCGACGGCGACGTCACGATCCCCGGCAACGGATTCTCCATCGCCGGCACGCTCACACAGCCCCCGGAGGCCGGGCGTCGTCGACATCCGGCCGTCGTGCTGGTGGCGGGATCGGGCCCCGTGGATCGCGACGCGACCGTCGCTGGAATCCCGATCTTCACCCAGCTGGCCGGGGCACTCGCCGCGAAGGGTTTCGTTGTGCTCCGCTACGACAAGCGCGGCGTCGGCCAGAGTGGCGGGCGGACCGAAACGGCTACGCTGCAGGACTACGCCGAGGACCTGGTCGCCGTGGTGAAATGGCTCGAGAAGCGCAAGGACGTGGACAAGCGGTGGCTCGCGGTCGCGGGCCACAGTGAAGGCGCCATGGTCGCCATGCTGGCGGCGGCCCGCGAGAAGAAGATCAAGTCGCTCGTGCTCATTTCCGCGGCCGGAACCACCGGCGCCGAGTTGATCCTCGAGCAGCAGCGGCATCAGCTCGCGCTGCTGAACGCCCCCGAGGACGAGCGCAAGGCAAAAGTGGCGCTCCAGCAGCAGATTCAGCAGGCCGTGATGTCGGGAGAGAACTGGGAGGGCGTCCCGGAGGAGCTTCGGCGGCAGGCGGACACGCCATGGTTCCGCAGCCTGCTGACGTTCGATCCGTCCGCGATCATGCCTCGGATCAATCAACCGATCCTCATCGTCCACGGAGACCTCGACGTTCAGGTGCCCCCGCACCATGCTGACACGCTCGGCGAGCTCGCGAAGGCGCGGAAGAAGTCTCCCCCGGTCCAGGTGGTGCGCATACCGGGCATCAACCACCTGCTGGCACCGGCGAAGACCGGCGAGGTCCAGGAGTACGGGCAGCTGCAGGAAAAGAAGATCTCGCCCGAGGTCTCGCGGGTGGTTGCCGGTTGGCTGATGGACAGGATGAAGGCTGAAGGATGAAGGCTGAAGTCCACACTTGAGATAGACTTCCACGCGATGAAGGTTGGCATCCCACGAGAAATCTTCCCGGGCGAGACGCGCGTTGCCGTCATTCCTACCGGCGTTCAGGCCCTAACCAAGGCGGGTCTTCAGGTCGCGATCGAAACCGGCGCCGGCGTGGCGGCCGGGTTCCCTGATGCCGTCTACGTAGCGCACGGCGCAGAGATTCAGAGCCGATCCGATGTATTGCGCACGTCCGAAATCCTGCTCACGGTTCACGCTGCGTCTTCGGACGGTGCGTCGCGATCGGGGCAGGCCGTGATCGGGTTCGCCGATCCACTCGGCTCGCCTCGAGCCATCCAGGACGCCGCCGGACGAGGTCTTACGCTCTTCTCCATGGAGCTGATGCCGCGCATCACCCGCGCGCAGAGCATGGACGCTCTCTCCTCGATGGCCACGATCGCCGGATACAAGGGCGTGCTGCTCGCGGCCGACGCGCTGCCCCGCATGTTCCCCATGCTGATGACGGCCGCGGGCACCATCTCCCCGGCCCGCGTGTTCATCGTCGGCGCGGGCGTGGCGGGGCTCCAGGCCATCGCCACGGCCCGGCGCCTCGGCGCGAAGGTCGAAGCCTACGACGTCCGGCCAGCGGTCAAGGAGCAGGTCCAGAGCCTTGGCGCGAAATTCGTGGAACTGCCCCTCGAGTCCGCCGACGCCGAGGACAAGGGCGGCTACGCGAAGGCGCAGGACGAGTCGTTCTATCGCCGTCAGCGCGAGATGATGCTGAAGGTGGTGGCCGCGAGCGACGTGGTGATCACGACCGCCCTGATCCCGGGCAAGCGCGCGCCGGTGCTCATCACCACCGAGATGATCGAAGCGATGCAGCCCGGGTCGGTCGTCATCGACCTCGCGGCCGAGCGCGGCGGCAACTGCGAGCTGACGACGCCCGACGAGCGCGTCGTGCACAAGGACGTCACGATCCTCGGGCCGTCGAACCCTGCCGCGCTCGTGCCGTATCACGCCAGCCAGATGTACTCGAAGAACATCATCACGTTCCTGCTCCATCTGCTGGGCAAGGACGGCGGCAAGGGGACCGCCCTGCCGATCAATCAGGAGGACGAGATCACGCGGGAGACGCTGCTGACACACGGCGGTGCCGTGGTGCATCCGCGCGTGAAGGAGCTGCTGGGGTAACCGCCATGGATCAATTCGTCTCGGCCCTGATCGTCTTCGTGCTGGCCATCTTCATCGGCTTCGAGATCATCAGCAAGGTGCCTCCCCTGCTGCACACGCCCCTGATGTCGGGCTCGAACGCCATCTCGGGCATCACGATCGTCGGGGCGATGCTCTCGGTCGCCACGCCGAATCCGTATTCGACGATTCTGGGCTTCATCGCCGTGGTGCTTGCCACAATCAACGTCGTCGGCGGCTTCCTGGTCACCCACCGGATGCTGGGCATGTTCAAGCGGAAGGATTGAGGTGTGAACCAGTCGCTGATCAACCTCGCATACCTCGTCGCCGCGGTGCTCTTCATCCTCGGCCTCAAGGGCCTGGCGCATCCGAAGACTGCCGTCCGCGCCAACCTCCTCGGCGCGGTCGGCATGCTGATCGCGATTGTCGCCACGCTGCTGGACCGCATCGTCCTTGGCGGCGGAGCGCAGGCCTTCGCCTTGATCTTCGCCGCCATCCTGATTGGCTCGGTCCTGGGCGCCATTCTCGCGCTGAAGATCCAGATGACGGCGATGCCGCAGATGGTGGCGCTGCTGAACGGCTTCGGCGGCGGCGCGTCGGTGCTGGTGGCGGGGGCCGCGCTGAGCGACGCGGGGGCGTTTCCGTCGATCCAGTTGCTGGTTGCGACGGCCGCCTCCGGCATCATCGGCGCCGTCACGTTCTGGGGCAGCCTGGTGGCGTTCGACAAGCTCCAGGAGACGTTCCTGCCGAGCAAGCCCATTCACTTCCCCGGGCAGCAGCCGCTCAACGCCGTGCTCGCCGCCGCCTGCCTGGTTCTGAGCTACTGGCTCGTCACCGGCGACGCGTCCGCACGCGTCCCGATCTACTGGATCGTCGTGGTGATCGCGTCGGTTGCCGGCGTGCTCCTCTCGATCCCGATCGGAGGCGCCGACATGCCCGTCGCGATCGCCCTGCTCAATTCGTACTCCGGGCTCGCCGCCGCGGCGACCGGCTTCGTGCTGGACAACGACGGCCTCATCATCACGGGATCGCTCGTCGGCGCCTCGGGCATCATCCTCTCGCAGATCATGTGCAAGGCGATGAACCGCTCGCTCGCGAACGTCCTGTTGGGCCATATCGGCAGCGGCGAGGGCGGCCCGAAGGCGGACGATGTGTATGGCGGGAAGGTGAAGAGCACGTCGGCTGAAGAGATCGCCATGCTGTTCGACGGGGCGGGGCGGGTCGTCATCGTCCCCGGCTACGGTCTGGCCGTCTCGCAGGCGCAGCACGCCGTGCGGGACCTGGTAAACCTGCTGGAAGCGCGCGGTACAGAAGTCGAGTTCGCGATCCATCCCGTGGCCGGGCGCATGCCCGGTCACATGAACGTCCTGCTCGCCGAGGCGGACATCTCATACGACAAGCTCAAGGAGATGGACCAGATCAACCCGACGTTCCAGCAGACCGACGTCGCTCTCGTCATCGGCGCCAACGACGTGGTCAACCCACTGGCGAGGACCGACCCGCAGAGCCCGATTGCGGGCATGCCGATCCTCGACGTGGACAAGGCGCACACGGTCGTCGTGATCAAACGCAGCCTGAGCCCCGGCTTCGCGGGCATTCCGAATCCGCTGTTCGCGGCGGACAACACGCTCATGTACTTCGCCGACGGCAAGAAGGCGATCACGGATCTCATCACGGCGGTGAAAGAGGCCGCATAATACGACTCGGATGTGGGTACTCAGCACTGAAGACGGCGCAGCATCGCCAATCTCCTACCGGATCCGTCCCGGGAACATCAAGACCATCGGGCGCGCCGCCGGCGCTGACTTCATCGTCGACGCCACCCTGGTCTCGCGGCTGCATTGCCGCCTGAGCGCGGGAGCCGCGGAGCTCGAAGTGGTGGACCTCGACAGCACGAACGGCACGTTCGTGAACGGCCAGCGCGTGGAGCGCGCCACGCTGCAAAGCGGCGATCGCATCAAGCTCGGCGCTGTCGAGCTGGTCGTGACGCGGCAGTAAGGACCCGCGGACGGGTTCTAATACCCGGCCCGATCTCATCCATTCCGTCCAATGGCTCAGGCGGACTGGCGAGCTCCTTGCTCTCCTCACCTGCGGATGCTTTCAGAGGAGGCCAGTGTGAAGAGATTGTTCAGTTCGTGGGTAGCTGTGGCGCTAGTCGCGGCGGCGCCGTTCGTCACGGCGTGTGAACGCAGCGACACGCCCGATTATCAGTCCCGAGTCAACGAGTCCCTGGAGCAGGCAAAGCTTGGCGACGTGAATGCCGACTGGAAAGCCGAAGAGAGACAGTTGGTGCTCAGC
This sequence comes from Vicinamibacterales bacterium, assembly GCA_035711845.1. Classification (GTDB taxonomy): domain Bacteria; phylum Acidobacteriota; class Vicinamibacteria; order Vicinamibacterales; family 2-12-FULL-66-21; genus DASTBU01. Next base: position 40,873 of record DASTBU010000058.1, read on the forward strand.
GGCGAAGTCGAGAACGCCGCCGACAAGGCGCGAGCCGAAGAGCTCGCACAGCAGGTGGTCGGCACGAGCGGCCGCGTCGTCAACGAAGTGAAGGTCGAGGGGACCAACGTCGAGTCGTTGGACGACCAGATCGAGGATCAGCTCGGACGCGCATTCAAGGAAGACAACGAGTGGGACCTCGACACCCTCGACTTGAACTTCAACTCCGAGGCCGGCGTCGTGACCATCACCGGCGACGCGCCGTCGCAGGAAATCAAGGATCGCGTCACCGCGCGCGTCAAGACCGTGGCGGGCGTGAAGGACGTCGTGAACAACCTCGAAGTGAAGCCGCGGCGATAGACTTGGGGCCCCGGGGTCAGATCCCGGTCTGACCCCGGTCCGACCCCAGGAACGGATTCGTTCGTTTCTCCCGCCCGATGGTCGTGCGCTCGCCGTGGCCCGGGTACACGACCGTGTCGTCGGGAAACCGAAACAGCACGTCCCGGATCGAGCGCAGCAGCGTATCGTAGTCGCCGCCCGGAAGGTCGGTCCTGCCTATCGAGCCCGCAAAGAGCGTGTCCCCGACAAACAGCGTCCGCTTCATCTCGTCCACACGCCCGACCGCCAGGCAGACCCCGCCGGGACAGTGGCCCGGCGTGTGATGGACCCACGCTCCGTGCAGCCCGAACCGGATTGGACCCTCGTTCTCGTAGAACGAATCGACCGGCGGCTGCGGATCGATATGGAAGCCGAACGCCAGGCCCTGTTGCACGACCGCTCGATACAGGAAGTTGTCGGCTTCGTGGAGCCAGATCGGGACGCCCAGCGCCTTCTTCGCGTGCGCCACGCCCGTGATGTGGTCCATGTGCGCGTGCGTCAACAGGATGTGCTGGATGGACAGTCGATGCGTCTCAGCCGCCTGGAGCAGCAAGTCCACTTCCTCGCCCGGATCGACGAGCACACCCTCGCGCGTCTCCTCGCACCCGAGCACGAACCCGTTCTTCATGAATGGCTCGACGGCCCTGGTCTCGATGATCATTCGGTTATCGTACTATTGCTGTGATCATGCCGTAGTCCGTGGCTGGAAACTGGGAACTGGAAACTGTCGCTGGTAACTGGTAGCTGGTAGCTTTGCTCATGATTCTAGTCGCTGTAGATGACCTGCTTTTCAGCTCGAAGATCCGGGCGACTGCGAAACAGGCGGGCGTGGAGCTGACGTTTGCGCGGTCCCAGGCGGAGATTCTCGAGCAGGCACGGATGCTGAGACCATCGCTCGCGATCTTCGACCTGAACAGCGGCAAGACGAACCCCATCGAGACGATTGCCGCGATGAAGAAGGACCCTGCGCTGGTAGGCATTCCGGCGCTCGGGTTCGTCTCGCACGTGGACGCGTCCACAATCGAGGCCGCGCGCCGCGCCGGCGCCGACGAGATCATGGCGCGCTCCACGTTCGCAGGCAACCTGGCAGAGATTCTCTCGACGGACAGGACGACGAAGCCCTGACCACCATCGCAGATATCGAGGCGGCAGCGCGACGCATCGAAGGGCGGGTTCTGCGGACGCCGCTGCGTCAGTCTCACTGGCTCAGCGATCTGACGGGGAGCCACGTGCTCCTCAAGCTCGAAACCCTCCAGCCCACCTTCTCCTACAAGGTTCGTGGAGCGCTGAACGTCGTGGAACGGCTGAAGGCCGCGCCCGGGCCGCCGGCCCCCCTCGTCACGGCCTCCGCAGGCAATCACGGCCGTGCGCTGGCGTACGCGGCCACCGCCGCTGGTATTCCCCTGACGGTCTACGTGCCCGAGTCCGCGCCGCGAAGCAAGCTCGATGCAATTCTGGCATTGGGTGTCGATTTGAAGCCATGCCGCGACTACGACTCCGCAGAGCGCGAGGCGAAGCAGCATGCCGCGCGGGAAGGCGCGACATACATTTCGCCGTACAGCCACCCTGACGTCATCGCCGGAGCCGGCACGGTCGGCCTGGAGATCCTGGCCGACGCAATGGACCTCGACGCGATCGTGGTGCCCGTGGGCGGCGGCGGGCTCGTCAGCGGGATCGCCCTGGCAGCAGCCGCCATCACGCCGTCTACACGGGTCATCGGTGTCGAGGTCGAAGCGTCGCAGCCATTCACACGAAGCCTCGCGGCCGGACATATCGTGGCCATCGATGTGAGCGCCACGCTCGCCGACGGCCTGGCGGGCAACCTCGATCCGGATACGGCCACGTTCGACATCGTTCAACGTCACGTCCGCGGGATTGTCACGGTCGGCGAAAGTGATCTGCGCGCGGCGATGCAGGGGATCGTCGAGCGCGAGCGCCTCGTCGCGGAAGGCGCAGGCGCGGTCGGTGTAGCGGCGCTTCTCGCCGGAAAGATCAGGAGCAGTGGACGCCGTGTGGCCGTCGTGCTCTCCGGAGCGAACGTGGATACGGAGGTGTTGCGAGTAGTTCTGAGTTCTGAGTTCTGAGTTCTGAGTTTTGAGTTCTGAGTTCCGAGTTGGGTTCTCGGCGACAGCGCCTGGGCTTTTGAGGAATCACGTTCGAGTCCACTCTTCCAGCTCCTCGTGCTGGCGCTTGCACTGCACTGCATCAACCTGCCACGTTCCGTACGAGGGTTCTTCGACGACCTGTTCAGCAATCCGGCGTATCAGCCGTACGACCTGACCCCGGCGCAAATGTTCCTGGCTGACGAGGCCCGTGTCAACCGCGACCCCTTCGATGCGCTGATGTGCGCCGCCGCCAGGGCGCTCGAGCTTCCGCTCATCACTCGCGACGGGGACATCCGTGCGTCGGGGATGATCAAGGTGATCTGGTAGCTAGCGCGGACTGGACGTCGGCGCAGCCGGCACCGCCTCCATCAGCCGCGCGAGCGCGCGCTCGAACGCCTCACCGCCCGCGTGGGCGCCCTTGAAATGCCCGAGGCGAACGACCACCAGGTCGTGCGACGGGATGATGAGCGTCGTCTGACCCCCGGCGCCGGCCATGTAGTATGCATCCTTCGGCACCGGTAGCCCGCCGTCGCCGTTGATCCAGAAGAAGCCGCCGTAGACCGGACGCTTGTCCGCCTGCCACGCGGGCGCGATGGTGCTCACGAACTTGACGAAGCTCTCGGGCAGGATGCGCTGACCGTTCCAGACGCCTCCCTGCAGGTAGAGGTTGCCGAGCCGGGCCCAGTCGCGTCCTGATGCGAGCTCGTAACCCTGCGTCAGGAAATTTCCGTACGGATCCGTTTCGAGCACCATGGTCTGCACGCCGATCCTGTCGAAGAGCGCCCGCTGCGGAAACGTGAGGTACTCGTCGCCGCGCTTCTCCACGCCGAGGCGGATCAGATAGTTCGTGAGCACGGGATCGGTGTTGCGGTACCGGCCGATCGTCGCCGGCGGCCACTGCTGCGGCCGGGACGCCGCGTACTGGAACGAGTTCACGGTGCCCGTATAGAGGTACAAATGATCGGGATACCCGAGCGACGGGTCGTAATCCGGGTCCTGTGGTGCGCGGATCCGGATACCGCTCGACATGTTGAGGATGTCCCTGATGCGGATCTTCGCGCGCGCGTCGCCCTCCCTCTGCCACTCAGGGATCGGGGCCGGCTGGTCGAGCGTATAGACACCCTGTTGGATCAGGATACCCATCATCGTCGCAGTGACGCTCTTCCCCATCGACCAGCTTTCGAGCGGCGTCGTCTGTGTGATGCCGTGGCCGTAGCGCTCGCCGATGAGGCGGCCCTTGTGGGTCACCACGAATGCTGCCGTCATCCCTTCCACCGGATCGAACGCAGCATCGACCGCCTGCTTCACCTTTGCCATGTCCACGTCCGCAGGCGGCGCGTCGTTCGGCAAGAGATCGCCCAGCGGCCACGGCGTCGTCTTCGCGTCGGGAAGCCTGCGGGGCACCGACACGGGCCTGAAGCGCACATTGCTCGCCCCGATCGGCAGCGTAATGCAGCCCTGGTCGCCGAAACGCCTCGAAGTACGAGTGGCGCCATTCGGCACCGCGACCTGCACTGCTTTATGATCGCGGTCGACCCTCGGCCTTCCGAGCTTCGCTCGCTCCGCGTACGGCGCCGTGAAGTAGCCGACGTTCTCCGCGGCGAAATCGGGCTCCAGGCCCGTGATGAACACCGCCGAGCACATGACCTTGGCGAAACCCGCCGCGTGGTGCTCGAGCGGATTACCCGGAGGCGGCACGTACTTCGTTGGCAGCTCGAACGATTTGGCCCGCGCGATGAGCGCGTCGCGTTCAGGTCCAGGGGACTGCGCCAGCGCTGCAAGCCCGACGACGACGATCAGCGTTGCGGTCGCAGGTGTTTGCACGTGCACCTCCGGAAGTACGTGGCGGCGCGGATCGTAGCACCCCGGCAGGCGTTCGTCACCGACTGCGGCGGATGGAACGGGCCATTCGCCGAGCGGTGAGCTGAGACGGCCCGGCATCCTCGCTTCTGCGGCCCGCCAGGCGCTCATCGGAGCGCGAAAAAGACACAACAGGAGGGCGCCGAAGTTGCAGTCTGGGTCGTCGCGAACGGATGCTGCCGGATTTCCGGCAATCCGGACAAACCTAAACCGATCCGGAACCTGATCCGTCCAAGGTGCAGAGGGTGCCATGAAGAACCTTGCCTACGCGCTCAGAATCCTCGTCCGGCAGCCGCGATACACGGTGCTGGCGATACTTACCGTCGCGGTGGGGATCGGCGTCAACGCCGCCATGTTCGGTCTCCTGGATGCGGTGTACTTCCGCCCGCTGCCGATCGCCGATCCAGACCGGCTCGTCGACGTGCGCCTCGAGTCCCCCGGCTCGCGGTTCAGCGTGCTCTCCTATCAGGAGTTCCTGGATCTCGAGCGGAGCGTCCCGGCCTTCCAGGACGTCATGGCGATCGGCCAGCGCGGCGTCACGCTCAACCACAACGGCGACGCGCAGCTCCAGATCATCCACTACGTCTCGGGCCGCTACTTTCCGTCGCTGGGCATTCCGATGCACCTGGGCCGGGGATTCACGGACGCCGACGATCGATCCGACGCGACCACGCCGCAGGCGGTGATCAACCACGAGGTGTGGCAGCGCCTCGGCTCGCCGTCCGACATCATCGGCCGCACCGTCCAGTTGAACAGCACGATGTTCACGGTGATTGGCGTGACGGCGCCCGGATTCGTCGGGCTTGACCGGACCGTGCGGACCCATTTCTGGGTGACGACGGCGCAGGCGCCGTTCGTGGTGGCGGGCCTCCGGGCCGAGCTCGACGATCGGAATCACCGCTGGTTCGAGATCGTAGCGCGGCTGTCCGATACCGCGGACGTCGCTCAGGCGGCCGCCGGCCTCGACGTGGTCCTCTCGCGATGGCGGGCCCGCGATGCGCGCGCCTATCAGGACGCCCGGTTGGTCGTTCAGAGCCAGCGCGACGCCACGCGCAGGGAGACCAGGCAGGGCACCGTGTTTCTCGCGCTCGTGGGGCTCGTGCTCCTGATCGCGTGCGCGAACGTCGCCAACCTGACGCTCGCGAGGGGGGAAGGGCGGCGTCGCGAGATGGCCCTCCGGGCGGCGCTCGGCGCCACACGTCTGAACCTGCTCCGGCAGATGCTCCTGGAAAGCGCCCTGGTTTCGCTGGCGGCGGCTGCGGCCGGTGTGCTGCTCGCCTCCTGGCTGATCTCGTTGTTTCCGGCGCTGCTCCCCCCGGGCGCACGGTTCGCGATGACACTCGACGTCAGGGTCGATACACGACTGCTTGCCTTTGCTGCGCTGCTCGCCGCGTTGGCCACGGCCCTGGTGGGCATCGTGCCTGCCTGGCGCAGCTCGCGCACGGATATCACGAGCGGGTTGAAGAGCCAGGCGCCGACCGTGGCGGGGAGCGGCCGCGGCGTGCAGCTTCGCGACGTCCTCGTCGTCAGCGAGATCGCCATGAGCGGCGTGGTCATCATTGCCGCGGGCCTGCTGGTCCGGAGCTTTGCCTACAGCCTGGCCGTCGAACCGGGCTTCGACATGCGCAGAAACGTCGCGACCTTCTACGTCGTCCCTGGCTTGAAGGGGTACGACCACGATGCGACATACCGGTACTTGGAGTCGGCGCGCCGCAGCGCAGCCACGGCTCCCGGTGTGCAACGCGTCAGCTACGGCATCCGGCTGCCCGGCCAGGGCAACGAAGCGGGATGGAGCGCCTCTTTCGTGATTCCCGGGAAGGAACCGCCTCCGGGCAAGGACGCCTTCGATATCCGGTACACGATGGTCGGGCCGGACTATTTCGAGGTGATGGGCACCAGCATTCTGAGCGGTCGCGGCATCGGTGACGTCGATCGGCCCGACAGCGCGGCCGTCGCGGTCATCAGCGACGCGATGGCGCGCCGGTTATGGCCCGGCGAGAGCCCACTGGGCAAGCGGATTCGCATGGGTCGGGCGCGGCCGATCGATCGGGAGATCGTGGGTGTTGCCGAGGACATCCGGATCGGCGGCCTGTTCGAGGCGCCCGAGATGTACGTCTATGTGCCGTACGCGCAGGATCAGCAGGCGTTCGGCCTTCTCCTCGTGGAAGCGCAGGGCGACACGGCGGCCGTCGGCGGATCGGTCAAGCAACGCCTCGCCGAGATCGATCCGGCGATTCCGGTCCTCGCCGTCAGCTCGTTCGCCGAACATATGAATCTCCTCCTGTACGAAGATCGTCGCAACGCCTGGATCGGATTCGCGATTGCGCTGCTGGCACTGGCGCTCGGCGCCGTCGGTGTGCACGGGGTCGTGTCGCTGGTCACGGCGCGGCGAACGCGGGAGATCGGCCTCCGCGTCGTGCTCGGCGCCGACCGCCGGCAGGTGCTCTGGCTGCTGCTCGGCAAGGGTGTCAGGCTCGCATTGGTGGGGGCGATCCTGGGGATCGCGGGAGGCCTGGCCGCCGGCCGGTTGCTGCAGAACCAACTGCACGGCATCGAGGCAACGGATCCCTGGAGCATCGTCGTGGGCACCACCGTGCTGATCACCGTCGCGCTCGCCGCGAGTTTCGCGCCGGCCTGGCGCGCTACTCGACTGGATCCAGCGGTGGCGCTGCGCGACGATTAGGTGTTCCGGTCGTACGACGCGAGCATCGCGCCGAGCGCGCCGGAGTGGCCTGAACTACGCGCGGTCATCCGGGCGGCAGCGCTGCTTTGTCAGACCCGGAACAGAAGGTCGACCTGCACAGTGGCGACACGGTGTCGGGCCAGATCCGGCCGCCCAGGGAAGGTGATCGCGGTATCAGAGCTATCAGCTGTGAGCGCTCGGCCGCGGCCTGGCTCAGTGCAGCGGCGGAGGGCGGACGGCGAAAGCAAGTATCACCCCCAGAACCACCAGGCGGCGGCGAAGGCGAGGACGAGGAGCACCACGAAGATCCAGCTGCGGCTGGGGGGTTCGTCGTCGAGGGGCAGCAGGTCGGCTGGCGAGGGTTCGCCGGCTCGCAGGTCCAGCACGGCGGCGACGCTGCGCAGTTCCGCGCCGAACGACGCGGCGCTCTGATAGCGGCCGTCCAGGTCCTTCGAGAGCGCTCGTCCGACGATCGCGTCCAGCTCCGCAGGCAGGTGAGGGTTGACCGCCGACAGACGCGGCGGCGCGAGGCGGATGACGTTGAGCACCGCAGAGGGCAGCGGCCCGAATGCCAGGCGGCCCGTGAGCATCTCGTAGAGCACCGCGCCGAGCGAGAACAGATCGCTCCTCGCGTCGATCGGGCTTCCCAGAGCCTGTTCGGGCGACAAGTACGGAGCGACCGGCGGAGCACCTGGCGGCAGGCCATCAGGCGCTGACGCTGCCGCCGCACGGGCCTGGCCGCCTGACGTCCACGGAGAGAGGCCGAAGTCCAGCACCTTGGCGCTGCCCTTGGCCGTAACCATGATCGTCTCGGGGCGAATGTCCCCGTGGATGATGTCCCGCGCGTGCGCCTCGGCGAGCGCGTCGGCTATCTGGATTCCCAGCTCCAACGCGCGACGCGGATTGACCGCGCGGCCGCCGATCTCCTGCTTGAGCGTCACACCCGAGACGAACTCGTACGCCAGATACGACCGGGCCGCATATTCGCCTGCATCGAAGAGCGTCGCGATGTTCGGGTGCGAAAGCGTCGAGGCTTCGCGGATTGCGGCGGCGAACGCCTCGCCGCGCGCGGGCGTGCCAGGCGTCTCCGCAGGCAGTAGCTTGAGCGCGACCGTCCGGCCGACCTTCGTGTCTCGCGCGCGGTACACGTCTCCCAGGCCGCCGGCACCGAGGTGCTCGAGGAGGTTGTAATGCGCGATCGACTGATCCACGACGCTCATTTCCGGGGGCGTGATGGCCGCAGCTCGATGCGGCTCGGCAGGCTGCGCGCAGGAAACGTTATCAAGTCGACGACGATTTCCGAGATGTCCTCGGGAGCGATTTTCCAGTCGGCCTCGCCGCTCTTGCCGCGTCCCGAGAAACCGGTGGACACCGACCCGGGCATGATATAGCTCACGCGTATGTTCTCCTGACGCACTTCCTGCATCAGCGACTCGCTGAACGCGTTGAGACCGGCCTTCGACGCACAGTAGGCGGCCCCCCCCGTGAACGAGTTCTTCCCCGCGAGGCTGCTGATGTTGATGATCCACCCGCCGCCCCGGCTTCGAAGATGTGGAATCGCCGCGTGGCAGCAGTAGAACACGCCGCTCAGGTTCGTTTCGATGACCTGGTCCCAATCCGAAACCGACATGTCCGCAACGTCGGCGAAGAGGCCCACGCCCGCATTGTTGATCAGCACGTCGAGGCCACCGTACTTCCGGACGGCCGTGTCAATCGCGCCGGCGGCTTCGCGAGCGCCCCGGACGTCGGCTCTGACGACGTGCACCGAGTCGCGGTCTGCGGCCGCGCTCTGGACTTCGCGGCTCGCCGCCTCGAGCTGCTGCTGATCGCGGCCCGTGATCACGACCCTGCTGCCCCCCTTCGCCAGCGCCGCCGCGATCGCCAGCCCGATCCCGCGCGACCCGCCGGTGACGACCGCCACCTTACCCCTGAGATCCATTCGATTCGCCGATGTTTGGGTGCCCGTAACCATGCCCATTAGAATAGGCGGAATCAACCCCGCATGAGAATCGTCACCTGGAGAGCTGCGGCACAACGTCACCGCACACATGCAGCATCGAGACCGGCGGCCGCCAGCAGCGGCCCGGACGAGCTGGAGCAGCTGCTCGGTTAGGATCCGTTCGCGAATGAGTGTGCCACTCTGGGCGTCGAGGCGCCCGCATGGCCAGGCGCGAGGAGCGCGCATACCGGCAGTATGTAAGCGACGAGCAACGCAGCCAGGCGGGATGCATCGGCGGTCAGAGTGGCACACGTATTCGCGGACGGGTCCTTAGCCGCTCCCCGCCCGGAACGACGGCCCCGAGCAGTGAGAGCGCCAGGGAGCCGCCTGGAGGTGTGCGTACGGTCGGGACGGCGAATGGCGGGGCAGGGCTGCACATGCCGTCTCGCTCGGGTTGCGTGCTTCACTGACTCGCGTCCGAATCAGAGGACTGCAGTGTCGATGCTCCACGACTTGCGATACGCCGTGCGGACGCTTCGGCGCATGCCGGTGTTCACCGCCGCAGCGCTCCTCTCCCTCACGCTCGGCATTGGAAGCTCCGCGGCGATCTTCAGCCTCGTCGATGCCGCAATGCTTCGCAGGCCTCCCTTTGCCGATGCGGACCGCCTGGCCGTGCTGAACATCACACAGCGCACGCCGCGCGAAGGGGAGCTGCGGCACCGCTGGTCGTGGCCGCGCTTTCAGTTGCTGAAACGATATGCCCGATCGTTCGAGGGCGTCGCCACGAGTTCCAACAATGTCGTGACCGTGACCGGTTCCAGCCGCCCGGAGCCACTTGCGGTCGAGATCGTATCCACAGATTACCTCGGCGTGATGCGTGCGCCGCTCGTCTCGGGCCGTGGTTTCGTCGAGGGCGACGGGATCGTTGGAGCCCCATCGTCTTCGGTCGTCATCGGCTACGACGTGTGGCAACGGAGGTTTGGTGGAATCGAGGATGTCGTCGGCTCTCCGTTGGAACTGAATGGGATCGCGCTGACCGTCGTCGGCGTCGCGGCGCGCGGTTTCAATGGCGTGTCGGGGCTTGCGCAGGCCTGGATACCCGCCACGGTTGCTCCGCTCGTCACGTATCGCGACTACCTCACCACGAATCAGAATTTCATCACGGTGATAGGACGGTTGCGTCGCGACGTCACGATCGACTCGGCTCGCGCGGAGCTGGCGATTGTCGGCGCTCGGATTCATGCGGAGCAGGCGAGCGAAGCCGACACACCCCAGGACGAGTTCTCGGCCACGGCCATGACGTTGAACGATGCGCGGATCGACGTCGCCACGCGCCGCGCCTTGATGCTGCTGGGGGCTGCGGCCGCCCTGCTCCTCCTGATTGCCTGCGCCAACGTCGCCGGCCTGCTCGTCGGTCGAGCCGCAGGCCGGCGGCGCGAGATTGCGATCCGGCTGGCGATTGGATCGGACCGCGCACGTCTCGTTCGGCAGATGCTCATCGAAGGGGGCGTCCTCGCTGCCGCTGCGGGTGGGCTCACCCTCGTCGTGACGGCCTGGATCATGCCGTTCCTGCGCATTCCTGCCACGCTCGCCCGCGGCCGCAATTTCTATGGAGCCGTCGGCGAATTCGCGACACCGACCGTGGATTGGCGCCTTTTCGCGTTCACGTTCGCCATCTGCGCGTGCACCGTTCTTCTGTTTGCTCTGCTGCCCGCGCTCCGTTCCACGCGGATCGCGATCGCAGCCGATCTGAAGGCAGGAGGTGGTGGCGCGTCCCGTGGCCCCGCACGGTTGGCTCTTCGCGAAGCGATCGTTGGCCTTCAGGTGTGCCTCGCGGTGGTGCTGCTGGTTGGCTGCGGTCTGCTGCTCAGCAGTTATGCCCGCCTGCGTCACACGCCCCTGGGATTCGATCCGGACGGGTTGGTCACCTTCATGATCCGCCCGTCGGAGGTGAAGTACGACACGACCAGGGCCCCGGCACTGCTCGATCGCGTCCTGGAGCAGATCGCGCGCGTGCCGGGAGTGGAGGCCGCAACGGTGGACGGTTGCGCGCCGCTGTCCACGCAGTGCGCGAACGCGTCCTTGCGAATCGTGGGCCGGCCACTCGCGACTCCAGCAGACGCACCCTCGGTGCTCCGGCATTACGTCTCACCGAATCACTTCAAGACGCTGCGCGTGCCGATCATTCGTGGACGCGGCCTCGAAGAGAGAGATCGAGCCGGCAGTCCCGCTGTCGTTGTCATCAACGAAGCCGCGGCGCAGAGGTTCTGGCCAGACGAGGATCCAATCGGGAAGCGTGTGTGGTTCGAGGGCGCAACGGCGTTCGACAGTCCCGAGGCAAGCGCCGAGATTGTCGGCATTGTCGGCAATGTGGCCTATCAGCCGCTCGGCGAGAACGCCATTCAGCCTGATTTCTTCACGGCGTACGCGCAGTTCACGTATCCGAACCGGATGGTGCTCGTGCGCGCAACCGCGGGTGAATCGCTTGCCCTGGTGCCACAGCTTGCCCAGGCGGTGAGACGCGCCGACCCGGACCTCGCGCTGTTCGACGTCCAGACGATGGCAGCGCGAGCGCAGTTGTCGTGGTCGAAACACAGCTTCCAGACCGCGCTGTTCGCGATCATCGCGTTCATCGCGCTGTCGGTCGCGGCCACCGGCGTGTTTGCCGTGACGTCCTTCTTCGTGACGAGCCGCAGCCGGGAGATCGGCATCCGCCTGGCGCTCGGGGCGAACGCCGGTCAGATCGCACGCGCGATGATCGGGCCGACTATCCGCTTCGCCTTGCCCGGCGCGGCAGCCGGGATCGCTGGCGCGCTGCTGCTGGGGCGCGCCATGCGAGCCGCTCTCTATGAGACGAGCCCTCTGGATCCTGTCGCATTGGGCGGAGCGGTTTCCGTCCTGATAGGAGCCGTAATCGCCGCAGGTTACCTGCCCTTGCGCCGAGCGCTGGCCGTAAATCCCGTCGATGTGCTGCGAAGCGAGTAACGGCACCCTCATTCGTTGCGCAGCGTCGCCGCAGGTTCCAGGCCCATCGCCCGCCGCGCTGGCACGAGGCAGGCGGCCAGCGCCACGGCAATCAGGAAGACGCTCACTGCCAGGAACGTGGACACATCGGCGGCGCTGACGCCGAACAGGAGGCTCGACATCAGGCGCGTCGACCCGAAGGCGGCCAGCAGGCCGACGACGACGCCGCCCATCACCACCCTCATCCCTTGACCGACGACGAGCCGCAGCACGTCGGTCGTTTGCCCGCCGAGCGCCAGACGAATACTGATGTCCTTTGCGTGCTGCTGGACGTAGTAGGCCATCACCCCGTAGATCCCGACGGCCGAGAGCACGAGCGCAACGAGCGCGAAGCCGGCGACGAGCGTCGACAACGAACGTGGTGTCTGCAGCGATTCCGCGATCAGGTCTTCGATCGTCGCAACGCTGGTGAGCGGCACAGCCGGGTCGAGCTCGCGGGCCACTTGCCGAACGGACGGCAGCACGATCAGCGGATCGCCGTCCGTCCTGAGCACGACGAACCTCGACAACTGCCCTGCCAGGGGGGAGTAGACGGTTCCCTGATCCGGTTGATCCAGCCCGACGTACTTGACATCGCTGACGACGCCGACGACGGACGTCCACGGACAGTCCGTGCATCCGCCTTCCTTGAACCGCTTGCCGAGAGCGCTCCGGCCGGGAAAGAAGCGGTTCGCCCACGTGCGATCCACCACGACCGATTCGAGACGCTCGCGCTCGGCATCGCGCTCGTCCAGGAATCGGCCTTCGATCAGCGTGAGACCCAGCACGCGGAGATACTCCGGTGTGACCGCGACCCACGGCGTCGCGGGTTGAGACTGACCTGCGGGCGTCGGGAAGTCTTCGAGGTCGAAATTGTTGATGTTGAACGCGGTGTTCGGCGGGAGGCTGTCGGCAAATGCCACGCGTGACACGCCGGGCAATGCCTTGAGGCGCCGCTCGAGCTCGTCCCAATAGCTCGTCACGCTTCCAGGCGTCTGATAGAGAGCGGCCGGCAGGCGGACGGCGCCGGTGATCATGTTGCGACCGTCGAAACCGACGTCCACTCGGCTCAGCTGGTTGAGGCTGACCAGAAGGAGCCCGGCCGCGACGAGGAGGGGAGTCGAGATCGCGAACTGACTGCCGACGAGCACCCGCCGCAGACGCCGGACCGCGAGGCTGCCCGTTGCCGATCGTCCGGCCGAGCGCAACGACTCGTCGACCGGGCCGCCGGACCCATGGAGCGCCGGGATGAGCCCGAAGATCAATCCGCTCGCGAGCGTGGCACCGGCGAGCACCAGGAGCACCGGGCCGTCGAGAGCGATTTCGTGCGTGCGGGGAAAGTAGTTCGCACCGACGTCTCGCATGAGTTCGATACCGAACCAGGCGAGGACCACCCCGACACCGGCCGCGCCCACCGCGAGCACTCCGCTCTCGACCAGCAGGTGCCGGATCACGCGCCCGCGCGACGCGCCGAGGGCTGCTCGGACCGCGAGCTCGCGCTGCCGGCTGGTTACGCGCGCGATGAGCAGGTTGGACGCGTTGGCACAGGCGATGAGCCACACGAGAACCACAGCCGCGAGCGCGAGTCCAGCCGTCGTTCGGACATCGCCGACGAGGCGCGTCTTGAGATCCATCAGGCTCCAGGTCGCTTTTTCATCCTGGTACGAGGCTTTCCACAGCGGAAAGATGCGCCGGTTGATGGCGCGCAGCTCGCTCGCGGCCGCCGAGCGATCCACGCCAGGCCGCAGGCGTCCGAGCATCCAGTACGGAAACGGTCCGCGCCGCGGCGGCGTGCTGAACTGCGCCACGATGAAGAACTCCTGCCGCTGCTCCAGCGGGCCGACCGCCGGGGGGAGCACACCAGCAAGAGCGTGGTCGGCGCCATCGAGCCTGATGGGTCGTCCGATCACGTCGCGCCGTCCGCCGAGCCGCCGCTGCCAGAATCCATGGCTGACAATGACGGCCGGAGGCCCGCCGGGCCGGGCGTCCACCTCTGTGAAGTCGCGCCCGAGCGCAGGCCTGATGCCCAGGAGGCCAAAGTACGTCCACGAAACTTGACGGCCGTTCAAGAGGTCGGCGGCACTGCCGTCGCTGAAGGCCATGGTGCGATTCGTGAATCCCGCAATCCTTTCGAATTGGGTTTGCTGCGCGTCGAGTGCGAGGTAATCAGCGACGGAAAAGCGGAACTGGAACGGCGGCGCGTCGGTATAGATCCAGACGAGCCGGTCTGGATCGGCGTACGGCAGCGGTCGAAGGAGCGCCGCATTAATCGCGCCGAAGATGACCGTCGTCGCGCCGATCCCCAGACCCACGGTCAGGAGTACGGTCAACGTCAGCACCGGCACGCGCAGAAGGGTCCGCAGGGAGACGCGGATGTCCTGCATCAGATCCTGGAGCATCAGTCCACGCTGCACATCGGCCTCCTTCTGCTCGTCCTGCCGGCGGCAATATCGGCGTGCGCCTTCGAGATCTCCAAACCTGCGAAGCGCCTCGCGGCGGGCTTCGTCGAGAGGCAACCCTTCCGCTCTCAGTTCCTGGACGCGCATCTCCAGATGAAGCCGGATCTCCTCGTCGACTTCATCCCGCACGGTCCCCGACCCGCGGCGAAGATACCAGAACGGCTTCCCGGACATCTGCGGACGCATGAGTATGGCTCGCCTTCAGGCACCCTCGAGGACGGCCTCGATCGCGCGAGCGTACCGCCGCCAGTTGCTCGTCTGCTCGCGCAGCCGCTTACGCCCCGCGGGTGTGAGCGTGTAGTAGCGCGCGCGCCGATTGTTGTCCGATGGCCGCCATTCCGTGTCGACAAGGCCCTGGCGATCGAGACGATGCAGCGCCTGGTAGAGCGCCGCATCTTCGATCGTCAGGTCGCCAGAAGTTCGCTGATGCACGAGCGTGGCGATGCCGTAGCCGTGCATGGACCCCGAGGCGAGCGTTCGGAGCACCACCAGATCGACAGTCCCTTGCATGAGCGGAAGCGGTGAGGGCGCCACATCTTCTCCCCTTAGGCGATGTGGGGAGAGAGTAGTTGGCCGGGAAGGAGCTGTCAAGCCGGCTCGGCGGCGGTGGCCGGCAGCACGGAAATCGGTAGTCCTCTATCGACGGAGCCTCGGCGCGTCGAACGGCGTTACCTCGCCGGCAGCCCGCCAGCGGACTCGACGCAGGACGCCGCCGCTAGGACTTCGGCGGCAAACTCTGCCAGAGTATCTGCGTAATCTTCCACTGGCCGTCGTACTTCCCGAGGAGCATGTAGTCCACGCCCCACGACGCGGTCACCTTCGCGACTGCCGTTTGATCCAGCACGTCCAGCACGGCCACGTCCTTGATCGACGTGTTGCGCTTGCCGTCCTTGTTCCAGCTCCCGGCCAATTTCACAAGCTGGTCGTAGGTCATCGGCGACTCGGCGTACGGCGTGGTCTCGTCTTTCTTGTAGAACCCGCGTTTGACGAGCGCGGGATGCACGCTGCGCTCGATGCGCTCCGGCTGCACGTTGTAGATCCCCTCGAGGTAGTCGAGCGCGGCCTGCCGCACCGCTTCCCGATTCTCGGTTGTCTGGGCATGCGAGACGGGCGCGAGGCTCAGGAGGGCAGCAACGGCCATAGCAGAAACAATGCACAGACGATTCATTGGAAGCATCTCCTCTGGAGCGAATGATATCGTCTTGGCAGTGGCCGTGACATCGGTTTGTGACCGATCTGGTGACACGTATGGTCCACCTGTACGGGATTGGCCTTGGTTGCCTTCATACACCCTCCGGCCGCCCGGCAGGGGCCGTGGTGTCGCACAATCGACTGACGGTTCTCCGGCCCGCTGGCGGGTAGCCTTGTCCCGGCTCACGCGTACATCGGACGCCCATCCCTCAGCGCGAGCCAGCCTCGAACGATCCGGTACACGAACCACAGCCCGACGATGGCGGCCGGCAGCCAGGCGATCAGGATCCCGATGCCGAACGTGAGGATCACGAACAGGACGCACAGGGCGATCCACAGCAGGCCGTACCAGAACGTGCGAATCTGCCATCGGAAGTGCGACTCGAGCCAGGTGCCGCGCACCTCGCTGCGCTTCACGTAGTTCAGAATCACGGCGATGAGCGACGGCCAGCCGGTGAGAAAGGCGCCGACAACGGTGGCGGTCCCCAGAATTCCCGTCAGCAGGCTGAATGCGTGCAGCGCGTAGATGGCCTGCGTCCAGTTGAAGAGCGGGCCGGACGTGATGTTGGTGTGCATCACATCATTCCACAGCGCTTCGCTGCTCAGGTCAATGCGCGGCCCGCAGGCGTCTGGATTCGTGCGGCGCACGATCGATGCGGGCCACACCACGCTCTGCGTCAACGAGATCAACGCGGTGGCCGATCCAGTCGCCCGCTTCATCAGGGTGTGCCTTGGCAGCCGCGCCCCAATCCCCGATGGATGAGGACAAATTATGGACGCCCAGCCGCGGCCGAGTTCTTCGCGAGCGGCAGGCGCACGACGAATCGATCGGCTTCCGCCGACCACACGGCGGCGCGCCCGGTCGCGATGCGGAAGCGCTCCCTGAGGTTGGCGAGACCGATGCCCGTGGAGCGCGAGGCTTGCCGTCCGGGCCGGAACGTGTTTTCGAAGACCAATGTCATGTCTTCGACCCTGACGCGGATGTGCAACTGGCGATCGGGCGCGACCGTGTTGTGTTTCAACGCGTTCTGAAAGAGCTCCGCCAGCGAAACGGGCGGAAGCAGCAGCTCGTGCGCGTCGGCGGGCTGAACCTGGACGTCCAGGCAGACACAGCCGCCGTAGCGGATGTCGGCCAGAACCCGGTGGCGTTCGAGTGCCTCGAGCTCGTCGGCAAGCGACACGAGCGTCCGGCCGCGGCACTCGAGCACGTATCGGTACGTGGCGGCCAGGGTCCGAATGAACCCCGGGGCCGCATCGCTGCGCTGATCGACGAGATGTGCGAGCGCGTTGAGGTTGTTGAACAGGAAATGCGGATCGACCTCGCGTCCCAGACTTTCCAGCTCCGCCTGGAGACGGGCCTGCTCCATGTGCGCAGTGCGCAATCGATCGCTCTCCCAGTCGTGGAGGAGGAACACGGTCTCGTAAACGTGGGTAATGGCGACGACGAGGGCGACGACGGCAAAGAGGGCGGTGGGAAGCGCGTACTGTCGGGTACCGGGGTCGCCGGTCACCTCGCGCCAGATCCAGAGCAGCGCGGCAGCAATGGGGATCGTGTAGAGGAAGATGACCGCCAGAAGGAGAGCGAGCCGGCGCCAGGGCCGCAGCAGCCAGTCCTCCCGGCGCGGGAGGCGGAAGTACAACCGTCGATTCCCCTCCCAGACGAGAAACGCCACCAGCGCGAACCAGGCATAGGAGGCGACGAGCGCGACGGTCGAATGTCGAGCGTGATCGATCAAGCCCGACAGGTTGGCGACGAGGGCACCCAGAATCGGGCTCACGAGCAGTCGGGCCCAGAAGTCGTGGACCTCGCGCGGATTCAGGCTCGTCCCGGCTGTGCGGTCGTCCATCCCTGACTACGGTAGCAGCGAAACCGGTGCCGGTGGGCTGAATGGTACAGGTGGTATGACGAAAAGCGTACGCGACGGCGCCGGCCTGGGTGCATCAGTCGGCGGCCGCGCCGACTCGCGGCATCGGGATCCGGGCAAACATGGCAGGATGAGCGTCAGGCTTTCCCGCACGACTCGGGTGTACAGACTCGGGCGCCGCAGGCATGGTCAGTCCATCCGCAGCGTCACCACGAGGTCGGTACTGGCGGCCCGCCGCGCAGGAACCAGGCAGGCGAGAAGAGCGACGATGACAAGGGTGCCTGTTGCCGCCGCATACGATGCGAGATCGGTGGTCGTGATGCCGTAGACCATCGACGCGAGGACCCTCGAGGTCACGATGGCGATGCCCAGTCCGAGAGCGATGCCGAGCATGGCCAGACTCATACCGCGATGGACAATCAGCCGGCGCACCGCGGGCCTGTCTGCGCCGAGCACCATGCGGATTCCCATTTCGCGCTGGCGAGCGCGCACCGTCCAGGCGAGCGTCCCGTACAGTCCGACCGCCGCAACCGCCACCGCACATGCGGCGAATATCAGCAGGGCGAGCGCCCGGAAGCGCGCATCCCGAATCGATGCGTGCACGATGGCCTGCATGGTGCCCGCGCGCTCCAGAGGAAGCGCCGCGTCGAGACGCCACGCCTCGCGGCGGATTCGCTCAAGCACTTGTCGTGCCGGAGTCCGTCCGTCGTGGCGGACCATGACACTGAGCCGACGAGTCGGCTCCCGTGCAATCGGCAGGTAGACGGTTGGTTGCGCAGCGGAGGCCAGGCTGTACTGACGAACGTCTTCGACGACGCCGATAACGCCGGTGAGCGGCGCGTCGGCCGCGACCCGTCCTACCCAGAACCGTTTTCCGACTGCGCGCTGACCCGGCCAGAACTGCTGGGCAAACGCTCGGCTCACGACGGCCACCAACGGAGCGGTGGCCCGATCCGTGTCGCGCACGTCGCGTCCGTCGACGAGGGGAATCCCCATCGCCGCGAAATAGCCTGATGTCACCGCGTGCAATGGAAAGCGTGGCACGCGTTCGCCTGATGTCGGCGCGACCTCTTCCGGCTGCATCGTCGCCACGGCATTTCCACCGCCGAGCGGTTTCCCGCTGATGGTGCCAGCAGAGACGATGCCGGGCAATGCCCGGATACGGGGCATGAGCGTATCCAAGAACACGAGGCGGCGGGCCGAGGTGTCGTATCGGTCCGGCAGATTGATATCCACCCAGATGACATCGCGCACCGAGAAGCCAGGATCTACGCTGCCGAGGCGAACGAGGCTGTTCGCGAGCAACCCGGAACCGACGAGGAGCGCCAGAGCCAGCGAGATCTGCGCGACCACGAGCGCGTTGCGAAGGCGCAACCGTGAACGCCCGGCCGTCAGACCGTGTGCCTCACCGCGCAACCCGGCGGCGAGGCCGGTGTGCGCGGCGTCCAGGGCGGGTATCAGTCCGCACAGCAACCCGGCAATCGCCGACAGGCCGGCGCTCAGCGCGAGCACGCGCCAATCCATGGCGATGTCCGACACGCGCGGCAGATCCTCCGGTGCGTAGGCCCTGAACGCGTTGAGCGCCGCAAACGCGGCCGCCGCACCCAGCGCGCCCCCCGTGAGTGACAAGACGGTGCTCTCAGTGAGCAGTTGTCGCACGATGCGTCCGCGACCCGCGCCGATCGCCGCGCGAATGGTGACTTCGCGACGGCGTTCGGTGGCACGAGCGAGGAAAAGGCTCGCGACGTTTGCGCAGGCGATCAGAAGCAGCGCGCCAACCGCCGCGAGCATCAACCACAACTGCTTACCGGCGTCGCCGACAGTACGATCCAGCAACGGAGCGAGCCAGAACCTCCGGGCACCCGGCCGTGCGGCGTGCCCGGCCTGCTGAGCGATCGCCTCGATCTCGGCGCTCGCGGAGGATGGCGTCGCGCCCGGAGCGAGGCGCGCGATGACGCTCCAGATAGCGTTATCGCGGTCCCGCACGGGGTTTCGGCTGATATTCAGCGGCAGCCAGAGCGCGGCCTCCTGCTGCCCCAGCGCGTCGGGACCACGAAACGACTCCGGCATGACACCGATCACCGTGTGCGGCACGCCGTCGAGCACCAGGCGGCTGCCCACGCCACGGGCATCACCCGCGAACCGCCGCCGCCAGTATCCATCGGACAACACGACGACAGGCTCGCCGTTCTCTCTGTCCTCGTCGGCACCGAAGACCGCGCCGAGCGCCGGAGAAACACCCAGGACGTCGAAGAACGACGCGGAGACCCTGGCGCCGGGCAACTGCTCCGGAACCGCACCGCCGGTCGCGTCGATCTGGACAGTGCTGGACGCGCCAATCGATTCGAGCGTCCGGGCACGTGCAAGGCTCGCAAAGTCGGGCGGCGACACGGCCGATACGGAGACGCCACCGAACATCGTGCCAAGCTGAACGATGCGGCCCGCGTCCCGGTACGGCAACGGCTTCAGCACCACGCCGTGCATGATGCCGGCGACCGTCGTCGTTGCGGCAATGCCCAGCGCCAGCGTGACGATCACCGTGAGCGCGAACGCGGGCTGATGTCGCAGCGCTCGACCGGCGTAAATCAGGTCCTGAAGGCCCTGCTCGAACAGCGCGACGCCGCGCTCATCGCGGCATGCTTCCTTGACCTGCTCGACACCGCCGAGGTCGAGACGCGCCACTCGCGTGGCCTCCGCGTGCGAGAGGCCGGAGCGCTGGTGTCGTTCGACTTCCTTCGCCAGGTGGAACTGAAGCTCCTCGTCGAGCTCGCGTTCCAGGGAGTCGCGACGAACCAGCGCGCGAAGCCGGTGCAGGAAATCGGTCAGCATGGTCTTTAGATCGCGTCGAGAATCTGGCCGACGGCCCCTGTCAGCCGGTGCCAGATCTCGGTCTCGGTGGCCAGGCGCTTCCGGCCAGCGGCGGTGAGCGAGTAGTACTTCGCGCGGCGATTGTTGTCGGACGCTCCCCAGGCCGCCTTGATCAAGCCTTTGCGTTCGAGGCGATGGAGCGCGGGATACAGCGAGCCCTGCAGCACCTGCAACTCGTCGCTGGAGGTTTGCCGGATGCGCTCGGCGATCGCCCAGCCGTGCTGTGGCTGGAGCGCGAGCGTCTTGAGGATCAGCAGGTCGAGTGTGCCCTGCGGGAGGTCGAGCCGATCGGCTGCCATGTTGTCGCGCTCCCTGGTCGCTTCGACAAGAGCCTAGTGCACCTCTTGTCGAAGGTCAAGGGGTCGCCTTGACATGCGGCGGCAGGCTCGCCGACACTTCACGAAGCGCGCGTTGGGGCGCCTCCTGTCCGCGGCAAGGGAATCCTCCCACCCACTCGATGCTGGCTGACCTGTCGCAGCCTTTCTCCTGCCTGCACTCAGCGGACTTCAGGCGAATCTGGAGGAAGGTCTCATGAGCGACAAGCTCCCCCGCCGCCGCAATCTCGAGAGTCTCAAGAAGGAAGCGAAACGATGGCGTGACGCGCTTCGGGCCGGCGATACCGACGCACGCGCGCGGCTGGAGCGCGCGGTCCCCGGCGCACCCGTCACGCCCACGCTCCGCGAGATGCAGCACGCCCTGGCGCACGAGCACGGCTTTCCCGGATGGGCCGCGATGAAGCAGGCGGTCGAGCAGACGCTCGCAGCCGATCCCGATGCCGGCGCGACCGCCCTCGCACGGTACGAAGCAATGGCCGAGGCGCTCCTCGAGGCGTACCGCACCGGCACGCCCGAGGCGATGGAGCGGCACTACAGCTACACCTGGCATCGGCGTGCATGGCGGGCCATGCGGACCTACGTGCAGCTCGATCTCGGCAAGCGACCCAGCCGCCCTGACGAGGACGTCGATATCACGCTTGAGGATGCGCGGCACCTGGTCGCACTGGAGCACGGGTTCGCGAGCTGGACCGAACTGAGCGCGTTCACCCAGTCGGCGAAGCTGGGCCGGCGGGTCACCGCGAAGCCGCTGCGGCTCGTCATTCGGAAGGGACCTGACGATTGGGAGCCCATCGCCAGCTCGCGCGACTGGGAGGAAATCATCGCCCTGCTGGCGCTCCATCCGTCGGCGGGCCTCAGCGGCGAGGGTCAGATGACCGACGCCATGCTTGCCGATCTGTCCCGCGTCGGGAGCCTCACGGCGCTCGGGCTGTCGGGCTGCAGGGCAGTGACCGACGACGGCGTGCGTCACCTGTCGCGGCTGACGGCGTTGCAGCATCTCGAGCTGAGCGGCACCGGCATCACCGATGCCGGGCTGCAGGTGCTGCGCGACCTGCCCGGGCTGCGGACGCTCTCGCTGGCCTGGACGCGCGTGACCGACGAGGGCATCGGCGCCCTCGCTCACTGCGATCAGATCGAGCAGGTGAACCTCGCCGCGACCCGGGCCGGTGACGGCGCACTCCGCGCGCTCGCCGGAAAACCCAGGCTGCACCATCTCACAATCGCGCTGACCGACGCAGGGCTCCCCTTGTTGCACGAACTGCCGCTCTTCAAGTCCTGGCAGGGAGGCGACGTACAACTGGGGCTGCTCGGTCCGAAGGTGGTGCCCAACCACCTCTCACTACGCGGGTCGTTCACGGATCAGGGCTTCAGGTCGATGCGAGGGCTCGATGGTCTCTTCAGCCTGGACATCGGCGACAGCAAGCTCGGGATCACGGCGGCTGCCCTGGCACCGCTCGTCTCGCTGCCCCATCTCGGCGCGCTGGATGTGGACGCAAGGGACGACTGGATGCCGCACATCGCGGAACTGCCGCACCTGCGGTTTCTCGGGGCGCAGGACACCGTGGCGGGTGACGATGGGTTCGTTGCGCTGAGCAGGTCGCGATCGATCGAGTACATCTGGGGTCGGCGCTGTCACAACCTCCGGACACGCGGGTTCCAGGCACTGGCGGACATGCCCGCGCTCCGCGGGCTGTCGGTCAGCTGTCTCAATGTGGACGACGAGGGTGTGGCTGCGCTTCCTGCGTTCCCCGCGCTGCGGGAGCTGATGCCCATGGATGTTCCCGACGCGGGATACCGGCATGTAGGCCGGTGCGAGCAGCTCGACGCGCTGATCCTGATGCACTGCCGAGACACGACGGACGCGGCGACGGAGCACATCACGAGGCTGCGCAATCTCTCGTACTACTTCAACAGCTACACGACGATCACGGATCGCACGCCGGAGCTGCTGTCCACGATGGACTCGCTCGAGCGCATCACCTTCGATGCGTGTCACGGCCTGACGAATGCGGGCGTCGCACGACTCGCGCGGCTGCCGAACCTGCGCGAGCTGCGCGTGTCCGGAAAGGGAATCACGTCCGAGGTGCGGGCGGCATTCCCGCCGCGCGTCAGGGTTTTTGCCGGGCCGTGACTGGCACCGCGGGCACCTTGACGTCGGCTCGGGCGGCCTGATCAGTCCGCTTTCGAAAGACTCCGGCCGTTCAATGAATGGAGGATTCCATGCCGTTGAGGAGAGCCGTGGCTAACGCCGTGTGGCGTGGACGCGGTATCGCGGCGGGAGTAGAATCAACCGGTCCAACGCGCCGCGCGGAGGTTCGTCGTGCAGCGCCACGCTTTTGCTCTATACGTAACAGCGCTTCTGGGATCCGCGACACTGTCTGCCGACCAGACCGTTGGCACCGCCACTGGGTCGGTCGTCGGCACCGTGCGTGACGCGACAGGTGCGGTGCTCCCCGACGTCGCGATCGCGTTCTCCGGAGACGCCCTCATGGGCGCTCGAGCAGCATCCAGCGCTGCCGACGGGAGTTTTCGGATCGCCGCCCTGCCGCCCGGCGACTACATGCTCTCGTTTTCATTGCACGGCTTCAGAACGCACCAGCATCGTGTCGGCGTCGCGCTCGGATTCACGACGACCGTCGAGGTCGAGCTGGCCGTCGACGCGCACGAGGAACGGCTCACGGTCGCGGTCCGCAGCGGCGGTCTCGACCGTCAGTCCACCGCGATCACCGAAACGTTCGATGCGGGGCAGCTTGCGGACCTGCCAGGCTCGCGGAGCATGTCGGGAGTCTTCGAGGTCGCCAAGGGCGTGGTGACGTCGACGACGGAGGGCGGCGGCAGCGTGGGCGCCCCCGGCGGCACGACTGGCGCGTATGGAACGCGCGGCTCGAACCGATCGAAGCGTTTCATGACCCCCGCCTGACGGCAAACTATGTCATCACACTCAGCGACGCAACGTTTGCGTCCCGTTGCGGCACCAACTAGACCGGGGCTCCGCCCCGGACCCCGGCTCGGTCGCTTGCGGGGGCCCCATGCCCCGCGCCGCTCCCTCGCAGGCGCGCCGTGCGCGCCTAGTCCGTTATGCAATCGCGCAACGAGTACCAGTACAAAATTCTCGTTGCGAACCGCACAACGGACCAACTGCCGGCATTCCAGGGTCTCGGCTGCAATCAGTTCGTCGCAGAGAGAGAGGAGAACTCGCTCAAGTTCACCATGTCCCTGTTCGACTGGGGAGAGGGAGGCCAGATCACCGAACGACTGGCGGACGGAATATGGCTGTACATCTGGGCTAACGCCTCGGGCCAATCCGAGGGATCGATCCTGCAGGCGTCGGGCCGGGGAGAGGCGATGTACTGCCCTGTGTCGCAGGAGTCCGCGTGGGGGTGCGCGACCAGGTTCTGCGCGACCGACGAGTTCCGTCTGAGATTCTCACGGCGGGAGTAGCGTGTTCCTCGACGCTTCAAGGCTGAAAAAGGGGCGCGATGGTGTTTCTACCACGCACTTCAGTTCGCAGTTCGTGTGCAGAGTTATTCGGCAGGAGCACTGACCTTTTTGTGCTCAGGAGGTGGGTATGCCGGAGGTGGACGTAACATGTCATCGCAGGCCGGACCTTTCGTTGGTGTTGGGTGTCCTATTCGTATCGCTTGCGTGGGCGTGCGATTCAGCGCCACCGCGAACACCAGGCTCGCCATCGTCGTCGCCATCGTCGTCGCCAGCGCCTCCACCGCCAGGCGCTGTCGCGCGCTACCACCTGTCCGGTCGTGTGACCGATCATGCCGGCTCGCCCGTATCTGGCGCAACCGTTGAGCTGGACTACGCCGGGCCAGGCGGGGACAGCAACCCTCCGTCCTTCTGTCCTTTCACGTCGTTCTGCTGGCTGACGACGTCGACGAACGATCGGGGCGACTATGCGGTCGAGTTCGAGGCAGGCCCCTGGCCGGGCCGCGGCATTGGCTATGTCTACTCGTTGCACGCCAACTACGAAACCAATATCCAGTGGGTGCCGACCGGTTCCACCACCGCCGTCCAGAATTTGCGCTTGCGCCCCATCCGCAGGATCAGCGCGGGTGTGTCGACCGTCGTCTCAGTCGAACCAGATAGCTCCTTGTGTTCGGATCTCGAAGACTTGTGGGTGCTGAATAGTCGGTGCGAAGCCGTCCAAATCGAGGCGCCGGCGGGAACACTCGTCGTTGAAGCGCGCGCGGTGGAGGCCGGCGCCGCCGTGCCACTGGTCTTCTGGGCGACGAGTGGCAACTACGCCAGTCCTCCAACGCGGCCAGGCCCAGGGACTGTCTCAATCCCGGCCGGGGGTGGGGCGTACAAAATCTTCGTGGGGATTCCCGACAAGGCGGCGTCACAGCGATTCGAGGTGCTGACGTTGCATCGCTAAATACTCTGCGATGAAGAAATGATCGCGTAATTCGCTGAGTTGTACCGATGGCCGACTTGAAGACACCCTCCGACAGTGCGCAACGCTTCGTCGCAGGGGTGTAGTGATCGGTCAGGATCCCGTGAGCGGGTTGGATCCTGCGTCGCCGATGCCGGCGCGGGCGAGCAGCTGGCCGGCGGCTTCGGTGCCGGTGAGCCCGCGCGTCGTCGGCGCCTGCGAGTACTTCGGGAACGCTGCCTTCGTCCTGGCCGACGCCCATCCCGAAGCAACAATCCCGGCAGGATGAACAGGAGATACAGGGTGTCGAACACCATGTGCCCCCTCCTTCGCGAGCGCCGCAGGCTGTTCCACCACACCGCCGGCGCCCCCGCGGCCCCCGGGTTCAGCGTCCCGTGAACCGTCCGATCATGCCGATGACGTCGTCGACCATCGAACCGTCGCGATTCGAGTCGAGCATCGGCGCGAGCATCCCGAGCAACGCGTCTCCACCGGGTCGAGCGCCGGCTTGCAAGGATGACGGACCTGTCACCTGTTTGCTCATCGTGCCCATCATCATCGCGGCAACGACGGGGAGCATGTTCTTGAGGACGCTTTCGCCGATCCCGGTTTGCGCGGCCGCGCGGCTGGCGACCTGTCGGCTGACGTCCTTGCTGCCGAAGACGTGGCCGAGGATGCCGTTCCCGTCCGCTATCGTGTCGTGACGGGCGAGCGCGCTGGTATCGTCGATGTAACGTTGATGCTGACCGCCGCCAAGGGCCGAAAGCAGGCCGTCGAGACCCTGGGGGCTCGACATGTTTCTTTGAAAGCCAGCGGCGAGCGCCGGGACGAGCGCCGCCAACGCCGAGGATACCTGGCTCTCGTTAAGCCCGAACTGCTGGCCCAGTTGCCGGGTGGTGCCCCCGCCCTGCGCCTCGAGAATCGCGTCGAGGATGTTCATAAGCACTCCTTGAACCGCTGACCGCGGTCGTGGCCTGCGGCTGACGAACCGTCACTCTACGGCGAAGTGAGACATCGAGTCAATCGGACCAACGTCGTGCCCGCGGGGTGGACCGTCATCGACGCCTGAATGGACCAACTGTCTCCTGGCGTCCAGGTGAGATGCCTGATGTCACGCTGGATTTCGCCGATGAGGTTGATCGTGACAGCGGCCCGGTCGATGCCGAGGCGGTTCAAGGCGCTGGCTGCGGCGCCACCGATTCCATGACGTGCCCGACCAGCACCCTGGCCTCGTCGAGAATCCGTTCGAGGTGATCCTCGCCCTTGAAGCTCTCCGCGTAGATCTTGTAGATGTCCTCGGTTCCGGAGGGACGCGCCGCGAACCAGCCGTTCTCGGTGACGACCTTCAACCCTCCGAGCGGCGCGCCGTTGCCGGGCGCGTTCGTGAGCATCGCCGTGATCTCCTCGCCGGCGAGCTTCGACGCCGTGACATCCTCCGGCTCGAGGCGCAGGAGCGCGGCCTTCTGAGCCGGCGTGGCCGGGGCGTCCATGCGCCGATACGCCGGCTCACCCAGCTCGCGGGCCAGCTCTCCGTACAATTCGTCCGGCGTCCGGCCGGTCGCGGCGGTCATCTCGGCCGCGAGCAGGCCCATGACGATGCCGTCCTTGTCGGAAGTCCACACTGTGCCGTTCCGCCGGAGGAACGACGCGCCTGCGCTCTCTTCGCCGCCAAATCCCAGTTCGCCATTGACAAGGCCCTCGACGAACCATTTGAACCCGACGGGCACTTCGACGAGGCGGCGGCCGAGCCGCGCGGTCACACGGTCGATCATGCTGCTGCTCACCGCCGTCTTGCCAACCGCCGCGACCGCCTTCCAGCCCGGCCGATGCGTGAACAGGTAATCGATGGCGACAGCCAGGTAGCGGTTGGGCTCGATCAGACCGCCGCTCCGGGTCACGATGCCGTGGCGGTCGTGGTCCGGATCGCATGCCCACGCGACGTCGAACCGATCCTTCACATCGATCAGCCGGCGCATGGCATACGGCGACGAGCAATCCATGCGGATCCTCCCGTCCCAGTCGGCGGTCATGAACCGGAAGGTGGGATCCACGACGTCGCTCACGATCGTGAGAGAGATCGCCAGACGCTCGGCAATCGCGCTCCAGAATCCGACCCCGGCGCCGCCGAGCGGGTCCACGCCGAGCCGGAGCTTCGACCCCTTGAGGATGTCGATATCGACAACATTGGGGAGATCGCCGACGTACGAGCCGACATAATCGTACTCATGGACGGCGGCGGCCCCTCGCGCCCGCTCGAAAGGCGCTCGCGCAACGCCTTCGAGCCGCGCGGCCAGCAGCTTGTTGGCGGCCTCCTGAATCCACTGCGTCGCCCTGCTGTCGGCCGGGCCGCCACTTGGCGGGTTGTACTTGAAGCCACCGTCCTCCGGCGGATTGTGCGAAGGGGTGACGACGATGCCATCGGCAAGGCCGGTGGTGCGGCCCGCGTTGTACGTCAGGATCGCGTGTGATATGGCCGGCGTGGGCGTATAGCCGCCGCGATCGTCTATCAACGTTTCGACACGGTTCGCGGTCAGCACCTCGAGCGCGGTGACCAGCGCCGCCTCCGACAGCGCGTGCGTGTCGATCCCGAGAAAGAGCGGGCCGTCGATCCCCTGCTGCCGGCGGTAGTCGCAGATGGCCTGGGTGATTGCCAGAATGTGCGCTTCGTTGAATCCAGCGTCGAACGCCGATCCACGATGGCCCGACGTGCCGAACGCGACGCGCTGCAGGGGCTCAGATGGATCGGGACTGATTGTGAAGTACGCCGTCATCAGGCGCGGCACGTTCACCAGCATCGCGTCGTCCACGGGCTGTCCGGCCTTGGGGTTGACGTTCATCGAGCGGCCCTCGTCTTCTACTGAAACCGGTTCGATCTATCACGAAGCGTACCAGGATGCTGACAGAGGTTGCATGCCTGCACGCCGTTCGACATGGCCGCCCCGGAAGCCACGAGGCGCGGGACGCATGGTAAACTGGCCTGTTTCCAGGGCGACGACCGAGCCCGCTCAGAGCCATTCATAACGAATCATAGTAAGGAGGACCATGCCTGGTTTCATTTTCACGTCGGAATCGGTGTCGGAAGGCCACCCCGACAAGGTCTGCGACTACATCTCGGACTCGGTCCTCGATGCGTGCCTGGAGCAGGACGAGCACAGCCGCGTCGCGTGCGAAACCCTCGTCAA
>DASTBU010000059.1:0-193124 GCA_035711845.1 Vicinamibacterales bacterium
ACCGCTCGGCCAGCCTCCGGAGCCTCAGGCCGACGACGTCGGCCACGGCTCCGCCGATGCCGGCATCGACCTCATCGAAGATCAAGGTTTTTCCCGGCGCGTCAGTGGACGCCAGCGTTTTCAGCGCGAGCATGATTCGCGACAGCTCGCCGCCCGACGCGATGCGTGCGAGCGGCCGGAGATCCTCTCCTGGGTTCGGGGAGATGTAGAACTCCGCCGCTTCGAGGCCTCGCTCCGTCCACTGCGCGTCGGTTTCAGCCCTCTGGAACCGCACCTCGCAACGCGTTCGGCTCATCGCCAGGTCGGCGAGCGCATGCTCGAGCGCGCGGCTGAACGATTCAGCCGCGGGGTGGCGACGGTCCGACAAGGATTCCGCGTGCCGGAGGTATTCACGGCGTGCGCGTTCCAACGCTGCATCGATCGTGTTGGTCCGCTCGGTGGCGTGCTCGAGGTCGTCGAGCTCGCGCGTGAGCCGATCCGCGCGGTCCAGGACGTCGGCGAGCGACGGCCCGTACTTCTTCTTGAGACGCTCGAGCACGGCCAGGCGGTCCTCGACTTCCTGTAGTCGCGCCGGCGAGGCGTCGATGCCGGCCGCGTACGACCTGAGGAAGTAGGCAAGATCCTCGAGCTGTGACTTCACGGCATCGCGCGCCGCCAGGTGGGGACCGAAGGCCTCGTCGATCGCGGCCAGATCCGCTACCTTGCGCCAGACGGTTCCCAGGGCCGGCAGCGCAGCAGTGTCCCCTTCGTACAGCGTCTGATACGCTTCTCCGCACAGCCGCTGGAGCTTGTCGGCATTTGCCAGCACGAGTCGCACCGCGGTCAGCTCGCCGTCTTCTCCCTGCCTTGGCGCCGCACGCAGAATCTCCGTCAGCTGGAATTGGATGAACTCGGCGCGAGCCGCCGTCTCGCGCTGAGTCGTGGCGAGCCGCTCGCGTTCGTCCCGGAGACGCTGCCAGTCGGCGAACGCGTCCGTGACGCGACGGACATCACCGGCAAGGCCGGCGAACTCGTCCAGCAGATCGATGTGTGTCGTGGCGTCGAGCAGCACCTGGTGTTCGTGCTGGCCGTGAAGGTCCACGAGCGGACCGGCAAGCTCGCGCAGGGCGGCGCTGGTCGCCAGCGCCCCGTCGATGTAGGCCCGGCTTCTCCCCTGGGAGGTGATCTCGCGGCGGACGATCACTTCGCGGCCGTCAGTGGCCTCGAAGATGGCTTCGAGCGCGGCGGTCTCCTCCCCCGTTCGGACCAGATCGGCCGAGGCGCGCCCCCCGACCAGCAATCCCACCGCGCCGGCGAGGATGGACTTGCCGGCGCCTGTCTCGCCCGTGAGGACGGTCAGCCGGGGATCGAACTCCAGCTCCAGCTGGTCGATGACCGCCAGGTGCCGGATTGCCAGAAAGCGAAGCATGTGGCTGCGGAGATATGAGAACGGCTGCCAAGTGCCATCTTATCAGATGTTTGACAGCGCACAGACCCCGTGTTACTCTTTCGCACATCTGCGCTGTCCCAGCGGCGCAACTTCGTCACTTACGTTTTCGGAGGGCTGTTTGCGCACGCCTTTCTCCGCCCTTGCGCTATACGCGCAAGCGGCGCAGCCGGCTGCTGGGGCCGGCGAGCCGAGCACTGACACTGATATCGTCAGCCTTATTCAGGACGCGTCGCTGCTGTCGCAGATCGTCCTGGCGATCCTGCTGCTCTTTTCCGCGATTTCCTGGGGCATCATCCTTTACAAGATCTGGATGTACCGGCGCGCCGAGAACCAGTCGGCGATGTTCCTGGGTGTTTTCCGCAAGAGCAGCAAATTCTCGGAAGTCCAGGCTGTCTGTCCACAGTTGTCGGAAAGCCCGCTCGTCGGCCTCTTTCAATCAGGGTATGCCGAGCTGAACGCGCAGCTCCGTGGCGATCGAACCGGCGAGGCAAAACCGGCACAGCTCCCCGGACGTCCTACCCTGAAGAGCCTCGACGGGGTCGATCGGGCGTTGTTGCGCGCGAACACGGTCGAGCTCTCCCGGCTCGAACGCCACGTGCCCTTTCTCGCGACGACGGCGAGCATCACGCCTTTCATCGGACTCTTCGGTACGGTGTGGGGCATCATGACGTCGTTCCAGGGGATCGGCGCTGCCGGATCGTCGAGCCTCGGCGTCGTCGCGCCGGGGATCGCGGAGGCACTCGTGGCAACGGCGGCCGGGCTGTTCGCCGCCATCCCGGCTGTGTATTTCTACAATCACCTCACGAATCGCGTGAAGGGATTTTCGGCGGAGATGGATGATTTCTCCCTGGAGTTCCTGAACATCTGCGAGAGGAACTTCACGTAGCGATGAACGCGCGACGAACACGTCCACCCTCGACACGATGCGCACGAGGACGCGATGAGCACGACGACCACGAGTCGCCCGTACGAGAAATTGGACATCGTGCTCATCCGATCGTCGTGGTCATCGTGTTCAGCGTGAGTCCGGGGGACGTTTCATAGGCGACACGCATGCCCAAAGTTCACAACACCGGCGGAGGAAATGGCGGCGCGCGGCGCGGGCGCGGCGCGTTCGTTGCGACGTCGCTTGCGGAGATCAACGTCGTGCCCCTTGTCGACGTCATGCTCGTGCTGCTGATCATCTTCATGGTGACCGCGCCGATGATGCAGCAGGGGCTCGAGGTCAACCTGCCGCAGGCCAGGCGGGCGGATCCGGTCACGGCGCAGCCGATCTACGTGACGGTCCCCGCCGACTTCAGCAAGACCCGCGTCGTCCAGATCGATAAGGACCTGGTGAGGATCGACATCCTGCACGAGCGTGTGCGCCAGGCGACGCTCATGCGCGACGACAAATCGGTGTTCATCCGCATGGACGCCGGCGCGACCGGCCAGGATCTCTTCGATGTCACCGACAAGCTGAAGGAAGCGGGCATCGAGAAGGTCGGGCTGATGGCGAAGCCAGTCGAGCGGAGATAGTCCATGCGGGAAGCCGTCAGCGACGTGCTCGCGAGCCGCATCCGGGAGGCCGACGGCCTGACCCGCATGGTGCTGTATTCGCTGGCGGCGCACGTTCTGCTGGTCGCCGTCGTGACGCTGTTGCCGCGCGGCTGGATCGGCTCGCGCGCGGAGCCCGAGTCGACGCCGATGATGATCTCGCTGCAGGGATCGCCGGGCCAGGACACCGGCGGACAGACGCAGGTCGCCGCGCGCCGCGTGCAGGAAGTCGCGCCGACGGTGAAGCAGCCCTTCACGCCGCCACCGGCATCGAAACGGCCTGAGATGACAGTACCGGAGCCGGCGGCGAAACCGGCTCCGAAATCCGCGAAGGTGGAGAAGCCGGCCGAGACGTCCAGGACCAGGCCATCGACCGGCGAGAAGATTCAGTCGGGAGCTTCTCGCGTCGAGACCGGCGGCGCGGCGGTGCCGTTCGGGGGGCTCTCGACGAGCGGCGGGACCGGTCTGAGTGCCCAGAGCTTCGGGCTCGTCGATTTCTGCTGTCCCGAGTACCTCGAGACGATGGTGCAGATGATCCGCCGCAACTGGAATCAGGAGCAGGGTGCCGCTGGACTCGTGGTTGTGAAGTACACGATTCGCCGCGACGGCATGCTGACGCAGATCGACGTCGTGAAGCCGAGCAACAACTTCCTGCTCGATCAGGAGTCGCGCCGCGCGGTGATCAACACGCGGCAGCTCCCGGCCCTGCCGCCGGAGTACACGGGCCAGAACCTCACCATCCACCTTACTTTCGAGTATCAGCGCTGATGAAACATTTGCGACTACTTGCGTTCGCGCTCGCAGGATGCGCCACGCTCGTCCTTTCGGCGCAGACTGCGCCGCCCCAGCAGCCCGCGGGGCAGCAGCCGCCGGCGGGACAACAGCCGGACGTGATCTCGATCACGATTGGCCCGGAAGGCCGTCCACCGCGACTTGCAGTTCCGGAGTTCATCCCGCTCACGACGGACGCGGAAACCGTCAAAGCCGCCAGGACCATCGGGCAGGTCCTCTTCGACGACATCGAGTACGAAAAAGAGTTCTACATGATTCCGCGGGACATCATGAAGACCGTTCCGCAGCCGACCTCCGCCGACGGCGTGCAGCTCGATCGCTGGAAAGAGATTGGTACGGACGGGCTGGTGGTCGGCACGGTCCGTCGCAGCGGCGACGGGATCGTGGTCGAGGTGCGGCTCCTGCAGGTCAGCAGCGGCCAGCTCAAGCTCGGCAAGCAGTATTCGGGCACGCTGAAGTCGCTGTCCGACGGCGGCCGGATGTATGCGCACACGTACGCGGATGTGCTCCACGAGCAGGTTCGCGGGCTGCGCGGCATCGCGCGCACGAAGCTGGCGTTCTCGTCGAACCGCACCGGCGAGAAGCTGGACGGCCCCGTGAAGTCGCGTGACGTGTCGAACATCTACATGGTCGACTACGATGCCGCGAACGAGAAGCGCCTGACCGTGTATCAGACGCTGGAAATCTCCCCCGTGTGGTCCCCGGACGGCCGGGCTATCGCGTACACGAGCTATCGGAACAATTATCCCGACATCTTCATCTCGTACATTTATGAAGGACGGCTCGAGCGGCCCGCCAAAGGGACCTCGGAGACGAAGAACTATCTGCCGGCCTGGTCGCACGACGGATCGCGCATCGCGTATACGTCGGCGCTGCCGGACGGCAATGTCGAGATATTCGTGATGAACCGCGACGGTACGGGCATGAGGCGCGTGACGAACCACCCCATGGGCGACGTGACGCCGACGTGGTCGCCAAGCGGAACGCAGCTTGCTTTCGTGTCGGACCGAACCGGCAGCCCGCAGATTTACATCGCCGACGTCGACGGCACCGGGCTCCGCCGGATCTCGACCGAGTCCTACTGCGATCGCCCGACGTGGTCCGCTCCCCCGCTGAACGAGATCGCCTATACGTGCCGCGGCGGTGGGGGCTATCAGATCATGCTCTACGACTTTGCGACAGGAACGTCGAAGCCGATCTCCGACGGCATCGGCAGCAACGAGAGCCCGGCGTTCGCGCCCAACGGACGGCACATCGCGTTCGTTTCCGATCGCACCGGACGGCAGCAGATTTACACGATGCATCGCGACGGTACCGGGCTGCGGCAGATCACGAAGACGGGGACGAACAAGTATCCGAACTGGTCGCAGTAGCGCAGTTCCGCGAGCGCCGCGATCATCAAGAGAGGCTGAGCACAGCATGAAGATTCGACGAGCGTCAGTGGCCGTGGCCCTGATCATCCTGGCGATCACCGTCGGCGCCTGCGGGAAGAAGCAGCCGCCCGTGGCGCGTCCGATTCCGCCGCCGCCCACCGGCGCTGATCCTGGCGCGGGCCGCACACCGTCCCCGCCCGAGCCCATCGCCGAGCCGACGACGGTCCCGCCCGAGCCGATCACCGAAGATCCGCTCGCGGTCAGCGATATCGACAAGATCAATCAGAACTCGCCGTTCCAGCCGGTCTTCTTCGCGTACGACAGCGCCGAGATCGAAGCCGCGGGACAGCAGGTGCTGCAGGGCAACGCGGACGTGCTCAAGAAGTACGCCGACTGGGTGATCACCATCGAGGGCCATGCCGACGAGCGCGGCACGGCCGAGTACAACCTCGCGCTCGGCGAGCGGCGCGCGGTGGCAGCGCGGACGTACCTCATCTCGCTGGGTGTTCCGGCCGATCGGCTGAAGACCGTCAGCTACGGGAAGGAATTCCCGTTCGATCCTGGCCACACGGAGACGGCATGGTCCAAGAACCGCCGCGCGCACTTCGTCGTCACCAGCAAATAGGAATCTGTTCCGGGAGACCGTCATCAACGGCTGCAGCGCCGAGGCCTCGGCCGGCGCGACAGGTCCGAAGTATAATTTTCTGATCGGGATGTGGTTCGGGGCGAGAGACACGCGGTCCAGCCGACACGAAGTCGACGTCAGTCCTGGTTCCGGTGGCCCGCGCCCGGTAGAGGTAAGTAATGAGAAGCAGAAGTGCGGTGACGGCGGTTGTGCTCGCTCTCGGCCTCCTTGCGGGCTCGCAGCCCGCCCAGGCAGCCAACAAGGAACATCAGCAGATCATGGCGGAACTGCGAATGCTGCAGGAGCATCAGGCGCAACTGCACCAGATGCTCAACGGCCTCGCGGACACATTGAAGCTGATCACGACCCGCCTCGACGATGACGCCACCGTGACGCGCAAGGCCTTCGCAGATCAGAAGCTGCTCATCAACAACATCGCCGAGACCGCCAGGATTCTTCGCGAGCGCGCGGACGACACGAACGTGCGGCTCGCCAACGTGAGCCAGGAGCTGCAGTCGCTGCGGCAGACGGTCGCGTCGCTGCCTGCGCCGTCGGTGGCCCTGCCGGTCGCCTCGGGAGATCCGGGCGCGGTCGATCCCACCGTCCCGCAGCCGCCGGCCTCGAACGTGCCCCCGCCGAACGTCTCACCCGCGCAGTGGTTCCAGAGAGTGATGGCGGACTATGCCGCGGCGCAGTACGACCTTGCGGTGTCGGGATTCGAGGCGTTCATCAGGACCTTCCCCACGTCTCCGCAGGCCGACGATGCACAGCTGTTGATTGGGAACTCGTTGTTCAATCAGGGGCAGTTCAAGGAGGCGCTGGGCGCCTATCAGAAAGTCATCACCGACTTCCCGCAGGGCGATCAGGTGCCCACGGCCCACTTCAAGCTGGGGCTGACCTACGAGAACCTCCAGGATTACGACGCGGCGAGAAAGACGTACGAGACCGTCATCGACAACTACCCGACGAGCCTCCAGGCGGCGACGCAGGCCCGCAATCGTCTCGACGCGCTGAACCGGAAGCGGTAAGAGACGGGCCCTCCGCGCCCGCACTCAGAACGGGATGTCGTCGTCGGTGAGCTCGGTGACGGGCTCGCCCATCGGCTCCTCGTGGGCGGCCGTCGCGCTGCGCATCTGCCGCTGGCCGCCGCCGCCACCCCCTCCGAGCAGCACGACACGGTCGCCGCGGATTTCGGTCGTGTACCGCTTGTTGCCGTCCTTGTCGTCCCACTGGCGGGTCTGCAGGCGTCCCTCGACGTAGATCTGCTTGCCCTTCACGAGGTACTCGTTCAGCGACTCCGCGGTCTTGCCCCAGAGGACGACGCGATGCCACTCTGTTTTTTCCTGGCGTTGGCCGCCCTTGTCGTTCCACACCTCGGTCGTGGCCATGTTCAGCGTCGCGACCGGTGCGCCGCCGGGCGTGTAGCGCAGCTCCGCGTCGCGTCCGAGGTTGCCGACCAGAATCACCTTGTTCACGCTTCCCATTCGACGAATCCTTTCAAGAGTCCAGCCATTCTGAACTCCGCGATATCCGGCGTCAATTCCGATCTCGCCCGCCCGCCTCGCGCAAAATCTGCGTACCGTTGCGTTTAGAGCGGGCGCAGTTTTTTCACTCCAGTCTTCCAACCTCACCTTCAGCCCTCCGCCGGGGCCTTGTCGGTTCTGCCATACCTGTCTTCGAGCCGCACCACGTCGTCGAGCTCCGGGGTCGAGACTTCGAAGATGTCGCAGTCATCGATCGCCGTCATGCGATGGACGGTGCCCGGCGTGATGTGCACCGACTCGCCGACGTTCATCTCCCGTTTGAGGAGCTCTCCGGCTTCCTTGATCTCGAACAGCAGGCGGCCCGACCAGAGGAAGATCGTCTCGTCTTTCTTGTTGTGATACTGCAGGCTGAGCGCATGCCCGGCGTTGACGTGAATCAGTTTGCCGACATAGCGATCCGTCTTCGCCCAGTGCAGCTCGTATCCCCAGGGCTTGTCCACGCGCGTCACGTTGTACTCCTTCGATACCGCAACTTCGAATCTTGAACCCCGAGCCCCGAACCCCGAGCCCCGAGCCCCGACTATGTTCCCCTCTTCACCGGCGTCAGCCATTCCATCAGGCATTGCTCGACCTCATCCTTCGTCCTGGCGCGAAGCGCGCGGCCCGCGGCCTGCCTGGCCTCGGACGCCTTGAGCCCGCGCAGGACGCGCTTGGCCAGCGGAATGGCGGTGGGCGCCATGCTGAACTCGCGCAAGCCGAGGCCCACGAGCAGCGTCAGGAGCACGGGATCCGACGCCATCTCGCCGCACACGGCGACCGGCAGGCGGCCGTGACGGCCGGCGCGCACGACGAGGCGGATCATCCGCAGGATCGCCGGATGCAGCGGCTCGTACAGCCGCGAGACACGATCGTCGGTCCGGTCCACGGCGAGACAATACTGGATCAGATCGTTGGTGCCGATGCTGAAAAAGTCCGCCTCGGCTGCGAGCAGATCGGCCGTCAGCGCCGCCGAGGGCACTTCGATCATGACGCCAATCGGCAGGTCGGGAACCGGTTCGCCGTTGGCGCGAAGCGAGTCGGCGGCCTTGCGAACGGCCGTGCGGCCGGCGCGGAGCTCCTCGAGACCCGACACGAAGGGGAACATCACCCGCAGCGAACCGTGCTGCGCCGCGCGGAGGAGGGCCCGCAGCTGCGCCTGAAAGATCTCCTCGATGGCGAGGCTGAGGCGGATGCCGCGAAGGCCGAGCGGCGCGCGGGTGCCGTCGATGGCCGCATGGTCGATTCGCAGCTGTGTCTCGCTGACGTCGAACGTCCGGACGGTCACGCGCCGGCCGTTGGCGCTTTCCACCAGCTTCCGATACGCGCCGTACTGCGCCTCCTCGGTGAGCGCCGCCTGGCCCCCGCCGGCGAGCAGGAACTCGGACCTGAACAGCCCGATGCCTTCCGCCCCGCGCTCGCTGGCGCGTCCGGCATCGTCGGGCGACTCGACATTGGCCTCCAGCCGGATCGCCACGCCGTCCTGGGTCACCGCCGGCAGCTCACGATACTCGTCCAGCGACTGCTCGTAGGCCCGCCGTCGTCTCTGGCGCGCCCGCACCTGATCGAGCGCCTCCTCGTCCGGATCGACGAAGACTTCGCCGCTCGTCCCGTCCACCGCGAGCAGGGCTCCTGGAGGAACGGTGGCACTCGCGTTGCGCAGACCCGCAACCGCGGGCACGCGGATGGATCGCGCCAGGATGGCGGTGTGATAGGTCCAGCTGCCCGTGTCGGTCACGACCGCGGCGAGCCGCTGCCAGTCGAGCTGCGCGATGACGGAGGGGGTGATCTCGTCGGCAACGAGCACGAGCGGGCCATCGAGATCCTTGAAGAGGTCCGACGGGTCGCCCGCGGCGCGGAGGTTCATGCACAGGCGCCCGACGACATCGGCGACGTCGCCCTTGCGCTCGCGGAGGTAGTTGTCCTCGGCCTGGTCGAACAGCGCCGAAATCTGTTCGAGGGCGCGCTGCAGCGCCGATTCTGCGTTGAGGCGCTCGGAGCGGATGATGGCCCGCGCCCGCTTGACGAGCATCTCGTCGTCGAGCATCAGGAGTTGCGCGTCGAAGATATAGGCGTGCTCGGCGCCGGCGCTGCGGGAGATCCGCTCCTTGATCTGATGGATCTGCGCTCGCGAGCGTTCCCTGGCGTCGTTGAGTCGTTCGAGCTCGCGCTCCACGAGGAACGCGGGGACGCGGAAGCGCAGATCCCGCCACCCTCGCTTCAGCACGAGCGCTTTGCCGATGCCGACGCCGGGCGACACGCCGAGTCCGGTCAGGCGCATGGTCCCTCGTCGAATCCGCGTCCCACGAGCAAGCAGAGCGCGTCGAGCGCGGTCTGCTCGTCGGCGCCGCTGGCCGAGATCCTGATGATGCTCCCCTGCCCTGCGGCGAGCAACAACAGGCCCATGATGCTCTTGCCGTCGATTTCGCGGTCTCCCCTGGCCACGCGGATGCGCGCCTTGTATCCGCTCGCACAGTGAACGAACCGTGCCGCCGCCCGTGCGTGCAGCCCGAGCGGATTGACGATCGTCACGTCACAGCTCATCATGCCTTCTCTCCGCGCAGCAGATCGGAAGCGACCCAGATCGCATTGCGGCCATCCTCGCGCATCTCGCGTGCGAGGGTGAGGAGATCCGTCTGGCGGGCGGGACGGGCCAGCTTGATGAGCATGGGCAGGTTCACGCCGGTGATTACCTCGACGTGCGGGCTCACGAAGGTGACCGCGAGGTTCGCCGGCGTCCCCCCGAACATGTCGGTGAGCACGAGCACGCCCGGCGGCCCCGGCTCCTCATTCTGGCTGATGGACGCCTGCACCCTGGCGATCGCCCGCCCGATCTCCTCCCGCGCGTGGTCCACATCGTCGTGCCACCCGATCGACACGGCGGCGAAGTGCGGCAGATCGCCCACGATCATCTCCGCGGAGTTCACCAGCTCGGTGGCCAGCTGGCCGTGCGTCACGACGACGACGCCGATCTTCATGGAATCGTGCCCATTGCAGATTCGTCGATTACAGATTGCAGCTTGAATGGGGATTGGGGATTGCTATTCATTCGCAATGTCCCTGTGGACGACTCGAATCCTGACCCCCTTGATCCCTGCCAGCCCCTTTCGGAGCGCTTCGGCGATGGCGACCGACCGGTGCCTGCCGCCCGTGCAGCCTATTCCGATGGTGAGGTACGACTTGCCTTCGGCGACGTACTGCGGCACCAGGAACTTCAGCAGGTTCAGCGTGTGCCGCAGGAAGTCGTGCGTGGCTTCGGCGCGGTCGAGGTACCGGCGCACTTCGGCGTCGCGGCCGGTGTGCGGACGGAGCGCCGGGACGAAGTGGGGGTTCGGGAGGAACCGGACGTCGAACAGCAAATCGGAATCCACGGGGATGCCGTGTTTGAAACCGAAGCTGAGGATGGTGACGACGAGGCTCGCGCCGGGGGCGCGTCCGCTCGCCACGCCCGTGAACACGTGGCGCAGCTCGTGGACGGTCATCTCGGACGTGTCGAGCACGTGGTCGGCCATCCGGCGGATTGCGCGCATCGCCTTCCGTTCCTCCCGGATCCCTTCGATCGCGGATCGATCGGGCGCGAGCGGGTGCGGGCGCCGCGTCTCGCTGAAGCGCCGCACGAGCGTGCTCTCGGAGGCTTCGAGGAAGATCAGCACCGGGCTGAGGTGCCGCCGCGCCTTCAGGCGGGCGTAGATCGCCGGAAAGTCCTTCAGCAACCGGCCCTCGCGCACGTCCACGACCACCGCGGCCCGGGAGATCTCGCTGCCGGCCCTCAGGGTGAGCTCGGCGAGCATGGGCAGCAGCGTGATGGGCAGGTTGTCCACGCAGAAATAGCCGAGATCTTCCAGGGCGCGGATCGCCTGGGACTTCCCCGAACCGGAGAGGCCGGTGAGGACGACGAACCGCGACCTGACCGCTGTCCGCGCGGCTCGACGCGCGGCGTGCCGCTTTTCGCGCATCAGAGATCCTCTCCGTGTTCGATCTCCGGTTCGCCTGGCGCGCTCAGCTGCTCGTTGAGCCTGTCGACGAGCCGCCTGGCGGCGTGGTGGCCGCGCGTGCGAAGCAGCTGATTGCGGGCGGCCACCTCGACGAGGATCGCGACGTTCCGTCCCGGGGCGACAGGCATTCTGATCATCGGGACGCGGATGCCGAGGAGGTCGTAGTAGTTGTCATCGACGCCCAGACGATCGTACTCGCGCCCCGGTTCCCATCGTTCCAGCTGCACGACCAGCTCGACGCGCTTCGACGTGCGCGTGGAGGCCACGCCGAAGAGGTCCTGCACGTTGATCAGCCCGAGGCCGCGGATCTCCATGTGGTGCCGCGTGAGTTCGGGGCAGCTGCCGAGGACGAACGACTGCGCGCGGCACCGCAGCTCGACGGCGTCGTCGGCGACCAGGCGGTGCCCGCGCACGACGAGGTCCAGCGCGCACTCGCTCTTCCCGATGCCGCTCTCGCCGACCACGAGCACGCCCAGGCCGAGGATGTCCATCAGGACGCCGTGGATGATTCCGCGCGCCGCCAGGTAGGCATCGAGCACGGCGGACAGGCGGGCCATCGCCTCCGGCGTCGCGGCCCGCGTCCGGAGCAGCGGCACGCGGGCGCGGTCCGCTTCGGTGGGAATCTCTACGGGCATGCCGAACCCGTCCGTGATGAGGAGACCAGGCAGGTCGTGGTTGTTGAGGACGCGCCGCATCACGGCGGACCGATCCGGAGCTTCGAGCGATTCCAGGTAGCGAATCTCGCTCTCGCCGAACACCAGGATGCGGCCGCCGCGGAGGTAGGCGTCGAACCCCGACAGCGCCAGCCCGGTTTTCTGGGGGTGGGGGTTCGTGATGCGGCGATCCAGGCCGTCGGCTCCGGCGAGCAGCTCGAGGTCGAGGCTGCGCGAGTCGGCCAAATCCCGGAGTACGGTGGCCACCGTGACGCCGACAGGTAGCGGGGACTCGGACATGTGGTCGCGGAACGACCCGTCGGCTAATCCGGTTCGATCAATCCGAAGTTGCCGTCCTTGCGCCGGTACAGGATGCTGACGGCCTCGGTGTCGGCATTGCGGAAGACGACGAAGGCTTCCGTGCCCGCGTCGACCTGCAGGGCGGCGTCTTCGACCGACATGGGTTTGATGGCATACCGGGTGGCCCGGATCACGCGGCGGCTGTTGCCGGCCGGCTCGGCCGGGGCCGCGGCCGGCACCCGGGGGCCCGCCCCGCGCCGCTTGCGCGGGTCCCACTTGCTCTTGAGCGTCTGCGCCTGCTGCTCCAGCTTTTCGGTTGCCTGGCGCAGCGAGATGGGCCAGGCGCTGCCCTCCCCCAGCCCGCGCATCATGTGGTCGCCGCGCGCGTGGAGGATGACTTCGGCCCGGTGCCGGTATTTCTCCTTCGTGAGGATGACCTGCACCGAGACGACATGATCGTTCAGGAGGCGCCCCAGCTTGGCCAGCCGCTTGTCGATGAGCTGCCGCAACGGCGGTGTCACTTCGACGTTGCGGCCTGTGATGTCTACGCGCATATCGAGCTTCCAGCGTCCAGTTGCCAGCTTCCTGCCGTTCCTGGGGGCCAGCTCCGATCAACGAGCTGGGAGCTGGAAGCTGGTGGCTGGCAGCTGCTCTAGAAGAGCACCTTTCTCTGGTTGGAGGTCGGAATCTTCAGCTCCTCGCGGTACTTCGCGATGGTGCGGCGTGCCAGCATCAAACCTTCCTTCTGCAGGATGCTGACGATCTTCGAATCGCTCAGCGGCTTGCGCGGGTCCTCGTTCTCGATGATCTTGCGGATGCGCTGCTTGATCGTGACCGACGAGACGCTCTCGCCGAACGAGCTGCTGATGCCGCTGTGGAAGAAGTACTTCATTTCGAACACGCCCTGCGGCGTGTGCATGTACTTGTTGTTCACCACGCGGCTGACTGTCGATTCGTGCATGCCGATGTCGTTGGCGACGTCGCGCAGCACCAGCGGGCGCAGATATTCGATGCCATGGTCGAGGAACTCCCGCTGGAAGTTGATGATGCTCGTTGCAACCTTGTGGATCGTCTTCTGGCGCTGATCCACCGACTTGATCAGCCAGAGCGCCGACCGGAACTTGTCCTTCACGTACGCGCGCGTCTCGTTGTTCGCCTCGCCGCCGCTCTTGTCCAGCAGGCGGCGGTACACCGGACTGATCCGGAGCTGGGGCAGCCCCTCTTCGTTGAGAGCGGCCACGTACTGGTCCTCGACCTTCACCACGTAGACGTCGGGAATCACGTACTGCGACTGGGTCGGGTTGTAGCGGCTGCCCGGCTTCGGATCCAGGTTCCGGATGATCTCGATGTGCTCTTTCAGATCCTCGATGCTCATGCCCAGCTTGCGGGCGATTTCGGGCACCTGGTGGTTCTGGAGCAAGCGAAGGTGTTCGGTGACGATCTTTTCCGCGGGCGTGCCTTCGAGCCCGATGTGGCGGAGCTGCAGCGTGAGACACTCCTGCAGGTCGCGCGCGGCGACGCCGATGGGATCGAACGTCTGAATTCTGTGGAGGGCCCGTTCGACGTCGTCAACCGGCCACTCCCCCATGGCCGCAATCTCCTCCACCGACGCCACGAGATAGCCATCGTCGTCGAGGTTGCCGATGATCGCAGTGCCGATCTCGCGCAGCGCATCGTCGTCGGTCTGCACCGAGAGCTGCCAGAGCAGATGGTCCGCCAGGGATCCTGACGTCGAGAGCGTGTTCTCGATGGGCGGGAGCTCCTTGACTTCCGAAGGCGTCCGAGAGCGGTACCCGTCGTCGAGATAATCCCCGAAGAAGTACTCGTAGTCCGCGTCGTCCCAGGTGTCGCTCTTCTGTGCGTCGGCCTTCTCCGCGTCCGCCTTTTCCGCCTGCTGCGGCTCGGCCGGCTGAAGTTCCTCGGTCGGGACCTCCTCGAGCAACGGGTTTTCGACCATCTCCTGATTCAGCAGATCCGCCAGCTCGAGGGTGGACATCGGCAGCAGCTTGATCGCCTGCTGCAGCGATGGAGTCAGAATGAGCTTCTGAACAAGTTTGGTGTGGAGTTTCTGCGAAATCGCCATGGGTATTCAGGACCCGCCTTCCCAATCTTAGTCCAATCGGAACTCAGCGCCGAGGTAAATTCGCTTGACCTCTTCGTCGGCAGCCAGGCTGTCGGGGGTCCCGCTCCGGAAGATCACGCCGTCGTGGACGATGTAGGCGCGGTCGGTGATGCGGAGCGTTTCCCGCACGTTGTGATCCGTGATCAGCACGCCGATG
Organism: Vicinamibacterales bacterium; assembly: GCA_035711845.1. GTDB lineage: Bacteria > Acidobacteriota > Vicinamibacteria > Vicinamibacterales > 2-12-FULL-66-21 > DASTBU01. The sequence continues at coordinate 14,503 of DASTBU010000059.1, forward strand.
CCGCGTGATTTCAGGTGGAAGATAATCTGCTGGATGTCGGTCACGGCGATCGGATCGATCCCCGCGAAGGGCTCATCGAGCAGCATGAACATCGGCGAAATGACCAGCGCGCGCGTGATCTCCACGCGCCGACGCTCGCCGCCCGACAGCGTATATGCCGGAGACTTCGCGAGCGGCGTCAGTCCCAGCTCCCCGAGCAGATCGCGCAGCCTGGTCCGGCGATCCACGCCGTTGGTAGCGATGGTCTCGAGGATCGCCAGAATGTTCTGCTCGACCGTGAGGCCCCGAAAAATCGACGGCTCCTGCGGCAGGTACCCGATGCCCTTCCGGGCGCGGATGTACATCGGATCTTCGGTGACGTCGTGGCCGTCGAGCAGCACGCGGCCCGAGTCCGGAGCCGTCAGCCCGACCACCATCGAGAACGTCGTGGTCTTGCCCGCACCGTTCGGGCCCAGCAGGCCCACGACCTCGCCAGACCGGATGTCGAGATTGACGCCCCGCACGACGGTGCGGCCGCCGTACGACTTGGTCAGATCCTGCGTGCGCAGTGTCGCCATTCAGTTGCGCGACCCCGACGGGCACGGTATCGGTTCGCTCTTCACCAGGGTCGTGCTGTTCGCACCGGCACTGATGCTACCAACCGAGCGCTGGAAGGTCAAAGTCGTGCCCACGATTTTCTTGCAGGAGTTCGGCGCTTCCCGCTCGATCGCCTCGACCGGGCTGCCCTTCATGACATACGTGTCGTTCGACGCCGTGTACACCAGCTCGGCGCCTTTCGCCGTGCGTGCGCCTTCCTTCACCGTCACCTTGCCATGCGCTTCCGCCCGTTCGAGGCGGCTGCCGCTCTCATCCAGGTACACGTCGATCCGGTCGGCGGTGAGGTCGCCATGGACGCCCTTCATGTGCGCCTGCCGCCCGACCGTGCCCGTGTAGACCGCCAGCCGCTTCGCCTCGTCGTACACCAGCAGATCGGAGGTCGCGACGGTCGGCGTCACGGTCTTCTCCTTCGTCGTGGGATCCACGTCCTCCATCAGCATCGAGGTGGTGACGTCGCTGCGCGCGGTCAGGTTGCCCGTCCGGTCGTTCAGGATGATCGTTCCGGCGTCGATCTTCGATTGGGACTCGTCCTGCCAGAGACGCGCGTTCCCGGTATAGGTCGCCTCGGCCTCCCCGTCGTACGACAATCGGTTCGACGCGATGTACACCGGCCGATCCTGTTTGAGCATGACGGGCATCCTGCCCTCGTCGGAGGCGACGCCTCGCCCGGAGCGTCCGCCAGCGTCGCTGCGGCGCTTCGGCTGGAACGTGCTCTTCACATCCGTATCGGCGGTGAGCTTCTGTGTGGACGGGGACAAATGAATGTTCACGGCCTCGACGAGGAACTGGCGGTTGTTGACGAACGGCGTCGGGCCCGGCTCCTTTTCGTACGGAGACAGGTCGATACGGTCGTCGGTGACGTGATAGAGCGCGCGCGGCGATTCGGCGCTGACCGAGGAACCGTCGCTGAATTTGAACCGGCCGCGGAAGTCCGCCTGCTCGATCTCGGCAAGTCCGCCCTTGGTCGCGATGACGAGGCGCATGGATCGGGCGAGCCGATCCACGGCAGTCGTGCTGCCGCGGGCGGCGCGGCTTTCGCGGTATTGGACGTCGCCTTCGAACGTGGCAGCCTGGAGGCCGGTCTCCGGTGCACCCGACGCCCTCAGGGTCTGCGCACGAATCTGCTTGGCCGGCGCCTCGCCCGCGGCGGGCAGATCGAGCTCGACGTTCTCGGTCGCATTCAAGCTCGTCAACGTCGTTCCGTCCGGCCCCATCGTCATGTCGATGGTGCGGCCCACCACGCGGCGGCCCGCGCCCGGCGCGGCGCCGGGCAGATCGACGACGGCCTTTTCCATCAGCAGCGCGCGCTGGAGCGTCCGCCCATCCGGCCCGTACGCGAGGTCGATGTCCCGTGCCGACATGTTGCGACCGTTGGGGCCGTCCTCGGTGATGCGGCTGTTGCCCCTCAGCTCCACCTTGTCGATCGTCTCGCCATCCCGGAGCCGCGCCGTGACCTCGTCGGCAGTGATCGTCCGCCCGTCCGACACGATGCGCGCCTCGCGCGTGAGCTCGACGTAGTTCTCCGCACGGGCCAGCCCGGCTGCCCCGGCGGTGGCCACGGCGGCCCCCGTGCCGTCCTTGTCTGGAGCGACGGTGATGTGCGCCTGATCGAATAACGTCAGCAGGTCGCGGTTGACGTCGTATGTCGCGCCGACGCCCCGGCCCTTCATACGCCCGCGCGTGAAGTCGACCGGCCCGGGTACGGAAATGATGCCGCTGTCGTCCTTGTAGGTGGCCGACGCGGCCCGCACCTCCACGCCGTCGTCGGTCGTCAGCCGAAGGTTGCCGTTGAAGACGGCCGTGCCCAACTCCTTGGCAGGTGGCCGGGTCAGCTCGGCTTTGTCCGCGCGAATGACAATGGTCTTGCCGTGCCTGTCGGGTAGCGTGATCTCGACGTCGTCTTCGAGGCGGTGGCGCCCGTCCGCGTAGACGAAGTGGCGTTTGGACACGATGCGCGAGACGAGCTTGCCGTTCTCGGTGCGGCTGAAGTTGGCTCCGTCCTGAGTCTCGACCACGGCCTCTGCATCGCCGCGGGTGATTTCAGGCACAACTTGCGGCGTCGCCGCCCGCTCGCGCATCGTGAACACGACGATGCCCGCGAAGACGATTACGAAGGCCACGATTGCCAGCCGGGCGGTTTTCTGCCAACGCATCGGAATGCTGAATGCTGAATGCTGAGTGCTGAATGCTGAGTTGACCGAGTTGAATGCCGAGTCGAATGCCGGCTGTTGGCTGAATGTCTATTCAGCCTCGGCCTTCCACATTCAATTCAGCATTCAGCATTCAAAATTCAGCATTTCTATTGTACGTCGTCGAGACTGCGAAAATCGGCCACGGAGAGCTCCAGATAACTCTCTCCCTGGAACTCGTTGCGTTCGAGCGAGAAGGCGAGGTCGACGCCGGAACGGTGTTTTTCGAGGAATTCGGCGCGCTCGGCGGCACGCCAGGCGATCGCCCTGAATCGGCGGCCGTCCTGGCTGAAAGTCATCTTGAGGTGGCGTTCCTTGATGGATCGCGGACCATCCACGATTTCCACGGGCGTGGCGTGAAATACGGGGCGCGGGTTGGCGAGGCCGAAGGGGGCCATCGCGTCGAGCCCTAGCACGAGGTCCGGCGTGATGGCTCGGAGACTGAGGGGGCCGTCGATGCGCAGCCTGGGCCGCAGCTGGTCCGGCTCGAGGGTTTCGTCGGCATAGGCGTTGATGCGCGCGCGGAACTCGGGCACGCGCGCGGCTTCCATGGTCAGGCCGGCTGCCTGCCTGTGGCCGCCGAACTTGACGAACAGATCGGCGCAGTGCTCGAGCGCCCCGAGCATGTCGAAATCGGGAATGCTGCGGCAGGATCCATGCGCCACGTCGCCGTCCACGGACAGGACGATCGCGGGCTTGTGGTACGCGTCCACGAGCTTCGACGCGGCGATTCCGATGACGCCCCGGTGCCACCCGTCTCCCCCGAGGACGAGCACGTTGTGTGCGCCGACGGCGGGGTCGGTTTCGATGGCCTTCCTCGCGTGAGCGACGAGCGCGGCTTCCTCCTGCTGGCGCCGCAGGTTCTCGTCGTTCAACAGCTGCGCGAGCTCTCGCGCTTCGTCGGCCATCGCCTCGTCGGTCGCCAGCAGCAGGCGCGTCGCGATGTCGGGCGTGCTCATGCGGCCGGCGGCATTCACGCGCGGGGCTACCATGAACGCCACCTGGTAGCTGTCGATGGTCTTGCCCGTCAGGCCTGACGCGTCGAGCAGCGAGCGCAGGCCGATGGTGTGCGGTCCTCGCGACAAGGCAGCCAGCCCGTGCCGGGCGATGACGCGGTTCTCGCCAACGAGCGGCACGACGTCGGCGAGCGTCCCCAGCGCGGCGATTTTCACGAACGCCGGCAGCCACTTCGATCGTCCGGCGCGCGAGCAGAGCGCCTGCACGAGCTTGAGCGCGACGCCGACGCCGGCGAGGTACTTGTCAGGGTACGTGCAGTCGTGCCGTTTCGGGTTGAGGACGGCAAGGGCGGGCGGGAGCGTGCTGTCCGGCTCGTGATGATCGGTGATGATCAGGTCCACGCCGAGCCCGCGCGCGCGCCGCGCGGCGTCCGCCCCGCGAATGCCGCAGTCCACCGACACGATCAACTCGACGCCTTCGGCGTGCAGCCGCTCGATCGCCGCCGGCTGGAGCCCGTACCCGTCGCGGAGGCGCTCGGGGATGAAGTGAACGACCGTGCCGCCGAGCATCTCGAGCGCGCGGCGCAGGATGACCGTCGACGTAATGCCATCGACGTCGTAGTCGCCGTGGATCGCGATTCGCTGCCGTTGGGCGAGCGCCGTCTCGAGGCGCACGACGGCACGCTCCATGTCGGCCATCCTGAACGGATCGTGGAGGTGATCCAGTGACGGGTTCAGGAACCGCTGCGCGGTTTCGGGATCGGCGAACCCCCGCATGCACAACAGGCGCGCGACGGTTGGATGGAGCCCGAGCGCGGCGGCGAGCGCGCCCGTGTGCTCGTCGTTGCAGGGAAGGTGCTGCCAGAGAAGTGACTTCATGTCGTCGCCGTCGATGGGGGGCGGTCGAGGTCGACGAAGGCCTGCCCTTCCTGGCCCATGCGCCGGAACTTCTCGTAGCGCGCGGCGAGCCTGGCGCCGCCGGGCATCGGCATCAGCTCGGCGAGGGCCGCCGTCAGCGCCTGATCCACGAGCGCCGTCGCGCGATCGTAATCGTTGTGCGCGCCGCCGCACGGTTCGGGAATGATGGCGTCGATGAGACCGAGGCCCAGCAGGTCGGGGGCGGTGATCTTCAGCGCTTCGGCCGCTTCGACCTTCCTGTTGGCGTCGCGCCAGAGAATTGCGGCGCACCCTTCCGGCGGAATGACGCTGTAGACCGCATACTCCTGCATCAGCACACGGTCGCCGATGGCAATCCCGAGGGCGCCGCCGCTTCCGCCTTCGCCGCACACGATCACCACGATGGGGACCTCGAGCACGATCATCTCGCGGAGGTTGAAGGCGATGGCTTCGGCGACGCCGCGCTCCTCGGACTCCACCCCAGGATAGGCGGCCGGCGTGTCGATGAAGACGACAATCGGCCGCCCGAACTTCTGCGCGAGCTGCATGACCCGCAGGGCCTTGCGGTACCCTTCGGGCCGGGCGTAGCCGAAGTTCCGGAAGATCTTCTGTTTCGTGTCGCTGCCCTTCTGGTGGCCGACAACGGCCACGGAGGTTCCCCTGTAATCGGCGATTCCCGTGACGATCGCGTGATCGTCGGCGAAGCGGCGGTCGCCGTGCAGCTCGTCGAAGTTCGTGAACAGGCGCTCCACGTAATCCAGCGTGTTCGGCCGTGCGGGGTGCCGGGCCACCAACACGCGCTGCCAGGGCGTCAGGTTCGCGTACAGCTCGGCGCGGATCTCGTCGGCGCGCGTGCGCAGGCTTTCGATCGAGCGCAGGCGCTCGGGCGTCTGGGGCAGCATGCTGAGGGCCTCGATCTCCTTGAGCAGCACGCCGACGGGTTCCTCGAATTCCAGCAAGTCTGGTGGCATCTGACACCTATCTCCGAACCTGTCGAGCCTGACGGGTCACGGCTTCACGCGATCACGGCGATCACGACGATCACGATGGTCAGGTGGCACCAGATCTTCGTTCAGCTTCGTCGCGATCGTCGTGATTGTCGCGATCGTCACCGGGCGCCTCTCTCGTGCAGTGTGGTTGCCCGTCACCGAAGCTCCACGGATCCCGCCCCGCACAGCTGCTCGACCTCCGCCACCAGCCGCTCCGATGGCTTCACCCGCTGGGCGACGTCGGCCTTGACTCGTAGCGGACGCTCCGGACCTCGCACGTCGAGCTCCAGGAATACACGGCGGTCTCCGCGGTGACGCGACAGCAGCTCGGCCAGCGCCTCGAACGTCGGACGGCCGTGCGGCGGCACGGCCAGGTGGATGGCGACCTCGCGCGTCGTGCGCTCGCGCAGGGCCGCGATCGACAGCAGCTCGGTGGCGACGATGCGCGCCGACTCCTCGTCTTTGTCGAGTTTGCCGCGCACGAGCAGCATGGCGTCGGCCTCGATGAGCGATCCATGCTTCACGAACGTTTCCGGGAACACGACGACCTCGATGTTGCCGCCGATGTCGTCGAGCATGAACACCGCCATCCGGTCGCCCTTCTTGGTCTTCAGCGGGCGCAGTCCCGAGACGATGCCACCGACCCAGACATCGGCCTCCGAGGTCGTGAGATCCCCTAGACGGCGCGCCCCGAAGATCTTCAGGTCGTCGCCGAAGCGCTCGAGCGGATGGCCGCTCATATACAGGCCGAGCGCCTCTTTCTCGAAAGCGAGCTGCTGCGCTTCGGCCCAGGCTGCCACCTCTGGCAGCGCCGCCGTGGACGCCTCCGCCTCGTCGCCGCCGCCAAAGAGCTGATGCTGCCCCTTGTCGCGGTCGCGCTGGTGCCGTCCGCCGTTCTCGATCGCCCTGTCGACCGCCGCGAACAGCCGCGCGCGCCGCTGCGGCGCGGGCCCCGCGTCGGGGGCCGTCGAATCGAGCGCGCCAGCCTTGACGAGGCTTTCGAGCACCCGCTTGTTCACCAGACGAAGGTCGGCATGCTCGCACAACGCGTAGAGGGAGTCCACGCGGCCCCCTCGCTCCTGCCTGACCCCGAGCATCGACAGGATCGCGCTCTCTCCCACGTTCTTGACCGCGCACAACCCGAAGCGCACGCCTTCCCGGGTCACGGTGAACCGGAGCTCGCTGGAGTTGAGGTCTGGCGGCAGGATCGGAACGCCCAGGTCGCGGCACTCCCCCAGATACATCGCGAGCTTCTCCGTGTTCGCGGCCTCGATCGTCAGCAGCGCGGCGAAGAACTGCCACGGGTAGTTCGCCTTGAGGTAGCCGGTCTGATAGGCGACCCAGGCGTAGGTCGTCGAGTGCGACTTGTTGAAGCCGTACCCGGCGAAGAACTCCATCAGGTCGAAAATCTTGGCGGCCTTCTTCTCCTTGACACCCTTCGCGCGGGCGCCCGCCATGAACGCTTCCCGCTGCTTCGCCATGACCTTGGGGTCCTTCTTGCCCATGGCCTTGCGGAGCACGTCCGACTGTCCCATTGAGAAGCCCGCCAGCTCGGCGGCGATGCGCATGACCTGTTCCTGGTAGGCGATGACCCCGTAGGTGTCCGACAGGATCGGCGCGAGCGCCGGCAGCTCGTACCTGACCTCCGTCTTTCCCTGCTTCCGCGCGATGAAGTCGTCCACCATCCCGCTCTTGAGCGGGCCGGGGCGGTAGAGCGCGTTGAGCGCGATCAGATCATCGAGCCGCTCGGGCTTCGCCTTGCGCAGCAGCTCGCGCATCCCCGAGCTCTCGAACTGGAACACGCCGTAGGTCTGCCCGTCGCTGAACAGCTTGTAGGTCTTCTCATCGTCGAGCGGGATGCTGTCGATGTCCAGCTCGATCCCTGCGGTGCGCTTGATCTCCCGGAGGCAGTCGTCGATCAGCGTGAGCGTGCTCAGCCCCAGGAAATCCATCTTCAGCAGGCCGACACGCTCGACCTCCTTCATGGCCCACTGCGTGACGATTTCGTCCTTCTGGCTCTTGTAGAGCGGGACGAATTCGGTCAGCGGTCTCGGCGCGATCACGACCCCCGCGGCGTGCACGGACGCGTGCCGCGTCATTCCTTCGAGGCGCTGGGCGACGGCGAGCAGTTCGCTGACGCGCTCGTCGTTCTGCTGCATCTCCTTCAGTGCGGGACTCTCCTCGAGCGCCCTGGCGAGCGTCATGTCGAGCGCGGGCGGAACGGCTTTGGCCACGCGGTCGGCATCTGCATAGGGGATGTCCATGACCCGCGCCACGTCGCGGACGACGGCCCTGGCTTTCATCGTGCCGAACGTGATGATTTGCGCGACGTTCTCGCGTCCGTACTTGCGCGTCACGTACTCGATGACCTCGCCGCGGCGGCGCTCGCAGAAGTCGATGTCGATGTCGGGGAGGGACACGCGCTCGGGGTTGAGGAAGCGCTCGAAGATGAGGTCGTACTCTATGGGATCGACGTCGGTGATGCGGAGGCAATACGCGACGAAGCTGCCGGCGGCCGACCCGCGGCCCGGCCCGACCGGGATTCCCTGCTCGCGCGCGTAGCGGATGAAATCCCACACGATCAGGAAGTACCCGGGGTACTTCATCTGCTTGATCATGTCGATCTCGTACGAGAGCCGGTGCGCGTAGTCATCGATGGTGTGTTTGAGCCCGCCGCGCGCGGCCACTTCCTTGAGCCGCGGCAGCCGCTGCTCGAACCCCTCCCGAACGACGTGCTCGAAGTAGTCGTCGAGAGAGAATCCTGCCGGCACTTCGAAGTTCGGCAGATGGTTGACTGTCCCCGACAGATCGACATTGCACCGCTCGGCGATCCGCACCGTGTTGGCGAGCGCCTCTGGATGGTCGGGAAAGACGGAGGCCATCTCCTCCGCTGTCTTCAGGTAGAACTGGTCCCCGTGGTACCGCAGCCGCTCGGTGTCGTTGACAGCCTTCCCGGTCCCGATGCACAGCAGGACGTCGTGAGGCTTGTAATCGGAGTTCTGCAGGTAGTGGACGTCGTTCGTGCAGACGAGCGGGAGTCCGAGGTCGCGGGCGATCGGCCCCAGCCCGGTGTTCACGACCTTCTGCTCCTCGATGCCCTGGTACTGCATCTCGAGGAAGAAGTTGCCGGGCCCCAGAATGTCGCGATACGCCGCGGCCGCCTGAATGGCCTTCCGTTGCTGCTCCGTCCTGATCCCTGTGGCCACCTCCCCTTTCAGGCAGCTGCTCAGGCCGATCAGTCCCTTGGCGTGCTGCGCGAGCAGGTCCTTGTCGATGCGCGGCTTGTAGTAGAACCCTTCCGTGTAGCCCGCCGACACCAGCTTGATGAGGTTGTGGTAGCCCTCCCGCGTCTCGGCCAGCAGCACCAGGTGGTTGGCGGTCTCTCCGGGTGTGCCGCTCCGGGTCCGCCTGTCCCCCGGCGCCACGTAGACCTCGCAACCCAGAATCGGGTTGATCCCGCGCTTCCGCGCCTGATCGTGAAACACGATCGACGAGAACATGTTCCCATGTTCGGTGATCGCCAGCGCCGGCATTCCCATCCGGGCCGTCCGATCGAGGAGCTCGTCAATGCGGCACGCGCCGTCGAGCAGCGAGTATTCCGAGTGCAGATGGAGGTGGACGAAGGACGGCATAGGGCAGTGCTGAATGCTGAGTGCTGAATGCTGAGTGTTTGCTGAATGCTGAGTGTTGAATGCTGAATGCTGAGTGTTGCTGAATGTTGAATGTTGAATGCTGAGTGCCTGCTGAATGCCCTGAATGCTAAATGGGCGAATGCCGCCAACTCAGCATTCAGCATTCAACATTCAGCATTCATGTTTACTCCCACTCGATCGTTGACGGCGGCTTCGAGCTGATGTCGTAGACCACGCGGTTGATGCCTTTGACCTCGTTGACGATTCGGGACGAGATCGATGCGAGCAGCTCGTGCGGCAGCCGCGCCCAGTCGGCCGTCATTCCGTCCCGGCTCTCGACCGCTCGCACCGCGATTGTGTACTCGTAGGTCCGCGCATCGCCCATCACGCCGACGCTCTGCACCGGCAGCAACACCGCGAAGGACTGCCACAGCCGCCGATACCAGTCCGCCTTCTTCACCTCTTCCGCCACGATGTGGTCGGCGCGCCGGACCAGGTTCAACCGCGATTCGGTCACCTCGCCGAGAATGCGCACGGCCAGCCCGGGACCGGGGAACGGCTGCCGCCAGATGAACGCGTCGTCGAGGCCGAGCTCCTTGCCGAGCACGCGCACCTCGTCCTTGAACAGCTGCCGCAACGGCTCGACGAGCGTGAACCGCATCCGCTCGGGGAGCCCGCCCACGTTGTGGTGGCTCTTGATCACGTGTGACGGGCCGACCACCGAGACGCTTTCGATCACATCCGGATAGAGCGTCCCCTGCGCGAGGAAATCGAACTGCCCCAGCTTGCGCGCCTCCGTCTCGAAGACGTCGATGAAGGTCGCGCCGATGATCTTACGCTTCTGCTCCGGGTCGGAGATCCCCCCGAGGCGATCCAGAAAAAGGCGCGCGGCGTCCACGAAGACGAGCGGCAGGCTCAGGCGCTCGAACCGACGCCGGATCTGTGCCGCTTCGTCCATCCGCAGCACGCCGTTGTCCACGAAAATGCACGTCAGGCGATCGCCGATGGCCCGGTGCACCAGCACGGCCGCGACCGTCGAGTCCACGCCGCCGCTCAGGCCGCAGATGACCCGCCCATCACCCACCTGCTCGCGAACCCGCTCAGTCGCCTCCCGCACGAACGACGACATCGTCCAGTCGCCCGTGCACCCGCACACGCCGAAGGCGAAATTGCGGAGAAGGTCGAGTCCGCGGTCCGTGTGCGCCACTTCCGGATGGAACAGGAGCGCATAGAGTCCGCGTTCCGGCGCCGCCATCGCCGCCACCGGCGCGTTCGCGCTCGTGGCTGTGACGGCGAACCCTTCGGGCGCGGACTTGACGAAGTCGCCATGGCTCGCCCAGACGCGCAGCTCGGCCGGGATCGTCTGGAACAGCGGCGCTTCGGGCTGGATCGCAATCGTGGCCAGCCCGAACTCCCGGTGCTGCGCCGGCGCCACTTTGCCGCCCAGGAGGTCCGTCATCAGCTGCATCCCGTAGCAGATGCCCAGCACCGGCACCCCTGCTTCGACGACGGCCGGATCGCAGCGCGGCGCACCGGACTCGAGGACGCTCGTGGGTCCTCCTGAAAGAATGATTCCAACCGGCTTGCGCCGCTGTATTTCGGCGAGCGGCGTGTCGAACGGCAGGATCTCGGAGTACACCGACAACTCGCGGAGACGCCGGGCGATCAACTGCGTGAACTGGGAGCCGAAATCGAGGACGACGATGGTTTGATGAGTCACTGGGGGTGGACGCTATCCGCTTTCCGCCGTCAGCTATCGGTCCGTGTTCCTCGGGGGCCGCGCCGAGTGACGACTCAGCGGTGAACCTGGCAGCGTGCGTGGCGCTATTATAAGTTGTGCATCGCGGTCGCACCACCATATCTTGTAGGTTTTCCGCCCCAACCGTGACGGCTGTGATCGGCGTGGCTTCGGCTGCCATCGCCGCGAGCGCCCCCACCTCGAATGATGCGGCCGTCTTTCCGACAGCGATCGTCTGGTCGACGGAAATCACTTCGGAACCGGCGGCCCCGCCGCTGGTCCTTGGGGAGCACGTGGTGCTCGCCTTGCGGTCCGGTCAGGTGCTCGCCAGGAGCGTGACCGACGGCACTTCGGTGTGGAGCGCGAACCTTGCAGCAACGGGCGAACTCGCGGGCGCTGACGATCTCGTGCTCGCCCCTGTGGAGGGCGCGGTCCACGCGCTGGATCTGGATACGGGCGAGCCGCGCTGGATGGTGGATGCCGGCCGCATCACGGCACCCCTTCTCCTTCGCGGCGGCTGGGTGATCGTGGCGGCGGGCGAGCAGGTGACGGCGCTGCGCGCGGCCGATGGCGTGCAGGTGTGGACGCGGAAGGTCGCGCTCATCGAGCAGCGCCCGTCGATCGACGGCGACACGCTGTACGTGTCCGTCGCCGATGGCCGCGTCGTCGCCCTGGACCTGTCCACCGGAGCCTCCAGATGGGAAAGCAACGTCGGTGCCAACCCCACGGAGCCATTCGTCTACGGCGATCGGATCTACCTTGGCGCAGACGGCCGCGATTTCGTGTGCCTCAAGACGGCTACGGGCAGCGAGGAGTGGCGTTTCCCGATCGGCGCCGCGGTGAAGGGCACGGCCGCCGCCGACGCGGCGCGCGTGTACGCGGTCTCGATGGACAACCTGCTCCGCGCGTTCCGCCGTTCGAACGGGGCCATCGACTGGAAACAGGACGTGGGCTATCGCCCGTCTGCGGGTCCGATTCTGGTCGGCGCGAGTGTCGCGGTTCCAGGGCGTACCGCTTCCCTCAAGACGTACGATACGAGCACCCGTAAGGTCGTTGCGCAACTGGCGTTACCCGACCCGGCGGTGGTTGCGCCCGGGGTCTGGGGCGGATCCGGAGATGCTCCTGTGATTCTGATGGCGGTCGTGAGCGGCGATCCGGGGAAACCGTGGTTGCTGAGTCTCACCGGGCCGCCGCCGCCGTCGTTGCCCGCTGTGACGCCTCTCACCGGGCTGCCCGGGGTACCTCTCCCCGCGATGAAGCCACCGGGCTTGTGATTCCCAGTTCGGCGCGCACCGCGCGCCCGAGCCGCGCGACGCCTTGCTCGATGCGTTCGGGTGTGGGGGCCGAGAAGGACAGACGAACGATGTTCCGTCCGCTGGCGTTCACGAAGAACGCTTCGCCCGCCACGTAAATCACGCCCTCCTCGACCGCGCGCGCGAGCATCGCGCCGGCGTCGATCGATTCCGGCAGCGTGGCCCAGATGAAGAAGCCGCCCCGCGGGGACGGCCAGCTGACCTGCGAACCGAACTCCCGCTCGAGCGCCTTGACCATCACCTCCCGCTTGTGACCGTAGTGCGCCCGAAGCAGCGGTAACTGGCGCGCGAGCACTCCCCGGCGGCAGGCTTCGTAGACGATCCGCTGATCGAGTCCGCCCGTGCAGAGGTCGGCAGCCTGCTTCGCAGTCTCGAACTTCGCGGCGAGGGGCTCCGGCGCGTCGATCCAGGAAACTCGAAAGCCTGGCGCGACCGTTTTGGAGAAGCTGCTGAGATAGATGACACGGCCGTTCCCATCGTCGGCCTTGATTGGCCGGACGTCCGCCTCGGTCGCCGAGTCTTCGAAGTACAGATCACGGTACGGGTCGTCCTCGACGACGAGCATGTTCCTGCGCTCGGCCCATGCGAGCACCGCACGGCGCTTGTCGAGCCCGATCAGGAGACCCGTGGGGTTCTGGAAGTTCGGCACCACATACAGGAAACGAATCCTGCGGCCTTCCTTCGTGAGCCGCTGGAACGTGTCGTCGAGCGCGGCGAGATCGATGCCGTCGGCCTCTTGCGGCACCCCGACCATTTCGGCCTGGACGTTCCTGAAGGCGGTGATCGCGCCGGTATAGGTCGGCAACTCCACGAGCGCGACGTCGCCGGGATCGAGCAGCACCCGGGCAACGAGGTCGAGGCCCTGCTGGGATCCGGTGGTGACCAGCAGCCGCTCAGGGGTCGTCCGCACGTTTCGCCCGGCCATGATCTCCGCGATCGTTTCGAGGAGCGGTCGGTACCCGCGTGTCGGTCCGTACTGGAGCACGCTGCCGTCCGCCCCCGAGAGCAGTTCGCGGGCGATCTCCTGGAAGTCGGCCCACGCGAAGATCTGCGGCGCGGGATAGCCCGGCGCGAACGAGATAATGTCTCTGGCCTGCGCGAGCACGGTGCCCATCTTCCGAATCGCCGACTCCTTCATGTTCTCGGCCGCGCGCGAGAGGAATGCGTCGTAGTTGATCATGCGAAACGTTGTCCTGGAACGGCGGCCAGCGGGCCGCGCTGATAATGACGATACTGCGTCAGATAGGCCCCGAGGGCGGTCAGGGCCAGATACTGGAACACGAACCCGCGCAGCAGCCACGCGGCTATCTGCAGCGGCATGACCGCGAGCGCCACGATCGGCACCCACGAGATCAGACCGAGGCCGGCAGTGCCGAGGATCGACGCGATCATGGCGAGCAGCACGAGCACGAGCACGACGCCGAAGATCCCCGCGATCTCGCGCAGCCTCGACCGGAAGAAGCGAAACACGCAGCCCACGGCATCCCGCACGCCGATGTCCTCTACCGCGACGACCATCTGCGTGAGCAGATAGGCGAGGTTCACGAGCGTAATCCAGACGATGAGCGCGCTCGAGGCGACGACGGCGACGAGGGTCCATCCAAGCAGGATGCCGATGTTGTCGGCGAGCGCGTATCCGCCGATGAGCAACCCCAGATAGCCCGCGGCGGTGCCGGCATACACGAGCAGCAGGCAGGCGCCGAGCCTCACGAACCGCTTGCCAAAGCGCCGGCAGGCATCCAGGAATGGCTCGATGGCGGTGCGCTCCGGGCGGCGCAGAGACGCCAACCTGAAAGGCGCGCGCTCGACGGACCCGGTCCTTGCCTCGGCGTCGGCGAGAAGCGTCACGGTACCGGCCTTGACGATGAACGTCAGCGTGGAGCCGCCGATCAACACCATCAGAAAGGCCGCGAGGAACGCCACGAGGGCGACAGGGTTCTCGCGCAGGGCTCCGATGACGATGGTAACCAGGGTGCGGAGGTCGCCGGCCAGAATTCCATCGACCTCCGTGTCGAGCAGGAGCACCACGAGGAAAACGCCCCCGGCGACCGGCACGGCCAGGAGCAGTTTCAGCGTCGACTCGGCGACGAACTGCACGGCAACCAGCGGCCAGTTCGCAGCGGCGATGAGCGCCCCGCGCTTCAGCGCAGTCTTGAGTCCAGGACCGTGAGGCATCGAACAGGTCCAGTTTACCTTTGCGGTATCCTGCTTTACGAGTGCATCCTTCCATTGGACCCGACAGGCAGGTGAGTTGGCGGCGGCTTCTCGGGGCCGGGCTGATGGCTGCGTCGCTCACGGGGCTGCTCGGAGGCGCCTTCGAATGGTGGCGTTTCGGAGCCACCGACGAGGCAGCGTCCGAGCGGGTCGAAGCCTACGTCCGCGGCGAGTTTCGCGGCGTGACGGCAGCGCTGGCCCGAGTCGCCGGCGATCTTGCGACCGACCCGGCGACCGCACGGGGCCTGGCCGCATCCGCAGACGACGCGAGACAACTCTTCGATCTCGTCGAGGCCTCCCGGGTCAGGACCCGCGTCGATCCGGCGCTCGCGGTGACGGTGTACGACACGCGCGGCGAGGCTCGCGCATGGGTCGGGCGGGCGTCCGATATCCCCGCCGGCTCCGAACGCATCAACGGCCCAGCGGCGTTCTTCCTGGCCCGCTCGTCGGTCGGGTTGCACCTGGTGCACGTCGAGCCGGTGGTCGGGGCCGATGGCGGCCGGGTCGGAACCGTCGCTGCCGAGCACGTGCTGTCGCTGGGCGGCCCGGCGGCCACGATCGTGCCGACGGACTACAAGCTGTCCACGCCGATGGTATCCGTATCGCTGCGTACGCGATGGGAGGGCGCGGGCGACGAGCCGCGGCCGGGCGCCTTCATTCTCCGATCGCCATCGGGCGACCCGCTGGCCGAGGCCTCGATTTCCCCGGTCGACTTGAGCGCACAACGCCAGCGCGTTCGCGGGCTGATCGTGGCCTCGGTCCTGGTTGCCATCGGGCTCACACTGTTTCTGCTGATCGGCCCGCTCCTCGACCGGCGGGCCATCGCACAGACCGTCCGGTCCGTCGGACGGCTGACGGGTGGAGCCGCGGCGCTGCTGGCGGGTGGCAGTCTGATGACCTGGCTCGGCATGGCGACCGCGGTGGGCGGCCCGCCATCCTCCGCAGCAAACCTGATGCTGTCTGGGGCGGCGGCCGCCGCACTGGCGGCTGTGTTCGCCGGGCCGGTCGCGCGGCTTCCGCCGTCGTTTCGGGGCAGGGCCCGTCCGCTGACAGACGCGCCCGTGCGGTTCGTGGTCGATCAGGTGCTCGCCGGGTCGATCGTCGCGTTGCTGATCGTCGGGTTCGAGCGCCTTCTCGGCGCAGCGGTGGATCCGGCCACCGTCGATCTCCGGCATTTCTCCCTGCATCCGTGGAGTGGCACCCGGCTGCTCCTGCTCGGCGGGATCCTGGCGCTTCAACTCGCGGTCCTCTGGGCTGCGACGTTGATTCTCGTCGTGTGGGCCGCGCCCTGGCGCCTGACGTCGCGCACGCCCTGGCGTGGCGCGTGGCTCTTCATTCCCTGGGTCCTGCCCGCCGCCGTCGTGGGCCTCCTGGGCGCGGCGCGTGGCTGGGAGTTTCCGGCGTCGGGTCTCATGGCCTCGGCGGCGGCCTGCGCCGGGGCCGCACTCGTGGGGCATCGTGTGGCGACCTGGTATCGCCACGCAACGGTCGCGGCGCGGATCTTCGCGCTCTTCCTGGCTTTCCTTCTGCCGACGCTCCTGCTCTATCCCTCGATCGACTTCTACTCGCGTCGCGCGACCGAGCGGCTGATCACGACACGGTTTGCCCCGGAGGCCCAGCGCCATCCCGAAACGCTGCAGATGCGGATGACGGAGGCGCGCCAGGAAATCGACGCGATTCCGAACCTGTCGGATCTCGTCATCCAGTCGACTGGCGGCCCGGTCACCGCCGACAGCGCGTTCAGGGTCTGGAGCCAGACGGTGCTCGCGAGGGCGCGGCTCACCTCTTCGATCGAGCTGTACACACGCACGGGCGAATTGGTCAGCCGCTTCGCGTTGAATCTGCCTGAATACACCGGGGCGGCGCAGAAGCCCCAGGCGAGCACGCCCTGTGACTGGGAGGTGTTCGGCGAAGGCGCGCGGTTCGGGGCCGAAGAGCGGAGCATGCTCCACGCCGAGCGCAACATCTGCGTGCAGGACGGCACTGACGGTTCGACGATTGCCGGCGCGATCGTCGTGCACGTGGCGCTCGACTACCGGGCCCTGCCGTTCATCACGTCGCAGAGTCCCTACCTCGAGGTCTTCCGCTCGGCCGAGGCGGCGCTACCCGCCGAGGGCGCGCCGGGCAGCGACGTGGACGTGGCCATCTACGGATGGGGCCTGCGTCCCATGTACTCGTCGGCCCGCTCCGCATGGCCAATCACCGACACCCTGTTCAACCAGATCTACGCGTCACGGGATCCGTTCTGGAGCACGATCTCGCGGGGCGATCGGTTGTGGCGGGTCCACGTCTCGAACGACCGGTGGCGAATCATCGCGATCGGCTACCCGCTGCTCACGCTGTTCGATCGGCTCGTCCACATCGCCGAGCTCACGACGCTGGCCGGCGCGGCCTGCCTGGTCGTGCTGATTGGCACGGGCCTCTTCACCCGCGCAAGCCGCGGGCGGCCGCGGGTCGGACGCGCCCTGCTTCGCGAGATTCGAGCCAGCTTCTATCGCAAGCTGTTCCTCGCCTTCGTCCTCGCATCGGTCATCCCCGTGCTCACGCTGGCTTTCGTCATCCGCGCGTATTTCGAAGATCTGCTCTGGGACGATGTGCAGGCCGCGGCGATCAGGACGGCCGCCGTTGCGCAACGTGTGATCGAAGGCGCCGACCAGCTGCGCGGCGCCGACGGCATGGCCGCGGTCAGCGACGATGTGATGATCTGGATCAGTCAGGTCATCGATCAGGATGTGAACATCTTCGAGGGACCGCGGCTCACGGCCACGAGCGAGCGGGATCTGTTCGCATCCGGGCTGCTCCCGACGCGCACGCCGAGTCAGGTCTACCGGGCGATCACGATCCGGCGGCTTCCGGGCTTCGTGGATCAGGACACGCTGGGCGCGTTCCCCTATATGATCGCGGCGGCGCCGGTGCGTGTTGCGGGCCGCGACGCGATCCTGACGGTTCCGCTCACGACGCGGCAGCGGGAGATCGAGCAGGAGATCGACGAGCTCGATCGCGGCGTGTACCTCGCGTCCCTCTTCTTCGTCCTCCTCGGCGCGGGCATCGGCCTCTGGCTGGCCGAGCGCATCGCCGATCCGGTCCGCCGCCTCACACTGGCGACACGCCGGATCGCCGGCGGAGACTTCGACGCGCGGATCGCCGTCCGGTCGGCCGACGAGCTGAAGCGCCTCGTGGATGCATTCAACAGCATGGCGGCCGAGCTCAAGACACAGCGCGCGCAACTCGAACGCACGCATCGGCTGGAAGCGTGGGCGGAGATGGCGCGGCAGGTGGCGCACGAGATCAAGAATCCGCTCACGCCGATCCAGCTTTCGGCCGAGCACCTGCGGCGCGTGCACGCGGACCGCGGCGAGCCGATGGGCCCCGTCCTGGAGAACTGCGTGGCCTCAATCCTGGGACAGGTCCGGCTGCTGCGCCAGATCTCGGGAGAGTTCTCGAGCTTTGCATCCTCGCCAACGGCCAGGCGCGCCCCTGCCGATGTGCCGGAGCTCATCGCCGAAGTGGTCGATCCGTACCGGACCGGCCTCGCCGGCCGCATCACGATCGAGAACCGCGTGAGCCCGCCTCTACCGACAGTGCTCGTCGATCGCACGCTCATCACCCGTGCCCTCGCCAACATCGTCGAGAACGCGCTGCACGCGATGCCGGGAAAGGGCTCGCTGACCATCGACGCGTCGGCTGCCGAGGGGTTCGTGACCGTGCGGATCCAGGACACCGGGTCGGGAATGGACGAGGATGCCCTTGCGCGCGTGTTCGAGCCGTACTTCTCGACCAAGACGAGCGGCACCGGCCTCGGCCTGCCCATCGCGCGCCGCAACGTCGAAGCGAGTGGGGGTACGGTGGACGTCGACAGCGCGATCGGCACGGGCACCGTTGTCATCATGCGATTGCCGATCGCGGACCAGTGACCACCCGCGCGCTCGGCTGCGATCGGCCGTCAACCGGGATCAGCGTTTCGCCACCCTGACGTAATCGACCGCGGCCGCGAGAACCCGACCGTCCCCGCCGAGTCCGACATCAGCCGGACGTGACGCCCAGGCGAAGTCGAACCGGACCCTGTTCACGCCGGTTCGCCAGAGGCCTTGTTCCGTGTCCCACTCGATCGTCTCCCACTCCGGAGCGACCGGCTTCGACGGCAGCGCGCGTCCGTTCACCGTCACGGTCAATGCCTGTGGCGCAGCGCCTGGATAACCGAGGGCGTGCAGCCGGATCTGGAGGACGAGCGCGGCGGAATGGTCCAGCGGAACGAGCAACGACGCCGGCGATGACGCCCAGCGGAAGCTCGTGCTCGCTCCCTCCCTCTCGGAGGCGTGCCAGCCATCCTCGATCAACCAGTCATCGCCGGCGCCGATGTCCACACGGCCGTACGGCCGAAGCGGATCGCCGAGGAAGCGATTGACTCCCAGCAGGTCGTACCGGGATGGCGGCAGGCTGTTTCGAAGCGCAAACACGAGGCTTGCCGGGTACGTGAACGGGTTGCCAATCCAGCGGTGCAGCGCCCGCGACTGAGCGGCGGAGGTCTCGCCGAACGACACCGGGTCGCCGATGCGGACGATCCCGTCATGCGCGGCACTCATCAGCGCGAGGTTCCACGCGACGAGAATCGCCCCCGCGGTACCGACGGCGCGCAGTGGATGCCGCCCGGCCGCCGCGGCGGACCACGAAAGAAAGGCGGCCAGCCCGACCGAGAACATCGGAATCGTGCCGTCGAACCGGCGTCCGCCAAAGCCTGTGCTCCCCCACCAGTCCTGCACGCTCGCGTTGAAGAACACCATCACAGCGATGGCGATCAGCATCGGCACCGCGGTCGCCTGCCGAGCGGACGGCGCGGCACGCCTGTCCCGGAGAGCCCCGGCTGCAAGCATCATCAGGCCGATAGCACCGAGATAGAGCACCGGTGACCAGCTGAGCAATCCATTCCGCGACGAAAAGAGGATGTCGACGATGTGGGGGTCCCACCAGCGAATCTGCGGTCCTATTGGCGACACGGCCACCCAGCTGCCATAAATGGACTTCCACGCGATCATCTGCGGCGAGAAGCCGGCGACCGCGCAGAGCATGAACACCGCCCCCAGCTCCAGCGTCCGGACAACGCGGCCGCGGTCGTTCTCACGGACGGCAGCAATGAGCATGGAGCCGGCATCGAGTGCGGGAAGCACGGCGAAAAGCGCGTTTTGCCACCGGATGAGCGCCATGAGCCCGGCCAGCAGACCGAGCCATGCCCACTGGCGAGGGGTTCGGACGAATCCGCCCGCCACGGGATCCCGGGTCACCAGCCAACCCCACGTGAAGGCTGCGACAGCGGCCATCGACGGTGCGTGCGTCATGCTCGGTTCCTTCAGGATGTACCAGAGCATGAACGAGCCCATTACGGTCACGGCCACGGCCACAGCCGCCAGGCGCCTTTCGAAGATGCGCGCGGTGATGCGGTAACAAACCCAGCACCCGAGCAGGCCGTAGAACAGCCCTGCGACACATACCGCCTGACGATACGGAAAGGAGATGCCGTTGGTACTGACGTTCGGATCCTTCGAACCCAGCCGCGTTGCGATGATGTGGCCCACAGCGAAGAAGGGGGACCACACGATCGCGGGACCGATCGTCCACGCCGATTGCGCGTGTCCCGTTGGCGTGGGCACGAAGAGATGTGTCTTGTCGCCGAGCCCGAGCAGCCGGTAATCGTTGGAGAAGTCGACGTCGCCATCGAAGGCGAGCGACCGGAGGTAGGCGTAGTAGTAGAAGCCGTCGCTCTGCAGCCGCGCGCCGAAATGCAGCTGGGCGGCGAGCCCGGCGGCGAAGGCCAGCGCCAACAGGGGAAGCACGGGCCATCCCTTCCGCACCCCCAATCCGGCGTGCGACGGCGAACGGTGGATTGCGAACGCCAGAACGACTGCTGCGGCCGCGATGGCCACGAGGACCCACGCGTCCGCCTGCCAGCCGAACAGCCGGAAAAGGATCGACTTTCGCGCCACCTCGCGCGTCGTGAGCTCGAGGATCACGCCTCCGTTCACGAGCAGACTCGTGCGCATCGGTCGCGACATGTTCAGGAGCGGTGGTCCTCTACCACTCGGGGATTCGGCACCTCCAGGGCCCACCTGCACTCTAAAGGTGCAGGTCTGGACTCGGAGCCTCGGCGCGATCGCGCGGGCGTCTGCGAAACCGCGTGTACGCGAGGCCGATGAACGCCGAGAGCAAATACGTGTAGGCCATCACCACGAGAGCAATCCTTGGATGCGTCGCAATCAGGGCAATGCCGACGGCCGCCAGGAAGAGCCCCAGGTACGATCGCCGCCAGCCCATGTCGATGGCCTTGAGACTCCGGAATCGGATCGTGCTGACCATCAGAAGAGCTGGGACCAGCACCATCGCCAGCGCGGGCAGCGCCGCGCGATAGTCCGCGAGCCCGGCCGGATAGAGATAGACCGTTGCCGCGATGACCGCGGCCGCCGGGGGGCTGGGCATGCCGACGAAGTAGCGTTTGTCGGTCAGGGCGCTCGTCTGGATGTTGAACCGCGCGAGCCGCATCGCGGCCGCAGCCACGTAGATGAACCCGACCGCCCAGCCAAGCCGCCGCAGGGGCCACAGGCCCCAGGTGAAGGCGAGGATCGCCGGGGCGAGGCCGAACGATACGACGTCGGCCAGCGAATCGAGCTGAATCCCGAAATCGGTCGAGGAATTCGTGAGCCGCGCGAAAAAGCCGTCCAGCGTGTCGAGCACCATCGCGATGCCGATGAGGAGCGCCGCCGTGTCGAAATCTCCCCGGGTCGAATGAATGATGGAGGCGTAGCCGCAGAACAGGTTGGCGACCGTGAACAGCGATGGCAGCAGGAACACGCCGCGCTTGAAGCGCTGCGGGCGGTCACTTCTCCGTCGGCGAAGCGGCAGGCTATCGAGCACGATCCGTCTTCAGTGTGGCGAGAATGGACTCGCCGGCGACAACGCGATCGCCGACGCGCACCTTGAGGTCGGCATCCGGCGGCAGGAACACATCCATCCGCGAGCCGAACTTCATCAACCCGATCCGCTGTCCCCGCTCGAGTACGTCGCCTTCGCTCACGCGGCAGACGATGCGCCTGGCGAGGATGCCGACGACCTGGCGGACGACGACCTGCCGGCCGTCGTGATCGATCCAGATCTCGTTGAGCTCGTTGTCGTTCGACCGCTCGTCGTACGCCGGCAGGAACGTGCCGGGACGATACTCGATCCGCGTGATTCGCCCCGCGACCGGGCTCCTGTTGATGTGGACGTCCATGGGCGACAGAAAAATGGTGACCTGCCTCCATGCCCCCGGCGGCGCCCAGCGCCCGTCCGATGGTCCGGCAGTCATGACGCGCCCATCGGCCGGAGCTACCACGAGTCCCACGCCGGACGGCACGCGGCGATCCGGATCCCGGAAGAAGTACGCGAAAAAGCCCCCGAGCAGCGCGAACGACGTGGCCCAGCCGGGCCGCCGCGCAGCGGCCAGCCCCACCGCTGGAGCCAGCGCAGCCGCAATGAACGGTACACCAGCACGGTCGATCTTCATACGAACGCGCGCGAAGCGCCAGGCATTGACTCTCAGAAGAGAAAAAGGCCAGGAACCGGCGGCGCTGTCGAGCGCACCGGCCGGTCCTGGCCCTGAAGTGTTATAGCAGAAGTCGTGTCAGGGGCGGGCCGCCTGGGCTGACTGGGCAGCTCCGCTGTGGCGCCGCAGGATCGACTCCATCTGATCCTTCAGCTGGAGCTTGCGCTTCTTCAACCTGCTTTCTTCGATCTGCTCGGGCTCGGTTAGATAATGACGGGTGGCGAGGCTATGTATCTTTTCGTCGAGGTCGTGGTGCTGGCTGGCTAGTTGGCGGAACTCCTCGTCGGTCTGTAGCAGTTTACGCTTCAGCTCTTCGAAGTCTGTCTGCATCTCCGCCTCCTTTGAGCAGGGTGCTTCCAACGCGTTTACACACCGACATTCATAAGGCCAAGGTACCACAATCCGGCTCGGGCCATCAAGGACCGCCGGCCGGGGTCTTCGGAGTCTCCCGCCACAGAATCAGGGCGTCTTCTTCAGGCTGGGTGTAGTACCCCGGCCGGATGCCAGCGAGCGTGAACCCGAGGGTCTCATACAGCCGGCGGGCCGGTTCGTTCGACTGCCTGACTTCCAGCGTCGCGCGCCGGATGCCCTCCGCCTCCATGTCCGCGAGCACGCGGCGCATCAGGGCCCGGCCCAGCCCACGCCGCCGGAACCCGCCGGCGACTGCGATGGTGTTGATGTGCAGCTCGTCGACCACGATCCAGCAGGCACAGAAGGCGACGACCGGAATTCCCGGCTGCCGCGCCACATAGACGCGCGCGAACGGGTTCCGGGCGAGCTCCGCGGCGAGCATCTCGCGCGTCCAGGGGTTGGTGAAGGAGGCGGCCTCGAGCGCGGCGACGGCATCGAGATCGGCGTCGTTCGCGAGAGGCTCGATCACGAGCCCCAGCGGTGTCCCCTCATCCGGTGGCTGCGCGCTTTGCGCTTCGACCTTCATTTCCTCAACCTTCGACCTTCATCCTTCCGCCTTCCGCCTTCCGCCTTCAGCCTTTCTTCTCTCTTGCCAGCACGGCGTCGGGCCGCCGGATATAAATCGGGACCACGGCGTGCGGCGCAACGGCGTGGTCGGGAGCCTCGGCGCCCATCAGTCCGATGATGCCCGCGAGCGGCGGAACGTCCTGGTGGATGTGCGCCGTCGTCTGCTGCTCGCGGATGAATCGGGCGTAACGCAAGGCCCCGTCACCGATGAACCGCGCCGGCTGGGATCGCGCGAGAATCGCGCTCCAGGCCGTGAGGGTCTCAGCCGGGCTCATGGCAGAGGGCGGCAGGAGCGTTCGACTGCTGTCAGCCTCGTACAGGGCGCCGAAAACCTGCCCGCGCTGCGCGTCCATCCAGACGGCAATCGGTCCTTCGGACCCCTGGGCAGCCCGGGCCAGCGCATCGAGCGCCGATACCGGCACGATGCGCCGGCCGGTCCCCATGGCCAGACCCTGCATCGTGGCAATCCCCACTCGAAGCCCTGTGAACCCGCCAGGTCCCGCGGCCACGGCCAGGAGCTCGACGTCGGCGAGCGCGGCTCCGGCACCCTCGAGCGCACGGATCAAGTCGCCGGGCAGCCGCTCCCCGTGCGTCCGCGCGGGGTCTCCGGTCAGCTCGAAACGAATTCGCCCGTTGTCGATCACGGCGACGCTGCCCGATCGGGTCGTGGTGTCGAGGGAAAGCACAATCACGTCAGTAGGGTTCCCGAAAGGCCAATGGGCTCAATGTTATACTCGGCCGACGGCTCTTCCTGCCAGCGCCTGCGATTTCGTAGACATGTCCTCCCCCGTCTTCTCGGAGCCCACCGGCGCGACGCCGGCCATGCGGCAGTACTTCGAGGCGAAGCGTCAGTATCGCGACGCCATCGTGTTCTTTCGCATGGGCGATTTCTACGAGATGTTTTACGAGGACGCGCTGACCGCCGCACGCGCGCTCGAGCTCACGCTGACCTCGCGCTCCAAGGACACGACCGGCGGGGCTATCCCGATGTGCGGCGTGCCCTTCCACGCGGCCGACGGCTACATCACCCGCTTGGTGACGAAGGGCTTCCGGGTGGCCGTCTGCGACCAGATGGAGGACCCGAAGAAGGCCAAGGGTCTGGTCCGCCGCGAAGTGGTGCGGGTCGTTTCTCCCGGCACCCTGACCGACGCGAGCTACCTCGACGCGCGCGAACCCGCTTTCCTCATGGGGATCGCGCCCGCCCAGCCCGGGCCGGGGTACGGCGTCGCGCTCCTCGATCTCTCCACCGGCGAGTTCACGGCCGCGGAGTATCGCGGGAGCGAGGGACGCCAGGCGCTGGCCGACGAGCTGGTCGTCCTGAAGCCGCGCGAGATCGTGACGCCCGCGGGATTCGAGGAGGTGCCGGCGCTCATCGGCGAGCTGCGGTTGACGACCCGCCTGACGCCCGTGGACGGGTGGATGTTCGAGGCCGAGTCCGCGCGCCGATCGCTGCTCGAGCAGTTGCGGGCGCAGAGCCTCCACGGCTTCGGGCTCGAGGGCAAGACGGGCGCGTGCTGTGCGGCTGGCGCCCTCGTGCAGTATCTGCGCGATACGCAGAAAGTGGATCTCGCGCACGTTCGGGAGGTCAGTTTCCGCACCGGCGCGGATTGCCTGCTCGTGGACCCCACCACGCTGCGCAACCTCGAGGTGATCGAGGCAACCGGCGGCGGGCGGTCGGGTTCCGTCCTGGACGAGATCGATCGGACGATCACCCCGATGGGCGGTCGGCTGATGCGGGCGTGGCTGCTGCGTCCGCTGATCGCGATCGAGCGGATTCAGGACCGTCTGGACGCCGTGGAAGAGCTCGCGTTTCGATCGACGGAGCGCGCGAAACTGAGGGAGACCCTGAAGGGTGTCCATGACCTCGAGCGGCTGGTCGCGCGCGCCGCCCTGGGTACGGCCGGACCGCGCGACCTGGTGTCGCTTCGCCAGTCGATCCTGTCCGTTCCGCGGGTGCGAATGCTGCTGCAGGACCTCCAGGCCCCGCTCATCCGCAGTCTCCTGGCCGAGCTCGACGACCTGGCGGACCTGCGGGCGGAGCTGGAGGCGACGCTGCTCGACGAGCCCCCGGCCGTGGCCCGCGACGGCGGCATCATTCGCGACGGTGTGGATCCCGAGCTGGACGGCCTGCGCCGCATCAGCCGCTCCGGCAAGCAGTGCATCGCCCAGATGGAAGAGGCCGAGCGGGCGCGGACCGGCATTGCCTCGCTCAAGATTCGCTACAACCGCGTGTTCGGGTACTACATCGAGGTCTCGAAGTCGAATCTGGCCAGCGTGCCCGCGGAGTACCACCGGAAGCAGACGATCGCCGGCGGCGAGCGCTTCATCACCCCCGCGCTGAAGGAATACGAGGAGAAGGTGCTCGGCGCCGACGAACGGATCCTCCAACGCGAAGTCGAGATCTTCGATCGCCTGCGGCAGCGGGTCGCGGGAGAGTCGTCGCGCGTGCAGGAGACGGCGCGAGGCCTGGCGACCCTCGACGTGCTGGCATCGCTTGCCGAGACTGCCGCCCTGCACAACTACACGAAGCCGCTGCTGCACGACGGCGACGAGCTCGTCGCGACCGATGCCCGTCATCCGGTCGTGGAGCGCCACGTGCCCGACGCCTTCGTGCCCAACGACATCACGCTCGACGGCGGCAGCCACCAGCTGATCATCCTGACCGGGCCGAACATGGGCGGCAAGTCGACGTACCTCCGGCAGACGGCGCTGCTCTGCCTGATGGCGCAGACCGGGTCCTTCGTGCCCGCCCGCAGCGCCAAGCTGCCGATCGTCGATCGGCTCTTCGCGCGCGTGGGCGCGTCGGACAACATCGCCCGCGGACAGTCCACCTTCATGGTCGAGATGCAGGAGACCGCCAACATCCTGCACAGCGCCACCTCGCGCAGCCTGGTGATCCTCGACGAGATCGGGCGGGGGACGGCCACCTTCGATGGTTTGAGCCTCGCGTGGGCCGTCGCCGAGCATCTGGCATCGCACGGCAAGACCAGGCCCAAGACGATCTTCGCCACGCATTATCACGAACTGACCGACCTGGCCGACGCTTTGCCGTCGGTGGCGAATTTTCATGTCGTCGTCCGCGAGTGGAAGGACGACATTGTCTTCCTGCGCAAGGTCGTGCCCGGCCGGTCTGATCGCAGCTACGGAATCCAGGTGGCGCGACTGGCGGGCCTGCCGGCCACAGTCGTGGCGCGCGCACGCGAGATCCTCAACGGACTGGAGCGGGACGAGCTCTCGCGGGGCGGCCGGCCTTCGCTCAACGCTGCCGCCGCGAGCGATACCCGGCAACTCGGACTGTTCCAGGTCCCGCCGGCCGAGCCGGACGTCGTACATGCACGCCTGCGGGAAATCGACGTGAACAACCTCACCCCGCTCCAGGCGCTGGCGATACTCGAGGAGCTCAAACGTGAGGCCGGAGGGTGACGCGCCGCCTCTCGCTCGGGCTCGGCCTCGTCATCTCGGCCGTTCTGCTGGGGTCCGGCTGCAGCCAGGCGCGTCCCGAAGGGGACGCGATCGTCGTGGCCGTCACGAACTCGCCGCTCAACCTCGATCCCCGCGTCGGCGCCGACGAGGCGTCTCAGAAGGCGCACCAGCTCCTGTTCAGCACGCTGGTTCGCATCAACGACGACTTCCGCATCGTCCCGGAGCTGGCCGAGGCGATCGAGCAGCCGGATCCGCTCACCTACATCGCGCGGCTGCGCCGGGGCGTGCGCTTCCACAACGGAGCCGAGCTGACCTCCGACGACGTGGTGTACACCTTCCGGAGCTTTCTGGATCCGGCGTTTCGCGGACGGTCGGGCGCTTACCGGAACCTCGCATCCGTGGAGGCGGCTGACCGGTACACCGTCGTTTTCAGGTTGAAGGAGCCGTTCGGCTCGTTTCCGGTCAACCTCGTCATGGGCATCGTGCAGGCGGGGTCCGGCAGGGCGAACGAGCGACAACCGATCGGCACCGGTCCCTACAAGCTCGCCTCCTTCGTGCAGGACGATCGACTGGTCCTTGCGCCCTTCGAGCAGCACTATGGCGGTGCGCCCGCGAACCAGGGGCTCGTGCTGAAGGTGGTGCCCGACGATACGATGCGGGGGCTCGAGCTCCGCAAGGGTACGGTGGATCTCGTCGTCAACGATCTCGCGCCCGATATCATCTGGCAGCTCAGGGAAGAAGGGCGCCTGCAGGTGGAAACGGCCCCTGGCAGCGATTACGCGTACGTGGGATTGAATCTTCGCGATCCGATCCTGCAGCACGCGGGCGTGCGCCGAGCGATCGGGTTCGCGATCGACCGCGAGGCGATCGTTCAGTATCTCCGGCGCGGGTTTGCCTCGGTGGCGATCGGCATCGTGCCGCCCATGTCGTGGGCCTTCGAACGCGACGTCTTCACGCTTCGGCACGACCCCGCGCACGCCCGACGCCTGCTCGACGAGGCGGGCTTCGAGGATCCAGACGGCGACGGTCCGCAGCCCCGTTTCCGCCTCACGCTCAAGACGTCGACGTCCGAGGTGTACCGGGTGCAGGCTGCCGCCATTCAGCACGATCTCGCGGACGTGGGCATCGAGGTCGATATCAAGTCGAGCGAATTCCAGACGCTGTTCGCCGACGTCGTGCGAGGAAACTTCCAGCTCTACACGCTCCAGTTCGTGGGTGTGACCGATCCCGACATGCTGCGGCGGGTCTTCCATTCGCGGCAGGCGCCACCGGCGGGGCTCAATCGCGTGTTCTACAGCAATCCGGAGGTCGACGAGCTGATCGATGCCGCCACGAGAGCGGTGAAAGACGACGAGCGACGCGTGTTGTACGCGAGCGCGCAGCGGCTGATAGCGGAAGATATCCCGTATGTGGGGCTCTGGTACAAGACAAACGTGGCCGTCTTCCAGCCCGATATCACGGGCGTGCGGTTGTCACCCATCGCGGACTTCACGTTCTTGAAGGACGTACGCCGCGAGGGCCCCCACCGATGACGTTCGCGCGGGCGCTGGCGTTCGTGCTGTTCGCGGGCGCGCTGATACCACCGACGGCGAATGCCGCCAATCGCTACGATCCGCGGTTGCGGTTCCGCACGATTTCGACCGCGCGATTCGACGTCCACTTCCATCAGGGCGAGGAAGCGCAGGCGCGGCGGCTCGCTGCCCTGGCCGAGGAGGTGGCGCGGGCGCTCGATCGGACGCTTGGTCCTCCCACCGGCCGCGTGCACGTCATCCTCGTCAACCAGAACGACCTGCCGAACGGCTGGGCGACCCCCATCCCGAACAACGTGATCGAGATCACGGCCGCGGCGCCTGGTGGCGAAAGCCTCATCGGCCACACGGACGACTGGCTCCGGCTCGCGTTCACACACGAATATACGCACGCCGTTCACCTGAGCCGCGCCGCGGGCTGGATCGGCGGCCTCCGCCGCGTGTTCGGCCGAATGCCGCTGCTCTTTCCCAACGTGTTCGCGCCGTTGTGGCAGATCGAGGGCATCGCGACGTTCGAGGAGAGCGCCGTCACCGGCTACGGGCGGATTCATGCCGGAGACTTCCGGATGATCGCAGGCGAGGCGACGGCATCCTCCATGTTCCTGTCGATCGACCGGGCCAGCGGAGGGTTGCTCGACTGGCCGTCGGGTCATGCGCCGTACGTTTACGGCGGCCTGTTCCACGAGTATCTCGCCGATCGCTTCGGGAGCCAGTCGCTTCGCGAGCTCACCGACGCGACCGCCGGCCGTCCGCCCTATCTCGGCGCCCCGGCATTTCGGCGCGTGTTCAAACAAGCGCTTGGCGAGTTGTGGAAGGCATTCGAAGATTCCATGGCGCAGGGCGCAGCGAGGCACTCGGTATCGACGACGGCGAGACGATTGACCCGCCATGGATACACGATCAACGGTCCGCGCTACGCCTCCGACGGAAGCGTCTACTACGGTCTGGTGGGCCCCCATGGGTTCCCCTCCTTGATGACGCTGCCCATCGGCGGGACCGAGCCGCGGCGAGTTGCCACACGCTATCTGGGCTCGCGCATCGGCTTCAGTGGCGACCAAGTGGTGTTCGATCAGCTTGACGTGGTTCGGAACGCCGGCCTGCAATCGGATCTGTACGCCGTGGGTCGCGAGAACGGTGAGGTTCGGAGGCTCACCCACCACGCGCGAGCCGCCGATCCGGATGTGTCGCCCGACGGCCGTACGATTGCGTGCACGATTCAACAGGACGACGGCCGGGCGCTCGCGACGATGTCCGTGCCGCCGGCCGGGCGATTGGGCTCTCCGTCGGTGGTCGCCGGTGATGCCGGCACGCTCTGGACTTCGCCACGCTGGTCTCCCGACGGAACGTGGATCGCGGCGGAACGTCGCACGGTTGGCGGACCGTCCGAGATTGTGCTCATCAATCCGATCACGCGTGCGACCCGCACGCTCGCTTCGTCGCACACCGGCCGCAACGTCTCACCCGCGTGGACGCCCGACGGCCGCAGCGTGATCTTTGCGTCGAGCGATCGCACGAGCTTTCACATCCGCTCGGTCGATCTGGAGACCGGCGCCCTGGCGCGGCTGGCCGACACCGGCCCCCACGCCTCGTCACCGGATGTCTCGCCTGATGGCACCTCGCTCGTGTACGTCGGGTACACCGCGGACGGCTACGATCTGTTTTCCATCCCGCTCGCCTCCGCGATCTGGACGCCGGTGACGCCAGATGCGCCGGGCGCGGATCCTCGCACGGCGGCGGCGGCTTCCGCCGAGCCGGCGAGGCCTTACACGCCGTGGAGCACGATGGTCCCCCGGTTCTGGGTACCGACCGTCGAATCGGATGCGGACGAACTGGTGATCGGTGCCGCGACCGCCGGGTACGACGCGCTCGGCCGCCACGCGTTTGGAGTCGAGGCCGGGTGGAACGTCTCGCGCCTCAGGCCGGACTGGCAGGCGGTGTACGCCTACGATCGCTGGTGGCCCACCCTCCTCGCCGACGTCTCAGACGACACGGATCCGTGGCGCGGGGGCGAGATGCGCACGCGCGAAGCCAACGTCGGGGCGTTGTTCCCGATCCGCCGCGTCCGCTGGGCGCAGGCGGTGCTCGCTGGCGTTCACGCCTCGCGGGACTCGTTCGACTGCAACGGCTGTCCCTCGGGCCGCGACCTGCGGGCCACACGGGGCGCCCTGCGGGCGGGTTGGCAACTCGACGCGGCACGGGCATACGCCTATTCGATCAGCGATGCGGAGGGCTGGAGCGCGTCGACGACGATCGAGTGGTCGCGCGAGGCGCTGGGTTCCGATGGTAACGGCGGCGCCGCGACTGCGGATCTGCGTGGGTACTTGTCGTTCGGCCCGGCTCACGCCGTGCTCGCCGCGCGTGTGGCGGCAGCCTCGAGCTGGGGCGACGAGCCGATCCGTCGCCTGTTCACCGCTTCGGGACATGGCCCCCAAGGCCGCGGCTTCACGTTCGGGTCCGATGCGATCGGTTTGCTGCGCGGCGTGGACGAGGGCGACCTGCTTGGCGAGCAGGCGGCCGTCGCAAACCTCGACTATCGATTCCCGCTGCGCCGGATCGACCGAGGCCTCGGAACGCTTCCCGTCTTCGCCCGAACGATCCACGCGGCCGTGTTTGCGGACGCCGGCCACGCGTGGACGGGACGGTTCCGGGGCGACGACATCTCGCGCTCGGTCGGCGCCGAGCTTTCCCTCGACGCTGTCATCGGCCATGCCGTCCCGCTGACATTCACCGGCGGCATCGCATGGCGGCGGACCCCGGCGGAGACGAACGGCCTGGTTCTCTTCGGCAGGATCGGCCGCGCCTTCTGATTCGCCTCATCTACCCAAGAACCTCATGAACCCTGAACCTCATGAACCCCGGAACCTTGAACCCCTGAACCCCTGAACCCATGAACTAGAATACAACCGCCATGCCGAACCGTTCACGCTTCCTGCGGGTTCCAGTCGAGCCGTTCACGGTGACGGCGGACCTGAGCGCCGACGAGTTGCTGAGGCGGATGGAACGCATCTCGTTCCAGGGCCGGAGCCTGGCCGCGGCCCGTCGGATCTGGGAGAAGATGCTGCAAGCCGACTGCACCATCTTTCTCGGCATGGCAGGGGCACTCAGTGCGGGCGGCATGCGGCTCATCGCCGCGCACCTGATTCAGGCGAGGTATGTGGACTGCCTCGTGTCGACCGGCGCGAACCTGTATCACGACCTGCACGAAACGCGGGGGCGCCGCCACTATGTCGGGTCGCCGCGGGAGAACGACGCCGCGCTCCAGGCCGATCACGTCGACCGGGTGTACGACACCTACGCGAGCGAAGACGAGTTCGTCGACAACGACGAGTGGATTGCCGCGTTCGTGCTCACCCTCGAGCGCCGGCCGTACACGACACGGGAGCTTCTCTATAAGCTCGGTGAGCACCTGTGGAACGAGACGGGCGGCGACGGGATTCTGACCGCGGCCTACCGGGCGTCGGTGCCGATCTTCTGCCCGGCCATTGCCGATTCCTCGATCGGCATGGGCCTCTCACAAGCACGGCAGCGCGAAGAGCGCGCCGGCCACGTGGACGTGATCGGGGACATCATCGAGTCCGCCAATCTGGTCATCCGCAAGCCGCGCACGGCGTCGGTCGTGCTCGGAGGCGG
Organism: Vicinamibacterales bacterium; assembly: GCA_035711845.1. Lineage (GTDB taxonomy): Bacteria > Acidobacteriota > Vicinamibacteria > Vicinamibacterales > 2-12-FULL-66-21 > DASTBU01. The sequence goes on from DASTBU010000059.1 coordinate 46,158, forward strand.
GACGCCGAAGAACTTCATCAACCAGGCGAGCGTCCAGGCGGAGTTCTACGACGACCGTGTCGGCGGGCATCGATACGCCATCCAGATCGTCACCGACGTGCCGCACTTCGGCGGGGCGTCGGGCTCCAGCCTGGAAGAGGCGCAAAGCTGGGGCAAGCTGGCGACCGACGCCGAGCAGGTCACTGTGCACGCCGATGTGACCATCGCGCTGCCGCTGCTCGTCAGCGCCCTCGCTACCAGCGCGCGAGAAACCCTCGCCGCGCGGAAACCTCTCCGCTTCGACATCGCCGGCCCGATCATGGCCGTCGAGGACAAGCCATTTCCCGAGTCGCGCTTCGAGGCACGTGAATGAGCTGGCCAATCGTGTACGATCACGGCTCGCCGCTGTCGTTTGGCGGCGCGGTCCCGCACCCCAGGTCCTTTGCCGACTCTCGGATCGTCGTGCTTCCGGTCCCGGTGGACCGGACGACGTCCTACGTTCCCGGGACGAGGAACGGTCCGCGCGAGATCCTCCAGGCTTCGTCGCACATGGAGCTCTGGGACGAAGAGCTCGGCGTCGACATTCACGAGCTCGGCATCTTCACGCTTCCGGAAATGGAGCTGCCCTTCGGCGAGCTGGCGCCCCTGATGGCGGAGATTCACCGGGTCGCCTCCGAGATCCTCGCGCACGACAAGTTCCTCGTCACGCTGGGCGGCGAACACTCCATCACGCCGCCGCTCGTCGCGGCCGCGGCGGCGCGTCATCCTGGCCTCACGGTCCTGCAGATCGACGCGCACGCGGATTTGCGTGACAGTTACATGGGGACACCTCACAACCACGCATGCGCGATGCGTCGAACGCTCGAGCACGCGCGGATCACGCAGGTCGGAATCCGCAGCATGTCCACCGAAGAGGCGCGGGTCGCCGCCTCGCTCGACACCACGATCTTCTACGACGTCACGATGCGACGCGACCCGAACTGGATCCAGCGCGTCGTGGAGTCGTTGAAGGACCCGGTCTACATCACGATCGACGTGGACGGAATCGATCCGGCGGTCATGCCGGCCACCGGAACGCCCGAACCCGGCGGGCTGTCCTGGTACGAGACGCTCGCGTTGCTTCGTGCGACGCTCACGAACCGCACCGTTGTCGCTTGCGATGTGGTCGAGCTCAGCCCAATCCCGGGTCTGCTGGCCCCCAACTTCCTGTGCGCGAAACTCATCTACAAGATGCTGACGTATAAGTTCGGGAAGTAGCTCTTAGCTCCCAGCTCCCAGCTCCCAGCTCCCAGCTTGCAGCTCTCAGTAGTCAGTTCCAGTTTTTCAGCCGAGCAAATCGCACCGAACACACCGTTGTCAATCTGGCGATGCCGGGCGGACGGCGACATGGCTGTCGATCCTGATAGCTGCCGCACCTGTATACGTTGTATACTCCCGCCCGTGCCACCCCTGGACCTCTACGCACAGGCGACGCAGGCCCTGGCACAGGGGCGCGGAGCCGACGCGGCCCCACTCCTCGTTCGGGCGCTGAGGCGGCCCGGTCTGCCCCGCGACGAGCAGATTCAGCTGCGCTGCGCGCTGGCCGAAGCCTGGCTCCTGCAGGACGACCTGCGACAAGCCACCGAAGCGCTGGGGCGCCCGCCGGAGGCCCGCGAACGCATCGACCCCTCCCGGCTCTCGGACCTGTGGCGGATGCACGGTCGGCTCGCGGCCGCGCGTGGCGAGCCGTCGCGTGGCATTGCCTTCCTCAGTAAGGGACTGGCGGCCGCAGAACGGGCCCATGAGTCCCGCGCCATTGGCCTGGTCCATTACGAGCTCGCGCTCTGCTACCGGCAGGTTGGTGACACGGCGATCGTGCGCGAGCACCTGACGCCAGCAGCCTCCGCGCTCCATGCCGCAGGCGATCGGCGTCAACTCGCCATGGTGCACTCGCTCTCGGGCGTGACCCTCGCCCAGGAAGGGCGGCTGGACGAGGCGATGGCGGCGCTCCGGCAGGCCGAACGGCTGGCCTTGATGGCCGATGCCGGCGACGTCCTGGCGACGATCTGTGGCAACCAGGCCAACGTGGCGCTGATGCAGCATCGCCACGACCAGGCGCTCGCGCTGGCCGAGCGCAGCGTGCAATTGCAGGAGCAGGCTGGCACGCCCCACGGTCTCGGCGTCGCGCTCGCCTCGCTCGGGCAAATCTGCGTCCGCCTCGGCAGCCTCAAACGCGCGGAGGAGGCGCTCAACCGCGCGCTGGATGTCCGCAGCCCACTGCTCTTCATGCGGGAAACCACCGGCGCGGTGTTCGACACCCTGGCACAGATCCACCTCATCAGGGGAGAACATGAGTCGGCCGCCCGGTCGCTCCAGAAAGCGCGAGATGCCTACGGCGAACATGGTACCCAGACGAGCCGCTGGTATCAGTGGTCTCTGAAGGTGCTGGAGGCGCGCGTCGCCCTGCGACGAGGACAACCAGACGTCGCCCTGGGTCTCGCGTCGGAGCTGACCGGATCGGCCGACGCACCGCCGGCTTACGTGCTTCAAGCCCAGCTGATCTCCATCGAAGCGCTGTTGGCCTCCCGTCGCACGGAGGAGGCGCAGCAGGCGCTCGACCAGGTCGGAGCTCGAATCAATCCCGGAGCGATGAGCGGCACCTGGGGTGAGTATCTGCGGCTCCGGGGACGTCTTCACGCGCTGGCGGGTCGCTCGACCGAGGCCTATCACGATCTCGGACAGAGCGTCAGCGTCTTCGATCTTCTGGGCGAGAAACACCAGGCGGGCCTCAGTTATCTCGAGCTCGGACGGCTGGCGGCGGCAGCGGGCGCGCGGTCCAGGGCGACGAGGTACCTGACCGATGCAGCGGCCATCTTCGAATCGCTCGGGGCGGCGCCGGCTCTCGCCGACGCGCGGGCCGCGCTCGCCGAAGTGCCGGCAGCCGCGACCGGCAGCTACGTCGGCGTCCAGATGGATGGGGACGATGCCCTGGTGCGCAGGATCGTGGATGCAGCTGCCCTGCCGGCGCTGCTTGCGCGGGAAGGCGCCAACGCGCTCCTGGAGGCGTCCGACGCGCAGGCTGTCGTGCTCTTCGTCCAGCTCCCGTCTGGAAAGCCGCGGATTCTCGGCCATTCGGGGTGCGACAGGGAGGGCGCCAGGAACCTTGCGCTCGTCGCGAGCCGCCCGGCGACGCCCGGCAGCACGGACGCGTTGCTCGTCGAACCCATGGGCCGCGACGTCGAAGGTCCTCGCGTTGCCGTCGTCTCCAGTGTGCACCCGTTGATTCCTGTCGTTCGGCAGCGTTTCCGAATGCTGTGTGCCGTCCTGCGTCAGGGTTTCGACCTGTGTATCGCTCGTGAAAGACCGCTCGAGATCGCTTCGGGAGCTGTGGAGCGGGCGCTGGAGCCGCTCCTGCCCGGCTTCCTGTGCTCCAGCGTCGCGATGCAGCGCGTCGCCGAGCAGATCCAGCGGATGCAGGGCAACGACCTGACCGTGCTGATCACGGGCGAGAGCGGGACGGGCAAGGATCTCGTCGCCCGCGCGATCCATGCGGGGTCGCCCCGCCGCGCGAACATGTTCCTGCCCTACAACTGCACGAGCGCCACCCGCGAGCTCGCCGACAGTCAGCTGTTCGGTCATCGCCGTGGAAGCTTCACCGGCGCTGTCGCGGATCAACCCGGCGTCCTTCGGACCGCCGTTGGAGGCACGCTGTTTCTCGACGAGGTTGGTGACCTTCCGTTGGACGTCCAGCCAAAGCTCCTTCGGTTCCTCGAGCAGGGAGAAGTTCTGCCCGTTGGGGATACGCGACCGCTGCGGGTGGACGTTCGCGTGGTTGCGGCGACGAATGCCGATCTCGAATCCCGGGTCGCGGAAGGCCGATTCCGGGAGGATCTGTTCTACCGGCTGAGCGTGATCCGTATCCACGTGCCGCCGCTTCGAGAGCGGCGCGAGGAGATCCCGCACTTGAGCACCTTCTTCGTGCGCGAGGCCTCCGAGCGGCTGGGCAAGCCGAACGTGCGTCTGAGCCAGGAGACCCTCGATCTCTTCGACGCGTTCGAGTGGCCCGGCAACGTCCGGCAGCTGCGCAACGAGGTGCAGCGGGCGGTCGCCATGGCGACGCCGGGTGGGCTGATTACCCCGGATCTCCTGTCGCCGGTGCTCGCGGCGACGGCAGCGCCTCCAGACGGGCTCTCCCGGGTGCGCCGGCGGAAGACGCTCGGCGCGGCTGTCGAGGATCTGGAACGAGAAATGATAGAGGCAGCCTTGGAGCGCGCGGCCGGCAACATCTCGGAGACGGCTCGCACGCTGGGTCTGACGCGACGCGGCTTGTATTTGAAGATGCAGCGTCTCGGTGTCAGCGGTCTTCGCGCCGAGGTCTGAAACCAGCTCTGCAGGGCCGGGGATGGGATAGTTCGTATACGCTTCTCATCCGATCTGGCTACTTCCTATCCATTCGCGCGATCCGGTCTTCCGACTGGCGCCGCTCCTTACTGGCCTGGGTACAACGACTTACATCATTGTAATCAGTCGGCGACCCAACCCTGGCAGATCGGCCTTCTCCTTGATTGAACACTGTCGGGTTTGTCAATCCGGAGGGGCGAACATGGAACAACGACTGCGGCTGGTCCAGGGACACGCGCGAATCGACAAACGTTCAGCCGAACGCCGCAGGGTTGTCGTTCCCGGGCAGATAGTGTGGAAGGACGCTCGAGGCGCGACCCGCGTGACGTCGGTCAGGACTCGCGACGTGAGCGAGTTCGGCGTGAGCGTCGAATGCCTCGGAGGGGTGCCGATCCCGGAGTTCCGCCTCGTGTATTTCCAGATCGATCGCGAATCCAGGAACCGGCCAGAGCTGCCTGAGTCGCTCCGGCGTTCAAGTGTGCTGTCGGCCGTGTTTCGTGTCGGATCGTGCCTGCAGGCGACGGGCGCCCCGGCTGACTACGCTCTCCGCCTTCTCGTCGAGCCGCAGCGGATCGAGCCCGCGGCGGCCACGACCAACGCCGGCAGCGGCTGCAGCCTCACCGCCTGAGTCTCCACGAAGCGCGGGCTGGAACCCGTCCCTCCGGTCCCGGCCCGCGCGCTTTTCATCCCCGGCCGCGGACTCTTCACGGTATCCGCTCGTCTTCGTCCAGGATTCTGCGATAGGCTCTAGGGGCGGCGCCGCAGACCTTTTGAGGCTCCGCCTCTTTCACAGAGGTTCTCAATGATCGACCGTCGTCACTTCGTCCAGTCCCTGCTCGTCCTGGGCGCGGCCACCGGCCTGCGTCCTTCGACAGTGCTTTTCGGATTTCCCCCATCAGGCGAGTTGCGCGATCTGGCCGACGCGGCGCTGGCGGCGGCGAAGACGGCCGGCGCCACCTATGCCGACATCCGGATCAACCGTTATCGGAATCAATTCATCTTCACGCGGGATCGGCGCGTGCAGAACATCGTCAACACCGAGAGTTACGGCTTCGGCGTCCGCGTGATCGTGGACGGCACCTGGGGGTTCGCCAGCAGCAGCAACGTCACGAAGGACGAAATCTCCGCTGTCGCGCGCCAGGCGGCAGCCATTGCCAAAGCCAACCGGCAGGTGAACCGCGAACCGGTGCGCCTTGCGCCGGTGGAGTCGTACGACGCATCCTGGAACACGCCGGTCAAGAAGAACCCGTTCGACATGCCTCTCCAGCCGAAGCTGGATCTGTTGCTGCAGATTCACGAAGAGGCGCTGAAGGTCGCCGGTGCCAGCTTCGTCTCCGCCGCGATGCAGTTCGTCAACGAGCAGAAGTACTTCGCCTCGTCCGACGGGTCGCACATCGAGCAGTCGCTGATCCGCTCCTATCCGTCGTTCTCGGTCACGGCAGTGGATCGCGGCACCGGCAAGTTCTATTCGCGCGCCGCGCTGACGGCCCCGGTGGGCATGGGATACGAGTACGTGGAGTCCTATCCCCTGCTGGAGGAGGCGCGAGTGGCGGCCGAGGAAGCGGTGGCGATGCACAAGGCAAAGCCGGCGCCGGCCGGACAAAAGACCCTCATTCTGCATCCCACCAACCTCTGGCTCACGATTCACGAATCGGTCGGCCACCCGACCGAGCTGGATCGCGCGCTGGGGTACGAAGCCAACTTCGCGGGAACCAGTTTCCTGACGACCGAGAAACTCGGCAAATTCCAGTTCGGATCGAAGATCGTCAACCTCGTCGCCGACAAGACGCAGGATCGCGCCATGGCCACCTGCGGCTTCGACGACGACGGCGTGAAGACGTCGCGATGGCACCTGATCGAGGACGGCATCTTCGTGGACTACCAGACGACGCGCGACCAGGCGCACCTCATCGGCCAGAAGGCATCGCACGGGTGCAGCTACGCCGACAACTGGGCGTCCATCCCCTTCCAGCGGATGCCGAACGTGTCGCTCGAGCCGGGCGCCGAGAACATCACCGAGAAGGACATCATCTCGTCGACCGACGACGGCGTCTATGTCAAGGGTGACGGCAGCTACAGCATCGACCAGCAGCGCTACAACTTCCAGTTCAGCGGGCAGACGTTCTGGGAAGTCAAAGGCGGAAAGATCACGACGCAGCTGCGCGATCTCGCGTATCAGTCGAACACGCCTGAATTCTGGAAGCAGTGCGATCTGCTCGGCGGCAAGGCGACCTACGAACTCGGCGGGGCTTTCGGCGACGGCAAGGGGCAGCCCACGCAGTCGAACTCCGTCAGCCACGGTTGCCCGATAGCCCGGTTCACCCGGGTGAACATCCTGAACACGGGACGATAGGCGACATCATGCTCTGGACAAAGGAACAAGCAAAAGCCCTCACCGACAAGGTCCTCGCCGTCAGCAAGGCCGAGGAGACGGAGGTGACGCTCAACGGCATCGACAACGCCAACCTCCGCTTCGCCCGTAATACCGCCACCACTTCCGGCGCGTCATCTGGCTATAACCTGGCCATCACGGCGAGGTTCGGAAAGCGGGCCGGGACGACGACCACCAGCGAGTTCGACGCCGCGAGCCTCGAGCGGGCCGTCAGGGCCGCCGAGGAGATCGCGAAGCTGTCGCCGGAGAACCCGGAGACGATGCCGGCCCTGGGGCCGCAGACCTACACCGCAGGCAAGGCGTTCTTCGACGATGCCGCAGCCGCTTCACCGGAGTGGCGGGCGGCGTCGGTGGAAAGTGCGCTGACACTCAGCCAGAAGCACGACGTCGTCAGCGCCGGTTTCGTCGAGACGATGGCGGCGGTACAGGCGGTTGCCAACTCGAAGGGGCTCTTCGCGTACGACCGATTCACGTCAGCCGATTACAACCTGACCGCGAGAACGCCGGACGGGACCGGATCCGGCTGGGCGTCGAAATCCTATAACCAGCTCCAGATGCTCGATCCGACGGCGCTGGCGACCGCGGCTATCGAGAAGGCGGCGAAGTCGCGCAATCCCTCGGCGATCGAGCCGGGGAAGTACACCGTTGTGCTCGAACCGGCCGCCCTGGCCGATCTGCTCATCTTCATGGCGTTCTCGGCCGACGCGAGGCAGGCGGACGAGGGCCGGAGCTTCTTTTCGAAGAAGGGCGGCGGCAACCGTGTCGGCGAGCAGGTGGCGGGCGAGAGCGTGAACGTCTACTCGGACCCGCACCATCCGCTGGCGCCGTCGCTCACGTTCGACGGCCAAGGGCTTCCCGTCACGCGGAGCGTCTGGTTCGAGAAGGGCGTCCTGAAGGACCTCATCTACTCGCGCTTCTGGGCCGAGAAGACCGGCCGTAAGCCGACCGCGGGACCCAACAACATCATCATGGACGGCGGGACCGCGACGATCGATGAGTTGGTGGCCGGAACCGAGCGCGGCGTGCTCGTCACTCGGTTCTGGTACATACGCCCGCTCGATCCGCAGACGCTCCTCTTCACCGGCCTGACGCGAGACGGCTTGTTCCTGATCGAGAAGGGCAAGGTGACGCGCCCCGTGAAGAACATGCGCTGGAACGAGAGCCCCATCGTCGCCTTCAACAACGTCGAGGCGATGAGCGCGCCGGAGCGCGTCGTGAGCGGTGAGGGATTCGGCGGATCGGGGCTGGCACTGGTGTGCCCGGCAGCCCGCATTCGCGAGTTCACGTTCTCGAGCGGCTCGGACGCGGTCTGAGCGCGGTCAGGATTTCTTGACGCCTTCGAGCTCGCGTCGTGCGTCGCCGCCGTAGACCGACTGCGGAAACTCCGAGATGATCCGGTTGAACGCGCCGGCTGCCTCTTCGGTGCGTCCGGCCCGCGCGTAGGCCCGGCCCAGCTGCAACAGCACGCTGTCGACCGGGATCTGGGAGTTGGGATCGCGGCTCATCTCGGTGTAGATCGCGATCGCCGCGTCGTATTTCCCCTGGGCGAGCTGGACGTCGGCCAGGCCGAGCCGTCCCGTCCGGCTGTAAATCCGGTTGCCGGCCTTGTCCACCACCTCCTGGTACCGCTGCTCAGCCTCCGCGTACCGCCCCAGCCGGGCGAGGATGCTGGCGGCGGAATAACGCGCCGCGATTCCGGCATCGGTGTTCGGATAGCGATCGGCGGTCTCGAGGAAGCGAGGCAGCGCGGCATCGAGCTTCGCCTGCTCCGTCGGGTACGTCCCAGGCTGCTGTACGGGCGCCGGGCTGCCTGGTGCGGGCGCCGCAATGGGCACCACGGGCGCCTCGTAGATCGCGAGCGCGGTCGCGAGCATCTCGTTGGCCGAGGCTGCGCGAGACTGTCGCCACCACAGGTATCCGGCAACGCCTGCCAGCAGGACGACCACGACCAATGCGATGACGGTGATATCGCGCTTGCGCTGCTCGAGCGTCTGGCGCGCGTGTACCACGGTCTTCGCGAACTCGTTTTCCTTCAGCTTGTGACGTTCGATGCGTTTCATTGGGATCAGCTTCCAGCTTCCAGCTACCAGCTTCCAGCTACCAGCTACCAGCTTCCAGCTACCAGCTTCCAGCTCTCGGCGTCAGCATGTGGCCGTTGAACCACTACGAACAGCTGACGCCTGTGAGACTCGAGGCTGCGAGCTGGAAGCTGGCGGCTGGTAGCTTCCTGAATGGTGCGCCCGGCAGGTCTCGAACCTGCGACCCCCGGTTTAGGAAACCGATGCTCTATCCTGCTGAGCTACGGGCGCAAACCGTCAATTTCAGTTCAGTATTTGAGCACCGACATGATCTCCTCCCCTTCGAGACGGGCGCGTCCGTTCAGTTCCACCAGCTCGATGAGGAAGGCCACACCTTCGACTCTGCCGCCAACCTGCTTCACGAGATTGACCGTCGCGCGAGACGTCCCGCCGGTCGCGAGCAGGTCGTCGACGATGATTACTCGCTGCCCCGATTCGATCGCGTCGGTGTGCATTTCCAGGCTGTCGCTGCCGTACTCGAGATCGTAGCTCGCCCGCACGGTGCCGGCGGGCAGCTTCCCGAGCTTGCGCACAGGCACGAACCCCGCGCCGAGCCGATCCGCAACGGCTGCGCCGAGGATGAATCCCCGGCTCTCGATGCCGACGACCGCGGAGATTCCACGATCGCGGTACGGCATCGCCATCGTCTCGACAGCCAGGCGGAACCCGGTCGGGTCTCGCAGGAGCGTGGTCACGTCGTAGAACAGGATCCCCTGTTTCGGAAAGTCGGGGACGTGCCGAATCTTTGCCTTCAGTGCTTCCATAGAGCGTTTTTCGAGGGCTACGCGCTCAGCCTTCGTTCGGCGAGCGAACCGAAAATCCTGTCGCGCGTCCCGTCACAGCGTCCGGTTCGACCACGAACGAGTCGATGCGAGCACTCGAAGGGCCGCGGCGCAGGGCCATTTCCACCCGGTCCACCGACGCCCGGTCCCCTTCCAGGCGCACTTCGACACGGCCGTCCCGAAGGTTCCGCACCCAGCCGTGAACCCCCTCGACCGAGGCCTGGCGCTCCGCGAAGAACCGGAATCCCACCCCCTGCACCTGTCCGCCAATCAGTATTCGCCGCGCGATCAGCATGAAACAGACAATTATGAACCGCTCGGGAGGATACTGCAATTGTACGTGCCCGAAGGAGGCTGTGAACTCCTGATCGCTGGCCTGATTGTTATAGAGTGTCCCATGCCTCGAATCGCCAACAGCACCCACGGTGAGTCCCGCATGCGCATGCTGCGGATCGTCCGCCGCGGCGATCGCCACGATCCGCGGGATCTCACCGTCTCGTGCCGGTTCGAAGGGAACTTCTCGGCGTCGTTCGTGAAGGGTCGCGACGACGGGATGTTGCCCGGTGAGGCCGTGAAGAACATGGTGCACGGCACCGCGCGCGACGCAGGCGGCGGCGAGATCGAACCGTTCGGTCTGGCGCTCTGCGACCGCTTTCTGGAGAGGTATCCGCAGCTCAGCCGCGTGCGCGTGGAGATCTCCGAGCAGCCGTGGACCCGGTTGGATGCCGGGGGCAAGGCGCAGGGACAGGCCTTTCTCGCCGGCTCGCCGGAACGGCGCATCGCGACCATCACCAGCAACGGTCAGCGGGTCGCTGTCGTCGCGGGCTTCCAGCACCTCACGATCATGCGCTCGTCAGGGTTCGCTCCGGCACGCCCCTCGACCGAGGACCCCGGCGGAGGCGACGACGGGTTGCAGCGGTTGCTGGTGGCGACGCTCTCCGCTCGCTGGACCTACAGCAGCAGGGACGTCACGTTCGGTCCCTACCGTCAGGGCGTGCGGGCCGCAGCCGTCGAGACGTTCGGCTGTCACAGCCGGCGATCCGTTCAACACTCGCTGTACGCGATCGCCGACGTCGTGCTGGCGTCCTTCGAGGAGATTGCCGATATCTCGCTCACCGCGCACGAGCGGCCCTACCGTCCAGCCGATCTCTTCAGCGCCGGCATCGAGAACCCGGACGATCTGTTCATCGCCCTGGACGAACCGCTCGGGATCGTGGAGGTGACCGTCGAGCGCGATTGACAGGCGTTCTTACTGCGTCCCTCCACTGGCCGGTTGATCGTTGATCGGCTCCAGCTTGTGATCCGACAGTACTTTGTTGAAGGCCGGCAACTCGGTCTTCACAAATGCGTTCAGGCGCGTCAACTGTTTGTCCAGCCGTCCGGACAACTCCTTGAACACCTGATATGACTGGTCGGTCGGCTTCGCATCGCCGCTCTCCACGATCCCCTGCAAGGCCGCGAGCTTGTTGTTCAGCCGAATGGGGTAGTTCAGCGGGTCCTGGCTGCTCTGGTTGCGGTGCTGGTAGATCTCACCTTCGATTTCGGTGAGCCGCTCCGCAAAAGACGTCGCCGCGGTTTCGAGCGCGGAATCGGCGGACTTGCCGGCCCGCTCCGCCGCCTGCGTCTTGAGGTGACGGATCCGGATTACCGCGGAGTTCGCCTGCGTCACGCTGTCGCTGATCTGCTTGGCGAGTTTGAACTGCTCCTGCAGATCCGCATCGGTCACGGTCGCGAATGCGGGGTTGCGAGCGATCTGGAAGTCCTGGGTCTTCGTCACGCCGCTCGCCGTCAGCCTGACCTGGTAGCGTCCCGGCGGGGCTTGTGGGCCGCGAACGCTGGCAGCCCACATGATCAGCCCGGGGAATGCCCGGGCGTTCGGGTAGCGCATGTCCCAGGTGAAGCGGTTCATGCCCTGCTGAACGGTGATCCGCGCCGGCGGCGCTCCGCGCCGTCCGCCGCCCTCCTCGGCCTCGGGCGCTGACGCGTCTCCACGGCCGCGACCGGCGCCTTCCGGCGGGCCGCTATAGGTGTTGACCACTGCTCCCTGGCTGTCCCGTATCTCGATCGTGACCTTGTCGGCAGCCTGTTTCAGGTAGTAGTCGATCGCCACACCGGCCGACACCGACCGGGTCGCATCCGAAGGATCGAAGAGGACCACGTCCTCGTCGGTGGTCTGCCGGGTCGCCTGCCGAAGGACCCCTATGTTGTCCATGACGTAGAAGCCGCGGCCGTGCGTTCCGATCACGAGATCGTCGTTCTTGATCTGGATGCCGTGAACCGGGGTCGCGGGCAGGGTCAGACGAAGCGACTGCCACACTCCCCCATCGTCGAACGAGACGTAGATGCCCGTCTCGGTGCCAAGGAACAACAGACCCTTGCGTTTCGGGTCCTCGCGAATCACCCGCGCGAAATCGTCGTTCGGCACGCCGCCGACGATCCTGGTCCAGCTCCGCCCGTAGTCGCTGGTCTTGTACACGTACGGCGCACGGTCGGACCGCTGGTACCGATTGCCTGCGAGATACGCGGTCGCTGGATCGTGCGGCGACGCGTCGATCAGGCTGATTCTGGTGAACTCCGGGAGATCGGGCGGCGTCACCTTCTGCCAGCTCTTGCCGGCATCTCGCGTGAGGTGCACGACCCCGTCGTCGGAGCCCGCCCAGATGACGTTGCCGTCGCGCGACGACGGCGCGAGCGTGAAAACAGTCGCATAGGTCTCGACGCCGGTCTGGTCGAGCGTGATCGGCCCACCGGAGGGTCCGAGCGTGGAGGGATCCGCGCGCGTCAGGTCCGGGCTGATCCTTTCCCAGCTCTGACCTTCGTTCGTCGATCTCCAGACGTGTTGCGAGGTCGCATAGAGCGTGTTCGGATCCGTGGGAGAGACGACGATCGGAAACGTCCACTGGAAGCGTTCCGTGATCTCGCTGGCCGAGTGGCCCATGGGATTGTCGGGCCACACGTTGATCGCGCGGCGTTCGCCGGTGCGCCTGTTGATCCGGGTCAGCAGCCCGCCGTAGCTTCCCGCGTAGAAGAGGTCCACGTCTTCGGGATCGGGAGCGATGTAGCCGCTTTCGCCACCGCCCACCTGGTAGAGGTCGCCCCCCGTGGAAGGCACGCACGCGGTGCTGTTGTCCTGCTGCGCGCCGCAAACGTGGTACGGCACGTGGGCGGTTGTGATGACGTTGTAGAACTGGGCCGTGGGGTAATCCTGATCGGTCCAGCTGTCTCCGGCGTTGAACGACACGTTTCCGCCGCCGTCGTTGCTGTTGATCATCCGCTTCGGGTCGTTGGCTGCAATCCACAGGTCGTGGTTGTCGCCGTGCGGGACCCGGATGGCGCGGATTGTCTTACCCGCATCCGTCGACCGGTAGAAGCCGGTATTGAGGATGTACACCGTATCCTCGACCTCAGGGTCGGCGTAAATGCGCGTGTAGTAGAAGGCCCGCTGACGCAGTCGCCGATCCTCGTTGACCCGCTTCCAACTCGCTCCGCCATCGTCGGTCAGGAAGACCCCGCCTTCGGCGGCCTCTATGATCGCGTAGACGCGGTTCGAGTCAGCTCCCGATACCGAGACCCCGATCTTTCCCCAGATTGTGGAAGGGAGCCCGGGGTTCTTCGTCAGGTCCGTCCAGGTCTTCCCCCCGTCCGTCGTCTTGAAGAGGCCGCTGCCGGGCCCGCCGCTCGAGAGCGAGTGAGGCGTCCGGAACACTTCCCAGAAGCCGGCGTAGAGCACGTCGGGATTCTTCGGATCCATCGAAAGATCGACCGCGCCGGCCTTGTCGGACCGGAAGAGAGCCTTGTTCCAGGTCTTGCCTCCGTCGGTGGACTTGAACACGCCACGGTCTTCCCCGGCACCGTAGGGGTTACCGAGCGCCGCCACGTAAACGACCTCGGGGTTCGCGGGGTGTACGCGCACCCGGCCGATGGTCATCGTCTTGTCCAGGCCGAGGTGGCTCCAGGTCAGCCCGCCGTCGGTGGTCTTGTAAACGCCATCACCCTGGATGACATTCCCGCGGAGCGCGACCTCTCCCATCCCGACGTAGACGATGTCGGGATTCGACTCGGCGACGGCCACGGCGCCGACCGAGGACGTCTTGAAGGCGGCGTCGCTGACCGGGCGCCAGATGATGCCGCCGTCGGTGGTTTTCCACAAGCCGCCGCCGGTTGCGCCGAAGTAGTACTCGTACGGACGGGTGGTACTCCCGGCCACCGCGATCGACCGGCCGCCGCGATCCGGGCCGATGGACCGCCACCGGAGACCTGCGAAAAGCGCCGGGTCTATGCCGTCAGCCGGCCGGGTTGTGGCCGGCGTCTGCGCCTGGCCGGCCTGTTCCGACGACGGGTAGGCGGCGACCAACGACAGGGCAATCACAGCGATAGACAACCGCACGCCAGAATTCGGTCGCATGATGGAGCTCCTCCAAGGTGTTGGGTGCCGCGGCTCATGCTATGCGAACGGTTGCCGCGAGAACAAGCCGGGTTGGCAGAGGCCACAACCCCGGGTGGCCGGCCCGCCGAATACGGCGGCCTTCGGGATGAGCCTATAACTCTGCAGTAATACATGGGTATTCCGGCGACACATGTGAGCATCTCGGCAGCCCATCCGGTCACGCAAAATGGGAGATTGGCGCGGCATGGCTTGTGCTCTACAGGACGGCAGGAGGGGCAACGATGCTGTTTACGATTGCGGTGATTCTGCTCGTGCTGTGGCTGCTGGGTCTCGTCAGTGGCTATACGCTGGGCAATTTCATCTACGTGCTGCTCGTGATCGCGCTGGTCCTGTTCGTCGTGGGGCTGGTCAGCGGCAGACGGACCGTCTGAACAACGGACGGCACCGTCTGAGCACAATGCGGGGTCGGATCTCGTTTCAGTGACGAAGAGAGATCGACGGTTCCGGCTGCCGGCCAAAGAATTGGCCGGCGGCCAACTCGTTGGCCGCCGCATACGACCGGAAGGAGGGCGAAAGGCCCTGGTTTCCGTAAAGATTCACGTGAGTGTGGCCTGGAGCTGCAAGGTACGGGTGTTGCTGTGCGCTGGCACGGCACACCCAAACGCAGGCAGCAGGCAGCAGGCCCCTCACGCTGTTCCGCTCTCCTCCGGGTCGGAACTGCCCGGGTCGGCTCCGCAGCGCGCTGATTCGGTCCGAGTGACGGCCTGCTGCCTGCTGGGTGCGTATTCTCCGCCCCTTCGGACCTTCCGCTCGCTCAGCTCCCCGGATAGTTGGGGTGGGCCTTGATTTCGCGGATCTGCAGGATGTGCCGTTGGGAGTGCGTCGAGATCATCAGGAACCACTGGTAGACGTCCATATTGCCTTCCAGCAGCTTTCGCGATCGCAAGTCGTCCCCTGTCGCCTTTGCGTATTCCTTCATCTCGCCACGTAGCTTTCGAAACACCCCGAGCGAACCGTTGATGTCGCCCTTTCCTGTCGGGACTCGCGCTTCTCCCGTCGTCGTCCGCTTCGTGCGGTCGATGCCATACCAGAGGATGTCGGCGTCGGTGGCCGGCAGCTTCTCGGTGTTCGGTGGCTGTTTCATCGAATCCTGCACGCGCTGCCAGTACTGAGGCTCGGCGATCGCGAGGTGTTCGACCACTTGTGTGATGCTCCAGCTCTCTGGCGTCATCTTGAACCCGAGCTGCGCGGATGACAGGCGGTTCAGTTCGCTCACCAGCCAGCTTTCGGTCATGTCGAGGTGGGCCAACAGGCGTTGTCGATCGGCTGCCGTCATGCCTTCCGCTGCAGGCAGTGGCGGGTGTGTTGCTGCCAGGAGTAGGAGCAGGCTGAGGATTGTGCTCATCCGCCAATGCTGAGCGGTCGCGCGGCCGTCGTCAACAGCACCCATCCCTGAACGGGTACCATTCGTCACAAAAGCTGGCAGTTAGTCCGTCATGCGGGTCGAAACGAGAATTCGTACGCGTTGTGGCGCCGCACCACGGACTGGAGCGCGCCACGGGCGCGCCACGCCGGCCGCCTTCGCGCCGGAAGCGCTTCGGCGAGCCTCGCCGGAGCTTCAGCGGAGGCGGGAGCGGAGCTTTGGGGCCCCGCGAGCGACGGCGATGGGGGATCCGGCCCGCCGTCGCCCGACGTGTATGGGACCGGGTTTGGCGAGGTCTCGCCGAAGCCTTGGCGAAGGCGGACGGGGCGCAGCCCCCCGGTCTAGTTAGTGCACGCGCGACGATACGGAGGGAAGGAGATCTTCTGCGAAACCGGCGGGAGCCGGCCACCGCATGGGATCGGGTCCCGGCTGCTCGGAGAATCCATCGAGGATCGATTCGAAGAGTTCTCGGTTGTACCTGGACTGCGTGGCCCAGCCGATGATCTGGTGGAACGCCCTCCGGCCCGCGATTGTCGTGTGCAGGTACTTTACCCACGTGTTGTCGTGGAACCCCTCCACCTCGTACTGAACGGCCTCGTGGCCCGAGATGATGCAGTGCCGGGGTCCGGTGATGCCCTTCACCTTGATACCGCGCGTCAGCAGATCCAGGGTAATCCGGGCGTGCTCGTGGACGGTGACTTCCAGCGCGTAGTCTTCGAGTGCCTCGCTGATCACGATCAGGTGTCGTCCGTGCAGCGGGTTGATTGCCTGGATGCCGGCGCCTTCGTTCAGGTCACGGGCCGGCCGCCACCCGGCCGGAAGATGAAGCCGGGCCAGGTGCAGATCGTCGTCGATCAGGCTTCGGCCTGCCGGCCGGCGCCAGCGCGCGATGTAGCGCAGGCGCTCGCGGTAAAGCAGGGCGAACGATACGGTAATCAAAGCGACGATTATGTGCATGAAACACCGCCGGTTCGCGACGGCAGAGGTAGGAATGCGAGCTTCGTGCCGGACCGCGTCTTCGAATGTTGCCCGGAATCTCGGCGTCAAAGACTACGATGGCCCGAGAGACCGTGGAGGAAGGATATGAGAATGCGCGGCGTTACAGGATTACACCACGTGACGGCCATTGCCGGACCGGCCCAACAGAATCTGGATTTTTACGCCGGCGTGCTGGGCATGCGGCTGGTGAAGAAAAGCGTCAACCAGGACGACCCTGGGACCTATCACCTCTTCTACGCGGACGCCGAAGGGCACCCGGGAACGGACCTCACGTTCTTTCCCTGGTCTCAGCTGGCGCCGGGCCGCGAGGGCCACGGCTCGAGCACGGAGGTCTCCCTCGCCGTGCCGCCCGGCAGCCTCGAGTTCTGGGGGAAGCGATTCGATCGCTACGGCGTCACCATGACGCGGATTGAGACACGCTTTGGCGGTCGGGTGCTGCCGTTGACCGATCCGCACGGGCTTCGCGTGGCCCTCGTGGAATCCGAGGACGCGCTCACACGCCGCTTCACGCCGTGGGACGACGGTCCGGTTGCTGTGGAGCGTCAGATCAGGGGCCTCGAAGGCGCGCGGCTCATCGAGCGGGACCTCGAGCCCACCACGACCTTCCTCACGGGCGTTCTCGGCTTCAAGCACATTGCCACGGAGCGCGGCTGGCATCGGTACGGGGCGGCCGACGGACGATCCGGTACGTATGTCGATCTGCAGGCCGCACCGGAGTCCCCGCGCGGCGCGTGGGGTGTCGGCAGCATCCATCATCTCGCCTGGCGGGTGGACGATGCGGCGCACCAACTGGAGCTGCGGCACGCGATCGACAACGCCGGCCGCCGGCCGACGCCCGTGATCGATCGCTTCTGGTTCGAGTCGGTGTACTTCCTGGAGCCGGGAGGCGTCCTGTTCGAGCTCGCGACCGACGGCCCGGGCTTCAGCGTCGACGAGGATCCGAAACATCTGGGCGAATCGCTGGTGCTGCCTCCCTGGCTGCAACCCCAGCGCGCCGCGATCGAGTCGATGCTGCCATCGCTCCACGCGCCGACGCCCGTCATGCGATGAGCGGCCTCAGCTGAGGGCTGAAAGCTGTCGCTATTGAACAGCCTTGCCTTCGTACGGCCGCAGGTGCCACTCGAAGAAGGTCCATGTTCGATTCCATGAATCGCGCTGATCGGGCGAGTCGTCCCGCTGGAGCGTCTCCAGGTTCACGCGCCTGTTGAACGTGTGGCCGCCGCTCGCCGGGCCCGGCACGGGATCCACATAGACTTTCGTTTCCGCCAGATCGGCTTTTCTCGACCGTAGCGCGTCCACAATCTGCTGATCTTCAACGAAGTTCACGTCGGTGTCGTTGGTGGCGACGTGAACGAGCAGCGGGACGCGCAGCTTGTCCACGTGATAGAGCGGCGACCTCTCGATGTACAGATCGCGCTTCTCGAACGGCAGGCCCTGGATGCGAGGTTGGGTCGCAAAGGAACGCTGGTAGCCCGGACCTTTGTACGAGAGCCGGAACACGAGGTTGCTGACCGGCACCATCGCCGCAGCCGCCTTGAACGGATGCTCGTCGCGGAACACGGAGAAGAGGGTGATGTAGCCGCCATGGCTCCATCCCATGATGCCAAGTCGATCTTGATCGACGTGCGGCAGCGTCTTCAGGTAGCGCACCGCGCTCATCGCGTCGTCAATCTCGTAACCGCCGTAGTCGATCGCCGCGTAGTGCGCCTCGCCATATCCCGTGCTTCCCCGATATTCCGGGCAGATGATGACGTAGCCTCGCTCGACTGCCTCCCGTACGAAGGGAAACATGTTGATGCCCCAGTTGCCGTGCACGCCGCCGTGCACCCAGACCATGGCGGCATGCCCTTTGGCTCCCCGTTTGTTCACCGGCTGAAAGAGGTAGGCGGGAATGTCCATGTCGCCCACGCTGCTGCGGTAGCTGACCTTCTGAAAGTCGATGACGCCCTTGCTGGCCTCGGCATAGCGAGCGTCGGCCTTCGCCTTCGCCTCGATGTCCCGCTGGAAGTCGCGCGCCGCAGGGTGATCCTTCGGGTCGTTGCTCACGTAGAGCCGTCGCGCCCGTTCCGGATCCATCTGTACTTCCGGCGCCTGCTGCCGTTCGGGCGGAGCCGGCCGCTGCGTGCTCTGCTGATTCGCCGTCGCTCCCGCCGCTGTGAGCAGCGCGATGCATGCGATCGCGGCGACTCCCCTGTTGGTCCACCACTTCGAATTCATCGATACCTCCACCTCGTCCGCCCGCCTCCTCCCGACCCGGCAACGATAACGGCCGGGCCCGTTCCCTGGCAAGGCCGATTGAAGAGAGAACCACTTTCATTTCAACGGGCGAACGTGAAATACTCTTGGACTCTTTCGAAAAAACCACGGAGCTGACGATGTTGCTCAGGCCAGGCTGGCTGAATGGGTGGCTGTGGATGGTGCGCGCCGGAGCGGCCTGCGCGTTGGGAGTATTTGTGTGTGTCGCGTCCTCTTCGGTGGCGACCGCGCAGGAGACGCGAGCCGAGGAGATCGCCAAGAAGCAGGAAGAAAAGGCGCAGAACCTGGCGCCCCATGAGCCGACGCGGTTCGAGGTCTGGACGGACCGGCTGGAGCAGAGCTTCGCGAGTCCCCCGAGCGGGTTCTATCCCGCGCTCGGCAGCGTCTACTCGGGGGGCGGTTTCACGCTGGGCGTGGGATATCGACAGTTCTACGCGCGGAAGGCCGTCTGGGACATCACCGGCCTGTACTCCATCAAGAACTACAAGAAGATTGAAATCGGCACACGCACGCCCTGGAACTTCGACGGACGTTGGACGCTCGGCGCGCGTGTGGGATGGCTGGACGCACCGCAGATTGGGTTCTACGGCCTGGGCATGTCGGCCGATTCCGACGATCGCGCCAACTTCCGTCTCCAGCAGGGCTATGCCGGGGTCGGCGCCGCGTTCGAGCCAACCCCGTGGACCCGGCTCGAGGCCGACGTGGCCTACGAAGACTACAAAACCGACGAGGGACGAGGCGGGGCGCCCTCGATCGAGACGGTGTACGACGAGACCACGGCGCCAGGCCTCTTTGCCGAGCCGGCGTACATCCGGACGCAAGGGACAGCCGCGATCGACTGGCGTCCCTCGCCCGGCTACGCGCGCAAGGGCGGCTACTACGGGGTGACGCTGGTCGACTTCGCCGACGTCGACGAGACCTACAGCTTCCGCCGCCTGGACGGGGAGATCATCCAGCACCTGCCGATTCTTCGCGAGAACTGGGTCATCTCGGTCCGCGGCCGAGTGCAGACCACGCTCGATGACGACGATCTGGTGCCGTATTTCCTGCTGCCATCGCTCGGCAGCGGCCGCACGCTCAGGGCCTATTCCACCGGCCGGTTCCGCGACCGGCACAGCATCCTCACGTCGGCCGAGCTCCGCTGGATTCCGAGCCGGCTGGCACTCGACATGGCCATCTTCTACGATGCCGGCAAGGTGACGAGGCGTCGCGAAGATTTGGACTTCAACCATCTCGAGAGCGACTGGGGCATCGGCGCGCGGTTTCATGGTCCGACGGCCACTGTGCTGCGAATCGAGGCGGCGCGTGGGTCCGACGGGTGGCACCTCGTGATCGCGACCAGCGCGGCGTTCTGAACTGGAGGCCTGATTCCCATGCGACGTGCACGCACGCTCAACCCGGCGCTGACGGCAGCTGCGGCCCTTGGTTTCGCCGCAACGTTCACCATGTCGTTCGCGCTCACCCAGCAGGGTCCGAAGTTCCGGCCCGATGATCCGATCTCGCGCGAGCCGGAAACCCAGGATGCCTCGAAGGTCGAGGAATGGGAAATCGGGCTGACCGCCGATCTCCTGTCGAACCTGTTCGGCAAGCCGGGAGATCCGGCGGTCGGCGTCAGGGCGCAGAACATCAACACGCTCGGTGAGGTTCCTGACTCGAGCTGGTTCACCAACCGCATCTACGCGCGGCCGCTGTCGGTCGAGGAGATCGCGCGCGGGCCGAACACGATGGATGGCCCCGCCCCCGGCAAGTGGACGCTGATCCGTCCGAAGACGGCCGGCGTGGCCCCGGGGTTTACCGTGCGCGACGAGAAGGGGGAGGTGTGGTTCCTCACATTCGACGGGCGAGGGCACGAGGTGGCAGCCACTGCAGCGATCAATGTGGCCACCCGTCTATTCTGGGCGCTCGGGTACAACCAGGTCGAGAGCTACATCACCACGATTCGTCCGGAAGACATCGTCATCGACGAAGAGGCCACGATTCGCGCACACGGCGCGCGCCGGCGCTTCACGCACGGCGACATGATGGATGTGTTCAATCGGTCGGCTCGCGGTGCTGATGGCTCATATCGCGTGCAGGCCGGGCGCCGCTTGCCGGGCAGGACCGTGGGCGGCTTCAAGTATCACGGCACGCGGCCGGACGATCCCAACGACATCGTGCCGCACGAGCACCGCCGGGAGCTGCGCGCGCTCAAGGTGTTCGGCGCGTGGACGAACCTGGTGGACATGAAGGCCGGCAATACGCTCGACACGGTCATCACGGAGGCTGGGCGCGGGATAGTCCGGCATTACTTGCAGGATGTGGGATCCACGTTCGGCACCGGGGCGTTGGCCCCCCGGGATGGCGATGAAGGCTACGAGTATCTGTACGACGGAGGTCCCACGGCGAAGCGACTGGTCACACTCGGCTTCTGGATGCCCAAGTGGCAGACCATCGACTACGAGGAGCACCCGGAGATGGGGTTGTTCGATGGCGATGCTTTCGAGCCCGAACTGTGGAAGCCGCGTGTCCCCGCGGCAGCAATCCTCCGTGCGCGTGCGGACGACACGTTCTGGGCCGCCCTGCGGGTCATGGCGTTCACCGACGATCAGATCCGCGCGGCCGTGAAGGCGGGGGCCTACACCGATCCCCTTGCCGAAGGGCTGCTCGGCGACATCCTGATCAAGCGGCGGGACAAGATCGGACGGGTCTATTTCGCGCGGATCAACCCGTTGACGAAGTTCGCGCTCGACGAGTCGGGCGTTCTCACGTTCGAGCACCCGTCGGTGCTCGCGGGGTTCTCCGAGCGGCCGGCCAAGGGCTACCAGGCCGCATGGCACCGGTTCGACAACAACACCCGCGACGCGCAGCCAATCGGTTCGCCAACGACCGGATCCGGCGAACGCCTCCAGGCCCCGTCCGACCTTCCCCGCTCCGACGATACGTTCATCAAGGTCTCGGTCACCGTCGTCGAGCCGGAACATCCCGCCTGGACGCAGCCTGTCCATGTGTACTTCCGGCGTACGGGTGCGGCCTGGAAGCTGGTGGGTGTCGAAAGGACGGAGGAAGAAAGGCTGAAAACAGAACGTTGAAGTGCTGACGGCTGATCGCTGGGTGGTGATGTGCGGCCTGCGGTTGTGACTGTGCGACCATTGATCGGCATGTCTTCGGATCTCGAAGCGGCTCCCGCGGCGCCTCTCCCGGACTCGGTGGCCGACGGTGTGTACCGGTCGCTCGATCCGCGGGTCGTGCAGCTGGATCGGATTGTCGGCGCGATCGTCACCGCGATTCTCTCGTTCACCCTGGCGCTCTCTGTGGTGATCGTGTGGCTGACCGCCGACACGCAGTGGGTGGCGCGTCTCCTCGCGTTGTCCTGGCCGATCGTCACCGCGCTCGTCGCCTGGTTGTCGTACGTATGGCCCGAGGTCAGCTACCGTCATGCGTCGTACCGGGTCGATCATCTCGGCGTCGAGATCCGGCGCGGTGTGCTCTGGCGACGTGAGATTACGGTACCGAGATCGCGCGTCCAGCACATCGATGTCTCGCAGGGGCCCATCGAACGGCGGTTCGGTCTTGGAAGACTGAGCATCTACACCGCCGGCACCGAGTACGCGCTGGTCAGCCTCCAGGGCGTGACGCATGCGCGCGCGCTTCAAATCCGCGATCACCTGCTGCCGAAGGAGGCGCAAGATGCCGTCTGACCGGCGGCTGCATCCACTCTCCTTTCTCTTTGCCATCGCCGGGCAGCTCCGCCAGTTCCTGCTGCCCGGTCTCGTCGTCATCGTCACGGCCGGCGCAGCGGGGGGCGAGTTCGAGCCCTGGCTCATGGCGGTGGTCATTCCCGTTGCTCTCCTCGCGCTCGGCCGCGCGCTGTCCTATCGCTATCGGCTCGACGAGACGGAACTCGTCGTCCGGACCGGCTTCGTCTTCCGGAACGAACGGCATATTCCGTACAACCGGATTCAGAACATCGAAGCGATTCAGAACGTCCTCCACCGGCTCCTGGCCGTGATCGAAGTCCGGATCGAAACGGGCGCCGGCAAGGAGGACGACGCGACCATGCGGGTGGTGCCGGTAGTGGCGTATCGGGAGATCCGCGATCGTGTGCTGGCGAGCCGGCCGCAGGCTGCGATTTCGGAGGCTCCGACAGAGGCGCCGCGCCAGGCGGCCCCGATTTTCAGCCTGTCGGGCCGGGAGCTCCTGCTGAGCGGATTCATCGAGAACCGGAGCGCGGTCCTCATCGCCGCGACCTTCGGGATCGTCTGGGAACTGGGCCTGTTCGATACGGCCGTGAACTACGTCTTCCCTGACCGGGCCCTGCGCCGGAGCTTCGTGCGCCAGACGCTGCGCGGGGTGTTCGGCGCCGGGATGCCGGGCCTGCAGACCATTGGCGTGGGGATCGGAGTGCTGCTGCTCCTCTTCGCGGCAGTCACCATCGTATCGATGGCGTGGGCGTACGTGCGGCTGTACGGGTTCACGCTGCGCCGGGTTGGTGATGACTTGCGCACGGAGTTCGGACTGCTCACCCGGATCTCCACGACGATTCCGCTGCGGCGCATCCAGACGCTGACGATCTTCGAGGGTCCCCTTCAGCGGTTGTTCCATCGGGCGGCGGTCAAGGTCGAAACCGCGGGTGGCGACGCCGGTGAAGAAGGCGCGACCGGCAGGGAACCGCTCGCGCCGATTATCAAGCGCGGCGATCTGGGGCCGTTGCTCGCACATGTGATGCGAGAGATGGATGTCGAGGGCATCGAGTGGCAGCGGGCCGCCTCCGGGGCCTTCCGGCGGGAGTTCCGGCGATCGGCGATCGTCGCGAGCATCTTTTCGGCGTTCTTCGTCGTGATGTTGAAGGTGTGGACGCTGGCGCTCCTCGCGATCCTGCTGGTCGTTGCCGCCGTCCACGCCCGCCGGTACGTCGGAGCGCTGGGGTGGGCCACGCACGACGGGACGGTATTCTTCCGGCGGGGCTGGGTCTGGCGGCGCACCACGATGACGCGCTACTCGAAGATGCAGGTCGTCGCGCTGCACGCGTCTCCGTTCGACCGCCGCATGGGCATGGCGCGCGTGCGGGTCGACACGGCTGGCGCGGCCAGGCAGTCCGACCGGATCGACATCCCCTACGTGCCGGTGGACCTCGCGCACGATCTACACCGGCGGCTCGCGACGGCGGCGTCCGGCACGAGCTTCCAGTGGTAGGCAGCTGCGCGCCGCCCGCCAACTCTGAATTCCTTCGTTGACAATCGCGACGAATCCCCGTAGAGTCGTGCTCGAAACTTTTAAGGATTTAAGAGACTGCGCGATGGCACGACCACCTTCTTCGGGTCTCACCGACGGCGAAGCGCGACTGATGGCGGTGTTGTGGGCCCGGGGACGCGCCACGGTGGCGGAAGTTCAGGCGGGGCTGAAGGGCCGGCACGAAGTGACCTACAGCACGGTCCAGACCCTTTTGCGGATCCTCGAGGAGAAGGGCTATGTTGCGCACGAGAAGCTGGGGCGCGCGTTCCTCTACCGGCCCCTGATCGACGAGGGTCAGGCCCGTCGGCGAGCCCTGCGGCACATGGTTTCGCGGCTGTTCGAAAATTCGCCGAGCCTGCTCGTGCTCAACGTCCTGGAGGACGATCGCATGACGCGGGAGGAGCTGCGGCGCCTCAAGAAACTCATCAACGACGCCTGACGGGAGGGTGCTTGGAGCACGCGCTGAATTGGATGTGGCAGGGCGCCCTGCTGGCCGTCGTTGCCACCGGCCACGCCCGCCTGTCGCGCCGCCTGAGGGCCACCGTCCGTTATCGGCTGTGGTGGGTGACGCTGCTCGGCGTCCTCGCCCTCCCCGTGGTATCGATGGTGCTGCGCGATGCCAGCCCTGGCCCCGGAACGGCGGGGGTCGTGCCAGGGCCGGTGTTCGAAGTGCCTTGGTCGGTGACCCTGGCGACGCCGGTGCTCGCGGCGTTCTGGGCGTCCTGGACGGCTCTGTCGCTCGTCCGGCTGGCGGCCGCGCTGATCCTGCTCCGACGGATCAAGAGCGCGTGCAGTCCGTTTCCCATCGCTCGTGAAGCGCGGCTGTTCCACTCCCGCGCCGTCACCGGGGTCGGGCGTCGCGCGACGCTGGCGGTGTCGCCCGCCGTCGGGTCGGCCGCGGTGCTGGGCGGCCGCGAGCCCGTGATTGCGGTCTCCCCCGCGCTGTTGCGACGACTCACCGATGGGGAGCTGGACCAGATCGTTCTGCACGAGTGGGCGCATGTGCAGCGGCGCGATGACCTCGCGCAACTCACCCAGCAGATCGTCATGGCCATCTTCGGCCTGCATCCAGCCGTGTGGTGGTGCACCCGCCAGCTCCAGCTCGAACGTGAACTGGCGTGCGACCAACGCGTGGTGGAGGCGACAGGCTCCGCGAAGGCC
The DNA here is from genome assembly GCA_035711845.1 of Vicinamibacterales bacterium. Classification (GTDB taxonomy): domain Bacteria; phylum Acidobacteriota; class Vicinamibacteria; order Vicinamibacterales; family 2-12-FULL-66-21; genus DASTBU01. The sequence goes on from DASTBU010000059.1 coordinate 71,206, forward strand.
TACGCGGCGTGCCTGGTGAAGCTCGCGGAGGGTCGCACCGCCCGGGATCCTGTCGTAGCGCCGGCGGCCATCGCCCGCGCGCAGCTGGCGACGAGGATCGCGCGGGTCCTTCAGACGCATACCGACGGTGGCGTGCAGCGGTCGACCATCGCGAGCGCCGCGGGTGCGTTGATGGTGCTCGTGACGGTCGGACTCTCCGCGCGGGTTCCGCTCGTCAGGGCGCTGGCCCTTCAACTCGAGGCGCCGCACTCACCGTACGCAGCCTGGGCCGACACCGCGGCGCCCGATACCGTGACACGGATCGTCCACGCGTCGTCGATCCTGAACGCAGAGCGTGCCACCGCGAGCCGTCAAGCTGCTCCACCGGCGCCGCGATCCGTTGATGCTCGCCCATCCGGGCAATTGCCAACGCCTGCGGAAGTCATGACGCTGCCAGCTCTGATTCGAGGCGGAACTGCCCCTGCCGTCCTCTTACCTGTCGAGTACGCCGGAGCACCTGTGCCGCTGTCGAGACTGCCGGGCGAGCCCATGGGGATCCTGGCGCCGTCGCTGCGCCCGGACCGGCCGCCGGTCACGCCCTGGACGGCGGCGGCCGATGCGGGCGTCGCGATCGGCCGGGGATCGGCGAAGGCCGGGCGGGCGACAGCAGGGTTCTTCACACGCATGAGCAAGTCGATCGCAGGGAGGATGTGAATGCGCGTTCATCTGGTGAACCCCAGCGATCTGTCGTTCGGCACCGCCGTCATCACGCCGCGCTGGCTCTATGTGCTGGCGGCGGCCACGCCCGAGCGGTTCGGAGATCCGCATATCGTAGACGAGACGCTCGAGCAGTTCGACTTCGCGGACGTTCAGCCGGGAGATGTCCTCGGCATCGGGATTCACACGGCCAACGCGCTGCGCGGTTACCGCATCGGCCGCGAGGCTCGCGACCGCGGAGCAATCGTGGTGTTCGGCGGCATTCACCCGACGCTCTTCCCCGACGAGGCACGGGAGCACGGCGCCGCGCACGCGGTGGTGCGCGGCGACGGGGACCTGATCTGGTCGACCGTGCTCGATCACTGCGAGGCCGGGACGCCGCTGCCGATCTACGACGGCGGCCGGATCGAGGGCAACGCGTTCCTGCCCGCGCGGTGGGACTTGCTGCAGGCCGACCGGTACATGTGGGGTTCGGTCCAGACGCTGAGAGGATGTCCCAAGCACTGTTCGTTCTGCTCCGTGTGGCGGACCGACGGGCAGAAGCCGCGGCAGCGGCTCGTCGACAGCGTCGTGCAGGAAGTCGTGGAGTTGCGGCGCCGCGGCTTCAGGTTCGTGCTGCTGGCCGACGACAACTTCTATCCCGTCACGCTGTCGGATCTGGCGCAGGCGAAGCGCCGGAGCGACCCCCATCAGTTCGAGACGCTGAGCACGATCCGCAGAGAACGCTTCGAACTGATGGCCCGGCTCGCGCAGCTGCCGAACGACCTGATCTTCTATACCCAGATCACGATGGAGGCCGCCGAGGACCAGGAGTTCCTCGAGGCCATGCGAAGGGCCCGCATCAAGGGTGCGCTCGTCGGAATCGAATCCGTCACGCCCGAGGGGCTGAAGGCCGTCTACAAGAACTTCAATGATGCCGGTGAGGCTCTCGTCGAGCGGCTGCAGGCATTCCGCCGCCACGGGGTGCACGTGCTCGGCTCGTTCATCTTCGGACTGCCGACCGATCGCCCCGATACGTTTCGCGCAACCGTCGATCTGGCGCAGCGGGCAGGCGTATCGTTCGCGCAGTTCGTCATGCTGACGCCGTTCCCCGGGACGCTTGATTTCGCCACGTGGGAAAAAGAGATCGGCACGCTCGCTGGCGTCGTGGATGGCGTGCCGCTCACACGCTACTGGCTGATCCCGTCCTCGGAGCGTCCGAAGGTCTATACGCCGCACCCGGTGATGGCCCCCGATCAGATTCGCCAGTTGACGCAGCGCGCGTGGGACGATTTCTACCAGCTCCCGCGGGTGTGGGAGCGGTCCTCGTGTGTGCGATCGCTCAAGGCGCGCCTGGCATTCGTGCTCATCTCCAAGCTGTATCGTCAGATGTACGCGAACACGGGCATCGCCACCGACAGCGCGCGAGTGGCGCGATCCGCCAAGCGGGCGCGGATCATCGCCCGCGCCGCGCGCCGGCTGTTCATCGCGCGACCGATGCCGGAACTACAGTCCCCCAGCTGACGCACACAGTCGGGATTGTCACGGTCCGGCCGTGCAGGCGCGACCTGCCGCGCTCGGCGGCCTCGGCTCCTGTGTTCCAGTTCGGCTCGTGCGGTGGTCGAACCATTCGTGCGCCTCCGAATAGTCCAGCCGCTCGCGCCGGCTCATCCATTGCGCCCCGCCCACACTCGACGCGAACCACGCGACAGTCGGTACGATGTTCGCACGCCAGGCGCTGCGCGCGTGTGAACTGAAGGACAGAATCGTGATCCTTCCCGGTTTTTCTCGACCTTCCGCGAGGTGGAAACGCCGGGCCGGTCGCGATCCGGGGGTGTGACGACGTTCTTCGTAAGCGCATTCGCAACTGGTAAATCAACCGAGGAGAGGTGCTGTATGCGTAGAGGCGTCATGTTCGGGATAGCCGCGATCTTCGCGGGCGCGTGTTCGTCTGATTCCGCCCGGTCACCGACTCGGCCGCAGGAGCTTTCCTTGCCACTGGTGACCGAATCCGCGCAGCACGCAGGCACGCCGCACAACCACAGCGTCCATCTGTCGGGCGATGCGGAACCGTTGCCGCTGCCGCCCGCTCCTACGCCCGGAGACTCGAACGCGCAAGGGCAGGCAATCTTCCACATTGCCGACGACGGGCTGTCGTTCGATTACAAGCTCATCGCATCGAACATCGAGAACATCGTGCAGGCGCACATTCACTGCGGGCCGAGCGGCGTGAACGGACCGATAGTCGTCTGGCTGTTCCCGAGCCCGACCGCAATCGCACCGCTGACCGGTCCAACCGGGCGGCACGACGGCGTCCTGGTGCAGGGAACGGTCGAGAGCGGCGGACCCAACCACGTGAGGCCCGCTGCCGACAGCGCCACATGTCCCGGTGGTGTTGCGACCTTCGCGGACGTCCTCCGGCAGCTTCGGTCCGGCAACGCCTATGTGAACGTCCACACGAACGACGGCGTCGCGCCCACCAATACCGGTCCAGGCGACTTCCCTGGTGGTGAGATTCGCGGTCAGTTCGACGATCGCGGCCAGCCGTAACACGGCACCATCTCCGCTGTTCTTCCCAAGGCTCGCCCGCCTCGCTCCCCGCGATCGGGACTGGCGAGCCCGGAACGCTTCAGGGCGTTCCCCGCCCGCTGCCGAGCACACTACTATGTGCGGATGCTCGAATGGTTCGCCGGCCTCAATGCGATGCAGCAGGCGCTTCTTGCGACGCTCTTCACCTGGGGCATGACGGCCGCCGGCGCGTCCGTCGTGTTCCTCTTCCGCGAGCTGGATCGGCGGCTCCTCGATTCGGCGCTGGGCTTCGCTGCCGGGGTCATGCTGGCGGCGTCGTTCTGGTCGCTTCTCGCCCCCTCGATCTCGATGTCGGCCGACATGGGGATGATCGAGTGGGTCCCGCCGCTGATCGGGTTCATCGCGGGTGCCGCTGCCATGCGTCTCGCCGACTGGCTCCTGCCGCACCTGCATCCGTTCGCGCCGGACTCCGCCGCCGAAGGCGTGAAGACCGGATGGCGGCGCACGGCGTTGCTGGTCCTCGCGATTACGCTGCACAACATTCCCGAAGGGCTCGCGGTCGGCGTTGCGTTCGGCGCCGTGCAGGCTGTCGAGGGCAGCGCGTCGTTCGGCGCAGCCATTGCGCTTGCCATCGGCATCGGCTTGCAGAATTTCCCCGAGGGGACGGCCGTGGCGGTGCCGCTGCGCCGTGAGGGCCTCTCGAGGGTCCGCGCCTTCTACTACGGGCAGATGTCCGCGTGGGTCGAGCCATTTGCCGGCGTGCTCGGCGCGGCCGCCGTCGTCTTGATGCGGCCGATCCTTCCCTACGCGCTGGCCTTCGCGGCCGGCGCGATGATCTTCGTGGTCGTCGAGGAAGTCGTTCCCGAATCGCAGACGGGCGGCCACCCCGACGTGGCGACCTCCGGCGCGATCGCCGGCTTCGCCGTCATGATGGTTCTGGACGTCGCGCTCGGTTAGAGGCCCTGGCTAGGCCGTGTTGCGCATCTCACAGCCCTCGGCAAAATGATTCTGCGGCAGATGCCAGTCGGCACGAGGATCAGCGCTCGCCGGCTGTGGAAGGATCTGCCGAAGGACGTCGCACGTGACAAGTCGCACGTCGCACCGAGCGCGTCGTACGTCGCACGTGACCAAGTGGCACTCGTGCGTGCACGTGACAAGTGGCACTTCGATCACCGTCTTGATCGAATGGCAGCGCTTCTTGTCGTACGGGCCTGGGAGCCCGCGCCCTCTTGCGGTCCGGAAGTGTCTCAGGACCAGTCAATTATGGCCGTGACTCGTGGCGTTTATGCGCGGCAGACACCTTGCACCCATCGCTCAACGGAGGTCCACGTGAAATCGATTCTGAGCGCCGCTGTCGTTGTCCTGCTGCTCGGGGGAACGATGGCGGAAGGGACGCCGGGCCAGGGCCGGGGAAACAAGCACGCGAAAGGAGCGTCGGCGAGCGACCAGGCCGGGGTATCCGAAGCCAGCGTCGGCGTGCACGTCGTGTTCGGCACGGGTGACGTGAGGGTCCTTCGGGAACACTACACGCCGCGGTATCGCAACCTGCCGCCTGGCCTGCAGAAAAAGGTCGCGCGCGGACGGCCGCTGCCGCCTGGCTGGCAGAAGAAGTTCGAGCCGTTCCCGGCCGCGGTCGAACGTCAACTGGGCCCGCTCCCGCGCGGCTACAGCCGTGGCGTGATTGACGGGCATGCCGTCATCTACAACTCGCGGACCAGCCTGATCGTCGACCTGGCCGTGCTCTTCTAGCAGGGCTCCGCCCGGACCATCGAGAGGCTCCGTCTCTCTGATTGCATTTCTTGATAGGGCCGCACTGACACGCGAACGGCTGACCGATATCCGACTGGAGAGCTTAGAATCGAGTCGGTCAAGGCCTCTGGCCGCTACTCCGATCGCAGGGCCTGGAGAACGTCGACGCGCGCGGCGCGCGCCGCCGGCATCAGCGACGCGAGGATGGCCGCCGAGACCAGCACGATCGCCGCGCCGGCAATGGGCAGCGCGCCTGGGAATCTGATCTCCTGGATGTAGGCGCCGACGGCGGCTGCGAGCGCCACGCCGCCGATCGCTCCTGCGACGATGCCGGCCGCGGCTATGACCGCACCTTCTCTGAGGACGCGGGTCAGCAGGTGGTGCGGCGCTGACCCGATGGCGAGCCGAATACCGAACTCGCGGGTTCGCGCGCTGACCGAAAACGCCAGTACGCCGGCCACCCCGACGACCGCAATCGTGAGCGCCACGGCCGCGAAGCCTCCGAAGACCAGTGCGTTGAGCCGATCCGGCGCCAGCACCTCCGCTCGAATGTCCTCGAGGGTTGCGGCCTGCTCCACCGGCTGGTCGGGCGACAACTCGCGAATGATCCGCGTGATTGGAGGCACCAGCGGGTACGGATCCGTTCGCGCGTGGACGAACAGCCGGCCGCCACCGATCTCCTGCTCGAAGGGGTGATAGACGGTCATGGCGGGGCCGGGCACGATGTTTTCGTCGTCGACGTCCGCGGCGATGCCGACGATCCGCCGAGGGGACGTCTTCACGTCGATGAACTTCATCACCGGATCGGTCCACATCAACTTCCGGTTCACCACTTCTCGTGTCGCGAACATCCGCTGCGCCAGGCTCTGGCTCACGATGACGACCGCCTCGGCGTCGTGGCGGTCCGCCTCGGTGAAGTCGCGTCCGGCGATGATCGGCACGCCGAGCGCTTCGAAGAATCCCGGCGACACCGTACGGAACCGCGCTCGCGGATCCTCCTCGCCATCAGCCTTCGCATATCCCTCGACCGCGAACTGAAAGCCCGGTCCGAAATTGCCGGCATCGCGCCACGGCACCGTCGTGCCGATCGCCGCGCGCTCAACGCCAGGCAAATCGCCGATGCGGCGCAGGGACTCCTTGTAGAACCTGGCCACCTCGTGCGGCGCCCGCGCGTAGGAGATGACCGGCACGTTGACGGCGAGCACGTTGCGGGTGTTGAAGCCCGTGTGCGCGGCCTGAAGCGAGATGAGCGTCATCAGGAGCGTCCCGGCGCCCGCGAGCAGCACGAACGACGCTGCAATCTGCGTCACGGCGAACAGCCGCAGTCGCCGGTTGGTGCCCGACGTGATCCGCAGGCTGCCGTTCGAGAGGCCCAGCCCGCCCGATCCCGCTGCCGACGGCAGGCGCGGCACGAACGCCAGGAGCACAGCCGCGATGAGCGCGAGGCTGACCCCCACCCAGAGCAGGCTGGCATCGACGGTGAGATCGAGGGCGCGCACCGAGAAGCGTGACGCATACCGCGCCAGAATGGCCACCATCGGCCGCGCGATGGCGACCCCCAGGATCGCCCCCGCGCCGCAGAGCACCAGGCTCTCCGCCAGCAGCGTCCTGCGCAGGGCGGCGTTGCTGGCACCGAGCGCGGCGCGGACCGCCAGCTCGCCCTCGCGGCGCACCGAGCGCGCGAGGATCAGGTTCGCGACGTTCGAGCAGGCGATGATGAAGACGAGCCCCGACGCCGCGAGCAGCACCAGCAGGACGGTCCGGGCCGGCGACGTGATCTGGTCCCGCAGCAGCGACGCCTCGATGCGGAAGTCGGCCGATGTCGGATACGCCTCTGGGTGCTCCTTCAGGATCGCGCCATGAATGGTGCGCAGCTCGGCACGCGCGGCATCGAGATCCGCGCCGGGCGCCAGCCGCCCGAACAGCTCCGTCATGCGATGCACCCGGCCATCCACCATCGTGGCCGACAGATGGTGCGGGCTGGTGACGACGTTTGCGATGATCTCGGTTTCCGACGGATACGGGATGGACGGTTCGAGAACGCCCACGATGGTGGCGGATCGATCGCCGAGCCGGACGACCTTGCCGATCATGGACGGATCGCTCTGTAAGACGCCGCTCCAGAAGCGATGCGTCAGCACGACCGCGCCTTCCGCCTGCGGCCCGTCGTCGCTCGGGCCGAGCAGCCGGCCTCGCACCGGGCTGAGGCCCATGACGTCGAAATACGATCCGCCGACCACGCCGGCGCGTACCACGCGCGGCTCTCCGAGGCCCAGCATCGTGAACTCGATCGTGGAAAAATCGCCGAGTGCCGGGATTGTCGTGAGGCGCGCCTGAAGGTCGCGAATCTCTGGTACGGAGAAGACCGCATTGTCCACCCCGAGGCCGCGTGCGCTCTGGCGGATGTAGATCAGGCGGTCCTCGTCGCGGTTGACCAGCGGCCGCAGGAGGACGCCGCGCACCACGCTGAACATGGCGGCGTTGGCCCCGATGCCCAGGGCCAGCGTGAGGATGACAGTGATCGACAGTCCCTTGACGCCGGCAAGGGAGCGCAGTGCATAGCGAAGATCGGTGAGAATGCTCATACCCTTCCTGTTACGCGTTTCTCCAGTTTTGCATCAGATTGCAGCATCGGCCCTTGCTGGCCCGCGAGCCCGATTGGCCTCAGCGGCTGTTCTCCGCGATGCGTGCCTTCACCAGCTTCCGAACCAGGCCAGCCGGCAGGGGCTTGCCGGGTTGGAAGCGAATCGTCCCCTTGCTCGTTTCGTAACCCTCGAGCTCATCCCTGTGGGCGGCCAGCGTGGCCGGACTCATGGGGTAGAACGAGCAGTGATTCGTGCTCGCGCCGAAGGCGACGAGCATTCCGTTGAGACGAAAGGCTGGAAGACTGTAGCTGATGCACTCCTCGGCCTTCGGGGCCGCGGCGCGGATGGTCTTGCGCAGCTTCTCGAGCGCGGCTCGCTGGTCGGCGCTGAGCCCGGCCAGATATTCGTCAATCGTTGTGGCCCTGGTCTTGGCTTTCATCGCTCTCGATCCTCCATACTGCTCAACCTGATACCCCAACGAGTCGGCTGGGATGAACGGCGGGCCTCGAGGATATCAATCGAGACGCACGTTTCGCTAGGTCTTCGCGCCGACCTTGGCCCGGATCCGCTCTTCCTGAGCCCGCAGCTCGGGCGTGAACTCCTTGCCGAAGTCGTCCGCCTCGAACACCGGCCGGATCTCGACGTCGGTCGCGTCGAACGGCGCGCGCTTGAGCCATTCCACGGCCTCGTCCATCGATTTCACCTGCCAGAGCCAGAATCCAGCGATGAGCTCCTTGGTCTCGGAGAACGGGCCATCGATGACCGTCCTGTTGCCGCCCGAGAACCGCACCCGCTTCCCCTTCGAGCTCGGGTGCAGGCCATCTCCCGCCAGCATCACACCGGCTTTCGCCAGCTCTTCGTTGAAACGGCCCATGTCGGCCAGTTCCTTTTCAGTCGGCATCTGGCCCGCCTCCGACTCCTTGCTTGCCTTCACGATGACCATTACTCGCATCGGTGTCCCCTTTCCGTGGTCTAAGACGCGTTCGTCCTTCGCGTGGACGTCTTCGTCTCTTACCGGAACGTCGAACGGGATGGCCCCGGATCGACAAGAGCGGGAAAAATCGGGGACAGAGACGGACCAGTTGCCGAAGAGGTCCTATGTCCGCTCGAGCTCGGCTGCCACTTCTTCGAGCCTGTCGTAGCTGATGGCGGCCCCCTTCTCCATTCCGGTCCTCAGCACGGTGTCGCGAACCTCGAGCGAGGGGTAAACAGCCGTCAGGGTCACGCGCGTTTTGCCGCTTTCCACGCTCAGCACGACGGTGACCAGAGATTCCACATCCGGAAACGGCTCGTAGATTTCGGTGTACACCAAGCGTTCGGGCGAGGTGATCTCCCGATAGACGCCGTAGAACACGGCTTCCCCTCCTGGATGGCGGTTGACGAACCTCCAAGCGCCCCCCGGGCGCAGATCGACCTCGCAGACGGGAACGGAATAACCCTCCCCGAGGCAGCCCCACCATCGCCGGATGTGCTCGGGCTTGACCATCGCCTCGAAGACCAGGTGTCGAGGCGCGTCGAAGACCCGCGTCATGCGGATCTCGCGGTCCGATGGTGTGGTGACCTTGAAGGTCTCGCTATTTGCGACGCTGCCGACGGCCATGTTTGCGCTCCTTTGCTTGCATTTCTTCCAGGTAGGTCTCGAGCCGATCGAGGCGGTGCTCCCAGATCGCGCGATAGCGCTCGGCCCAGTCGGCGACCTCTTTGAGGGGCGCCGTCTCCAGCCGGCAGGGGCGCCACTGGGCCTCGCGGCCCTGTGAAATCAGTCCTGCCCGCTCCAGCATACGAAGGTGCTTCGAGACGGCGGGCAGGCTCATCTCGAATGGCTCGGCCAGCTTGGTGACCGAGCACTCGCCCGACGCGAGCCGCGCCAGGATGGCTCGCCGGGCCGGATGGGCGAGCGCCGCGAACGTGGTGCTCAGATGGTCGGAGGTCATCTCTAGTGAACCAGTGAGTTAATTAACGTATAGGTTAAATACAACCGGCAGCACTTCCGTGTCAAGAGTTTTGATATGACCGTCCAGTTCACATGGCTCCCGCTCGTCGACGGCGTGGGACTCAGGCTGCCACGCAGGGGGGCTGCTTCGTCCGCTCAGCTTCAAATTTCAAGCGGAAAGATCGCGGAGGTCGAACGTGGTTGCCGACCCGCACGCCTTCAGCAGCTGGACCCGGCAGTGCTCGAGGACAGATGATCGTCTCGCGATTACATCAGGCGCGAGGCGTGACGACCGGTCACACAAGACCATCAAACATCACGATGTCGCCGTTGTTCCGGGAGATGGCGGCAAATAGGTGATGTCCGTCCGGAGACCAGGAAACCTGCCGCGCGATTGTCGTCGGCTGATCTCCGAAGTCGGTGACCTGCCGCCACGAGCCGTCCGTCGTCGACAGCATCCAGAGATTGCTCGTCGCCCCATCAGCAAGGCCGAACGCGAGCCATCGGCCATCCCTCGAGAGCGCCGGGTGCACGTACAAAGGCGAAACCGCCAGGCGACTCCCGGACACGAGTCCCACGGGCTCGTACGGACCATCCTCGGGCGACGCCCGTCGGATCTCCCAGTCCCAGCTTCCGTACTCCGGTGCGACGAACGCGGCGAAATAGAGGATACCTCGCCCCACTTCCGGTGCATGCGAGTTGTGGTCGTCTCTGACGACCACCGGCAGGCCGCCCGTGATGGCTACCTTCTCGATGCAGTAGTTTTCACCATCGATGTTCGGTGTGTAATAGACCCATCGGCCATCGTGAGACCAGCAGGCTGACACTCCCCTTTCCACGACCTTGCGTGCGAGCCGTCCATCACGACGGATGATCCAGAGTTGCGGATGGTCTCGACTGACGACGTATACGATCTCGTCCCCGGCCGGGGACCATCTGGGTACCCCGACAGTCACAGCTGGATCGCGCTCGAAGGTGATCTGCCGGGCATTCGAACCGTCGGTGCGGACGACCCAGAGGTTGGCGTGACCTCCGTTGTCCGACAAGTACACGAGCTCCGAGCCGTCGGCGCTGACGGCTGGTGTCTGTACGTGGCCTGTCTGTCTGGTAATTCGCACTGCCTGGTCCGCGTTGTCAGCAGGCGATCCGCTGACAGGGAACTTCCAGATGTCCGACTCGCTGCGAATGCGGCAGACAACGAGTCGGCCGGACTGATGCACATCGGGATCGACGAAAGAGACGTCTCCGGAGGTGACCTGCCTGTCGTTCGATCCATCGATGTCGACAGCCCGCAGATTGAAGGTCGGTGGATAAGGCAACGTGCTCCCTGCTGACGAGCTGTACACGAGGCTGGATCCGTCGGGCAGCCACGACGCGCCGCGCATGAAGGCGGCACGTGCGACCGCCCGGCCTGCACCGCCTCGAGCTGGAACGACCCACAGCAGTTCGTCCCAGACCGTGAGTCCGCGGCCATGAAACGCGAGCCATGAGTCGTCGCGCGACCAGCGCGGAGACCGCCAGACGTGGCCGCGGGGCACGCGAGCTACAGTCTGCGCATCGGAACCATCGCGCGCGACGGTGATCAAGACCACGCGACCCTCGTGCGCGCGCAGGAGCGCGATGCGCTGGCCATCGTGACTGATGTCCCCTCCACTCAGCGCGCCGACAAGGGGCCTGGGAAGTCCGCCCAGCGCCGAAACCTCCCATAGTGAACCTTCCCCGCCAGGCGAGTCGGGAGGCGTGTGATAGATGAGGGCGCTCGAATCCGGTGCCCAGCGAGGCTGTAGATGATCCACATCATCTGTGGTCACCTGGAGCGGCGCGCCTCCAGCCAGGAGCCGGATCCACAGTTGCCGCCTGCCGCGGGCTACCGCGACGAATGCGACCATCTTGCCGTCAGGCGAAATCGCGGGTGACTCATTCATCCCGACGTCATCGGTGAGGCGGTGGAACTCGACGGCGCGCGCTGACGCACGCATCCGAACGTCCTCGGTGGCACTGTTCGCCCGCACGAAATAATCATGGGCGTCGCCGATATCGCGCAGGCGGCGTTGGACGTCCTTCTGAAGGCATCGTTCGAGCAGGTGGCGAAGGTTCGGCGGAGTGGCTGCGTGCAGGGCTTGCCAGTTCGGCTCGCGCTCCAGGACTGCGGCGATTGTGTCGACGACGGTGGCGCCACCGAACGCGGGAGTGCCCGCGAGCATCTCGAAGAGGACGCACCCGAACGCCCAGATATCCGTCCTCTTGTCGATCTTCTGTCCGCGCGCCTGTTCCGGGCTCATGTACGCCGCCGTGCCAAGGACGACGCCCACGTGCGTGGCTGCGAGCGTTGTCGAGGCGGGCGCATCCATGTCGTCGGGTGCTGGGCCGGAGGCCGCCGGTTGGGTCGGGGCGGACTTTGCCAAGCCGAAATCGAGCACCTTCACGAGACCCGCCGTGGTGAGCCCTACGTTTGCCGGCTTCAAATCGCGGTGGACGATTCCCTGCTCGTGAGCCGCGTCGAGCGCATCGGCCAGCTGTCGTGAAACCGCCAGCGCGTCGTCGACTGACAGAACTCCGCCTTTCGCCCGGACGGCCGTCAGCCGATCGGCGAGGGTTTCACCTTCAACCAGCTCCAGAACGAGTGCCCGAATCCCGGCGTTTTCTTCGATACCGTAGATTGCCGCGATGGCAGGGTGATTGAGCGAGGCAAGGACCCGGGCTTCTCGCTCGAAGCGTGTCAGGCGGTCCGGGTCGCTCGTCAGGGCCGGCGAGAGCACCTTCAGCGCGACCCGCCGGTCGAGCCGCGTGTCGCGAGCGCGATAGACGACGCCCATACCGCCGGCACCAATCTGCCCGACGATTTCGTAGGGACCGAAGCGCGAACCCGGAGTGAGCGTCAAGGAGCGTGATTATAACCAGCGAGTCGCGCCGTCCCAAGCCACTGCGCTGGTTACTGGGTCTCCGCCAGGCCCTACTCGGCCCTCAGCGTTGTCGCCGGATCGAGCCGCAACACGCGCAATGCAGGGACGAAGCTCGCAAACGCCGCGACGATCAGCAGCGTCAGGATCACGACGCCGAACGTCACCGCATCCGTGGGCGCGACGCCCCACAGGAACGCCTGCAGGAGCCTGGCCGCGGCGAATGCCGCTCCCGTGCCGGCGATCACACCCGCCAGCGCGAGGAGCACGCCAGGAAGAACGACCACCCGCATCACCTGACCGCTGGTGGCGCCGAGCGCCAGCCGAATCCCCAGTTCCCGTCGCCGCTCGGTCACCGAACTGGCGATCAGGCCGTGAATCCCGATCGCCGCGAGGAGCAGCGCCACCACGGCCAGGCCGAGCATCAACGACATCATGAACCGCTGCATGGCGAGTGCCCTGGACTGCACATCGCTCATCGTTTCCAGCCTGGCGATTGGGAGGAGCGGATCGACGTCGCCAATCGCCTGCCGAATGCCCGCCGCCACGCTCTCGAGAGAACCCGTCGCCCGCACTACCCACGCTGGCGAGAACCACGTGTGCACGACGTTCAGAAACCCGTCCGTCGTCTGCGCGGCCGGCACGTAGACGATTGGGGGCACGACGAGCGGGCCGCTGTAGTCGCCGAACCCCGAGGATGTCGCTCGCGCATTGCCCACCACGGCGACGATCAGCCTGTCCTTCCCCGCCGTGTTGACCTGGCGGCCGAGCATCTCCTGCCCACGGTAGTACCTCGCCGCGAATTCCTCGTTGACGATCGCAACGGGCAGCCCCGCTGCGGAATCGGAGTGGACGAAGGTCCGCCCTCTTCGCACCGGAAGCCCGAGTGCTTCGAAGTAGCCCGGCGTCACGTACACGAGGTTCGTCAGTCCGGCACCACCGGGCTCGATCGTGGATGTGCCGTCGAGCGGTTTGAAGCCCATGTTCAGGAGACGCGTGTACGGCAGGCCGAGCGACACGCCGGCTGCTTCGACCCCCGGCAGTTGTCGAATGCGGTCGAGCGATTGCGAGAACAGCAGGTTGACCTTCTCGGCGCTCTCATAGCGTGCATCCTGCAGCGACACCGTCGCCGTGATGACGCCAGAGGGAGCGAACCCCGGATCCAGCGTTCGCAGCTGCATGAAGGTTCGCGCGAGCAGCCCCGCGCTGACGAGCAATACGACACCTATGGCGACCTCGGTGACTACCAGAAGCCTGCGGGCCCAGCCGCCGATGCCCCCGGCGATCGATCGCGTGCCAGCCTCGGTGAGCGTGGCGTGCACGTCTACGCGACTTGCCTGGAGCGCAGGCACGAGCCCGAACACGAGGCTCGTCAGCAGAGCGATTGCCAGCGTCAGCGCGAGCACCCGCCAATCCAGCACGACCGGGTACGCCAGCGGAAACAAGCTGCCGGCGAGCGTTTTGAGCGCTTCGAGGACGATCGCGCCGAGACCAGCGCCCAGGGCCCCACCGGCGAGCGCGAGCACGGCGCTTTCGACGAGCAACTGCCGAATCACGGCGCGCCGTCCGCTGCCGAGGGCCATGCGCGTCGCGATCTCGCGCGTGCGCATTCCCGAGCGCGCGATGAGCAACCCGGCGACGTTCACGCACGCGATGAGCAGCACGAGCCCGACCGCGCCCCAGAGCATCAGGAGCGGCTGACGGATCTCCGCGGTCTGGCCCTGCTGCAGCGGCAGCAAGCCACGCCGCGCAGCGGGATCGTTCCCGGCCCCATCCGTCGGCCTCGGCCACCCGAGTTGCGTCACTTCGGCGGTAGCCTGCTCCCAGCCGACCCCGGGCCGCAGGCGCAGGATCATTCCGTAGTTGGTTCCGCCTCCCTCGCCCGTCGTCGAAGGCTGCAGCGGCGTCCAGACATCTGTTTCCGTACCGGTAGTGAAGCCCTCCGGCATCACTCCAACGACCATGTACGGTTCCCCGCGAAGCTGGATGGTGCGGCCGATCATTTCCGGATCGCCCTTGAACACACGCGTCCAGAGGTCGTGGCTCAGAACAGCAACCGGCTGACCGCCGGCGCGATCCTCGTCGGCGTTGAATTCCCGACCGATGAACGGCTCGATCCCCAGCACGGCGAAATAGCCGGCGCTCACGCGACCCTGCCCGACGTTGGCCGCGCGGTCGCCGGCCACCAGGTTCACGCCCCCGCCAAAGCTCGATCCCGACGCAGCCACGTCCACCGTCGTCGCGCCGTCGCGGATGGCGAGAAACGCCCGGCCGTCCACCGATGCCGGAGAGCCTGTGCGGAACCCGATCGTCGCCAGACGCTCCGGTTCCAAGTACGGCAGAGGCCGCAGGAGCAAGCCGTACACGACGCTGAAGACGGCGGTATTCACGCCGATGCCGACCGCGAGCGTGATAACGGCAATCAACGTGAAGCCGGGCGACTTGCGCAGCATGCGCGCGCCGTAGCGAAGGTCTCGAAAGAGACTCTCCAGAAACGGTGGCTTGAAATCATCCGTGGACGAACGCATCACGTGACTCCCGCTCAGAGTGTGACGGCGAGGAGCTCAGACACCATCCAGCACCGCCCGGACACTTCTCTGGTCCGACTCCCTGCGACGCGGGAGGCCGAGGACTGGCGCGCATCCGATTCGCCAAGGATACATCGCCGGCGCGATTCTCTTGACGCCGAGCCTCGCCCGGGGGCATGCTGTTCCCGGCGTCCATCCACGCCCAACCTCTTGAGGCCCTGCCCCGGCCGGGGCCCGACGTGAGGCAAAGGGGGGCATACTCCCGGATTCATCGTCTGTAACCTTTGCGTCGCTGCGAGCGCGCTGCCGGGGAGCCAGCCCGTGGCGCATGCAGAGGAGATGCTGACGATGACCCGCAACAAGGACCGCAAGCGCATCATCCGCGTGCGGATGAAGAAGACGGGCGAATCCTACACCGCCGCCCGAGCCCACGTGATCGCCAAGAACACAACGCCGGCGGAGCCGCGCCCGCGAGCTGTCGACCACGCCGCGCTCGCCGGGATGACCGACGAGGCCATCTCGGCGAAGACCGGACGCACCTGGCGGGGATGGGCGAAAGTGCTCGACGCCGACGAGGCAGCGTCGATGCCGCATCGGGAGATCGCGGCGCTCGTGCGCCGCAAGTACAGCGTCGGCGACTGGTGGGCGCAGGCCGTCACGGTCGGCTACGAGCGCATCAAGGGGCTGCGCGCGCGCGGCCAGCGCAGGAGCGGCGCGTACGAGGCCGGCAAGAGCCGGACGTTCAACGTGCCGGTGCAGGTGCTGTTCGACGCGTGGAAGAACGATGCCGTCAGGCGGCGCTGGCTGGATGGTGTGAACGCTTCGGTGCGGACGGCGACGGCGCCGAAGGGTCTGCGGCTGCAGTGGCCCGACGGCGGCATCATCGCGGTCTGGTTCACTGGCAAGGGTCCGGGCAAGAGCACCGTCGCCCTTGCCCACACCAAACTGCCGGACAAAGCCGCCGCCGAGCGCGCGAAGAAGTACTGGACCGACCGTTTGAACGCGCTGGCCTCGATGTTCGCGGAGACGACGGGGTGAGTCAAGGGGTGGCGCGAGGTCGGAGGAGCGCTACTCGTCCCTCAGCAGGCTCGCAGGGTCGACTAGCGCGGCCCGACGAGCCGGCCACCAGAGTGCAACCCAGCTGCAGATCGCAAACAGGGTTGTCGTCGCGGCCAGAACGCTCGGCTCCATCGGCTCGACGCCGAACAACTGACTCCGGAGCGCCTGTCCCAGCGCTGCCGCCCCGATAATGCCCACGGCCAGCCCGCAGGCGACGAGCGGGCTGCCCTCTTTCACGAAGAGCCTCGTTACCGCGCGCGAATCGGCGCCGACCATCAGCCGGACGCCGATCTCGCGCTCGCGTTGGCGCACGCCGTACGCAATCACGCTGTAGACGCCCAGCAGCGCGAGCAAAGCTGCGAAACCGGCGAACACCGAGAGTACCCATGCCACCTGGCGCGGCCCGTTCCGGGCTTCGACGAGCGCCGACGCCAGGCTTTCCGGCGGTCCGACCGACGCTTCGCGATCCAGGTTGCTGACAGTCGAGCGGAGGACAGCAGGAGCGTCTGAAAAATCCCGTGTGTAAACGAACGCGAACCGCCCGGCATCCTGAAGCAGCGGCAGGTACACATCGAGCTGATGTGCATCTGCTTGCACCTGCCCGTCGTCGTAGTCAACCTGCCTCACGTCCCCAACGACGCCGACGACGAGGTGAAGCGGGCCGGCCGCGTTCGACTCGCGACCCCCGGAGTTGGAGATTCGCAGGCGTTGACCCACGGCGCGAGTGACGGGCCAGAGCCGGTGCGCCAGGCTCTCGCTGACCACCGCCACGGGTTCACCGCCGGCGCGATCCTGTTCGGCGAACGATGCGCCGTCGCGCAACGGGATGCCGAGTGTCGCAAAATAGCCGGCGCTGACGCGGACGACTCCGGCCTCCGTAACCGTAGCGTATTCGTCTGTGCTCTCGACGCGAGCGGATCGGGACTGCTGCAGCGGCCATGCGTCGCTGAGTGCCACCAAGCCTCCGCGCGTGCGCTCGTCGAGCCGTCGAAGAAGATGCGTGTAGAAGTCCGCCCGGTTGACCGCATCCGGGTAGGAGCGCGCGCGCAAGCCCACGCTTGTTGTCAGTACGCCGCTTGCACGGAACCCTGGGTCTGTGCCCAGCAACTGCAGCGAGCTCTGGATCATCAATGCCGAACCGACGAGCAGCGCAAGAGCCGCCGCAATCTCGCACGCGATGAGCGCCGAGCGCAGGCGGCGTGTTCCGCGGCCTTCCGTAATGCCGCGCCCGCCGCTCTTGAGCGCGGGGGTGACCGTGGTGGACCACAACGTGAGGAGCGGCGCAAGCGTCAACACGAGCGTGACCAGAACGCCGCCTGCGAGCGCCACGAGGAGCAGCGTGCCGTCCAGCGCCAGCGCCGATTCGCCGCCAGGCAAGCGCCGGCCCAGGCGTTGCTCGACGAGAGGCGCCAGGCCTCGCGTGAGGACCGCGCTCGCTCCCAGGCCGAGCGCAGTCGCGATGCCGCCGAGCAGAAGCGCCTCGAACGCCAGGAGTCGGGCGAGCCTGCCGCGGCTCGCGCCGAGCGCGAGGCGGATCGCGATCTCATGGCGGCGCCGCGCGGATCGCGCGAGCAGCAGCACGGCCACGTTCGCGCAGGCGATGAGAAGCACCAGGGCGGCGGACATCGCCACTGCCTTCAACAGCGGGCGCATCTCCTCCACGTAGCGCACCTGGAGTGGCACCAGCGTGGCACGCCAACCTTCCGGCAGACCCTTCCGGGAGTTTCGCACCAGCGCGGTGACGCGATCGGCTGCAGATCCTGGATCCACGCCGTCGCGGAGCGTGACGAGATACGGGTACGACGGCGCGCGAAGCGGCCCCAGAATGTCGGTGTAGATATTGAGGTGCCAGAAATCGGCGAGCACACCAACGACAGTAAGCGTTTCAGGCTCGTCAGGCCGGTCGCTCACGTAAGCCTTGAGTGTCCGCCCCACGATGTCGGGGTCGCTGCCGAAGCGGCCGACCCACAGGCGATGGCTGATCATCACCGCCGTTGAACCCTCCGGCCTGAAGTCCGCTGCCTCGAGCGCGCGTCCCCGCTCCGCTCGGAGACCCAGCGCCTGAAGAAAGCCGGGAGTTACCCACGCGCCGGGGGCGCTCTCGGGATACGAGCCGCCCAACAGGTAGTACATGTCGAGGTCCCACGCGATGCGGTGCTCGACGACGCCATCCAGGGCCGTCCAGTCGATGTCGGCGAGACCGCGAGGTTGACCTGGGCCACCGGTTGCAAGGCCGACCGAGTAGAGGCGGTCGGCGGCGGGGTATGGAAGTGGTCGAATCAGGTACGCGTTGACCACGGTGACGACCGTGAGGCTCAGGGTGAGCCCGGCGCCCAGCGTGGCCGTCGCGACCAGAGTGAAGCCGGGGTTCCGGGCGATTGCGCCCCACGCGTAGCAGAGGTCGCGGCGCACGCTGTCGAGCCAGGGGAGCCCGCGCTGGTCGCGAAGGGCGTCTATGGTCTGCGCCATGCCCCCGGAGCGGATCGCAGCCGCTCGTCGGGCATCCTCTGTCGAATCGGTTGTCGAATCGGCGCGCCGGCGTGCGTGCTCAACGGCCATCTCGAGGTGCCCGCGCAATTCCTCTTCGAGCTCGGCGTCGCGCCGGCTCGGCCGCAGCGTTCCCCAGAGGCGGATGACCCACTCGCGAAGCGTGGTCATGGAGCCTCGGGACGGGAGTCTCTATTGGGCATTCGAATGCAGTATCACTTGTTTTATTAGCTTGTCAAACGAACTCCTCGCTGTGCAGGGAACGGCCGCGTCGGGATCACCGCGCCAAGGATGCAGGTGCTTCGCCAGATGGAGCGCGGCGAGGAAGTGTTTCGCTGAGTGCGACTGACGACTGGTCCCGGCGACTGTCGTATCATCCCCGCATATGTCCATAGTCGTTCAGAAATACGGCGGGAGCAGCGTCGCAGACGTTCCCCGGATACGGAAAGTCGCCGAGCGGATCATGCAAACGAAGGCGGCTGGCTACGACGTCGCGGTCGTCGTCTCCGCCATGGGCGACACGACGGATGAACTCCTGGCGCTGGCCCGGACGGTCTCCGCCAACCCTGACCGTCGCGAGCTGGACATGCTGCTCTCCGCCGGCGAGCGCATCTCGATGGCGCTGCTCTCCATGTCGATCCGCGAGCTCGGCGGCGACGCGATCAGTTTCACCGGCAGCCAGTCCGGCATCATCACGAACGACCGCCATGTGGACGCACGCATCGTGGAAGTGCGGCCGTTCCGGGTTCAGGACGAGCTCGCGCGCGGCAGGGTTGTGGTGATTGCCGGCTATCAGGGCGTGTCGTATCGGCGCGAGGTCACGACCCTCGGTCGGGGCGGAAGCGATACGACGGCGGTGGCGATGGCCGCCGCGCTCGGCGCCGAGTGGTGCGAAATCTGCTCGGACGTCGACGGTGTTTACACGGCGGATCCCCGCGTGGTGCCGGCGGCCAGGAGAATTGGCGCTCTCACCTACGAGGAGACGCAGGAACTGGCCGAAGCCGGCGCCAAGGTGCTGAACGCGCAGGCCGTGGAGTTCGCCAAAGAGAGAGGGATCGCGATCTACGCACGCACCGCAAGCTCGGCCCTTCCCGGCGACGATCCCACGACCGATGGAACGGTCGTCCGGCGCTTCGCGCCACGCGTGCCCGGCACCGTGGCCGGTGTGGCGAGCGAGCGCGAGCTGCTGGTGCTCCAGGCGTCCGGCGACCCGGCTCGCCTCGTCACGATCCTCGACGAATGCGGTGTCAGCGGGAAACAGCTTCACGTCGCCGCATTCGGTGGGAGTGGGGATGGCACCACGCTCGTGGTCTCGCGCGAGAACCTGCACAACGAGGATCGCCTTCGACGCGCGCTCGCCGACGCATTCGGCAAGGACGTCCAGGTTATCGACGGGCTGGGCGCCGTGAGCGTTGTCGGTGCCGGCATCAATGCCAGCTACCAGAACGTGCGGCGAGGCACCACCTGCCTGCAGGACCACCGCATCGCGTCCTTCGGCCTGGCGACCTCCTCGTTCCGGGCCACGTGGCTCGTCCAGCGCGCCTGCCTGGACGAGGCGGTCCGGGTGCTGCACACGACGTTCATCGATCGGCCCTGAGGCCGAGACGACCAAAAGCCTTATTGACATCACCCGCCGAAGGTGCTACAAAACTCGCAGAGGTGTTATAAAAATCGCATGTCCGCGAGACGCGTGCCGACGATGCTGACCAGGCGCGAGCGCCAGATTATGGACGAGTTGTACCGCCTCGGCCGGGCCACCGCGGCGGAGATCCTGAAGAGCCTCGACGGGGCGCCCACGTATTCGACCGTTCGCACCCAACTCCGGGTGCTCGAGCGCAAGGGGCACGTCAAGCACGAGGAAGAGGGGCTGCGCTACGTCTACATGCCGACGGTCCCGAGGCATTCCGCCCGTCGATCGGCCCTCAAGCACCTGGTGGACACGTTTTTCGAGGGCTCGACCGCGAAGGCTGTCGCGGCGCTGCTCGGCGGAGAGGCCTCCCGCGTCTCGGACGAGGAACTCGCGCGCATCGAGGACCTCGTGAAGAACGCGCGTATCGAGGAACTGGCGAGGACCGCCAGGAGCGAACGGCGGTGACGATGCTCGTCGGCCTGGCGATCCGATCCACCGCGATGCTGGCCGCCGGCCTGCTGCTCAGCGCGTGTCTTGCGAAACGCTCGGCCGCCCTGCGGCATCGGGTGCTCGCCTCGGCCCTGCTGGCTTCCGCCCTCGTCATGCCTGTCAGCCTCGTGCTGCCGGCGTGGAACGTCACGCTGCCCGCGCGCGTGACCGACGCGAGTCCCATCGTGATTTCTGTCCCGCCAGCGGAGGCGCCCACCTCGACACCCATGGACGGACGGCCAGGACGAACCACGGACCACGGACCACGAACTACGGATCACGGACCACGGACCACGGACTTCGCGTCCGTCATAGTCTTCGCCTGGCTCGCCGGCGTTTTCGTCGTTGCCGGGACGCTGATCGCGGGGCTGCTCCGGATCAGGCGCGTTGCGGCCAGAGCCGCGCGCGTCGAGGACAGGCGATGGCTCCAGATTCTCGACACCGTCGCCAGCCGCTACAGGCTCACGCGCGAAATCGTGATCTCTCGAACCGATTCGCCGAGCCTGCTCGCCACGTGGGGGATCGTGCGGCCGCACGTGCTCCTGCCACGGCACGCGCACGACTGGACGCTGGATCGCCTGCACGTCGTCCTCTGCCACGAGCTGGCGCACGTCCGTCGTCACGACTGGCTCGTGCAGATCGGCGCCGAAGCAGTACGCGCGATCCTCTGGTTCGATCCTCTCGCGTGGATGGCGTGCACGCGCCTTCGCCGCGAGAGCGAGCAGGCCTGCGACGACGAGGTACTCGGCATGGGCGTGGGCGGACGTGAGTATGCCGCCCACCTGCTCGACCTGGCCCGGCAGTGTCGCCGGCCGGGCTCCGCGTGGGCATCGGCCATGCCGATGGCCCACCCGTCAACGCTGGAGAGGAGGATTGTCGCCATGTTGAACCCGCGACTCGACCGACGAATGCCATCACGGCGCGTCATGGGCGCGCTCGCCGTTCTGCTGCTGCTCGTCGCCCTGCCCGTCGCCGCCGTCCGCGCGCGCCAGGCCGGTCCGGCGCCGCTCACGGGAACGATCTACGATGTGACCGGCGCCGTGCTGCCGGGCGTCGAGGTGACGCTCGTGGATGCGAACGAGATCACGCAGGTGGTGACCTCCAACGCCAGCGGCCGCTTCGAGTTCCCACCTGTCGTGGCGGGGAAGTACACGTTGCACGTCGCGCTTCCCGGCTTCCGTACGCTTCGCCAGGTGCTCGAGCTGCGCGACGGGCACGACTGGGATCGCGTCGTCATGCTGCAGGTTGGCGAGGTGCAAGAGACAGTCACGGTTCGCGAGAGCCGCGTCGGCGCGCCGCAGGGGGCCGCCTCCCGGCAGCCGGTCCGCATCGGCGGCAACATCAAGCCGCCGCTCAAGGTCAAGGACGTACGGCCGACCTATCCGGCGTCGATGCGCGAAGCCGGCCTCACGGGGGTCGTGCCGATCGAGGCCATCATCGGAGTCGATGGCACCGTGTCGTCGGTGCGCGTGATCAGCGCGCAGGTGCACCCGGATTTCGCCATCGCGGCCATCGACGCCGTGCGTCAGTGGCGCTTCACGCCCACGCTCTTGAACGGCAGGCCCGTCGAAGTGGTGATGACCGTCAGCGTCCGGTTCGACCTCGAGGACTGACGAGGACCTGGCTCCGGTCGGCGGGTCTGTCGTGAATCGCCGCAGCAGTTGGCGGTCTGAGGTTGCGGGTTTCGTCAGAGTTCAGCCGCTCGGCAACGGCTTGGAAAGCTCCGACAGGGGTCTGGTCTCTGGGTAACCCCGGTTTTCGGTCGTGTCCGTGCTCGTGGACTCGCTCGATCCGGCAAAGGATCGCGGCTCCAACACCATGCAGATGAGCGTACGCGCCGTGCCGCGAAGTTGCAGGCCTGCCCTACTTCGCCTTCTTCGCTCGGCGCTCTACGGCTTTGAGGATGTACTCCGTAGCGTCCCGCGTCTTGCAGCCCGTCTCGCCGTGGTCGACGTCCACCTTCCCAATCCGCCCCGCCGCCGCGAGCGCCGCCTCGCGCAGTTGCGGTTTGTAGACGCCGAACGCGATCAGCGCGTAGTTCATGCCTTCGCGGGCGCGGTTGGGCGCCTTGTGGATGTGCCGCTCAATGTGGCCGAGCAGCTTCGCGCACTGCGCATCGCTCAGCCCGTCGGTGCCGTCCTTCATGGCCGCGCTGAGTGTATTCCAGCCGCAGCGCTGGACGAACTCGCGCTTGTCCTTGATCCACTCGAGCGCCTGCTTGACGCCGCCGGCCGTGCGCACTGCATAACCGCCGAACGCGTCAGCGAGCCCATAGTCCGCGACGTCCGCGGCCCAGCGGTCGAGCAGCGCCGCATCTCCCTGGGCCGGATCGGCGATGAAGAGCGCCATTATCCGCGCGTCGGCCTTACCCGTCGGCCAGAGCGCCAGGGCCAGCGCGTGGTCCGTCCTGATCCGCTTCTGCAGCGCGTACAGGTTCGCGAAGCTTACGCCGTATGTGTCGTAGTTCGGGTCGGCGGCATGGCGGCGGTAGATCTTGCGGTTCTGTTCCGTGCCCAATGCTTCCAGCTCGGCCAGTAATTCCAGTGCGGTCATGGGGGAAATTGTACGCCGCAAGGCGCGTGACTGCCACGCATCGGAGACAATTCAGAACCGGGTGATCACCGGCATGCGGAACCGTCTCGTAGGAAGCCATCGATTCGATGACGCGGCTGGTGTCTCGCTCACGTATCCATCGACGCCCTGGGCAGTCGCGACACGACGCTGCCGGCTCTGATGTACCTGCGCACGCGCGGGCCGCCACCGGTCAACTCGACGAGTGCCGCGGCGGCGTCAGGCCCCGCCACCACGGTGTGTTCGGCGCCCAGGCGCCTGGCCAGATCCAGCTTCTCCTGGCTGCGGGACACGGCGATCACACGCGCGCCGGTCGCCGAGGCGATGTCGACCGCCGACAGTCCCACCCCCCGCACGCCATATGAGGAATGCCGGCTCTCGAATAAGATGGCCCGCCTCAGACAGGCACCCGTTTTCGAGGGCGACCGCCTTTCGCCCCATTGACTCTTGCGGCGGCGGCCTTCGCTTTCGAGCGTCTGCGGCCACGGCGGCGGCCGCTGGACGCAGCGAACACGCGCGTCCCAAACGCGCGCTCGACCAGCCCGGGCACGTGAACAGACGTGCGCGCAGATGAAAGCAGCCGCCACGCTTACGCAAGACGGCTGCTTTAACCTGCCACACCTAGCCTTGCCGAGTCACGTCACGCCATCGCTTGCCGTGCCGCGCTCCGGCCATGATACGAGCTCTACGCCGCCTTTTTTCTCGACCGCATCGAGCAGCGCAACGATCTCGACTACACGTGGTCAGCAATGCCGGCTTCCATCACTGGCGTTACGCGCAGCGTCTTGTGAATGCGGGCGAAGTTGTACCAGACGTAGCGCAGCGCGACTGCGGCCATGTGGTTCTCAACCTTCTTCGAGAACGCATTGGTGAGCCGCGTGAACCGGCGCTGCCGTCCGTCGCTGCGGATGATCAGGCGAGCGATCCGCTCGGGCACAAGTTAGTACGTGTGGATGAACCAGCCGCAGTCACGGAGTTCCCAGAGCCGCAGGCCGTCGACGCGATACCGGCGAATAGGGGCAGCCGATCGGAAAGACTGCAAAAAAAGAGGCCTTCAACCGACCATGACGGTCAATCGAAGGCCAATTTGCTTGATCAATTCTGGTCGGGGCGAGTGGATTCGAATCCGCCTTCGCTAAGCTACGGCGGGACAAGCCAACCGACCCCTCGGTCCCGAACCGCTGCCGAGCATCGCTCTCTTCGAATCTCCTCAGTTCTTTTGCGCTCTCGTGCTTCGCCAGAACCCAGAAAATCACACATTAATCCGGCAACTGAAACGCAAAGAAACGCAAACGGGCGGATGACCCTCGTCGGAAACAGGCCAGTTGCTATTCAGCTCTGAGCGCCTCGGTGGGATTGATCCCGAGCGCGCGCCATGCCGGACCGAGCGCGGCGAGCAAGCCGATGAGGACAATCGAGACGGCGACGGCTGTAAGCGCCGCTGCCCAGCTCGCGGGGTCGCCGCCGATTCCTGCCGCGATCAGCGCGGCCATCACCAGACCCGCCATCACGCCGATGCCCAGCTGTCCCGCCACGCGCGAGAAGATGCTTCGAACGATGTGACCGCGGTCGGCGCCCAGCGCGACGCGGATGCCAATCTCTCTCGAACGCCGCGAGACCACTACCGATATCAACGCGTAGACGCCGGCCGCAGACAGTATCACGACGCTCAGCGTGACGAGGCTCAGTCCCAGCGCTCCCCAGCGCAGTCCAAGCTGCTCTTCGTGGTAGACCTCCGGTAAAGGCCGGAGCCTGGCGAGGTGGATCGCGGGATCGACCGTCGCGGCGATCTCTCGAAGGCGAGGCGCAAACTGCTCCGGCGTCTCTCCGCGCAGCCGGATCGCAAGCCTGGTCCACACTTCCCTGCCTGGCGCCACGACGTGGTAGATCCGAGGCTGGACTCCGTCGGGCGACAGGGGATTCGCCGGCAGGTCGCCGACCACGCCTACGATCTCGTGCCAATGATTCGCCAAGCGCGCGCTGTCGCCGCCAGGGTATCGTACGCGGCGTCCCAAGGGGCTTTCTCCGCCGAGGAGCTCTGCTGCGAAAGTCCTGTTCACGACGACGGCATGGCTCTCGACCTTCTGCTGGTCGGCGCGCGGCTGATCCGCAACCACGAACCCCCGTCCCGCCAGGAGCGGCACGCCGAAAGTCTCGAAGAAGTCGCTGCCCACGCGGACGTGACGTACCCGCGTATTCCGCTGCGCGCTGTCCGGCAGCCCCTCTAGTTCCAACGAACGGATCGACTCGGCGCCGGGCTCCATCGACATCGTCGTGACCGTGTCGACCAGCGGTTCCAGCTCGAGGCGTCTGACGAGCTCGACGAAGCTGCTTTCGTACCTTCGTCCGAACTCTTCCCAGTATGCGTTGGCGTGAGCGGCCTGGGGCGTTTCTTCGTCCATGTCGACACGCGCCACCAGGAACTCGTCCGCCTTGAAGCCAGGATCCGCGTTGGCGAGACCGATCCACTGCGAGGTCAGAAAGACAGCGATGGGCAGCGTCGCGACCGCAAGCGCGACCTGCGACACGACGAGTGCGGTCCAGCCACCACCGAGCTTGAGCGTGCTGCCCCCGCCGAGCTGACGCAGCGCTGGAAGACGGTGGCCGGTGGCCTTGATCGCCGGGACCACGCCCGCGATAATCGCGGCCAGCGCCGCCAGCCCCACGACGTACAGGCCCGTGCCCCACGACAGGTCGAACCGCATCCAGAATGGCAGGCCCCCGTACCGGGCCGCCACGATCTCGGCGGCGTCGCGGGCCCGCGTCAACGCGACGGTCGCGATCAGCAGTCCGGCGGCTGCCGACAAGGAGGACAGGACGAGCGCTTCCACAAACAGCTGCCCGATGATCCGGCGTCGGCTGGCGCCGAGCGCGCTTCGGACGACGATCTCGGCCTGGCGCGTGGCGGTCCGGGCGTACACGAGGATGGCGACGTTCACGGCCACGCCCACGACCAAACACGACACCATCAGCTGCAGCAAGTGCATCAACGACCGAGGCTCGTCGTCGAACCACAGCTCCGTGTAGCGCACAACTCGCGGCCGGAGGCGCTGGTGCGTCTCGGGCCAGGCGGCGGCGTGTCGCCGTCCAATCGCTTCGAGTTCTGCCCGGCTGCTGTCGATCGTGGCGCCTGCAGCGAGGCGTCCGAACACCACCAGACTCGGACCGCGACGACGTGGATGGTCGGTGACAGCGGTCCTCAGCGATATCCACGCGCGGTTGTTAAGCGGGAACCCGAAGCCGTCCGGCATCACCCCGACGATAGTGTATGTACCGTCGCCTAATCGAGCCGTGCGGCCGAGGATCTGTGGATCGGACGAGAACTTCGTCCGCCACAGGCTGAAACCGACCACCATCACCGGCGCCACGCCGGGCCGTTCGTCGGCGTCGAGCAGGGGACGGCCAAGGAACGGCGCCACCCGGGCGACACGGAACCCCGATGCGGTCATCGCTGCCACCGAGACATTTTCGGGCTGGCCGTCCTGACCGATGAGATTCCTCACCAGCAACTGGACGGCAGCCAAGTCCTGAATCGTCGTCAAGTCCCGGCGCCACTCCACGAAGTCGTGCAGGATGCGGTCTTCCTGGTTGTTCCACGACGTGTCGACGTTCTCGAGACCGACAATGCGCTCACCTTCGTCGAGGGGGAGCGTCGGATGCAGCGACGCGTAGAAGAAGGCGAAAACGGTGGCGCCGATACCGATGGCCACGGCCATCGCGGCGCCCGCCACCAGCGTCAGGCCGGGGTACTTCACGAGCATCCGGACGGCCAGTCTCAGATCGAGCGATGCGCCATCCATCCAGCGGAAGGAGCGGGTGTCGCGCTGCCGTTCCTTCACCTGCTCGACGCCGCCGAAAGCCCGTCGGGCGGCGTACCGCGCTTCCTCCGCGCTCAGCCCTTGCGCAATAAACTGGTCCTCGAGCAGCTGCAGGTGTGAGGCGATCTCGCGGGTCAGGTCGGTGTCGGCGCGTCGGCTGCGGAGGCACGCCGCCAGACGCAGAAAGAATCGGCGAATGGAAGCCATGGTTTACGACTGCATCAGTAGCGCGTCGACCAGACCCGCCAGACGGCGCCATCGCTCCGTCTGGTGCCTGAGTTCGCGCTCTCCCGGTTTTGTGATGGCGTAGTACTTCGCCTCGCGGTTGCTCTCGGTCTTGCCCCAGGTGCCCTTGATCCAGCCCTTCTGCTCGAGACGCACGAGGGCGGGATACAGGGTGCCCTGGTTGAGCGACAGCGGATGATTCGAGACCTGCGCTAGGCGATTGGCGAGGGAGTAGGCGTGGAGCGGCCCCATCGTCGAGAGCGCTCGCAGGACGATGAGATCCAGCGTGCCCTGAAGGAGCTCGACGTTCTTGGCTTCACTAGACATGCCAGTGAATGTGGCACGCGTCCCACTAGGATGTCAAGTGGAAGCAGTAGCGTCCAGGTCGCGGATCGTCGAACGGATTTCTTGTCAATCCGGGGCACGCCGAGAGCAACAGTCCAGGAAAGATGATGCCCACCAGACCGCTCCGCGACAGGCAAATGAACGCAAAGAAACGCAAACGGTCCAAATCGGCAGTTCGAGGCGAGCGAAGTGAAAAGTGGTCAGACAGCAAAAAGGCCCGGTAAACCGGGCCTCAACTGCAATCAAAATTGGTCGGGGCGAGTGGATTCGAACCACCGACCCCTCGGTCCCGAACCGAGTGCTCTACCAGGCTGAGCCACGCCCCGACACAAGCCGTGAACCCCTATTCTACATCAAGGCGGGGATCCATCGAGAATTCATCGGCGCGGCGCGACCGCGCCTGTCCCAGCAGCGCTTCGACCGCCTTCAGCGTGTCGTAGGCCGTGAGGTCCGGCTGCAGGGGCGTAATCGACACGTACCCGTCCTTGACCGCCTGGTAATCCGATCGATCGTGCGGCTCCCACTGGTCCTGCCCTTCCTCGATCCAGTAGTACGGCTTCCCTCTCGGGTCCAGACGTGAATCGACGACGGTGACGTGGTTGCGCTTGGCCTGGAACGTGATCCGGAGACCATGCGGGTTGCCGGGCGGCACGTTCATGTTGAGAAACGTCCTGTTGGGCAGCCCTTGATCGAGGACGATCCCGGCCACACGTGCGGCGGCCGCGGACGCCGGGCCGAAGTCATAGTCGGCGCAGCTGCGCTCGAGCGACACGGCGATGCTCGGGATGCCCAGCAGCGCGCCTTCCAGCGCGCCCGCCACGGTCCCCGAATACGTCACATCGTCGCCCAGGTTGTAACCCTTGTTGATGCCGGAGACGACGAGATCGGGCGCGCCCTTGAAGATTTGCGTGATGCCGATGTTGACGCAGTCGGTCGGCGTGCCATCCACCTCGTAGACGCCGTCGCTCACGACTTCCATGCGGAGCGGCCGACGGAGCGTGAGTGCGTGCCCGATGGCGCTGGCTTCCGTGTTGGGCGCAATGACGATCACCTGGCCCATTGCTCGCAGCGATTCCGCGAGGACATGGATGCCTTCCGATCGGACGCCGTCATCGTTGGTGACGAGAATTCGTTTCATGGGAACAACCCAGTATAGCAGCCCCATTTTCGACAGGCGCCCCGGCAGCGGAACTGCCGCGGAGACGGCACGCACGAAGGACACGATGGGCACGATGGACGTGTGACCAGGAGGATCGTGCCGTCGTGTGCATCGCGCCCGACCTTCGGCGTGCAGGAAGGCGAGCCGCGGAAGGTCCGCCCTGCGTTCAGGCTCTTGCAGGTCGTGGTGAACCGGACACCGCCGCCAGCAGAATCGTCGCGAGCAGCGCGAGGCTGGCGCCGGTGAGGAAGGCCGCCTCCGGGGAGACGCGCGTCCACAGGAACCCGAAGAGGAGGCTTGCGGCGAGGCTGCCCAGACCGAGTCCCGCGTTGTAGATTCCGAAGGCGGTCCCGTGTGCCGTCGCCGGCGCCATGTCGGCGATCCAGGCCTTCTCGACTCCCTCCGTGAGGCCGAAGTACACGCCATAGGACAAGAAAATCGCGACAACGATCAACGGCCTCTCGAACCAGCCGAAGCCGGCATAGACGAGGGCGTAGGCAATCCAGCCGAGCGCGATGAGCCTCCGGCGGCCGAAGCGATCGGAGAGCTCCCCGCCTCCGAGCGACGCGATCACCTTGACCACATGGAGCGCGGACCACAGCAGCGGAATCCAGAACGCCGCGATGCCGATATCGCTCAGCCGCAGCAGCAGGAAGGCGTCGCTCGCGTTGCCGAGGGTGAAGAGCATGATGACCGCGAGAGCCCTGTAATACGCGGACGGCAGCTCGCGAATGCCGGGCACGCTCGACGCGGCGTCTGCCGGAGGAGACGCGCGGCGTGTGTCGGGCACGCGCCAGAGAACCAGCATCACGATGGCGCCAGGGATCAGTGTCAAGGTGAAGAGCGTGCGATATTCGCCGGGATAGACGAACAGGAACACGGATGCCAGCAGCGGCCCGAGGACGGCCCCCGCGTGATCCATCGCACGATGGAAACCAAAGACGCGCCCGCGCTGGTGCGCCGCCGCGAACGAAGCGAGCATCGCGTCGCGCGGCGCGCCTCGAATGCCCTTGCCGAGGCGATCCGTGAACCGGAGCGTCAGCACGTGAACCCACGAAGTGGCGAAACCGATGAGCGGCCGCACGGCCGACGACAGGCCATAACCCGCGAGCACCATCGGCTTCGGCGCGCCCCACTTGTCGGTCAGGCGGCCCGACACGACCTTCAGCACGCTGTTCGCCGCTTCGGCAAGCCCTTCGATGACGCCGAGCGACATCGCCCCCGCGCCGATGACCCGCGTGAGGAACAGCGGCAGCAGCGGATACACCATCTCGCTGGCCGTGTCGGTGAAGAAGCTCACCCAGCCGAGGAGCCAGACGGGGCGGGGGAGGCTGGGTACTGTCACTTGTTACTTGTCGCTGTAGTTCTGAATGCTGAGTTTTGAATTTTGAGTTATGAGTTATGAGGGCTTGGTCTGTGCCTCAGCGCGGCGACGAAACTCTGAACTCCAAACTCAAGCTCAGAACTCCAAACTCAGAACTACATCGTTAGTTTGATAAGTATAATCGCCGAAGGTCACCCTCGTTGTCCCAGCCATTCGACGCTGTTCTCGTCATCGCTTTCGGCGGGCCGCAGGGGCCCGCCGACGTCAGGCCATTCCTCGAGAACGTGCTCCGGGGTCGTCGCGTGGCACCGGGTCGCATCGACGAGGTCGCCCATCACTACGACCTGTTCGGCGGCACTTCTCCTCTCACCGAATTGACGATGCGCCAGGCGGTGGGTCTGCGGGAGCGCCTCGAAGCAGCGGGAGCCCCGTTACCCGTCCATGTCGGCATGCGTAACTGGCATCCGTACCTCACCGACACGATTGCGGAGATGTCGAACGCGGGCGTCCGGCGTGCTATCGGGTTCATTGCCGCTGCGCATCGCAGCTATTCGAGCTGCACGCAGTACCGCGAAAACGTGAATGCCGCGCGTGCGGAGATCGCGCGCCGCGGTCTTGCCGATGTGCAGGTGACGTACGTGCCGGACTGGCACACACACCCGGACTTTGTCGAGGCGAACGCAGACAACGCGCTTCGGGCGCGAATGCAGCTGCCCGGCGCACTCAGGGACGCGGCTCGGCTCGTGTTCACCGCCCACAGCCTCCCCGTGTCGATGGCCGATCGGTTTCCCTATCAGAAGCAGTTCGAGGAAACCGCGGCGCTGATTGCGCAGCGGTCGGGCGGAGGCGATGGTGTGTCGCCGTACGACTGCGTGTATCAGAGCCGCAGCGGCCGTCCGGAGGATCCCTGGCTGGGCCCCGATGTCTGCGACTACCTACGCGAGCACCGGAGAGCGGGCCTCGAGGCAGCGGTGATCGTGCCGGCCGGCTTCATCTGCGACCACGTGGAAGTCCTGTACGACCTCGACGTGGAAGCCGCCGGCGTCTGCCGCGAACTCGGTCTACCGATGGTCCGCGCCCAGGCGGTCAACGATCACCCGAAGTTCCTCGACATGATGGCGGAGGTCGTGCTGGCGGTGTGCGGGACCTACAGACGTGGTCGTCCTCTCAACGTGGTCCCCTGCGGGGACTGACTCAGACACGCTGAACGAAATTACCTGGACGATCACGAGGATCGCGACGATCACACCGGAATTGCCCTCGATCCTGCGTGACATTCGTGGGTCCTCGCGATCGTTCCCTCCACGCGCCGGCTCCGGTGCAAACCTTCCGCCCTTGCGGTGCGTCCTATACCCCGGTGCGGGACCCGACGGCGGCTTCACGTTCGTCGACAAAATTGTCGTGCCGGCTTCCGCGGCCCTCGTGTGAGAATCTGGAGGCGCGCCCGGGCGGGCGTACGCTCCCCAGCCTGTCCCCGATGCAGATCAAGGATTGCCCCATGCGTACTTCGACGAGATCCGTTGCGCTCACCCTGGCCCTGGCCTGCTGTGGCTCGCTGGGCCTCGCCCAGGAAATCCGCGTCGAGCAATCGATCTCTGGCGATTTCATCCAGGGTCCGGGGAGGGACCGTGAGCTGAAGACCGGAACGGGACAGATCCGCGGGCGGGTCTTCGCGCTCGATTCGGGGGATCCCATTCGCCGCGCGCAAGTGCGGATCTCCGGCCAGGACATCCTGTCGAAGGCTGCGCTCACGGATGCGGATGGCCGCTTCGAGTTCCGCGACCTCCCCGCCGGTCGCTTCACGCTGCAGGCCAGCAAGTCGGGCTTCGTGACCGTCGGCTTCGGGCAGACGCGGCCCTACGAGTCGGGCCGGCCAATCGAGCTGGCCGACAAGCAGGTGCTCGAGAACAGCGACATCGCGATGCCGCGTGGCAGCGTGATCGCCGGCCGGATCCTCGACGAGTTCGGCGAGCCGATGCCGGATGTCTCGGTGACCGCGCTCCGCCAGTCGTGGTCGAATGGCCGCCGGCGGCTCGTGCCGGCGTCAGGCCGCATGGCCCAGACGAACGATCTCGGTCAGTTCCGGCTCTTTGGCCTGCCGCCCGGTGACTACTATGTCAGCGCCACAATCCGGGGCGCCATGATGGAGATGATGGGGGCCGAGCTGATGGCCGTACGCGGCGGCGGCGGAGTTGGAAGCCCGTCGGCGTCGACACCGGCGTCCGGTTACGCACCCACGTATTATCCGGGTACGTCCAACGTCGGCGAGGCGCAGAAGATCACGTTGATAGCCGGTCAGGAACACCAGGGCGCGGACTTCTCGCTGATGCCGGTCCGCCTCGCGAAGATCACCGGCATCGTCATCGGCTCCGATGGCAAGCCGCTGTCGGGCGCGATGGTCAACGTTTCCCCTCGGGAGCGCTCGGCCACTATGTTGTTCAGCGGTACGAGCGGCGGGCGCACGAACCAGGATGGAGCCTTCAGCATCAACGGTGTCGCCCCGGGCGACTACCAGCTCCAGGCGAACTCCGTGCAGGTGATTACCGCCGACGAGGGTGGCGGCAGGATGGTGTTCACCATGCGCACCGGACCGGGAGGGTCGGGACCGAACGCGGAGAGCGGATCGCTGCCGGTCTCGGTTGCGGGCGAAGACATCTCGAACGTGGTGCTGGTGACCTCGAAGGGCGGTCGCGCGACGGGGCGTGTGACGTTCGAAGACGGCGCGAAGCCCCCGAACCTCGGGTCGATTCGGATCAGCGCGCCCAGCACCGACTCCGATGCGATGATGGCCGGAGGAGCCTTCGGGCGCGTGGAGCCGGATGGCTCGTTCGAGCTGACCGGGCTCTCCGGCACCAGGTTGATCCGGGCCGTGGGTCTCCCTGCCGGGTGGACGCTGGAATCCGTTCGACTGAACGGCACCGACATCACCGACGCGGGCGCGGAGTTCAAGGCTGGTGATGTGGTGTCGGGGCTGGAGGTCGTGTTCACCAGGAGGGCGACCATGGTGAGCGGCGGCGTCAGCGACGGCGGCGGTTCGCCGCTGAAGGATTACACCGTCGTGATCTTTGCGGACGATCCGGAGCTGTGGCGACTGCCCATGACACGCTGGGTCACCGGCACGCGCCCCGATCAGGAAGGCCGCTTCAAGGTCCAGAACCTGCCGCCCGGGAGCTACCACGCCGTTGCGGTCGAGTATCTCCCGCAGGGGGAATGGGGCGATCCGGATCTGCTCGAGCGGCTGAAGGACAAAGGAAAGCGCTTCTCACTCGGCGAGGGCGGAAACGAGCTGCTCGACCTGAAGCTCACGGTCAGCTACTGACGGACTAGGGCCCACGGCCCACGCTTCTATTCCTTCGTCAGCAACGCCGTCGCGGCGTCATCCTCTTCCTGATCGGCAGGGCCTTGCCTGCGTGCGTACAGAAATGCGATCCCGAAGATGAGGATGATCAGGCCGAACGACACCCACTTGTTGATCCCGAACTGAATGAAGCCTGCCTGATGCAGGTATTCGACCATCAGTTTGATGCCCACCCACGCGATGATGACGAATGCGCCGTCGACCAGCGCCGGATAGCGGCGGACGACGATCAGCAGCTGGCCGATGACCATCCGCATGGTGATGATGCCCAGCAGCCCACCCGAGATGATGACCCAGATCTTGTTCGACATCGCCACCGCGACCAGGATCGAGTCCACGGCAAAGACGATGTCGGTCAGCTCCACCTTCGCGACCGTGGCCCAGAACGCGCTGAGCCCGAGCCACGGCCGTGCGGGCTGGATGCCGCGGCGTTCCTCCGGTCCCCCGGCGTGTCCGAAGAAGTGTTTCCATGAGAGGTACAGAAGATAGATCGCACCGACGAGCTTGACCCAGGCGACTGTCAGCAGGTGGACCGCCAGGAGGGTGGCGAGGATCCGGAAGCCAAACGCGCCCAGGATGCCGTATCGCAGCGCTTTGCGCTGCTGGTGGCGCGGCAGCCCGAGCACCAGGATTGCAAGGACCAGCGCGTTATCCGCGCTGAGCAACCCCTCGAGCAACACGAGCAGCGCGATGGTGAGCAGGTCGGAAAAATGGAAGTCCATTCAGCGGTCGCGCTGCCTTGACACGGCCCGTATCAATGCCTATATTTGGATCGACGCAAGATTGGGCCGGGAATCGACTTCAACGGGTGCGGACTATCGACGTTCCACGGGTCGGTCGGACGGCCGGCCGCTCTGAAGGACCCATGCCACTCGAACACGATCTTTACTTTATCAGCATGGCGGCCAGGCTGCTCGACATGCACCCGCAGACGCTGCGGAAGTACGAGCGGCTGGGACTCGTCCGGCCGACCCGTACGCTCGGCAGCATGCGGGTGTACTCACAGGATGAGCTGGACCGGCTGAAGCTGATCAAGCACCTCGTCGACGAGGCCGGCATCAACCTCGCGGGCGTGCAGCGCCTGCTCTCGATTGCCGAGTCCATACAGCGCCTCCGCCCGCTGATGGAAGAAGAGACCGGACGCCCCGAGGTCCGGCGGCGTCTCGCGCGCGAGATCGAGCGGATTGGGCAGATGGTGGGGCTCTAATGTCACGTGCGACGTGCGACGTGCGATGTGCGAGCCACGGACCACGGCCGCGTCAGTTCGGAATTACGTGAATGGAATTCAAGGACTACTACCAGACGCTCGGCGTTTCGAAGACTTCGTCGGATAAGGAAATCAAGCAGGCGTATCGCAAGCTCGCCCGCAAATTCCATCCCGACGTGAATCCGGGGGACAAGTCTGCCGAGGGGCGGTTCAAGGAGATCAACGAAGCCTACGAGGTGCTCGGGGATCCGGACAAGCGGCGGAAGTACGACGAGCTCGGCGCCAACTGGCGGATGTACGAGCAGGCCGAGCAGCAGGGGCAGCCGTGGCCGGGTGGCGCGGGCTTCGGGCAGGGCGCCTGGAACGTCAACGTGGGCGGACCGGGCGGCTATCGCACGATGTCGGAAGAAGAGATGCGCGATCTGTTCGGCAACGAGGATCCGTTCTCGGACTTCTTCCGGACGTTCTTCGGCGGGCAGGCGCGCGAAGCCGGACGGCCGCGCGGGCGCGCGAGCCGCATGCAGAAAGGGCGCGACATCGAGCACGAGGTCGAGCTCACGCTCGAGGAGGCGTTCCATGGCGCGACCCGGCGCATCTCCATCAAGCAGGGCGGGCACGCGAGGAGTGTCGACGTCAGGATCCCCGCGGGGGTGAAAGACGGATCGCGGGTGCGCGCCGCGGGCGAAGGCGAGTCGGGGGCCAACGGCGGCGCAGCCGGCGATCTGTATCTGCGGGTGCGAATCCGCCCGCACCCGGTGTTCGAGCGGAGGGGCAACGATCTGCACACGAAGGTGTCGGTTGCGCTCGCGACCGCGGTGCTCGGCGGCGAGGCGCAGGTGCCGACCATCACCGGCTCGGTGCGACTGAAGATCCCGGAAACGACACAGAGCGGTCAGGTGTTCAGGCTCAAGGGACACGGGATGCCGTCGATTGGCAAGCCCGACGAACGCGGCGACCTCTACGCGGCTGTGGACGTTCAACTCCCCCGCACGCTCACACCCGAACAACGGGAGCACTACGAGGCGCTGTCGAAGCTGGAATCGCGATAGCAACCTTCGCCAGAGCGGGGCGCGAAGGGTGGAGTGGAGCCCCGCGAGCATCAGGCGAGCAACGATCATGAACATCAACAAGTACACGGAAAAAGCCCAGGAAGCCGTCCTCGGCGCGCAGCAGCTCGCCGATCGGGAGGGCCATCCCGAGATCACGCCGGAGCACCTCCTGCTGACGCTCATCGAGCAGCGGGACGGGATTGTCCCGGAGATCGTCCGCAAGCTGAACGCCGATCCCGCGGCATTGGCGACCGCCGTTCGCGGCGAGCTGACCAGGCAGCCGCGCGCCCACGGCGGCACGCAGGTCGGCCTCTCCCCTCGCCTGCGCCGCGTCACCGACGCCGCCGAGCAGGAAGCCGAGCGCCTCAAGGACGAGTACGTCAGCACCGAGCACCTCTTCGTCTCGATCGCCGGGGAGGGCGGCCGCGCGCCCGGCGCCGAGCTGCTCCAGCAGCGAGGCATCACCAGGGACGCCATCCTCCAGGCGTTGACCTCCATCCGCGGCTCGCAGCGGGTCACCAGTCAGAATCCCGAGAGTACGTACCAGGCGCTCGAGCGGTACGGGCGCGACCTCACCGAGCTTGCGCGCAAGGGCAAGCTCGATCCGGTCATCGGCAGAGACGACGAGATCCGACGCGTGATTCAGGTGCTGTCCCGCCGCACGAAGAACAATCCTGTGCTCATCGGAGAACCGGGGGTCGGCAAGACCGCGGTCGTCGAAGGCCTCGGCCAGCGGATCGTCCGGCAGGACGTTCCCGAGGGGCTGAAGAACAAGAAGATCGTGGCGCTCGACATGGGCGCGCTCGTGGCCGGCGCCAAGTACCGCGGCGAGTTCGAGGAACGGCTGAAAGCCGTGTTGAAAGAGGTCGCGGACTCCGAGGGACAGGTGATTCTGTTCATCGACGAGCTGCACACCGTCGTGGGTGCGGGCGCCGCGGAAGGTGCCATGGACGCGTCGAACATGCTGAAGCCGATGCTCGCGCGCGGCGAGCTCCACACGGTCGGCGCCACGACACTCGACGAGTATCGCAAGCACATCGAGAAGGACGCCGCCCTCGAGCGGCGCTTCCAGCCGGTCATGATCGGCGAGCCGACCGTCGAGGACACGATCAGCATCCTCCGGGGCCTCCGCGAGCGCTACGAAATCCATCACGGCGTCAGGTTCAAGGACTCCGCGCTCGTCGCGGCAGCTGTGCTCTCGCACCGCTACATCACGGACCGCTTCCTGCCCGACAAGGCCATCGATCTGATTGACGAGGCGGCGGCGCGCCTCCGAATGGAGATCGACTCGATGCCCGCCGAGCTGGACGAGGTCCAGCGCCGGATTATGCAGCTCGAGATCGAGCGCGAAGCGCTGCGCAAGGAAAAGGACAAGGCCTCGCAGGAGCGGCTCGGGAAGCTCGAAAAAGAGCTGGCCGATCTCAAGGAAGACAAGAACCGGCTGACGGCGCACTGGACCCAGGAGAGGGACTCGATTCAGGCCGGCCGCAAGCTGAAGGAAGACCTCGAGCAGGCGCGCCTCGAAATCGAGCGCGCGCAGCGGTCGGGCGACTACGCGAAAGCGTCGGAGCTGCAGTACGGCCGGCTGCCGGAGCTCGAGCGGCAGATCCACGAGCAGGAAGCGCGGCTCATCGAACAGCAGAAGGGCCATCGCATGCTCAAGGAGGAGGTGGACGAGGAAGACATCGCCGAGGTCGTCAGCCGCTGGACCCACATCCCGGTCAGCCGGCTGATGGAAGGCGAGATCCAGAAGCTGCTGAAGATGGAAGAACGCCTCCACCAGCGGGTCGTCGGTCAGGACGAAGCGATCTCGGCGGTGTCCAACGCGATGCGCCGCGCGCGTGCGGGCCTGCAGGACCCGAACCGGCCGCTCGGGAGCTTCATCTTCCTGGGCCCGACCGGCGTCGGCAAGACCGAGCTCGCCCGCGCCCTCGCGGAATTCCTGTTCGACGATGAACAGGCCATGATCCGCATCGACATGTCCGAGTACCAGGAGAAGCACACGGTCTCGCGGATGATCGGCGCGCCTCCCGGATACGTCGGCTACGAAGAGGCGGGCCAGCTGACCGAGGCCGTGCGTCGGCGGCCGTACGCTGTCGTGCTGTTCGACGAAATCGAGAAGGCGCACGCCGAAGTGCTCAACGTCATGCTCCAGCTGCTCGACGACGGTCGGCTGACGGATGGCAAGGGCCGGACGGTGGATTTCAAGAACACCGTCGTGATCATGACGTCGAACGCAGGCAGCCATTTCATCGCGGAAGCCGCGACGCGGGCGCACGGCGGGGGGCTCGACGAGGGGACGAAGCGCATGGTCCTCGAGGCCCTGCGGGCGCAGTTCCGGCCGGAGTTCCTCAACCGTGTGGACGAGATCATCGTCTTCCACTCGCTCAGCAAGGGCGAGATGCGCACGATCATCGACATCCAGCTGCGCGGGCTGATGAAGCGCCTCGAAGAGCGGAAGATCCGCGTCGAGCTGAGCGACAAGGCGAAGGACCTTCTCATCGAGGAGGGGTACGACCCGACTTACGGCGCCCGGCCGCTCAAGCGCACGATCCAGCGGCGGGTGCTGGACCCGCTTGCGATGCGCGTGCTGCAGGGAGAGTTCCGCGAAGGCGACGTCGTCGGAATCGACGTCTCGGACGGCGACCTGAAGTTCAATCGCTCGGCCGAAGCCGTGACGGCGTAACACGCGTACAATCGAAGCAATGTCCGAGCAGCAGAGCACACCGCCGAACCCGCGAGGGCGGCGCCCCGGCGATCGACGTTTGCCGCCGCGCACCGGCGCCGGCTCGGCCGTATGGTACGTGCTCGGGTTCTTCCTGCTGCTCGCGATCGGGCAGGCCGTCTTCTACTCGATGCAGTCGGGCGACACGATCTCCTACAGCGACTTCAAGGCGCACGTCCGCGGCGGCCGCGTCCAGGAAGTCACGATCTCGGAGGAGCACATCCGGGGTCAGCTGAAGGCCGACGGGGGCGGCACCCGCCCCTTCGTCGCGGTGCGCGTGGAGGACCCGAAGCTCGTCGAGGATCTGATGGCGCAGGGCGTCACCGTCAAGGGCGAGGTGGCGAGCCGCTGGGTCGGCGAGATCCTCGGCTGGGTCATCCCGCTGATCTTCCTTGTCGCGCTGTGGAGCTTCTTCTTCCGCCGCATGGGCAGCGCCGAGGGCGGCGTCATGTCCTTCGCGCGAAGCCGCGCCAAGATCTACGCCGAAGACGACGTGAAGGTGAAGTTCGGCGACGTGGCCGGCGTCGACGAAGCCGAGGAAGAGCTGCGCGAGATCGTGGAGTTCCTCAAGAACCCGAAGAAGTACACGAGCATCGGCGGAAGGATTCCCAAGGGGGTGCTCCTCGTCGGCCCGCCCGGTACCGGCAAGACGCTGCTCGCGCGGGCGGTCGCAGGAGAGGCCGGGGTGCCGTTCTTCTCGTTGAGCGGGTCGGAGTTCGTCGAGATGTTCGTCGGCGTCGGCGCCGCGCGCGTACGGGATCTGTTCGGTCAGGCCGAAACCAAGGCGCCCTGCATCGTGTTCATCGACGAGCTCGATGCGCTGGGCAAGATCCGCATCCAGACCCCGATGGGCAGCCACGAAGAGCGCGAGCAGACGCTGAACCAGCTGCTCGCGGAGATGGACGGGTTCGATGCCCGGAAGGGCGTCATCATCATGGGCGCCACGAACCGCCCCGAGGTGCTCGACCCTGCCCTGCTGCGCCCCGGCCGATTCGATCGGCAGGTGCTCGTCGACAAGCCGGACGTCAGGGGACGGGAAGAGATCCTCCGCATCCACGTCAAGAACGTCAAGATCGAGCCGAACGTCGACCTGAAGGTGATCGCAGCTCGCACGGCCGGCTTTGCCGGCGCGGATCTCGCCAACCTGGTGAACGAAGCGGCGCTGCTGGCCGCACGGCGCGACAAGACCGAAGTCGAGATGAAGGATTTCGACGAAGCGATCGACCGGCTGATTGCGGGCCTGGAGAAGAAGCGGGTCATGAGCAGCAAGGAACGCCGGATTGTCGCGTTCCACGAATCCGGGCACGCGATCGTGGCTACGGTGCTGCCCAATCTCGATCCCGTCCACAAGATCTCGATCGTGCAGCGCGGCTTCGGGGCCCTCGGCTATACGATGCAGCTGCCGCTCGAGGATCGGTATCTGATGACCCGCGCGGATCTGCTCAGCCAGCTCGCCGTTCTGCTCGGCGGCAGGAGCGCCGAGGAGATCGCCTTCGCCGAGATCTCCACCGGCGCGCAGAACGATCTGCAGCGGGCGACGGACATCGCCCGTGCGATGGTAACGGAGTTCGGGATGAGCGAAGCGCTCGGCGCCGTCAGCTACAACGGCGACAAGCGGGCCGCGTTCCTGGAGAATCCGTTCGCTTCCGAGCGGGGGCACTATGCCGAGGAGACGGCGCTCAAGATCGACAACGAGATCAAGCGCATCCTGACCGACGCGCACGAGACGGCGCGCCAGATCCTGCGGGAGTGGCGCGGCAAGCTCGACGAGCTCTCGGAGCGCCTGCTGGAAAAGGAAGTGATCGAGGCCGACGAGCTCCACCGCATCCTGGGCATCGCGCATCCGAAGAAGGAGGGATAAGGCAATGCTGAATGCTGAATGCTGAATTATGAATGCTGCCCTCCCTGGGCGACCATTCAGCCTTCAGCACTCAGCACTCCATTCAGCACTCAGCACTCAATTCAGCACTCAGCATTCAGCATTCCATTCAGCATTCAGCATTCAGCATTCAGCACTTCCCCTACCCCATCTTTTGCATCGACGCCAGGAAGTCGGCGTTCGATTTCGTCTTTCCCATCTTGTCGAGGAGCAGCTCCATCGCTTCGACGGCGGACAACGGGTTGAGCACCTTCCGGAGCACCCAGACGCGGTTGAGATCCTCGCGCGGGAGGAGCAGTTCTTCCTTGCGCGTCCCGCTCTTCTGCATGTCGATCGAGGGAAACACCCGCTTGTCGGTCAGCTTCCGATCCAGGTGGATCTCCATGTTGCCCGTGCCCTTGAACTCCTCGAAGATCACGTCGTCCATCCGGGAGCCGGTGTCGATGAGGGCGGTGGCGATGATCGTGAGCGAGCCGCCCTCCTCGATGTTGCGGGCGGCGCCGAAGAACCGCTTGGGCTTCTGGAGCGCGTTGGAGTCGAGCCCGCCCGAGAGGACCTTGCCCGACGGCGGGATCACCGAGTTGTAGGCGCGCGCCAGGCGCGTGATCGAATCGAGGAGGATGAGCACGTCCTTCCGGTGCTCCACCAGTCGCTTGGCCTTCTCGATCACCATTTCGGCCACCTGCACGTGCCGCTGCGCCGGCTCGTCGAAGGTCGACGAGATGACCTCGCCCTGGACTGAGCGCTGCATGTCGGTGACCTCCTCGGGCCGCTCGTCGATCAGCAGCACGATGAGGAACACCTCGGGGTGGTTCTTCGCCACCGACTGCGCGATGCTCTGGAGCAGCATCGTCTTGCCGGTGCGCGGCGGCGCGACGATCAGCCCGCGCTGTCCGCGGCCGATCGGCGTCATGAGATCCATCACGCGGCCCGAGAGGTTGTCGGACGTCGTCTCGAGGACGAACCGCTCCTGTGGATAGAGCGGCGTGAGGTTCTCGAAGAACAGCTTGTCGCGGGCCTGCTCCGGCGCCTCGAAGTTGACCGCTTCGACCTTGATGAGCGCGAAGTACCGCTCCCCCTCCTTCGGCGGACGGATCTGGCCCGACACCGTGTCGCCGGTCTGCAGATCGAACTTCCGGATCTGGGAGGGCGAGACGTAGATGTCGTCGGGACCGGGCAGGTAGTTGTAGTCCGGCGCGCGCAGGAATCCGAACCCG
Organism: Vicinamibacterales bacterium; assembly: GCA_035711845.1. GTDB lineage: Bacteria > Acidobacteriota > Vicinamibacteria > Vicinamibacterales > 2-12-FULL-66-21 > DASTBU01. The sequence continues at coordinate 112,647 of DASTBU010000059.1, forward strand.
TCGGGGAGCACCTCGAGCACGCCCTCGGAGAAAATGAAGCCGCTCTGCTCGGTCTGCGCCTTGAGGATCTGGAAGATGAGCTCCTGCTTGCGCATGCCCGTCGCGCCGGCGACGGTGAGGTCCTTGGCGATCTGGGTCAGCTGCTGGATGCTCTTGTCCTTCAGCTCGGTGATGTTCAGTCCCTGGCCGCGGCGTCCCTCCTGACGCTGCCCACCCTCCCGCTGCTGCGGGCCCGGGCGTCCGCCGCCTTCGGGCCGCTCTGCAGCCTTCACCGCCAGCGGCGCCTGTTCCTGCGGAGTCTCCTCGGCGGTCGAATTCGGGGCCTGCGTGGACGAATTTTCCTGTGCGTCGGCCGGATCGGCCTGGCGCCCGGCGGAGCGCTTGGTGGGGGTTGGCATGGGACTACCGATGTCTGATGTGAGCGGAACGGGTTAGTCGGAGCGTTGATAGCTGACGCTGTGTTGCTGTGCTGTTGAGCGGAACGGGCGTGGTCAGGAGCGCCCGGGGTGACGAGGAAGTCTGGAAACTGCTGGAGTCAGTTAGCGATCAGAAGTATAGGCACGGAGCGCGGGGCTGTCAATGAGACCCCTCGGACACCAGGCTGGGAGGGACATCAGCACGGGGCCCGTGTCCCCCGTCCCCGGCGTCCGGTCGATCAGAATCGCCCGGGACTCTCCCCAATACCCATGATGCTGCAGGCCTGAATCGGTTGCAGGCCGAGTTCGCGGGCGCGCGCCAGGACGGCGGGGCTGTCGGCGCCGGGATTGAGCCAGACCTCGGGGATGTGCTTCTTCGCAATGTCCTCCATGACGCGGACACCGGCGTCGGGCTGCACGTACACGGTGGCCATGTCGATCTCGCCGGGTACGTCGAGCACCGAAGGGTACGCCCGGTAACCCTCGATCTCGGTTTCGTGCGGATTGATCGGGATCACCGTGTAGCCCTGCCGCTCGAACGCACGCAGCGCCTTGTTGCCGTATTTGCCGCGGTTGCTGGAGGCGCCGATGATCGCGACTCTCTTCGCCATGTCCCGATCATAGTGCACGAGGTTGATGCCAGCCGGCCTGCTCCCGGAGGAGTACAATCAACATGTGGCCACCCTCGCGGACATACTCGGAGCACGCACGGTCGAGGCTGCGCCTGAACTGGTCGAAGCCATCTCGAACAACCGGTTGCGGTGCTATGCCTGCGGCCACGAATGTCCCATCCCTGAGGGTGCCGCCGGCGTCTGCAAGGTCCGCTTCAACACGGGTGGCAAGCTGCGCGTGCCGTACGGCTACGTCGGCGGCGTGCAGTGCGACCCGATTGAAAAGAAGCCGTTCTTCCACGCCCGGCCGGGCGCGCTCGCGTTCAGCTTCGGGATGCTGGGCTGCGATCTCCATTGCTCGTACTGTCAGAACTGGGTGACGTCGCAGGCCCTTCGCGATCCGGGCGCGGTCTCCCCACCCATCGACGTGTCGCCGGAGCTGCTCGCCGACGAAGCGGTCAGGCTCGGCGGGCGCGTCGTGGTCAGCACCTACAACGAACCGCTGATCACCAGTGAATGGGCCGTCGCGATTTTCCGCGAGGCGCGCGCGCGTGGGCTGATGACGGGCTACGTGTCCAACGGCAACGGCACCCCGCAGGTGCTCGAATACCTGCGCCCCTGGGTCGATCTCTACAAGGTGGACCTCAAGAGCTTCGACGATCGGCATTACCGTCAGCTGGGGGGTCGGATCGATCCGATCCTCTCCACGATCCGCGCGCTCTACGCGATGGGCATCTGGGTGGAGATCGTGACGCTCCTCATTCCGGGGTTCAACGACTCCGAGGACGAGCTCGACAGGCTCACCGCGTTCGTTGCCGGCGTGTCGCCGGACATCCCCTGGCACGTTACGGCGTTCCACAAGGACTACCGCATGAACGATCCGGAGAATACGACCCCGGAGATGCTCATGCACGCCGCCGACATCGCGCATCGAAACGGCGTGCGGTATGTCTACGCGGGGAATCTTCCGGGCCGGGTCGGCGATCTGGAGAATACCCGCTGCCACAGCTGTCGCGCCCTGCTCGTCGAGCGGTACGGCTACTTCATCCAGAACTACCGGATCACGCCTTCAGGAACGTGCCCCGATTGCGGGACGCCGATTCCCGGCCGATGGGCGGCGCGATACGACGGGCAGCTGAGCGACACGCCGTTCCTGCCGGGCTCGAGGCGGATCCGCACGATGCAGGTTCGCTGATCCGACTGGAAGGGCTCGGACCATCGCGCCGCTGCCCAGGGGCAACCTCCCTTGTCAGTCTCTCCACGGCAGGATTTCGCAGTCGACGACGACTGTGACCGGCGAGCCTGTCGAAGACGACCCGACGTAAACGGGGTACGTGCCGTCGCCCATTCCGGTGGAGAATGCAATATACGCCGTTCCGTGCCACGCTAGATTGGCCACCGAGTACGTGTGGCGATACGACTCTTCGAGCGCCTTCAGCAATGTATCGTTGAAGTCCGTGATGCTCGGCGAGTCGGGCGTCGAGGCCGGCAGGGGATTGAAGAACGCGCCGGTGCCCGAGTCCACTGCAAAGTAACCGACGCGCCGCCAGCTTGCCGGTAATTCGCCTGCGACTCGAACGCGCGCGGCAGCCACACGCGCGTCCGATGCCGATTCGGCGACCAGCAGCTCTACGACATGGTCGCCGGTCGGCAGGCCCGCAACGACGAGCGGATAGTCGTTGATGAAGGCGTCCGACACGGCCAGCTTCCCGTCAGGAAGCAGGAGCCGTCCCGCCTCACGGGTGCGCAGACGGGCGGGTCCAACGTCCGGCGCGCCGGACTCCTGAGCGCTGAATCGAACGACCGGTGCGGATGGTTCGGCCGGTTCCCCGCTCGTCGCCGGCGGTTCCGCGACCGGTTGCCGACGTGCGCCCGGCTCGGGGCCGCAGCTGAACAGGACGACCGATGCCATCGACAGAAAGATGGATCTCAGTTTGCTGGCACCCATGCGCGTTGCACCCTTTCTCCCGGCCATGCCCCGTCGCGATGACGACAAGGCGTTCTCGACGACGTCCGTCCGCGTCCTCAGGGAATCTCAGAACGCGGCGCAGGCAGAATACGGAATCGCAGGCTCTGCGCGCCACCATAGGCCGCCGGCTTCGAGAACGCTCGACCAACTCCCCGCCATTCGCCTCGACCACCCGGCGCGAGGCGACGTTCTCGGCGAGCCCTCGCTCGATTGCCCGATCGCCCGGCGCGGGACGGGGACGCGCTGTTACCCCGCGCCCAGTAGGCGTTGTTCTGTCTGAACCCCGAAGAGGCTGATTACGTCAGGTATTGGCATGCTGCACGATCTTCGCACGGCGGTTCGCTCCATCCTCAAGGATCGGTGGCTCTCGGCTGCCGCCGTGTTCGCGTTGGCCCTCGGCATCGGCGTCAACGCAACGGTCTTCACGTTGGTCAACGCGGTGCTGATCCGCGGCCTGCCCTTCCCGGATTCGGGCAACCTCTACGTCCTCGGGGTGCACCGGGCCACTGCCACGGGTCCCATCCGGCCCGGATCGGTCTCATACCAGGAGCTGCTGGACTGGCGGTCGCAGGCGCAGTCGTTTGTGGACATGGCGGCCTTCACCCAATCCACCGTGAACGTGTCGGATGATCGCGCCGCGCCGGAGCAGGCGACCAGCGGCCGCGTCTCGGAGAACCTCTTCCGGCTCCTCGGCCAGCAGCCGCTGCTCGGGCGCGACTTCACCCCGGCGGATGGCGAAAAGGACGCGCAAGCCGTCGTGATCCTGGGGAATGCGATCTGGAAGAACCGCTATGCCTCCGATCCCGACATCCTCGGCAAGGCCATCCGTATCAACGGCGAACCGGCTGTCATCGTCGGGGTCATGCCGCCGGGCATCATGTTCCCGACGCGATCGCAGTTGTGGAGGCAGATCATTCCCACCGCAGAAAACCTGAATCGCAGCCATCGCGAGTACTCGGTCGTCGGCCGCGTCCACCCGGGCGTCAGCCGCGCCCAGGCGCAGGCGGAACTGATCGGCATCGCCGCCCGTCTCGCCGCGGAGTATCCCGACACCAACAAAGAGACCACCGCCGTCATGCAGACGTTCAACGAACGCTTCAACGGCGGTGAAATCCGCGTCGTCTTCCTCGCGCTGCAGGGCGCCGTCGGGTTCGTGCTGCTGATCGCCTGCGCCAACGTGGCCAACCTCCAGCTCTCGCGGTCGATCCACCGCGCCCGCGAGGTTGCCGTTCGCGTGGCGCTCGGCGCCACCCGCTGGCGGGTCGTCCGCCAGCTGCTCGTCGAAAGCGTCCTGCTGGGGTGCATCGGCGGCGTGATCGGTCTGCTCGTGGCCAGGGCCGGCGTCGGGATGTTCGACGCCGCGGTCGCGGACGTGGGCAAGCCGTACTGGATCCAGTTCACGATGGACTATGTCGTCTTCGGATTCCTGGCGGCGATCTGCGTCGTGACCGGCATCCTCTTCGGCATCGTGCCGGCACTTCAAGTGTCGAGGACGAACGTGAACGACCTTCTGAAGGAAGGCGGTCGGGGCACCGCCGGCGGCCGGCGCGCGCGCTGGTTGAGCAGCACGATGGTCGTCGTCGAGATCGCGCTCACGCTCGTGCTGCTCGTCGGCGCCGGCCTGATGGTCCGGAGCTTCATGAAGCTGTACACGACCGACCTGGGCATCCCGACCGAGCACATGATGACGATGAGGATGGTCCTGCCGGAGACGAAATACCCGACCCCCGAGGCGCGGATGGCGTTCTACGACCGCCTGGCGCCACGGCTGGACGCCCTCGCGGGCGTCGAGGCGGTGGCGCTGACGACCAGCATGCCCGGATTCGGCGCCGGACGGCGCCGCATGGAAGTCGACGGTCGGGCTGTGGCTTCGCGGTGGGAGGATCACCCCGAGGTGGCCGCGACCGTTGTGAGCGCGGGGTTCTTCCGCGCGACCGGCATTCCAATCCTGCGCGGTCGCGCGCTCACCGACAAGGACGGCGCTCCCGGAGCCGAGGTGCTCGTCGTCGACGACCGGTTCGCCGCGGCGCACTATCCGGGCGAAGATCCGATCGGGCGGCGGATCCGATTCCCCAATCCACCTTCCTCGACAGGCCGGCCGGAGCCCGTGTGGCGCACCATCGTCGGCGTCAGCCGCACGGTCGACGACCTGCCGGAACCAGGCGAGACAGGGCCGTCGGGCTCCGTCTACGTTCCGTTTCCGCAGGAGCCACCCGCGGGAGCCGGACTCATCGTGCGCAGCCGCCTCGACCCCACGGCCGTGATGAACGCCGTCCGCCGCGAGGTGCAGCGGCTCGATCCGGACCAGCCGGTCTTCACCGTGCAGACGATCGACCAGATGATGGCGCAGGCCACCTGGCCGTATCGCGTGTTCGGATCGCTCTTCGCCATCTTTGCGTTGATCGCGCTGGTGCTCTCGGCCGTCGGGCTCTACGCGGTGATGGCGTACTCGGTCACGCAACGCACGGCGGAGATCGGCGTCCGCATGGCGCTCGGCGCGGACCGGCGTCGCGTGTCGTGGCTCGTGCTGCGACACGGCCTCGTGCAATTGGCGATCGGTCTCTCGCTCGGCCTGTCGGGCGCGTATGCGCTGAGCCAGGTGCTCAGGGAGGTGCTCGTGGTGACGCCACGCGATCCACCGACGTTCGCGTCGATCACGATCCTGCTGACCGCGGTCGCCATCGCCGCATGCCTGATCCCGGCCCACCGGGCGAGCCGCATCGATCCGCTGGTGGCGTTGAGGGAATAGCTCCCAGCTCCTGCTACCAGCTTCCAGAGGACTATCGCGATCTGCGCTGGAACGACGTTGTTGGATGGCGAGCAGTCAGAACATGGTGCGCCAACCCCAACAATTCTACGCGCCGGCTCCTTGCGTCGGGCCCGTGCGTTCGAGGGTGGCGAATGATCCACCCTACTGACTGGTCAGCAGCGACTCGAGCGTCGCCTTGAACTGCTCGAACGGGTGCGCGCCCTTCACCACCTTCAGCACCGTCATCGGCTCTCCGTCCTTCGGCGTCGCTCCGATGAGGAACATCGGCGTGCTGTCCACGCCGAGCTGCTGCATGCGCTTCACGCTCTCGCGGACAGGCGACGAGTACTTGCCGCTGTCCATGCAGGCGCGCAGGGCGGTCGTGTCGAGGCCGGCCGATTGCGCCAGCGCGACGATCTGATCGGCGGTCTTCACCGGCGATTCGAACAGCTTCGTGTGCAGCTCCCAGAACTTCCCCTGCTCGGCCGCGCAGCTGGCAGCCTCGTGCGACCTGAACGCGTCGGGATGCAGCTGATCGATCGGATAGTGGATGAAGACGTGCCTGACCTTCCCCTGATCTACATAGTCGGAGTAGAGGCGCGGCTGCGTCTGCTGGAAATGTCGGCGGCAGAACGGGCAGTGATAATCCGACACCTCGACGAGCGTGAGGGCAGCGGAATCCTGGCCTCTTGCTGGCGCCCCCTTCAGGTCCACGGTCTGCCCCTCGATCGGCGGCGCGCCGAACTTCCCCCCCGTGACCTGTCGCAGAAACTCGCGGATTTCGGCGATGTCCTTCTGCATCGCGGCCTGGGAGGCCTTGAGCGCCTCGATCTCCTTGCGCAGGGTCTCCGGATCCGTGGATTGGGCGGATGGCTCGGAACAGGCGACGATGACGAGGGCCGAGAGGAGGAGAACGGCTCGGGTCATGCGATGCATATACCCGCAGCATAACGCATCCGGGCCCTCGGGGTCAGGATCACGATTGTCCTCTTCAGCCGCGCAGCGCCAGATCGAGATCCGAATAATCGAGATCGGCTCATCTGTCGTCGTCTGCCCTGGCCGTGTCCGGTCCGGTCGTGAACCGTGCGACACGCTCGCGGAACGTGCCCGGGTCGAGCGCGGGATACCGGTAGAGTTCCGGTTGGATCTGCTCGAAATACGCGGCGAGTCGGCCCTGGTCGATCAACCCGTCTGCCAGCATCCGCTCGACGTCGGCGACGTCCTGCGCATGTCCGCGTTCGATCTTCGACAGCGCCTGCGCATACAGGTCGAAATGGTGGAACGACACGCGGCCTTCTCGCGCCACGAAGGGGCTGCGGGACTCCCAATCCGGGCGGACTGGTATGAAGTCCATCGGCGCCGCGAGTTCCACGTTCAGCTGCAGCTGCTCCTTCAGCTCCGGCAGCTTCCGGAGCAGTTCGTCCCGCTCGGGCACGATCTTGATGTCGACATCGACCGTGGAGTCGCGCCAGCCATGGAGAACGGCCGTGGCGCCGCCCGTGAGGTACACGCGCGTCTCGCCGCGCGCAGATTCGCCGAGCGCGCGCATGAAGCGCCTGATCCGTGTCAGGTCCGCGGGTTGACGCATTCCGCTGCGCGCTCGAAGCTGACCAGCCGGCGAATCAGGGCGTTGTACCGTGAATGGGCAGAATCCTGATCCTCCGCGGCCAAACGATCGTAGAGCCGCCGCTCCGGATCGGCCAGAGGACGGGGGATCCGATACCCGAGCGCGGACAGCCGAGGCGCGCCAATCGACACGAGCAGCGCCTCGACCGACTCGATGCCGCGACCGAGGTCCGCCAGGCCCCGCCGCACCAGGTCCTCGCCGGGAAGCACCGCCCGATTATACGATTGCCGGGATCGCCGCTCGATGTCAGGCATGCTGCCTCACCCGGCCGGAAACACCTTCCCCGGATTCATGATTCCCAGCGGGTCGAACGCCTGCTTGACGCGCTTCATCAGAGCGATTTCCTGGGCTGCCAGCTCGATCGACAGGAACGGCGCCTTCGCGAACCCGATGCCGTGCTCGCCACTGATCGATCCGTCGAGCGCCACGACACCCTCGAAGAGAACGCGCTCGGCCTGATGGGCGCGTTCGATCTCGCCGCTGTCGTTCGGATCCACCATGATGTTGACGTGGATGTTCCCGTCTCCCGCATGCCCGAAAAGCGGGATACGCAGGTGGTACTTCCTCTTGATCCGCTCGACGAGCGCGAACAGCTCGGGAATCCGGCCCTTCGGCACCACGACGTCGTGGTTGATCTTGAGCGGGGTGATCGTTCTGAGCGAGAGCGACAGTTCGCGGCGCGCTCTCCACAACTCAGTACGTTCTGCTTCCTCCCGCGCGCGCAGGACTTCCGTCGCGCCCGCGGCCGTGCAGGCCTGCTCGACGCGCACAGCCTCCTCCTCCACCGCTGACGGGACGCCGTCGACCTCGACGAGCAGCATCGCGCCGGTCCCTGCCGGGGCAAGCGCACGCACCTGAAGATACCGCGCAACGGCCTCGAGCGAATCGCCGTCCACGAGCTCCAATGCGGCAGGCACGACGCGGGCGGCGATGATGTTGGAGACCGCCCGGACGGCAGCACTCACATCAACGAACGAGGCACGCAGCGTCGCCTGCACCGGAGGCTTCGGCACCAGCCTGAGGATGATCTTCGTGATGATCGCCAGCGTGCCCTCAGAGCCGACCAGCAGGTGTGTGAGGTCGTAGCCGACGACGTTCTTGACGACCCTGCCGCCGGTCTCGATGATCTCGCCGGTGGGGAGGACGGCTTCGAGGCCGAGCACGTACTGCTTCGTCGTGCCGTACTTGAACGCGCGCGGGCCTCCCGCGTTCTCCGCCACGTTGCCGCCGATCGCTGACTGCCGGAGCGACGCCGGGTCGGGGGGATAGAAGAGGCCGACCCGTTCCACCGCATCCTGGAGGTCGCCCGTGATGACGTTGGGTTCCACGATCGCCACCAGGTTGGCCTCGTCGATCTCGACGATCCGATTCATCCGCTCGAGCGAGATGACGACGCCGCCATGAACGGGAACCGAGCCGCCGGTGTATCCGCTCCCGGCGCCGCGGGGCACGATTGGGATGCGGTGTTCCGCGCAGATCCGCACCGCCGCCGCCACCTCCGACGAGTTCGCAGGGAACACGACGAGATCCGCGGAGGCGCCGCGTTTCAGCGCGTCGGTCCCGTAAGCGATTCGAGAGTGATCGTCGGCGCGAACGTGGTCGGCGCCCAGGGCGTTCTGAAACTGGCGGAGAGTCTTTGGGGGGAGCATTCGCTTGATATTGGAGACACGGGGACGACGATCAGCACGGGAACACGGAGGCGCGGGGACGCACGCCGACGCCCGGGGGAGTCAGTGATCATGCAGGGCTCTCAGCGACTGCTCGCTGATAGTACGGAGCGCGGACAACCCCGTGATCTCCGTGCTCCCGCGTCCACGTACTGAACTCCCGCGTCCCCGTTCCCCCCGCGTCTCTTACCTGGCGACGGCCCGCCGGTCCAACGACCTGACGTACTGGATGATCCGCTCGGCGCCCCGCTGGAGGTCCTCCATCGAGGCCGCATACGAAATCCGGATGAATCCGGGAGCGTCGAACGCCTCCCCGGGCGTGATCGCCACCCGCACATCGTCGAGCAGTTTCTGGGCGAGATCGGCCGACGATCGGACGCCGTCGGGCGAGAGGAAGTCGGAGACGTCCGGGAATAGATAGAACGCGCCCGCTGGCCGCACGAGCCGCAGCCGCGGTTCCTCGGCGAGCCACGCCGAGAGCTGATCGCGCCGGCGCCGGTACTCGTTCAGCATGTCGGCCACGCAGGTCTGAGGGCCGCTGACCGCGGCGACCGCCGCCTTCTGCGTGATGGACGAGACGTTCGATGTCGAATGGCTCTGCAGCGCGTTGCACGCGTCGATGATCGCCGCCGGCCCGAGGGCCCACCCGCACCGCCAGCCGGTCATCGCATAGGTCTTCGATGCGGATCCGCACAGCACCGTCCTGTCGCGGTGCATCCGCGCGAGCAGGCCGGGCAGGTTGTGGGGGCTGGAATCGTAAAGGAGCTTTTCGTAGCAGAGATCGACGAGGATCCAGATGCCGCGCCTGGCGGCTTCCTCGGCGACGGCCGCTGCCGCCCGCTCCTCCATCAACGCCCCGGTGGGATTGCTCGGGGAGTTGATGATGATCCCGCGCGTCCGCGGCGTCAGCGCGCCGAGGATCGTGTCGGCGTGCAGGCGGAACCCGTCCTCGGCGTGCGTGCGCGCGATGACCGGCGCCGCCTCCGCGAGCTGAACCTGTTCGACCAGCGTCGGCCACCCGGGCATGTGGGTGATCACTTCGTCGCCGGGCCCGAAGAGTACCATCACGGCATTGAACAGCGCCTGCTTGCCGCCGGCCGTGACGATGATCTCCCGCGGCGCGTACTCGACCGCGTAATCCTCGCGATAGCGCGCCGCGATGGCGCGTTTCAGCTCGTCGGTGCCGGAGCTCGACGTGTACTTCGTGAAGTTCGCGTCGATGGCCGCGTGGGCGGCCGCCGCAATGTGCGAGGGGGTGGGAAAATCCGGCTCGCCGGCGCCGAGGTCGACGACGTCGACGCCCTGCGCCTTCAGCTTCATGGCTTCCGCCGCCACTTTCATGGTCGGCGACACCCCGATCCGCCGCGCTCGTGCAGCAAGCATCGTCAGGCCCTCAGTGTTTCGCGCGTGAGCTTCTTCTCCCGCAGCCGACGCTCGACGGTAGCCGGAACCAGGCCGTGGACCGAGCCCCCGAGCGCCACGACCTCCTTGACCAGACGCGAGCTGACGTAGGTGTACGGTTCGGCCGGCATCATGAAGATCGTTTCGACGTCCGGGCTCAGGTGACGGTTCATCAGCGCCATCTGCATCTCGTACTCGAAATCCGAGACGGCGCGGAGGCCGCGCACGATCACGCTCGCGTGCTTGCTCCGAACATAGTCCACGAGCAGCCCGTGGAACGTGTCCACTTCGACATTGGGCCAGTCCGTGAACACTTCCCGGGCAATGTCCACTCGTTCGGCTGCCGTGAACAGCGGGGACTTCTCCACGTTCACGAGCACGGCGATGACGATGCGGTCGAAGAAGCGCGAGCCGCGCTGGATGATGTCCACGTGGCCGTTGGTCAGCGGATCGAACGACCCAGGGTAAACGGCGACGATTTCGCCCATGCGTTCCTCTCGGGGCCCGCGCGGCCCTCTTGTCCTGCTGGTCCCGGAGTGGTGGTGGCGTTCGAGCCTCAGGCCGCCGGCCGGCGCCGGTAGAACGTCAGGGCGCTGTCGCCCGACAGCACCTCGCGGACCCGCACGAAAGCGCCGGCCGACTCCACCGCCGCATCCCGCTTCGCGTGTTCGATCACCACCAGCGTTTCAGCGCCCGCCAGCCGCTCAACCGCGTCAAGCGCCTGTTCGAGCTCTCCCCGGCCGTATGGAGGGTCGAGAAAGATGACCTCGAAACGCCGGCCTGCCAGACGCTCCGCCGCGTCCGCAAATCTCGCGCGGATAATAGCATGCCGGTCCTCGATGCCGCACCGGGCGAGGTTGGCCGCAATCAACCGCACGGCCCGCGGGTCGCTTTCCACGAACGTCACGTCAGCCGCGCCCCGGCTGAGCGCTTCGATGCCGACGGCACCGGTGCCCGCAAACCCGTCCAGGACGCTGGCGCCCCCGATTCCCGGCCCGAGCACGTTGAAGAGCGTTTCCCGCAGCTTGTCGGAGGTCGGCCGCAGCCCCGCCCAATCCGGCGTCGCGAGGCGCCGTCCCTTCAGCTCACCTGCGATGATGCGCACGATTCATCTCACGATGTCATCGAGCGATCGCGCGATCGCGCGATCGAGCGATGTCGATCGCCGATCGAACGCATCGCGTCATCGGGAATGGGCTGGCTTCGGCGATTGCCGCATCGGTCGATCGACCCCCACAAATCGCAATCCATTACTCGATTCACACGAAGCACCCATTACCCGATTGATCGCGCGATCACCCGATCGATCGCTCGATCACCCGATCACGCGATCGCTCGATGGCCTACCCCACTCCCACGAGGCCGAACCGCTGTTCCCAGCTCGAGCGGACGAACGCGACGAGCGGCTCTGCCTCTCGCGTGTCGTCGAGGGCGGCGACGGCTTCGCGTCGCGCCTCCTCCATGAGCTGATGATCGCGAAGCAGATCGCCGGCGCGGAGCGTGGGCATGCCGGACTGGCGCGTGCCGAAGAAGTCGCCCGGTCCGCGCAGCGAGAGGTCGCGTTCCGCGATGACGAAGCCGTCGGTGGTTTCCGTGAGCGCCTTGAGGCGCTCGCGGCCGTGATCGGTCAGCGGGGACTGGTACAAGAGAACGCAGAACGACTGGTGCGGGCCGCGGCCGACCCGGCCGCGCAGCTGATGGAGCTGCGAGAGCCCGAACCGTTCGGCGTGCTCCACGAGCATGACCGACGCGTTCGACACGTCCACGCCGACTTCAACGACCGTCGTCGAGACCAGGATATGGATCTCGCCGCGGGCGAAAGCCTGCATGACCCGCTCCTTCGCATCCTGCTTGAGCCGGCCGTGGAGCAGCGCGACTTTGTACGCCGGAAAGACGTCCTGCGCGAGATGGTCCGCCATCTCGGTGGCGGCCCTGAGGTCCACCTTCTCGGACTCCTCGACGAGCGGATAGACCACGTAGGCCTGACGGCCAGCGTCGAGTTGCTGGCGGACGAACTCGTAGATCTCCTCGCGCCGCGTCTCCGGTTTGGCGATGGTCTTGATAGGATGCCGGCCCGGTGGCATCTCGCGCATCACGGAGACGTCGAGGTCGCCGTAGGTGGTCAGCGCGAGCGTGCGCGGGATCGGCGTCGCTGTCATCACGAGCACGTCTGGGTGCATGCCCTTGGCGCGGAGCGCGGCCCGCTGCATGACGCCGAACCGGTGCTGCTCGTCGATGATGACCAGCCCGAGCTCGCGAAACGCGACCGGGTCCTCGACCAGTGCGTGGGTGCCGACGACGAGTTGGATCGATCCGCCGCCGAGCTCGCCGAGGATCTCGCGGCGCTTCCTCGCGGGGGTCGCGCCGGTCAGGAGCGTCATCCGGAAGCGCGAGGTCTCGAGCAGCCGGCGGATCGTGATGAAGTGCTGCTCGGCCAGGATTTCCGTCGGCGCCATGAAGGCGACCTGGAACCCGTTCTCCATCGCGACGAGCGCGGCCATGAGCGCCACGATGGTCTTGCCCGATCCGACGTCCCCCTGCAGCAGCCGATTCATCGGGTGCGGTCGCTTCATGTCGTCGACGATTTCCGCAATCACCTTCTTCTGATCCCCGGTCAGCCGGAACGGCAGCACCCGGCGCGCGGCCTCGCGCACCTCGTCGGTGATCGTCACCGAGCGCGGCTTTCGCTCCGAGTCGGAGCGCCGCTTCCGCAGCACCAGACCAAGCTGGAACAGAAAGAACTCCTCGAAGATCAGCCGGCGCTGCGCCGGCGATCGAAACTGATTCAGCTCGGTGATGCTCGTCCCCTCCGGCGGGAAGTGGACGTCGCCGAGCGCGGTGCGCCGGTCGACGAGCCGCTGCCGCTTGCGGACGTCGGGCGGGAGCGGGTCCGGAAGAGTATCGGGGAGCTGGATCAGGGCGTTGTGCACGAGCACGCGCTGCATCTTGGTCGTGAGATTGCCGGTCTTCTCATAGACCGGGACGATGCGTCCGGTGTGCAGGGTCTCCTCGTCGTGCGGCTCGGAAGGAGTTTCCGCGAGAGGTTCGCCCTCGGCCGGCAGGATCTCGTACTGAGGGCTCTGGAGCTGAATCCCATGCGAGGTCAGCTCGAGCTTGCCGTACAGGATCACCCGCTGGCGCGGGTGGAACACGTCGTTGAGGAAGGGCTGATTGAACCAGATGGCCCGCAGCGATCCGGTCCGGTCGCGCACCAGCATCTCGAATATCTTGAATCGCGGGCGCCGCGTCGGTCTGATGCCACAGCTGACGACCTCGCCGATCACCGAGGCCGCCACGCCGGGCCGAAGCGACGCGATGGTCTGGAAGGCGCCCCGGTCCTCGTAGCGAATGGGAAAGCGGTAAAGAAGATCTTCGACGCTGCGAAGGCCGACGCGCTGCAGGTCAGCAGCGCGCCGTGGCCCGACGCCTTTGAGGTATTGAAGTGAGCTCTGAAGAGGATCCATTCACTGGATCACAATCGCGTCCCCTTTTCCAACGCGAATCTCGCGTATTCGCGAGGGCAGCTCGAAGGGGTCGTCCATGTTGATCCCGTCGGGGTCCTCTGGCGTGCGTGAGTAGAACGAGAGCAGTTCCTGCAGCACCGTCTTCGGGACGGTGACACCCGAGATCGCCGCCGATTCGAGCTGAAAGCGTCCGATGCCGTCTTGCGTGATCAGGACGCCGCTGACAGTGAGCGGAAGCCTGCCGGTGAGATACGCGAGGGGATCCAGCCACCCGCGCTGCTTCTGCGCCCTGACGGCGTCGAGGTCCACGATCGCGCTGCCCCCGACGCGGCCCTCGCCGAGCGCCTGGAGCTCCGGTTCGATGATTCCGACCGGCACCTGGTCGCGGGCGTGGAACCGCAGATACGCCGTGATTTCCGCGTCGGTGAGTTGCGTGCTGGCCGGGCTCGATGCCCGCGCCCGGGCGGTCTTTCCCAGTTCGACGATCCGTACGAGTTTCGACTGGAAGCGATCGCCGAGCTGCCGGGTGAACCGATCCTGCGCCCCGACGAGGGCGCTGATGGGCGCGACGAGAATCGCGCTGAGCACGATGACAACCGCCAGTCGCAGCCGGTGCACCATGGCCGGATTGTACTATGAGCCGGTCCGCCCTGACCTGCCCTGAGCGATCGCAGTTGCGGGGCGAACTGCTCGTACTGGGACCCGTCCGACTGGAGTGTCCGTGGGCGGCCGCGTCCGTGGTCGAGACCGTTCCCCAGCGCTGCGGCGTGGGTTCGCGCTTTACTTTCGCTTTTCTTTTGCGTATAGTGCGCGCATCATGCTGCCACTCACCAAGCGTCAGCGGGAGATTCTCGACTATCTGAACGATTTCATTCAGCAACACGGCTACGCGCCGAGCCTGGAGGAAATCGGCCGGCGATTCAGCCTCTCGTCGCTGGCGACCGTGCACAAGCACCTGACGAACCTCGAGGAGAAGGGCTTCATCAAGCGAGCCTGGAACCGCAGCCGCTCGGTCGAGCTGGTCCCCACGCGAATCGGCGGCCGCGCCGTGGAGCTGCCGCTGCTTGGCTACGTTGCCGCGGGCGCTCCGATCGAAGCCGTCGTCGGCAGCGAAACGCTCGCCGTGCCCGAAGATCTCGTGGGCAAGCGCGACAGTTACGTGCTCCGCGTCAAGGGCGACTCGATGATCGACGAGCAGATCCGCGACGGCGACTACGTCATCGTCGAGGATCGCCGAACGGCCGACAACGGCGAGATGGTAATCGCGCTGCTGAACGGTGCCGACGTCACGCTCAAGAAGCTGTATCGCGAGCAGGGGCGGATCCGACTCCAACCGGCGAACGCCGCCGTCCAGCCGATTGTCGTCCCGCCCGAGCAGGTCCAGATTCAGGGGGTCGTGGTCGGCGTCATGCGCCGGTATTGATTGCCGAACCGAACCTGCCACGGAAAGACCAGGCACGCCCGCCGAGGTGGCCGCTACTCCGGATACAATCGCCGGATGAACGAGCCCAAGCAGATCAATTTCACCATCGTGCCGGATGATTCGGGCGAGGTTCCTCGAGTCTACGCGAATTTCTGCGCGATCTCCCACACGCCGTTCGACTTCACGCTGTCGTTCTGCGAGGTCCTGCCGCTCTCGGAAAAGGACCTGCAAGCGGCCGAATCGGCTCATGTGATTCGCGCGCCGGTTCGTGCGAAGGTCGCAATCCCGCTCCAGGTGATCCCCAACCTCATCTCCGCGCTCCAGGAACATATGCGCGTCTTTTCCGAATCGACGGGCGCGAGCTGGGACAAGGGGCCAGTCCATTGACCGGTCTTCCCGGGAACTACGGACCGCGGACCACGGACTGCGGACGCCAACATTTCCGTGACTGACACCGTCTAGCAGGGTGTATGACCGGGCAGGCCATTGCGATGGCGGGGACCGCGGACCGGGTGGCCGACGACTTTTCGGCCCGTCTCGGCGCCCTTTTCGATGCCCATCATCAGCGCCTGTATCGGCTGGCGCGGCGGCTGAGCCGCTCCAGCGAGGATGCCCGCGACGTCGTCCAGGAGACATTCCTGCGCGCCGCCAGGTCGCCTGGATCGGTGCCTCAGGGGACACCGAACGAGGAGGCCTGGCTCGTCCGGGTGCTGATCAATATTTGCCGCGATCGCTGGAGGCGAGTGGCCGTGCAGCGGAACACGGCCCATCTTCACGCACCGTGGGACGACCGGGCCGCCGATCCGGAACCGGCACTCGTGGCCCGCGCGCTCGTCGAGCACGCGCTGGCGGCCTTGCCGGCGCGCCGACGGGCGATTCTCGTGATGTACGAGCTCGAAGGGATGTCGATCCCGACCATCGCCGCCCTTCTCGGAGTGGCCGCCGTGACCGTGAGGTGGCACCTCTCGATCGGCCGCCGGCAGATGGCGCATACGCTTGAAAACAGGGGAACCCAATGACAGACCTGAAGGCGTTGCTGCGCACAGGCGATCCGTTGCAGGCGTCGGGAGAAGCCGAGGGTCTCTCGTCGATTCAGGCGGCCGCGATGCGCCGCCAGATCGTGAACGCCCTCCGTCATCCGGAAGTCGCCCGAACCCCGTGGCAGCAGCCACTGGCTGTCGCGGCCATGCTGGCGCTCACGATCGCCGCGGGTGTGGTTGCGGGACAGCGATTGACGGCTCCCGGGAGAGCGGCGGTCGGTGCCGTCGCAGTAACCCCTGCGCAAGCACCTCGCCAGTTCCAGTTCGTGACGCCCGGCGGCACTCGCATCATCTGGGTGTTCGATCCGGAATTCCAGCTCAAGGAGACCCTACCATGACCTGCGGACGTTTCTACGCCGCGCTTTGCACGGCTGCCGCCATCTCCTTGTCGTCTGCCGCGGCATGGGCGCAGGGTATCTCCGATTTCCCGAGCCGCGAGGCCTCGCGAGTCGATCAACAGCAGCCGGCATCGGCCGCCACCGAGTCAGAGGTATCGACCCCGCAGCAGCCGAAGCCGGTCCCGGCCCCGTCGCAGGGTACGACGCCACAAAAGGTCAGACCCACGATCGCCAGCCCGCATGCCGCCAGCGATCACGTGATGCCGCAGGGATTCAGCGTGGTGCTGGTTCTCGCCGATTTGACCGCGTCGGGCGCCCAGGACGACGTGCCGCCGGCGGCCCGCCGGGCGCTCGCGGACATGAAGGATTTCCTGCCTTACAAGTCCTACAAGCTGCTGGATGCCGCATGGCTGCTTGGACAGGGGTCCATGAGCGTGCGTCTACGCGGGCCGGATGAGCAGGAATACGAGCTGAAGCTCGCGGCTGCGCCGGACCGCGCTGGGCAGGTGTCGGTTGGATTCTCGCTGAGAGAGTCGTTTGCCTACGAGGGCGCCCTCGAGCAGGCGGCAGCGGCCGAGCAGGCGGCGCGCGCGGACGTCGAGGCTCGCTCGACGGCGAGCCATGAGCGCCAGCAGGACGTGGTCAGACTCCGAACCGAACTGCAGCAGGCGCGGGAAAAGCGCGACGACGCAAGGATCCGCGAGCTCCAGAAAGCGATACAGGATCTCGAGCGGGGGATGGCGGCCGAGCGTCGAGCCGCCGCCCGTCCGACCAGCATGCGCAAGACGCCTTTCCCAAGCCGCTCGATTATCGACACGAGCTTCGCAATGGACGTCGGCGAGACGGTTGTCGTGGGCACGTCCCGACTCAGGGGGAACAGTCGTGCGCTCATCGCGCTGCTCACCGCCGTCCCGCCCAGCAAGTCCCGCCTGAACGAGCCGCGCTGAATCGGAGCCTCGCATCCGGCTGCCCAGCGGCTACAATCGACTCTATGCCGAAGGGGCGTGCCGCGCGGCGGGGGCCTGTCAAACCGAAGTCCGCCGCCGACACTCGCCGGATCATGGCGAAGTTGTCGGCGCAGCATCCCAACGCTGATACGGAGCTGCACTTCGAGAACGCCTATCAGCTCCTGGTCGCGACGATCCTCTCGGCGCAGTGCACCGACGAGCGTGTGAACCAGGTGACCCCGGCTCTGTTCCAACGCTATCCGGACGCGCACGCGCTGGCCCGCGCCACCACCGCCGAGCTCGAGCCCCAGATTCAGTCGACAGGATTCTTCAGGGCCAAGTCGCGATCGCTCGCCGGCATGTCACGGGCACTCGTGGAGAAGCATGGCGGCCAGATCCCGCCGACCATGGACGCCCTTACGAAGCTGCCCGGCGTCGGCCGGAAGACCGCCAACGTGGTGCTCGGGCACGCGCTGGGCGTGCCTGGACTTCCTGTCGATCGCCACGTGCTGCGGGTCGCCAACCGACTCGGCATCGCGCGCTCGGAGGATCCCGAGATCGTCGAGCAGCAGTTGTGTGCGGCGATGCCGGCTGCCGAATGGACGCGAACCTCCGACACGCTGATTCTGCACGGCCGCCGAATCTGCAAGCCACGGCCGCTCTGCGACCGCTGCGCCGTCCGCGATGACTGCGACTACTTCCGGTCGCTCAAAACGGCGCTGCTCGCGCCGTCGAAGCGTCCGCAATCCGCTGCACGAGTCGCGGGTCGATCCGGCCCCGCCACGATGCATCCTGTAACCGGAAAGGCGATCGTACGCCGAGGGCCAGAGGCCCGAGGCACAGGTCGACCGGATGTGGCCCCGTCGAGTCGTGCTGAAAGCGGAAAGCCGGCCGAAGTACGCCGAGGGCGGGACGCCCGAGGCACAGGTCGACCGGATGCGGCCCCGTCGAGGCGTGCTGAAAGCGGAAAGCCGGTCGAAGTACGCCGAGGGCCAGAGGCCCGAGGCACAGGTCGCGGGGGTGGGGCCCCGCGACCAACCAAGAGATGACCGAAGAGCGCTTTCGCCAGCTCGTCGAGGAGGCGCTGCAGGAGATCCCGCGCCGCTTCCGCCGCGAGATGCAGAACGTCGCGGTGGTCGTGGAAGGCGAGCCTTCGCCCGAGATCCTCGAGGAGATGGAGATCGAGCCGGACGACACGCTGTTCGGCCTCTATCAGGGCACGCCGCTGCCCGAGCGCGGCTGGGCATTCGGGAATGCCCTCCCGGATCGCATCTCGATCTATCAGAAGCCGATCGAGGAGGCGTGTGAAGACGACGAGGAGATCAGGGACTGCGTGGCGGAGACCGTGATACACGAGTTCGGCCACTACTTCGGGATGAGCGAAGAAGAGATCGAGGAGATCGAGGAGAAGTTCTGGCGCGGCGAATCGTTGGACGAGGTCTGATGGCCACGCGCCCGCGGGCCCGCAAGCGCTACGGGCAGCACTTCCTCGAGCCCGCGTGGGCCGACAAGCTCGTGGCGGCCATCGATCCGCGGCCGCGCGATCGCTTCGTGGAGATCGGCCCCGGGCCGGGCGCGCTGACAATCAGGCTCGCGCCGAGGGTTGCGACTCTCGTGGCCGTGGAGATCGACGCCGGGCTCGTCGGCATCCTGCAGGAACGTGTTCCAGCCAACGTGACCCTGGTGCACGCCGACTTTCTGCAGTTCGATCTCAGGAACCTGACGAAGGACGGCGCTATCCGCATCGCGGGCAACCTCCCCTACAACATCTCCTCCCCCATCCTGTTCAAGCTGGTACGCGACCATCGGGAGAGCGGCGGGATTCTGGACGCGACGTTGATGCTCCAGCGCGAAGTCGCCGAGCGCATCGAGGCCATCCCGGGCACGAAGGACTACGGCGTCGTGTCGATTCTCGTAGGCCTCCACGCCGACGTGCGACGTGTCCTGACGCTGCCTCCCGGTGCCTTTCGTCCACCCCCCAGGGTCCACTCCGCCGTAATTCGTCTGGATTTCCGGACACCAAGGGCCGGGCTCCGCGACGAAATCCTGTTCGAACAGATGGTTCGATCCGTCTTCACGCAGCGCAGGAAGACGCTCCTCAACGCCCTGCGGGCCTTCGCGCATTCCCGTGGTGCCGACCCCCGGCAGGCTCTGGAGTCGGCCGGCATTGACACCCGGCGGCGCCCGGAGACGCTGGATCTCGTGGAACTCGCGCGCCTGGCCGATGCGTTCGGGGCGCGGGACTTGGGACGAGGGGCTCGAGACCAGGAATGAAGGGAGCCCCGGGACCGACCAACAAGTGCGCGTAAGCGAAGCTGTGCTATAGTTTCGCAGGTTTTTCAGCGTCCCGGAGCGCCGTCCCAGCGGCCATCCGGTGGACACCGCAGCGTGCGGCGCCCCGCCGCACCGGCTTCGGATCCGCCCACCCCCCGGGCGGCTCTCTGGCGCCAGCATGCCCTTCGACGCGCGACCGACGTCTCCAAGACTATTGACTGCGGACTGGGGACTGCTGACTGAGACTGCCCCACTGTCGACCGACGACTGATGACTGACATCGCTCCTCTCGAAATCATCCCCCTGGGAGGTCTGGGTGAATTCGGGATGAACATGATGGTGATCGCCTGCGGCGAGACCGCCATCCTGGTCGACGCAGGCGTCATGTTTCCGGAGCCGGAGCTGCTGGGCGTCGATCTGATCATTCCGGATCTGCGGCCGTTGCAGCAGTATCGGATCTCGGCGCTGGTCCTCACACACGGTCATGAGGACCACATCGGCGCGGTTCCACACGTGCTTCCCCACGTCCACGGGCCGGTCTACGGGACGCCGCTCACGCTCGCGTTCGTGGAGTCCAAACTCGAGGATCAAGGGGAGGAGGTCAGGAACCCTCTGGTGCCAGTCCGGCCGCGGGACCGGATCACGGTGGGCTCGTTCACGATCGAGTTCCTCCGCGTGACGCACAGCATGCCGGACTGCACGGCGCTGGCCATCGAGACGCCCCACGGCACTATCGTGCACACGGGCGACTTCAAGATCGATCAGACGCCGCTCGACGGGGAGCACGTCGATTTCCACCGGCTGGCCGAGCTGGGCCAGCGTGGCGTGCTGGCGCTCCTGGCCGACAGCACCAATATCGACCGGCGGGGCTTCACGGGGTCCGAGATCGAGGTCATCGACGCATTCGAGGAGATTTTCACCGGCGCCGACGGAAAGATCGTCGTCGCCCTGTTCGCGTCGAGCATCTACCGGATGCAGATCGTCGTGGACCTGGCGGCGCAGTTCGAGCGCCGCGTCGCGTTCGTGGGGCGGGGCGTCATCGAGAACGCGGAGATCGGGCAGCGGCTCGGGTATCTGCGGATACCGGCCGGCGTGCAAATTCGGGACGGCGACGTCCGCGGCTATCCCGCTCAGGATGTGGTCTGCATCTGCACCGGGTCCCAGGGCGAGCCCCAGGCGGCGCTCCCTCGCATTGCCATCGACGATCATCGGCACGTCCGGCTGGAGCCCGACGATGTGGTGGTGTTCTCGGCGAGGGAGATTCCGGGCAACGAGAAGGCCATCGGACGGGTGATGAACCACATCGCCCGCCGGGGGGCCGAGGTCGTGTACGAGGGGATCAAGCACGTCCATGTCTCCGGGCACGGGAGCGAGGAAGAGCTGAAGCTCATGCTGTCGCTGGTCAGGCCGCGCCACTTCGTGCCGATACATGGTGAGTACCGGCAACTCGCCCGCCACGCCCGGGTAGCCGCCCGCGTGTCGAAGGGGACGGCGGTGATCCTCGCCGAAAACGGGGATCTCATCCGTTTCGATGGTGAGGGCGGCAGGGTGGCCGGCAAGGTGCCGGCGGGCCGCATCCTGATCGACGGCACCCGCAGCGGCGAGGTTGGCGACACCATTCTCCGCGATCGGCGTCACCTGGCAGGCGACGGCCTCGTGGTTCCGGTGGTCGCGATTGGCAAGCAGTCGGGCGCGCTCGAGGAGACGCCCGACGTGATCACGCGGGGATTCGTGCTCGATGCGCGGACCGAAGCCCTGCTCAAGGAGATTCCCGGGTTGCTGTCCGCGACCATTGAGGGGGCCAGCGTCGAGGAACGCACCGATCCGGGCCTCATCAAAGAGAAGATCCGGGTGGATCTGCAGCGCTTCTTCCGGAAGCGCTCGGGCCTGCGGCCGCTGGTGTTGCCGGTGATCATGGAGATTTGATGGCTGGATCGGCTCTCTCGAGGCGCTTGAGCGAATTCGTCGGAGTGGCGCTGTTTGCGCTCGCGCTCATCTGGCTGATCGCTCTGGCGAGTTACGCGCCGTCGGACCCGGTGTGGTTCTTCAACACCGGCGCGGACCTGCCGCCCTCCAATTTCGCCGGGCGGATTGGCGCCTTCATCGCCGAATTGTCCCTGCAGCTGCTGGGGTATGCGGCCTATCTGATTCCGCTCGTGCTGGTCGTGATTGGCTGGCACTACTTCTGGTGCCGGGTCCTGGACGCCGCCTACACGAAGATGTTCGGCGCCGTCCTCCTGTTTGCCTGCGTTGCCGCCTTCCTCGCGCTGGCGTTCGGAACGCTGGACGTGTCGGGCACGCCGTTCCTGGCGGGCGGGTACGTGGGCAAGGGGCTCGCCGGCGGGCTTGCGGAGTACCTGAACCGCACCGGTTCCATCATTCTCATCCTGACACTGCTGTTTCTCGCGATCGTCCTCGTGACGCAATTCTCCTTCGGGCGGCTGTTCGCTGTCCTGGCGGAGGTGGCACGCGACCGCGCAGTATCGGCGCTGGCGGCGATGCGCGCGCGGCGCGACGAGGCCCGGCGCGAACGGCAACGCCAGGAGGTGCTGAAGAAGCATCTCGAGAAGGGAGGCAAGGAACCGGGCAAGGACGTCAGGCCAGCCAGGACCGATCCGCCGGCGGTCGTCCGCACGGCGGAGAGCGCGGCCCCCGCCCGTGCAGGGGCGGCACGGCAGCCGTCGTCCGAGCCGCCGCCGAAGCCTTCTCGCACGGCCGCGATGGTCGAAGCAGCCGCTGCGGCGCTGAAGGCGGCCGCGTCGCGGCCGACGCCCCCACCCGCAATCAAACGCCCGGCCCCCACGCCCGCCGAGCCCATGCTGCCGCTGCCCGAGCCCGAGAAGCTGCCGGCCGAACGGCGGCGCGGCGGCGCGTACGTGATGCCCCCGCTCGCCCTGCTCGACGCGCCGAAGGGCGAACGGAAGATCGACGAACGCGAGCTGATGGACGGCGCCCGTCTCCTCGAGGAGAAGTGCCGGGAGTTCTCCGTGGAGGGGTCTGTCGTCCAGATCCATCCCGGGCCGGTCGTCACGACGTACGAGTTCAAACCGGACGCGGGTGTCAAATACAGCAAGATTACGGGGCTGGCAGACGACCTCTGCCTGGCCATGCAGGCCGAGTCCGTGCTGATCGACCGCATCCCCGGGAAGTCGACGGTCGGCATTCAGATTCCCAACCCGAACCGCGAGCAGATCTCGCTGCGGGAGCTGCTCGAATCCGACGCGTACCGCCGCTCGCAGTCGAAGCTGACGCTCGCGCTGGGCAAGACCATCCACGGCGAGCCCTTCGTGAGCGACCTGGCGACGATGCCCCACCTGCTGATTGCGGGCTCGACGGGCACGGGGAAATCCGTGAGCGTGAATGCGATGCTCTCGAGCATTCTGTTCCGGGCGTCGCCCGACGAGGTGCGGCTGATCATGATCGATCCCAAGCGCCTCGAACTGGGTATGTACGAAGACATCCCCCACCTGCTCACGCCGGTGGTGGTGGACCCGAAGCTGGCCGCCAACGCGTTGCGGTGGGCCGTGCATGAGATGGAAGAGCGATACAAGACGCTCGCGGCGGTCGGCGTTCGGAACATCGAGCAGTACAACAGAAATCTCGCGCACGCCCAGGCCGAGAAGAAGGGCCCCGTGCTCGACGACAACGGCAACGAGATCAGGCCGCTCCCCTTCATCGTCCTGCTGATCGACGAGCTGGCTGATCTGATGATGGTCGCGGGAAACGAGGTCGAGGAATCGATCGCGCGCCTGGCGCAGATGGCGCGCGCAGTCGGGATCCATCTGATTCTTGCGACGCAGCGGCCGTCGGTTGACGTCATCACGGGCCTCATCAAGGCCAACCTGCCCGCGCGCATCTCCTTTCGGGTCTCGTCGAAGATCGACTCCCGGACAATCCTGGACGGCAACGGCGCCGAGCAACTGCTGGGCAAGGGCGACATGCTCTATCTGCCGCCCGCCTCCTCCCGCTTCGTCCGCCTGCACGGTCCGTACATCTCCGAACAGGAGAGCGCGCGGCTGGCGAGCTTCCTGCGCAAGCAGGGGAGGCCGACCTACGACGAAACCATCACGGCCGACGAGAAGCAGTCCGGCTCTGACCTGGAATTCGAGAAGGACGATCTCTACGACGAGGCGGCGCGCATCGTGGTGTCGAGCGGACAGGCGTCCATCTCGTATCTGCAGCGTCGCCTGCGCATCGGCTTCAGCCGCGCGGCCCGCCTCGTGGACATGATGGAAGCCGAGGGCCTCGTCTCTGGCGCGGCAGGCGGGAAGGCGCGCGAAGTACTCGTGAAGAAGGACTACTTCGACGAGGTGGACGCACAGCTGAGATAAGGAAATGCTGAATGCTGAATGTTGAATGCTGAATGAAGAGATTTGCATTCAGCCATTCAGCACTCAGCATTCAGCACTCAGCATTCACCATTGGGTGATTTATGGTGTTCAGGACTGGGGCGGTACTTCTGGCGGGACTGCTGATGGTCGGCTCGGCCGGCGAGGCGGCGGCCCAATCGGCGCGCACGCTGTACACGCGTGCCCTGGCGCAGGAACGCGCCGTTCGCGACGGGGGGCGGCCGCAGACGGCACAGTCGATCCGGAGCGCCATCGCCGCGTACGAACGCGTGGTGCAGCGGTACCCGAGGAGCGGGTACGCCGACAACGCGCTTTGGCAGGCCGGACACCTGTCGCTCCTCGCCTACGAGCGGTTCGGCAATGCGTCCGACAAGCGCACCGGACTGCGCCTGCTGAACCTGCTGAAGTCCGAATATCCCGCGAGCTCCCTGCTCGGCCGGCTGCCTGGGGCGATGGCGCAGTTCGAGACGGCGCGCGCGAGGGTCGCGGCGCCCGTGCGAGCCGCGGCGAGGCCGGCGCGAGAAGAAGCATCGGCCCCAGCGGCCGAGATCGAGCCACCGGCCCTCGACGACTCCGTCGCGACCTCCACTCCGAGCGCACTCGTCCGCGGGATAACCCGGACACGGCTCGACAACGGGGTTCGCGTCAGCATCGAGGTGGATCGCGAGCTGCTCTTCCACCAGGAGCGGCTGAACAGTCCCCAGCGGGTGTTCTTCGACCTGAAGGGCGCGCGTCCGGCGCCGGAGCTGCTCGACGCCACATTGAAGTACACCGACGACGTGGTTCAGGAGATACGCCTCGGCCGGCATCCGCAGCACGTTACGCGGGTGGTGATGGATACCGAAGGCGTGGAATCGTACAGCGTGTTCACGCTGTACAACCCGTTCCGCGTCATCGTGGACTTCAAGCGATCGGCCAACGCTGCCGCGGGGGCGGTGCCGCCCTCGCCGGTCGCCGTGCCGACGACAGGGCCCGAGCCTGCGAAGCCCCCTGCGGCCGCGGCAACCGCACCGGCTCCCCCATCGCCGCTGCCTTCGCGTCCCGCGGCGTCGCCGGCGCTCTCTGCGCCCTCTGTTCCTGCGGTCAATTCCAACGGGACGTTCTCGCTGGCGCGACAGCTCGGGCTTGGCATCGCGAAGGTGGTCATCGACGCCGGCCACGGCGGGCACGATCCGGGGACGCGGGCCCACGGGTTGAGCGAATCGGAGCTCACGCTCGATGTCGCCTTGCGGCTCCAGCAGCTGCTCGCGAAACAGCCCGGTGTCGAGGTGGTGATGACGCGCGACAAGGACGTGTACATCCCGCTCGAAGAGCGCACCGCGATCGCCAACCGCGAGGCAGCGGACCTGTTCCTGTCGATTCACGTCAATGCGAGCCGCAACCGGGATGCGGCGGGCGTCGAGACCTATGTCCTGAACTTCGCGACGAATCCCGAGGCCGAGGCGGTCGCGGCACGCGAGAACTCCGCGTCGGGCCGTACCATGCACAACCTCCCGTCGATCGTCCAGGCGATCGCGCTCAACAACAAGATCGACGAATCGCGGGATCTGGCGGCGGTGATCCAGAAGGCCATGATCGGCAAGCTGCGCGCGAAGAACCGGCACCTGCGGGATCGCGGCGTGAAGCAGGCGCCCTTCGTGGTGCTCATCGGTGCGGGCATGCCGAGCGTCCTCGCGGAGATGGCCTTCATCACCAACAAGCAGGAAGGACAACTGCTGAAGACGCCGGCCTACCGGGAGACGATTGCGGAAGCGTTGTTCGACGCGATCGTCCGCTACCAGCGATCGCTCAAGGTGAAGAGCGCGATTGCGTCGAGAGAGAACTGAGCCGTCGATCGGACTAGCGGCTGTCTGTGTGGATGGGTTCCCGTGTTGCGCCGGGCGTCACGCGAAGCTCCTGCAGATCCTGGACCCTCTCCAGGTCGTAGTACGCGCGAAGGAGCTTGAGGCCGATGAGGATGCCGCCCAGCAGCAACCCCAGCAGCGCGGCGGCGAGGATCAGGACGCCCGTCAGACCGAGCGCGCCCATCAACACGTCGGCGACGGTCGTCGACTCGACGGGCTGCTCCATGACGCGAACGATGATGGGATCGGGCTGCTGCACGTCGGGCTCTGATCAGTTTGACTCGCGTTCGGCCGATTCGTTCCCTACTTCCACTCGGCGCTGGTAAAAGCCAGTTCGGCCAGGGTCCGGACGGCAACCGCTGTCGGTCCCTTGGGTTGCCACGCCTTGGCGTCTTCGGTCCAGGCCGTTCCGGCGATATCGAGGTGCGCCCAGGGCAGCCCGCCCGCAAACTCCTTGAGGAACATGGCAGCCGTGCACGCGCCAGCCGGCCGGCCTCCGGTGTTCAGCATGTCGGCGATCTCGCTCTTCAGCTGATCGGCGTACTCGTCGTACAGCGGCAGCGGCCAGGCGCGGTCTCCGGCGGCCAGCGCGGTGCGCCTGACGACTTCGACCCACGCGTCGGGCTGGCCGAACAGGCCGGAGGCGGCGCGGCCGAGCGCGACCACGCATGCGCCGGTCAGCGTCGCAACGTCGACGAGGTGCGTGGCGCCGAGCTGCTGCGCGTACCACAGGGCGTCGCCGAGGATCAGCCGTCCTTCGGCGTCGGTGTTGATCACCTCGACCGTCTTGCCGTTCGCGCCCGTCAGAATGTCCCCCGGCTTGATGGCCCTTCCGCCGGGCATGTTCTCGGTCATCGGGACCACCCCGACGACCTTGATGGGCGCCTCCAGCTCGGCGATCGCACGCATCGCGCAGATCACGGCCGCGCCGCCGGCCATGTCGTCCTTCATGCGCTCCATGCCCTCGGCCGGCTTGATGGAGATGCCGCCCGTGTCGAAGGTGATGCCCTTGCCGACGAGTCCGAGTACGGGCGAGGCGGCGGCGCCCGGCGGATCGTAGCGGAGCACGAGCATGCGCGGCGGTTCCGCGCTGCCGCGCGCGACGCCGAGGAGCAGCCCCATGTTCAACCGGGAGATCGCGGATTCGTCGAGGACGGAGACCTGGACGCCAACGTCACGTGCGATGACCGCGCCCCGTTCGGCGAACACGGAGGGTGTCAGCACGTTCGAAGGCTCGTTGCACAGTTGCCGCGCCAGGTTCGAGGCATGTCCGAGCACACGACCCCGTCGAGTCGCCTCCTCCAGGGCCTTGCCATCGCCATCGCCCGGCGCCGAGACGACGAGCATCTCGTCCGGTGGCGCCGCCCCGCGCTCGCCCGACTTGTACTCGTCACCGCTGAAGGCGGCGAGCACGAGCCCCTCGGTGATGGCCTGGACGGCGGCGGCGGGGGTCAATCCGCCTCGATTGACGAAGGCGAGCCTCCGGATGCGGCGCTGCCGAGCCGCGAGTGCGGCTGCCGTGGCCACCCGGCGCAACCGTTCAGTGGAGAACCCGGCCGCCAGGCCGCACCCGATCAACGCGAGCCGCGCGGCGCGCCAGGGTCGGTTGAGGCCGGTCAGGAAGAGCTCGTACGGGTGTCCCTGAATCTCGCGGGTCTCGAGCGCCCGCGCAAGCGCCGCCCCGGCTGCTTCGGCGATCCCTGGCGCGGCCGCGGCCACGTCGTCGCCCTCGAAGATCGGCAGGATGAGGAGATCCGTTTCGACTTCGCCGGGAGACGATTGGCGGAATGCCACGCCATTGATGACGTCAGGAAGCATCAGCCGATTATATTGGCATTTCCACGCCCAGGAATTTCACTGCCTGCTAAAATGGGCAAAGCGCCTCAATCTGGATCGGGGGTCTTCATGAAAGTCCGCAGCCGCCTGTATGCCAGCCTGACTGCCCTGCTGTCGGCGGCCGTCGTCTCGATCGGCGGGGCGTCGCTGCCCCCAGCCGAAAAGGGCAAGCCCTCCGTAAGCGTGAAAGCGTCCCCGACCTCCGGTTTTGCTCCGATGCGAACGGTCGTCACGGTCGAGCTGAAAGGCGGAGCGAACGACTACGAGGAGTTCTACTGTCCCACCATCGAGTGGGACATCACGGTCTCCTACGCCCCTCAGACCTTCGACCAGGACAACCGGTTGTCGGAAACGTATCCCGTGGAAAAGTCCGAACAGAAACTGGACTGCGACCCGTACGAGGCGGGCAAGAGCGAGATCAAGCGTCGCTTCATCCGCGAGCAGACGCTCAAGATCGGCGGGGAGTACAACATCCGGTTCAATATGAAGCAGAATGGCAAGGTCGTTGGCGGCGGCCGGACCTCGGTTCGCGTCCGTGGCGGCCCGATCGATCGCTGAGCGGACTTCTCGGTTGCAGGGCACGGAGCGGCCGCGACTACGCCTGCTCGCGGTAAGTGACCTCGATGCGCAGCTCGGTCGCGTTTTCCCCCACGATTCGCCAGGCTCGCGTTTCCGGTTCGGGGCGCGCAAGCGAGACGATCACGTGGACGAACTCGGGATAGAACGCTTCGCGCAGGTCGGAACGCGAGGGGACGGCCGGGGTACGCGGATGCGAGTGGTACGCTCCGAGCACCTCACGTCCGGAGCCGCGCAGCCGCTTGACGAGCGAGAAATGCTCCTCGGGGTTCACCTGGAAGCGTGCGGGACTCCGCTCGAGATTGGTCACGCGGACCGCCTCGTCTATCACCTGCCCGCCACCAATCAGGAGGCCGCAGCACTCGTCGGGTGCATCCTGTCGCGCGTGCGCAATCATCGCCTCGATCGCCCGCGCGTCGATATGGACCACGGTCGTATCCGGCGCGATCAGCTCACCTCGACGATCATCGCGGTTCCCATGCCGCCGCCGACGCAGAGCGCCGCCGCGCCGCGGCCGCCGCCCCGGGCCTGCAGCGTGTGGACCAGCGTCGTCAGAACGCGCGCGCCGCTCGCCCCGAGCGGATGCCCGAGCGCGATCGCTCCGCCGTGCACGTTGACCTTGGCCGGATCCAGCCCGAGCTCGCGCACGACCGCGACCGACTGCGCGGCGAACGCCTCGTTCAGCTCGATGACGTCCAGCGCGTCGAGCGCCAGGTCCGCGCGCCGGGCAGCCTTGCGCATGGCTTCGACGGGACCCATGCCCATGATCATCGGATCGACTCCGGTCGTGCAGTACGAGAGGACGCGGGCCATCGGCGTGCGGCCCGAGTCCCGGGCCTTCCTCCCGGTCGTGACGAGGAGCGCGGCGGCCCCGTCGTTGATGCCCGAGGAGTTGCCGGCCGTTACCGTTCCGTGTTTCGCAAACGCAGGACGCAGGGCGCCGAGCTTCTCCGCCGTCGTTCCCGCCCGCGGGTATTCGTCGCGCGTGATTCTGGCGGGCGCACCCTTCCTCTGCGGGACCTCGACCGCGACGATCTCGCGATCGAACCGTCCAGCGTTGATGGCCTCCTCGGCCCGCCGCTGGCTTGCGGCCGCGAACGTGTCCTGATCGGCGCGCGACACGTTGTAGCGTGTGACGATCTCC
This sequence comes from Vicinamibacterales bacterium, assembly GCA_035711845.1. GTDB lineage: Bacteria > Acidobacteriota > Vicinamibacteria > Vicinamibacterales > 2-12-FULL-66-21 > DASTBU01. The sequence continues at coordinate 142,322 of DASTBU010000059.1, forward strand.
TCGGCCGTATTGCCCATGTGGCAGCCCTTGATGGCGCAGGTCAGCCCCTCCTGCAGCATCGAGTCGACGACCTCCGCGTTGCCCATGCGATAGCCCCACCGCGCGCCTTTCAGGAAGAACGGCGCGTTGCTCATCGATTCGGTCCCGCCCGCGACGACGAGATCGATGTAGCCGGCGCTGACCGCTTCGACGGCGTGCACCACCGCCTGGAGGCCCGAACCGCAGACGCGGTTCACCGTCTCGGCCGGCACTTCCACGGGCACGCCGGCCTTGATCGCCGCCTGGCGAGCCACGTTCATGCCGGCGCCGGCCTGCAGCACGCAGCCCATGATCACGTCCCCGATATCCTTGGGGTCGATGCCGGCGCGCGCAATCGCTTCCCGGATGACGATCGCCCCAAGGTCCGACGCGGACAAGTCCCTGAAGACGCCACCGAAGGATCCGATCGGTGTCCGACACGCGCTCAAGATGACGGCATGGTCCATATGCTGATTGCCAGAATTGACAGTATTGGCCGGGTTCATTGGCGCAGCTCGGGTCGATCCCTGAACTGGTCCAGTGCCTCCGGGTTGGCGAGCGCTTCCCTGTTGTTGACCTCGCGGCCGTGCACGACATCACGCACGGCAAGCTCGACGATCTTGCCGCTCTTGGTCCGCGGGATCTCCCAGACCTGGACGATGCGCGAGGGCACGTGACGCGGGGTCGTGTTCTCCCGGATACGACGCTTGATCCGCGCCACGAGGTCCTCGTCGAGCTGCCGATCGCCGCGCAGGCGCACGAACAGCACGACCCGCTCGTCGTTGTCCCATCGCTGGCCGATCACGAGGCTTTCCACGACCTCCTCGAGCTGCTCGACCTGCCGATAAATCTCCGCGGTGCCGATACGGACGCCGCCCGGGTTGAGCACGGCATCCGACCGGCCGTAGATGATCACGCCGTCGTGCTCGGTGAGCTCCACGTAGTCCCCGTGGTGCCAGACGCCGGGGTATCTCTCGAAGTAGGCGGCATGGTACCGGCGGTCTCCAGGATCGTTCCAGAAGCAGATCGGCATGGAGGGGAACGGGTTCGTGCACACGAGCTCCCCTTTCTCGCCCCGTACCGAACGCCCCTGGTCGTCGAACACCTCGACGTGCATGGCAAGGGCGCGCGCCTGGATCTCGCCCCTCCACACCGGCGCGACCGGGTTTCCCCCGACGAAGCAGCTGATGATGTCAGTACCGCCGGAGATCGACGCGAGATGGATGTCGCGCTTGATCTTCTGGTAGACGAAATCGAAGCTCTCCGCGGAGAGCGGCGACCCCGTGGAGGTCATGGTGCGCACCGACGACAAATCGTGGGTCTGCATCGGCGCGTGGCCCGCCTTGTTCAGCGCATCGATGAACTTGGCCGACGTGCCGAACAGCGTCATGCGTGTTTCGTCGGCGAAATCGAAGAGGACGTTCCCGTCGGGATGGAATGGCGAGCCGTCATAGAGGAGGATCGTCGCCTCCGATGCCAGGACGGTCACGAGCCAGTTCCACATCATCCAGCCGCAGGTGGTGAAGTAAAAGACGCGGTCGTCGCGCTGGATGTCGCAGTGCAGCCGATGCTCTTTCAGATGCTGAATCAGCGTTCCGCCGGCGCCGTGGACGATGCACTTCGGGATCCCGGTCGTGCCCGACGAGTAGAGGATGTAGAGCGGGTGATTGAATGGGAACGTCTCGAAGACGAAGCCCGATTCGGAACCAGTGGCGATGAACTGGTCCCAGAGAATCCCGCGCAGGATGGAGTCGATCGCCGGCTTCTCGTCGGTGTACGGGATGAGGACGGTGCGGGTGACCGAGGGCAGCGCGCGTACGACTTGAGCCAGGCGTGACAGGCAGTCGTGCCGCTTGCCGCCGTAGAAGTAGCCGTCTGCCGCAACGAGGATCCGCGGCTCGATCTGTCCGAAGCGATCGAGCACGCCCTGGACCCCGAAGTCCGGCGAGCACGACGACCAGACGGCGCCCATCGCGGCCGCGCCCAGCGCCGCGACAATCGCCTCCGGCATGTTGGGGATGTATCCGGCCACCCGATCGCCGGATCGAACCCCGGCGGCCTGGAGCGCCGATGCAAACTTCGCCACGTCGCGCCGGAGTTCGGCGAACGTCAGCGTGCGCCGCCGCTGCCCTTCCCCGTTGAACACGATGGCCGCCGAGTCGTCCGTCCGCCGCAGCACGTTCTCGGCGAAGTTGAGACGTCCGTCCGGGAAGTGGCGCGTGCCGAACATCCCTCCCGGAGACTCGACGACCCGCTCCCCCCTCGTGCCGAGGATGCCGCCGAACTCCCACATGGAGCGCCAGAAGTCCTGCGGGCGATCGATCGAGAACCGGTAGAGCGAGGCGTAATCGGGAACCTCGACGGTCCAGCGGCCCTCGATGGCGCGCATGAAGGCGCCCATGTTCGCGCGGGCGATTCGATCGGGCGACGGGGTCCACAACGGCGTACTCACCACGATCGACTATATCCCGGGTTCGCCCGCGGATCCCTCGAGGAGGCGCTTCCAGCGCGCAGCGGACTCGAAAATCCTCAGCAGGTCGTCGCCGGATCGGAGATCTGCTCGCAGTTGCTCGAGCGCGGCGATGAGCAGGTCGAGCGCTTCCTCGATATCGGCCGCGTTGGTTGCCGTGATGTCGCGCCAGATCTCCGGAGAGCTGAGGGCGAGGCGGGTCGTGTCACGCAGCCCACGACCGGCCAGGGTCAGCCCCTCCGCGCCGGCACGCTCCCCCACCACGTGCATGAGCGCGCTGGCGGTGAGCTGCGGCAGGTGGCTCAGGAAGGCGAGAAGCGTATCGTGGCGGTCAGCGTCCATCCGGACCGGTATCGATCCGACGCCCCTGACGAGCGCCTCCAGCCGTGAGAGTGCCTCCTCCGGCGCCGGCGTGGCGAGCAGCCACGGACGCGTGTCGAAGAGGTGGGGGACGGCCCACGAGATCCCGGTGGCCGCCGCGCCGGCCAGCGGGTGTCCGCCGACGAACGTCAGGCGATCTGGCAGCGTGCGCGCCTCGCGCAGTATCTCACGCTTGGTGCTCCCGATGTCGGTGACGAGCACTCGGCCGGCGACGAACTCCGGCAGCCGTTTGAGCACGGCGATGTTCTGGCGGACCGGCGCGGCCAGCACGATCAGATCCGCCTCGGCGGCCATCCCCAGATCGTCGGCGCCGACATCCACTGCATGCATGCGCATGCCGGCCTCGAGGGCGTCCTTTCGATCCACCCCGATAATCAGCCCGCCCCGCCACCGCCGCCGAATCGCCAGCGCCAGCGATCCTCCCATCAGCCCGAGCCCCACGATCGCGATGCGTTCGAAGGGCGGGCGATCGGCGGAAGCGTCGTCGTGCTGGATGACCGGGAAGGTGGGCATCACTCGCTCATCGGTTCAGGCGCCGCCGTTGCGCGAGTCTCGCAGGCTGGGCGACTACACGCCCCAGCCCCGGCGCGCGACCGGCTCCAGGCAGATGCTGCGGCCGATGGCCGGCGCGATGATCCGCAGTTCGGCCATCAGGTGATCGAACTGCACGGGGAAGAGCGACTGGGCGCCGTCGCTGCGGGCGTGGTCGGGGTCGCAGTGCACCTCGATGAGGAGGCCGTCGGCGCCGGCCGCAACGGCGGCGCGTGCCATCGGGGTGACCTTGTCGCGCCGCCCCGTTCCGTGGCTCGGATCGACGAGGACGGGCAGGTGGCTCAACTGCTGCACTACCGGGATTGCCGAGATGTCGAGCGTGTTGCGTGTGTAGCTCTCGAACGTCCGGATGCCGCGCTCGCACAGCATGACGCTCGTATTGCCGCCCGAGAGGATGTACTCGGCCGACAGCAGCCACTCCTCGATTGTCGCCGAGATGCCGCGCTTGAGCAGCACGGGCGTCCGCGTGCGGCCCAGCTCCCGCAACAGCGTGAAGTTCTGCATGTTGCGCGCGCCGACCTGAAGGATGTGCGCGTACGTTTCGACGACTTCGATCTGACTGACGTCCATCACCTCCGAGACCAGCTTCAGGTTGTGCCGATCGGCGGCTGCCCTGAGAAGGCGCAGGCCCCCTTCGCCGAGGCCCTGGAAGCTGTACGGCGAGCTGCGTGGCTTGAACGCGCCCCCGCGGAGGACCTTGGCGCCGGCCTTCTTCACCGCGGCCGCGCTGGCTTCCACCTGCTCCTCCGTTTCCGCCGAGCACGGGCCCGCCATCACCACCACTTCGTCGCCGCCGATGCGCAGATCGTCGATCGCGATGACCGTGTTCTGCGGCTTGAAGGTGCGGCTCGCGAGCTTGTACGGTTCGGTGATGCGATGGACCTCCTGGACGCCGTCGAGAATCTCAATCAGGCGCGGATCGAACAGCCGGCTCCCGCCGACGGCGCCGATCACCGTCCGCAGCGCGCCCGTCGATCGGTGCACGTCGAATCCCATCTCCACGAGCTGGGCGATCACGTTCTGGATCTGCTCGTCGCTCGCCAGCTCTTTCATCACTACAACCATGGCCCTCTAGGCTCCATTCTATCGAATCGCCGGCTCCCCCGGCTCGCCGTCCCCATCCGCCAGCCGTTCCAGGCGCCGCGCCTCGTCGATGACCCGTTCGAACAGCCGTCGGACCGCCCCGTCGTCGAGCGGTCCGGGATTGATCTGCTGGACGTGCGCGAGCACTTCAGCCTCGCGTGCGGGCTGATACACGTCCAGTCCCGCCTCCTTCTTGACCCGGCCGATCTCGAGCGCGCACCGCGCGCGCGCGCTGAGGAGGCGCACGAGCTCCTCGTCGAGCGCATCGATGCGCAGGCGCAGCTCGTCCAGGCGATCTACAACGCGCTCTTCAGCCACTTCACATACTCGGTGACCCGCCCGCAGAGATCGGTCTCCGTGGCGTGCGCCGCCACGACGTTGACGAGCGCGCTCCCGACGACCGCAGCGTCGGCGACCCGACAGGCCTCAGCGACGTGTTCGGGTCGCGAGATGCCGAACCCGAGCGCAAGCGGCAGGTCCGTGCGCGCCCTGACACGGCCCGTCAGGTCCGTGACCTCGGGAGGCAAGCGATCGCGCATTCCCGTGACGCCGAGGCGTGAGATGAGGTACAGGAAGCCACCCGCCAGTTTCGCCGTGCTAGAGATGCGCGAATCGGTCGTGGTCGGGCTGATCAGAAAGATGGGATCCATGCCGGCCGCGACGATCGCGGTGCGAAGAGGCGCCGACGCTTCCACCGGATAATCGAGAATCAGCACGCCATCCACGCCTGCGGCCGCCGCGGAACCGGCGAACGCGTCGGGGCCCATGCGGAGCACGGGATTTCCATAGGTGAACAGCACAATCGGCGCAGCCACATGCCGCCGCACGCGGCTGATGATGTCGAGCGTGCTCCTCAGGGTCGTGCCGCCGCTTAGCGCGCGCTCGGTCGCGCGCTGAATGACGGGGCCGTCGGCCAGCGGATCGGAGAACGGCACGCCGACCTCGAGCACGTCTGCGCCACCGGCGGCGACAGCCTCGAGCAGGGCTGCCGACGTCGCAGCGTCGGGATCTCCCGCGGTGAGAAATGTCACCAGCCCGCCGCGGCCTCGCCGGCGGATTCCCTCGAACGCCGCGGCAAGGCGGGAGGTCATCGGAGCGCCCGTGCGTCCGCGCGCGAGCGGAGCGCCTTCTGGACGCTGAGGACGTCCTTGTCCCCTCGTCCGGACAGGTTGACCAGGATCACCTGCTGCCTGGCCATCATCGGCGCAAGCCGGCAGGCCCATGCAATCGCGTGCGCGGATTCGAGCGCCGGAAGGATGCCCTCGCAGCTGGCCAGGCGCTCGAAAGCCTCCAGCGCTTCGTCGTCGGCGATCCAGTGATACTCGGCGCGTCCGGTGTCGTGCAGCCAGGCGTGCTCGGGCCCCACCGCCGCGTAGTCGAGCCCTGCGGAGATCGAATGCGTGAGCTCGATGTTGCCGTCGGCGTCCTGAAGGAGATACGTGTGGGTGCCCTGCAGCACGCCGGGCGATCCGCCGGCGAACCGCGCGGCGTGCTTCCCGGGGGCGATCCCGTAGCCGCCGGCTTCGACGCCGATGAGTCGAACGCCGCCGTCTGAGACGAACGCGTCGAAGATGCCCATGGCGTTGCTGCCGCCGCCGATGCAGGCGACGATCGCCTCGGGAAGCCGGCCGACGGACTCGAGGCACTGCACGCGCGCCTCCCGGCCGATCACGGCCTGGAACTCACGCACCATCAGCGGGTACGGATGCGGTCCGAGCACCGAGCCGAGCAGGTAGTAGCTCTCGGTGACTGTGCCCACCCAGTCGCGCATGGCCTCGTTGATGGCGTCCTTGAGCGTGCGGCTGCCGCTGTCGACCCGTCGAACGGTGGCGCCGAGCAGCTGCATGCGGAACACGTTGAGCGACTGTCGCTCCATGTCCTCGGCACCCATGTAGACATCGCACTCGAGACCGAGCAGCGCGCAGGCGGTGGCCGTGGCGACCCCATGCTGGCCGGCGCCGGTTTCTGCAATGATGCGCCGCTTGCCCATCCGCTGCGCCAGCAGCGCCTGCCCGATGGCGTTGTTGATCTTGTGGGCGCCGGTGTGGGCGAGATCTTCACGCTTCAGGAAGATCCGCGCTCCACCGAGCGATGCCGCGAGGCGTGTCGCCTCGTAGAGGGGCGTCGGTCTGCCCACATAGTGCTGCAGCAGGTCGGCGAGCTTCGCGCGGAAGCCCTCGTCGGCGCGAGCCTCGAGATACGCGGACGTCAGGTCGGCAACCGGCGCCACGAGGGTCTCGGGCACGTACGTCCCGCCGAACTCGCCGTAGTACCCGCGGTTGTCGGGATCGCGCGCGCCGAAAACGAGTTCAACACTCATGACGTCTGGACTCACGGCTCCGGATTGAGCGACCCGGCTCGTTCGGCGCCGAGCGCGGCGAAGAAGGCGCGCAGCTTGTCGGGGTCCTTCACGCCTGGCGACGATTCGACACCGGACGAGACATCGATTGCGTACGGGCGGACGCGCTCTGCCGCCTCTCGCACGTTATCAGCACCCAGTCCTCCGGACAGAATCACCTGACGCGCGCGCGAGGCGGCGGCTGCGCAGGACCAATCGATGGTGCGGCCCGTCCCCCCGCGTTTCACGGGGTCCTGCGCATCGAGCAGGACGGTCACGGCCGCCGGCACCAGATCGAGCCGTGCGGGATCGAACGCCAGGTCCACCGGCACGGCCTTGATCAGTCGATACGAGGTTCGCCGATACGGCTGGAGGTCTTCGGCGCCATGCAGCTGGATGGCACCGAGGTTCAGAAGTCCCGCGACGCCCAGGACGAATTCGACCGGCTGGTCCACGAAGACCCCGACCGTCGTCACGAACGGTGGCAGGATCCGCACGATTGGTCTTGCGCGATACGGATCGATGAAGCGCGGGCTCCCCGGCCAGAACACGAAGCCCAGCGCCGCCGCCCCGAGGTGGGCGGCCAGCAGGGCATCCTCGGCTCTTCGCAATCCGCAAATCTTGACCTTCGTCATCGCCTTCCCTCTATCGTCCCATCCGCGGCGCTGAGTGCGCGAAGCTCTCGCAATGCCACGCCCGGATCGGCCTGCGCCATCAGCCGTTCGCCCACGAGAAAGGCGTGATAGCCCATCCTGCCCAGACGCTCGAGGTCGCCGGGCTCCCGAATCCCGCTCTCCGCGATCGCGATGACATGTCGAGGCATTCGCTGTATCAGCGTGTCCAGCACCGCAGGCTCGACCGCCAGTGTTCTGAGATTCCGGCTGTTGACCCCCACGATCTCCGCCCCCGCATCGACCGCGCGCTCGAGCTCGACAGCGTCGTGTACTTCGACGAGCGCGGCAAGGCCCAGGTCGCGAGACTCCGCGATGAGCGATCGCAGTATCGAATCTTCGAGGGCGCCAGCAATCAACAGCACGGCGTCCGCACCGAGTACCGCCGACTCCACCAGTTGATAGCGGTCCACGATGAAATCCTTGCGCAGCAGCGGAAGATCCACGACCGCCCGGACATCGGCCAGATGATCCGGGGCGCCGTCGAAGAACGTGGGCTCGGTGATCACCGAAATGGCAGCGGCGCCCGCACGCGCATACGCGACGGCATGTGACGGCGCGTCGTAGCTGCCGCGCAGGATCCCCCGCGAGGGCGAGCGGCGCTTGCATTCCGCGATGACCCGTGGAGGCTGCGAGCGGCGCAACGCCCCGGCAAAGGCATCGCCGCGCGGGCGACGCCTGATTTGCTGTCGCAATACGTCGATCGGAATCTCTCCTTCCCGGGTGGCCACGGACTTCCGTGTCGCCGCCACGATCGTCCGGAGCAGGTCCGCCTCGCTCATGACTGCGGAGCCTCCGCGGTCTGACCCGACAGCTCGATCATCCGCTCGAGCACCCGCGCCGCCCGCCCGTCGTCGATGGCCTCAGCGGCCAGCCCGATGCCTTCCCGAAGCTCGTCGACGGTGCCGGCGATGAGCAGCGAGGCGGCCGCGTTCAGAAGGACGATGTCGCGGGGCGCGCCGCGGGCGCCGTCGAGGACGTTTCTGGCGATCCTGGCGTTGTCCGCGGCGTCCCCGCCCTTGAGCGCATCCGGGCTGGCTTTCGGAATGGCGACATCCGAAGGGTGCACGTAGAACGTGTTCACCGTCCCGTCGCGGCACTCCGAGACCTTCGTGTAGCCCGTTGTGGAGATCTCGTCGAGACCGTCGGCGCCGTGAACGACCCACGCCCGGCGCGATCCCAGCAGCGACAAAGATCGCGCGACGAGCTCCGTCAGCTCGGGGCGAGGCACGCCGACGAGCTGTCGGGACGCGCCGGCAGGATTGGTCAGCGGTCCCAGCAGATTGAATGCGGTCCGAACCCCCAGCTCGCGGCGTGTGGGGCCCGCGTGCCGCATGGAGGGATGGAACGTCGGCGCGAAGAAGAACGCGATGCCGGCCTCGCCGAGGCTTCGTTCGACGATGGCCGGAGGCGCCGATACGCTGACGCCGAGCGCTTCGAACACGTCGGCGCTTCCGCAGCGGCTCGAAACCGAGCGGTTGCCGTGCTTGGCCACGCGGATGCCGCAGGCGGCGACCACAAGGGCGGTGAGCGTCGAGACGTTGAAGGTGTGCGCCCGATCTCCGCCCGTGCCGCAGGTATCGAACAGATCCTCGAACGGCCGCGACAACCTCGTGGCCTTCTCGCGCATTGTCGACGCGAGTCCCACGATCTCCGACGGCCGCTCCCCTTTCATGGCGAGCGCGATGAGCAGTCCGGCGATGTGCGCCGGCTGGGCGCGCCCCTCCATGATCTCGTTCATGGCGGCCGCGGCCTCCCCTGTCGTCAGATCCTGCCGGCGCTGGAGCTTTTCGATCAATGAAGCGAACATCACAACTCCAGGAAATTGCGCAAGAGCCGCCGCCCCTCGTCGGTCAGCACGGACTCTGGATGGAACTGCACCCCGTGAATCGGGTGGACCCGGTGCCGAACCCCCATGATCGTGCCGTCCTCCGTGCGTGCCGCGACCTCGAGCTCGGCTGGCACGGGGTCGGCCACCACCAACGAGTGATACCGGCCCGCCACGAACGGCTGGGAGATTCCGCGGAAGAGGCCCCGTCCATCGTGGTGGATCGCCGAGACCTTGCCGTGCATCAGCTCCGCGGCGCGTACGACCGTGCCGCCGAAGGCGACGCCGATGCCTTGATGTCCCAGGCACACACCGAGCAGTGGCACGCGCGGACCGAGCCGCCTGATGGTCTCCACCGAGACGCCCGCCTGCTCCGGCCGGCCGGGTCCCGGCGAGATGACGATCCGCTCCGGGCCGAGCTCTTCGATCTCGCCGACGGTCACCCGGTCGTTTCGGCGCACGACGGGCGTCGCGCCGAGCTCGCCCAGATACTGCGCGAGGTTGAAGGTGAACGAGTCGTAGTTGTCGATCAACAGAATCACAGTCCTGCTTCAGCCATGGCGAGCGCCTGCAGCAGCGCCTTCGCCTTGTCGCGCGTCTCCTCGTACTCGGCCGCGGGGTTCGAGTCGGCCACGATCCCGGCGCCGGCCTGGACGCGCGCCACCCCGTCTCGAATCGTGATCGTACGAATGGCGATGCAGAAGTCGAGGTTGCCCGCGAAGTCGATGTAGCCGATGGCTCCCGCGTAGATATCGCGGCGCGTGGGCTCGATCTCCGCCAGGATCTGCATGGCCCGGATCTTCGGCGCGCCGGACACGGTGCCCGCCGGGAAACAGGCGACGAGCGCATCCAGTCTGTCCTGATCGTCGGCCAGCCGGCCGTCCACGGTGGAGACGAGGTGCATGACATGCGAGTAGCGCTCGACCGTCATGTACTGCGGGACCCGGACCGTTCCGGTCTCGCAGACCCTGCCGAGGTCGTTGCGCCCGAGATCGACCAGCATCACGTGCTCGGCACGTTCCTTCTCGTTCCGCTTCAACTCTTCGGCCAGCCGGAGGTCCTCCTCCTCGCTCGTGCCGCGCGGCCGGGTGCCGGCAATGGGATGGGTTTCGACGCGACGGCCCTCGACGCGGACCAGCATTTCCGGAGACGACCCCACGATGGAGAGCCCGCCCGCGCGAATGAAGTACATGTAGGGTGACGGGTTGACATGGCGCAGGGCGCGATAGACCGTGAACGGCTCGGCCGTCACGTCCGCCTCGAAGCGCTGCGACAACACGGCCTGGTAGATGTCGCCCGCGGCGATTCGCTCCTTGATCGATCGAACGCTCGCTTCGAACGCCTCCCTCGACTGGTTGGAGCGGATGTCGGCCGCGGCACCGGGCTGCGGCTCGCGCTGGGACAGGCCGCCTTCGAGCTCCCGTTCCAGGAACTCGATCCTGGCGCACGCGAACTGGTAGAGCGCCTGCAGATCCTCGTCGGCCGTGATGCGGGCGTTCGAGATGATCAGGATTCGGTGCTTCAGGTGATCGAAGGCGAGCACCGTGTCGAACAGCATGAAGCCGCCGTCCTGCTCCTCGCTTTCCGGCGTGTTCCACCGTGCCGACGTCCACGCCTCCGCCAGCACGGGCTCGAACAGCGGCGACGCATCGTAGCCTATGAAACCGACGGCGCCCCCAGTGAACCGCGGAAGCCCGGGGACGAAGGGCGACTGGAACTGGGCCATCAGCCGCCGCAGCACGGCGACGAACGGCTCGTCGAGGCTGGTGGTCGTCCCCGATCGCTCGATCGTGGTGCGGCCGCCGCGCGCGCGCAGCACCAGAAACGGGTCCTTGCCCAGGAACGAATACCGCGCCACGTGCTCGCCGCCTTCGACGCTTTCGAACAGGAACGCGTAGTCGGAGTGTTCGGCGATCTTGAGGAATGCCGAGACAGGCGTCTGCAGGTCGGCAATGATCTCCTTGACCACCGGCACGAACGTGCCGCGGCGGGAAAGGTCGACGAACTCTTCGAAGGAGGTCAGCTTCATAGGGCTCCGGCGGCCGGGTGGTCCTGCAAAGGCGCCACGGCCTGGACAGCGGCGGACTTGAACAGATAGTGTGGCGGTGGCTGGCCCGTCCACAATTCGAATTGCCGCTCCGCCTGCGCGATCAGCATCTCGAGACCACCAATCGTGAGGCACCCTTCCTCTTCGGCGGCCTCCAGCAGCGGAGTCCGGGCCGGCGCGTACACGAGGTCGAAGACGATTTCCCCCTCGAGCGGCGTGCCCTCGATGGGATTGACGGGCGCGGCCGCGCTGCCGGCGGACGTGGCGTTCACGAGGACGTCCCAGCTGCCCGCAGGCGGCGGAAACCGGCCCACGCTGGCGCCCGCCTCCGCGGCCAGAGCCGCGGCCGTCTCTTCGCGCCGGGCGCTGATCGTGACGGCGGCACCCTGATCGACCAGCGCGAGCGTGACCGCCCGCGCGGCGCCACCGGCCCCGAGGACCGTCGCGCGAACGCCTCTGAGGTGAATTCGACCGGCGAGCGGCGCGAGAAAGCCGTGGACGTCCGTGTTGAAGCCAAGCCATCGGTCGTCATGCACGACCAGCGTGTTGACTGCGCCCACGCGCCGCGCCAGTGGTTCGATCTCGTCCATCCGGGACATGAGGGCGACTTTGAAGGGTGCCGTGATGCTAGCGCCTCTCAACCGCGTGCGGCGCGCGAAGCGCACGAAATCGTCGGCGTCACTCGCCTGGAGGGGCACATACACCGCGTCGAGGCCGAGCGACGCAAAACCCGCGTTGTGCATCGCCGGAGAGAGCGACTGCACGACGGGGTTTCCGACCACACCGTAGAGCGCGGCGCCGGGCTGTACCTCGCGGAATCGAAACTCCCGGACGAGACGCTCCGCCGGCAGCTGGCCGGGCGCCACGCCGTCGCCGGCATACGTCCACCGGTTTCCCAGCCGCGCGGACAGCACGCGGGAGGGAATCCCCGCGGTGCCCATCGCGATGAGGACATGCGACGGTGTCTTGCGCCCGCGTCCGGCGTCGGCAATCTCGAAAATCGGCAGCAGCTCGGTCAGGCTGCCGACTTCCGCGGCCAGCTTGACGACCTCGGGTGCCGCATCCTGCATGGCCGCGTAGCGCGCGGGCAGATCGTCTGGCGCGCGGCCGAAGTAGTGCGCGGACAGCACAATCCCGCGGCCGTTGCGTACCGCGAGCAGGTCGCGAGCGAAGGGCGACGCGGCCTCGACGTCCACGAATTCCGCCCCCTGATCGAGCGCGGCCGCCAGCAACCGCCGCCGGCCCTCTTCGTCCCCGTGGTATCGGCCGCCTTCCCAGGCGGGTCGGCAGGTCACGATGGCGGGTCGCCGCCGGCCCGCAAGCGCCGTCGCGACATCGGGCCGATGGATGCCATCGAGCCGGAGCTCCACGAGGTCGGCATGCACGGCTTCGTCCCTGGCACGACGAATGTCCGCCATGGTCCGGCCGGTGACCGTCACGCAAATGTCTGGCGCACCCATTGGCTTCGAGCGAGAAAGCTCCCGAAACGAAAAAAGCCTCCTCAGCAGGGCTGAGGAGGCTTTCCGGAAATCCCACCTGCGATTTGCAGGCCTAACGGTATGCCCCCTCGCCAGACACACGCCACCAATACCCAGAATAGCCACCGAAATGGCCGGCCGGACGGTGAACGAGGCTGAGAAGGCACATAGACGGAAAGGAGGGAACGATAGCACCTTTCTCCTTGACCAGGCAAGCGGTTGGTCCGTATAACTGAAACAGGCGCCCCCTTTCCCTGTTGAGTCATGAAATTGCGAACTGCTGTCGCGGCCATGGCCGCCGCTCTCCTGCTCGGCGCGTCGCTTCCGGCGACAACACCCCTGATGCCGCTCGAGGAGGTCCGCCCCGGCATGATCGGCGTGGGGCGCACGGTGCTCCAGGGAACCGAGCTGCAGGAGTTCAAGGTCCACATCCTGGGCGTGCTGAAGAACGTTCAGGGCCCGCGACGCGACCTGATTCTCGCCCGGCTCGAGGGAGCCGGGTTGGAGGAATCCGGCGTCGCGCAGGGCATGAGCGGCAGCCCGGTCTACGTGGACGGCCGGCTCATCGGCGCGGTCTCCTACTCCATCGGCGCGTTCGCGACGGAACCCATCGCCGGCATCACGCCAATCGGACAGATGAAGGACGCCACCACGGTGGCGCGGCGCGCCACCGCACAGGCGCGGCTCGAACTGCCGATTACCCGGGACAGCCTGACGGCCGCGCTGCGCGCGACACAAGGGCGGCTGGCGCCGTTTGCGAGCCGTCCGGCCGATGTCCAGGCGATTGGCCTGCCGGCCGCGGTCGGGGCGCAGATCGGCTCGATGCTGCGTCCCATCTCGACGCCGCTCGTCCTGAGCGGTTTCGAGCCAGAAACTGTCGATTTGATCTCGGCTCCGTTCCGCGACGGAGGGTTCACGCCGACGGTCTCTGGCGGCGCGGACGCGAAGCTGCCGCCCATCGATGGCCCGTTGCGCGAGGGCGACGCGATTGGCGTCTCGCTCATCGGCGGCGACCTCGAGATGGGCGCGACGGGGACGGTCACCCACATCGACGGCGATCGTGTCTACGCCTTCGGCCACCCCTTCTACAATCTCGGCCCCGCCGAGTTCCCGCTGACCCGGGCGCATGTCTACACGCTGCTGCCCAGCCTCATGACGTCGTTCAAGATCTCGGCGATGGGCGAAACGATCGGCACCATGCAGCAGGATCGAGCCACGGCAATCGCCGGGACGCTCGGTCCGGGACCCAGGCTGATCCCGATGAAGGTCACGCTTCAGCGAAGTGATCAGCAGAATGGCGTTGCCCCGAAGCGGACCTTCACGTATCAACTGGTCAACGATCAGCTCTTCACGCCGTTGCTCGCCTATGTGGCGATGTTCAACACGCTCACCGCCTACGAGCGGCAGTTCGGCGCCGCCACGTTTACGGTGAAGAGCCGCGCCCGCATCAAGGGGCACGCGAGCCTGGATGTCGAGGATGTCTTCACCGGCGACAGCCCGGTGCTGGGCGCCGCGGCGGCCGTGGCCGGCCCGATCACGATGCTGCTGTCGAACGACATCGAGCCGATTACGGTAGAGGCCCTCGATATCGAGATCAACTCCGCGGAGACAGCGCGCAGCGTGAGCATCGAGCGCGTGTGGCTCGACGAGGTGCATCCACGCGCCGGCCGCACGCTGCCGTTGAAGATCCTGACGCGCAGCTACCGCGGAGAGGAGCAGATCTCGACGGTCCCCATCCAGATTCCGGCCAACGCGTCAGGGCCGCTGTCGATCCTCGTGAGCGACGGCCGGCAGCTCAACGTCATCGAGCAGCGCGAGCTGCGGCGGTCAGTCGATCCGCAGACCGTTGCGCAGATGGTCAGGCTGCTCAACGACACGCGGCGTAACAACCGCGTCTACATCCGCCTGATGACCGGCAGGCCAGGCGCCGTTGTCAACGGCGAGGCCATGACCGCACTGCCCCCGTCGATCCTCGGCGTGCTCGAGAGCGATCGCAACGGCGGCAGCTTCACGCCGATTCGCAGCGCCACCGTCGGCGAGTGGGAACTCCCGATGGACTCGGCGGTCACCGGGTCGCGACTCCTCACCATCGACGTCGAGGGTGGCACGGCGCGATAGTTTTTCGTCACGTGCGACGTCACGTCACGTGCGACATCAACGTCACGTGCGACGTGCGACGTGCCGTGTGCGACGTGCTCAACGTCACGTGCGACGTGCGACGTGCTCGTGCTACGTGTCTGCAATCGCTGGTTCCGCTCGTGTTACTCTTCGAACAATGCACAAGATTTTCGCGAGAACCTCGCGTGCGGGGGTGAGCGTGCTGTTTGCCGCGGCCGCATGGGCGGGGCTGGCAGCTGCGACGGCGACGTTCTGGACGGTCTCATCGCAGGCCGACTTCCTGAAGGGCGACGTCGAGGGCCTGTCGATCGACAGCGACGGGCGGGTGTTCCCGGGACCGACAGCGACGGTGCTCGCGGAGACGGCCGCACCGTTTCTCTGGAGCGTTCTGCGCGGCGGCGACGGCACGCTGTGGGCCGGGTCGGGCAACGAGGGCAAGGTGCTGAAGGTCGGAAAGGACGGCAAGCTGTCGACCCTTTTCGACGCCGCCGAGCTCGAGGTCCACGCCGTCGCGCATGCGCCGGACAACGGGCTGTACGTCGCCACCTCGCCCGACGGCCGGATCTACCGCTTATTGGCCGACGGCACGTCGAAGACCTTCTTCGACCCCGACGACAAGTACATCTGGGCGCTCGCCGTCGATAAGTCGGGTCATGTCTACGCCGCGACCGGTGACAAGGGGCAGATCTACAGAATCACGCCTGACGGCAAGGGCACGCTGTTCTACAAGGCCAACGTCACGAATGTCGTGTCACTTGGCTTCTCGCCGAGCGGTGATCTGATTGCGGGAACCGAGTCGCCTGGGCGCGTGTTTCGCATCGATTCAGCCGGCAAGGCCTTCGTGCTCCTCGATTCGCCGTTCCGCGAGATCCACAAGATTCGTGTCGCCGACGACGGCACGATCTACGCCGCCGCGATCAGCGGCGAACCCTCCGAGGGACAGGACAGAAGCACCGAGACGCCGGAGCCCGAACCAGCCAGACCGCCGGTTCCGACCGTCTCCACCGAAATCACGACGATCGCGGTCCTCGAGGGCACGATGGCGGGATCCCAGCCGCCGCCGGCGGTTACGGCGCCGAAACGCCAGGGCCGCGGCGCGATCTACCGGATCAAGCCCGACGGCCTCTGGGACGTCCTGTGGGATACGGGCGATGACGTGCCGTACGACGTCATCGTGGAGCCGGAAGGCAGCCTGCTCGTGGGTACCGGAAAAGAAGGCAAGATCTTCCGGATCAGCGGCGACCCCGCGCGAGCAACGCTGCTCGCACGCGCCAGCGCGAAGCAGGTCACCGCCCTCGTGCGCGAACCCTCGGGACGCATCGTCGGGGCGACGAGCAATCCCGGGAAGCTTTTCGCGCTCTCTTCTGCTCCGGGCCGTCGCGGATCGTACGACTCCGACGTCCGCGATGCTGGCACCGTGGCCAGTTGGGGCGTGGTCCGGTGGCGGGCCGCCGCGCGCCCCGGACAGATTGAGATCCTCACCCGCAGCGGGAACACCGCCACGCCCGACGAGACCTGGAGCGCGTGGTCGAAGCCCTATACGAACGCCGGTGGCGAGCAGATCACGAGCCCGAACGCCCGCTATCTGCAGTGGCGGGCCGTCCTGAACGGTGAAGCCGAGCAGGCACCCGTCCTCACCTCCGTCACGGCGGCCTACCTGCCGCGCAATCTGCGGCCCGCAGTCGAGAGCATCACCGTGCACCCCGCAGGCACCGTGTTCCAGCGGCCCTTCTCGACCGGTGAGATGGAGATTGCCGGGTTCGAAGACAACACCTCGGACGGTCGTCAGGCAAATCAGACCGGGGCCGCCTCGCCGGGCGCCGGCGTGACGCCGGCCTCACCGCCGCTCGGCCGCCGCGTGTATCAGAAGGGTCTGCAGACTCTTGTCTGGAAGGCCGAGGACCCGAACTCGGACCGGATGCAGTTCGACGTCCTCTATCGGCGCGAGGGAGAGACGGCCTGGAAGGCTTTGAAGCGCGGGCTCTGGGATCCCATTTTCGTGTGGGACACGACATCGGTACCCGATGGAACCTATCTGGTGAAGATCGCCGCGTCCGACGCGCCGTCGAACTCTCCGGGCACTGCCCTGATCGGGGAGATGGAGAGTGTGACGTTCGACATCGACAACACGCCGCCGCGCATCGACGCGCAGCCCGTGACCCGCGCCGGCGTGAAGACGACGATTGCCTTCACCGTGCGCGACGAGCAGTCGCCGGTTCAGCGGGTGGAGTACTCGCTCGATGCGAGCCGGTGGCGCGTGGTGTATCCGAGGGACGGGATTCCCGACTCACGCAACGAAGAGTTCGAGGTGACGCTGGACGAGGCGGAAGTCGGTCGCAGCGTCATCCTTCGCGCCATGGACGCGATGGACAACATTGCGACAGCGGTGGCGGAAGTGAGACGCTGAGGGATGCAAGTGGCTATGAAACCTTGCCCTTCACGGTCGTCTGCGCTACGAGCCAGACGAGGTTGACGGCGACCGGCGCGCCGGCAAACCGTGCCGGTTCGAGACGCCCGCGGGAGATGGCGCTCAGGATCTCGTCGACCTCATGACGGTCGTGATCCGTCGTCAGGATCGAAACGTCCGACACGCGGCCTTCCCTCGAGACCATTGCGGACACGGCGAAAACCAGGTCCTCGTCCGACGCGCGGCTTTCGAGCGTATCGATGACCACACCGCCGGTTGTGGGCAGGCTTGGGGCCCGAATTACGTTGTTGAAGCTCAGCGGGTTGAGGTCGGATCCGGGCGGCGCAGCCATCATGGCGATCACCGCTCCGAGCGAATCCTGGCGCTCGGCGGACGCGAAGTGCAGCATTCCCAGCACCACGCCGCCGCAGATGACCGTTGCCGTGGCCGAGGCCAGCCCAATCCAGACCAGATGGAGATCCTCGAAGAGCCGTCCCGCGCGGGCCGACCAGGACTGACTGTCTTCGGCGCGCATCCGGCTGATCACGCCGGGAGCGAGGCCGGTCCAGTCGTCGGCCGGACCAGGCGCGGCCGCCAGACGCAGCCGGTCTCCGATTGCCTGCAGCTTCCGCAGCTCGCGGTGGCAAGGCGGGCAATCCTGCACGTGGGCTTCGACGGCGATGAGCTCCGGAACCGGCAGCTCGCGATCGTGGTAGGCCGCAAGACGCCGCCGCACTGCTGCGCAGGTCAACAACGTCATAGGTCCCTCAATTGCGCCCGGAGCGCCTCGCGTGCGCGGGCGAGCCGTGACTTCACCGTGCCGACGGCGATGCCGAGCGAAAAACCGATCTCCTCGTAGCTGAGCCCGTCGATCTCGCGCAACACGAGCGCGGTCCGTTGATCGAAGGGCAGACGTTCGAGCGCCAGATGAATCTGCTCTGCGAGCTCTTTGCGATCCAGTGCCCTGTCGGGCGTCCCGTTCGTCTTTTCGGGCAGATCGCCGTGCGCCTGTAGATGCTCGTCGAGCGACACCTGATACGAGCGATGACGCCGCCTCCACCATCGCTGCCGGTTCCGCGCCTGGTTGACGACGATGCGGTAGATCCAGGTGCGAAGCGCCGACTGGCCGCGAAAGGCGGGAAGCGTGCGGAAGACGCGCAGGAAAACTTCCTGCGATAGATCGAGCGCCTCGTTATGGTCCCCCAGGAGGTTGAGGGAGAGCTGGTAGACCATCCGCTGGTGCTCGCTGACCAGCTCCGCGCACGCTTCTTCGTCGCGCGCGACGCAACGCTGAATCAGAGCAGCTTCGCGGCTGCCCACCTCCGTCCAGGTGATGGCTCGAACGGGCTTCACGGAGAGTCCTTCTGCCATCTTACCACCCCGTAGCACCCAGAAAGGAGCTGGCGCTCTATTACCCATTTGACCCCGAGCCGGGCGGGAAGTTCCTGATACTTGGGTCCCTGGTCCCTGGGTCCCTCGGTCCTTGGTCCCTGGTCCGGGTCCCTGGTCCCTGGGTCCCTTGGTCCTTGGTCCCTGGTCCGGGTCCCTGGTCATTGGGTCCCTCGGTCCTTGGTCCATGGGTCCCTCTGTCCTCGGTCCCTGGGTCTTGGGTCCTGTGTCCAGGTCCCTGAGTCCCGACTGCGTCCGGAACCGCCGTGCTTTATCCCGGGGCACATCAACACCGAAGGGCCATGGACCGGGGACTCAGGACGCAGGGACTCAGGACGCAGGGACTCAGGACGTAGGGACCGAGGGACTCAGGGACTCGGGACCCAGGGACCGGGGACGGAGGGACCCGATGACCAGGGACCCGGACCAGGGACCGGGACCAGGGACCCGGACCAGGGACCCGGACCAGGGACCAAGGACCGAGGGACGCAGGGACTCAGGGACCGAGTGACCTGGACTGCGATAGTATCGCCGTGTGAAGCGGGCGATTCTTGCCGCGGCTCTCCTGATTGGGAGCCTGGCTGTCGCGTACGGTTATGTCGTGACGCGCCGGGAGGCCAACTACAGCGAGCTGCTGGCGCGCGGAGATGCGGCGGCCGCCGCGGGCGACTTCGTGGCCGGTATCGAAGCGTTCAGCGGCGCCATTGCGCTGAAGCCGGCCTCCATGGCGGCGCATCTCAAACGCGGCGAGGCGTACTGGCGTCGCGGGGAGCTCGATTCCGCCATGCGGGATCTGCGACGCGCGACCGACCTCGATCCGCTCGCGCCGCGCCTGCGCGAGTTGCTCGGCGACGTCAGCTACGCGATGGGCCGCTACTCGCGCGCCGCAGAGCGGTACCGTGAGTACATCGCGCTCGACGACAGCTCGCAGCGGCTGTTCTACAAGCTCGGGCTGTCCCAGTATCGAGCCGGCCAGCCCTCGGCGTGCATCACGGCGCTCGAGTCGGCGCTCGAGCTCCGAAACGAGTCGGCGGAGGCACACTATCTGATGGGGCTGTGCCTGCAGGACGCGCGGAAGCCGAAGGACGCCATCGCATCGCTCGAGCGATCCGTGGCACTGGCACCGGCGATGCTCCAGGCGCGCCAGGAGCTCGCCGACGCCTACGGCCGGCTGGGGCGCAGCGACAACCGGATCGCGCAGCTCGAGGCCCTGCTCGCGCTCGATCCCGGGCCGGCGCGGGAGCTCGCCCTGGGGCTTGGGCACGCGGATGCCGGCGATTCGGAGAGCGCCGTGCAGGTGCTCAGTCGCGCGGCGCGGCGATATCCCACCTACCGCCAGACCTATGCCGCGCTTGGACGCGTCTGGCTGGAGATCGCACAGGCCACCGAGGACCCGGTCGCCCTCAACAAGGCGCTCGAGGCGCTCCAGAACGCCACCGACACGGAGGACAATGGCGAGGCTCTCGCGCTCGCCGGCCGCGCCCTGCTGCTCGCCTCCGACCCGACGGCCGCCGAGCGCACGCTGCAACGGGCCACGGAAAAGCTTCCGGTCGAGCCGACGACATTCTTTTATCTCGCGGAAGCCGCCGAGCGGCTCGGCCACCTCGACGTCGCGCGGGAAGCGCTGCTCGATTACGACGCGCTGGTCGGCGTGTCGTCCGTTCGGCGCCGCGGCGTTCGCCTCTGCATGAAGATCGCAGAGCTGTCGATGCGGCTGGACGATCCGGCGGCTGCCATCGCATGGTACGACCGCGCGGCATCCGCCGCCCCGGGAGATGCCACCGTGTTGGTGGCCCTGGCCGGAGCGGAATATCGCACCGGTAACCTCGCAGCGGCGAAGGCGACGCTGCAGAAAGCCCTCTCGATCGATCCCGCTCACGCCGGCGCCCGTGCCCTGCAGCGCAAGCTCCACCGATAACGGCCACTGGAAGTTTGAAGTTGGAAGGGTGGAAGCTGGTAGCTGGTAGCTGGTAGCTCGTATATCCCCTCACTTCGCCATCTTGGGGTCAACTCGATCCCGCAGCCCATCGCCCAGAAAGTTCAGCCCGAGTACGAGCAGCGCAATCGCGAGGCCGGGGAAAATCGTGAGGTGCGGAGCGTCGAAGAGGTGCGACCGCCCCGCATCCAGCATGGTCCCCCAGCTCGGTGTGGGGGGCTGGACGCCAAGGCCGAGGAAACTGAGGGCAGCCTCGGCGATGATCGCGCCGGCCATGCCGAGTGTGGCCTGCACGACAACGGCTGGCATCGCGGTCGGGAGGATGTGGCGGAGGATAATCCGTCCAGAGCCGGCACCGAGCGCACGTGCGGCCTGCACGAAGTCGAACTCGCGGGCTCTCAGCGCCTGGCCACGCACAAGCCGGGCGTAACCCACCCACCCGATCACCGACAACGCGAGGACCACGTTCCTGAGGCTCGGGCCGAGCACGGCCACGAGCGCGATCGCCAGCAGGATCCCAGGGAACGCCATCAGCACGTCGATTACCCTGCTGATCAGATCGTCCACCCGTCCGCCGAAGTAACCTGCAATGGATCCCATCAGCATCCCGATCGTGGACGAGACGGACACCACTGCGAGGCCGACCAGGAGGGAGATGCGTGCGCCGGCAAGAAGCCGCGCGAGGATGTCCCGACCGAGCTCGTCGAGCCCCAGCGGGTGCGAGAGGCTCGGCCCTTCGAGCCGGCGCGCCAGCTCCTGCGATGCGGGATCGTACGGGGTGAGCGTCGGACCCAGCAGCGCGGCGCCGATGGCGATCAGAACGATGACGAGGCCGACTCGGATCATCAGTCGTAACGAATCCGTGGATCGAGCAGTCCGTAGGTGATGTCGGTCAAAAGGTTCATCATGACGTAGGTGAACGAGATGAACAGGATGCACCCCTGGACGAGCGGATAATCCCTGAAGTTGATCGCCTGGATGAGCAGTCGGCCGACTCCCGGCCAGGCGAAGATGGTTTCGGTGATGATCGTGCCGGTCAGGACCGCGCCGAACTGCAGGCCGACAATGGTGACGACCGGGATCAGGCTGTTGCGGAAGGCATGGCGCACGATCGCACGCAGCCGGGAGAGCCCGCGGGCCCGCGCGGCGAGCACGTACAGCTCCCGCAGCTCCTCGAGCAGGCTGGCGCGCGTCATCCGCGCGAGGATGGCAGCCAGCGCCGCGCCGAGCGTAACCGCCGGCAGCACGAGGTGCGCGAGGCTCCCTGTCCCCGCCACCGGCAGCCAGCCCAGGTGCACAGCGAAGAGGATCGCCAGCAGCGGTCCCAGCCAGAAGTTCGGCATCGAGATGCCGATCAGGGAGAGCGTCATCGCCGCATGATCGATCGCTGTCCCTCTGAACACCGCCGCCACCATGCCGAGCGGGATCGCGATGAGCATCGCCACGAACATCGCCGCGAACGCCAGCTGGAACGTCCGGAAGAGCCTGTCGCGGATTTCGTGGGCGACGGGCGTGCCGTACCTGAACGAAGATCCGAGATCACCTCGAACGAGCCCCGTCAGGAAGGCTTGGTACTGCACCAGCAACGGCCGGTTCAGCCCGAGCGCCTCCCGCAGCGCCACGACCTCCTCCTGGGATGCCCCTTCTCCGAGCATCGACTGAGCCGGATCGCCGGGCACGAGGTGGATCAACGCAAACACAAGCGTCGCAACGCCGAGGAGTACGGGGAGCGTCAACAGGAGCCGGCGGACGAGATAGCGAAGCATGCGGGTTGCAGCAGAGGATACTACGGCCGCCCGCCGCCTCCCTTCAGCCTTCAGCCTTCAGCCTTCAGCCTTCAGCCTTCAGCCTTTCCTCCTCCATTCCCAGCCGCTTCATCATTTTCGCGAGCCCCTGACGAGTGACGCCGAGTGCGCGCGCAGCCTTCGCGCGCTGGCCGGCGGCGCGCGCCAGTTCGGCGACGATGAAGCGGCGCTCGAATTCCTCTCGAGCGGCGCCGAAGGTCGTGGCCGCGGAGGCAGCCGTGCGCGCCACGTGCGCGGGGAGCAGCGACACCGGGACTCGTCCGCGTCTGGGCGCGTGCACGGCGAGAGAGGCGATCACGTTCTGCAGCTGGCGGACGTTGCCCGGCCAGTCGTATCGCGCGAGCGCCTGGACCGTTTCAGGGGTGAGCCACGCCCGCGAGTCGACGCGGCGCGCCGCCTCCTCCCAGAAGTGCGCCACGAGCAAGGGAATATCGACGGCACGCTCGCGGAGGGGCGGGACGGCGATTCGCACGACGTCGAGCCGGAACCGAAGGTCGGCGCGAAACCGGCCGACGCCGACGTCGTCTTCGAGGCATCGGTTCGTTGCCGCAATCACCCTGGCATCGACTCGCCGGGCGAAGTTCTCGCCGACACGGCGGACCTCGCCATCCTGCAGAACCCGGAGGAGCTTCGCCTGGGCTCTCGGCGAGAGCTCGCCCACCTCGTCGAGGAACAAGGTCCCGCCGTCGGCCTCCTCGAAGAGGCCGGCCCGCTCGCCCACGGCGCCGGTGAACGCGCCCCGAGCGTGGCCGAACAGCTCGGCCTCGAGCAGATCCTCCGACAACGCGGCGCAGTTGACCGCGCAGAGGCGGCGATCGCGGCGCGGGCTCAGGCGGTGGACGGCGCGCGCGACGAGCTCCTTGCCGCTGCCGCTCTCGCCTTCGATCAGCACCGGAAATGGCGCTCTCGCGGCACGGGTGATTGCCTCGCGAAGCGAGAGGGTCTGTGGACTGGCGCCGATCAGTTCGCGCCACGCCGGCTCGGTGTCGAGCGCCGCCGGGCGCTCGAGCATGGCGCGGACGGCTGGCGCCATGGCGAGAGCGCCCGTGCGGAGGAGCGCCGAAGCGCTCGCTCGATCCACGGCTGCCGTCGGCGTCCACCGGCAGGCCAATACCGCGATCGTCTGGCCTCCGCAGCCGACGTGCTGTGCGGCCTCGAGCGGTGCTTCGCTCGAAAAGACCGCGTCCGATCCCGCATAGGCGAGCGCGCGCTCCACCAAACGCAGATCTCCCGCCCAGGGCCTG
This sequence comes from Vicinamibacterales bacterium, assembly GCA_035711845.1. GTDB lineage: Bacteria > Acidobacteriota > Vicinamibacteria > Vicinamibacterales > 2-12-FULL-66-21 > DASTBU01. Next base: position 166,087 of record DASTBU010000059.1, read on the forward strand.
CCCGCACGGCCGAGGAGCCGGCGATCGGGCCCTGCGGCAACGACGAGCACTGCCGCGGCCCGGAGCCTCTCGCACAAGGTTTTTGCCACTGCTGTGACTCCGGCCCCATCGTTCGGCGCACTATAGGCGAGCTCGAGGAGCTCCTGAAGTTGTTCGATGGCCGAGGACGGCAGCTCACCGCCGTGCACGCGCGGTGATTGGAGCTGGCGTCGAGGATCGTCTTCCAGCTGCCGGAGGAGCAGCGGCGGGAGGGAGCGGCGCGCCAGGTTTCCGCAAAGTTGTGCGGATGCGCCGGGGGTACTCGAGTGCCGATCGCCGAGCCACGCCAGGATCGTCCGGAGTCGAAGCGCCTGAAGCGGTGTGTGCGCTGCACTCGCGGCCGCGAGCCCCTGCCGGATGGACGCGCGCGCATGGCGGTCGTCTCCAAGGGCCGCCTGTGCGAAGGCCATGGCCCGGGCGGCAGCCGCAACCAGGCGCGGCTCTCGATCGTCGACCTCAGCGAGCGCTTCGCCCGCGCACCGTACCGCCGCGCGCAAGTCTCCCTGGGCCACGCTGATCCGCGTGGACAGGGCGAGGCCCTCTGCACGACAGGGTGATTCGCGATCGAGTACCGGCTCGAGCACGATGGCTGCTTCGTCCGCACGGAGACTCCAGTAGAGACAGCGCCCGAGTGCGAGCCGCGCGCGATGCTCCAGCCCGATGTCGCGCAGCAAATCCGCAGCCGTCAACGCTCCGCGAAGGGCGGCTTCGGCCTCGGCAAAGCGGCATTGGTCGGTCCAGGCGACGCCGGTCGCGATCGATCCCCGGATCTCCTGGATCTTGTCGCCCGCGAGCGTCCGGCAGCGCGCGAAGTGCTCGAGCGCGTCGTCGGTGCGGCCACGATCGCGCAGAATCCAGCCAAGCTGCTCGGCGCACTGCGAAGCCACGAGGCGTTCGCCCCGACGCTCCAGAACTCTGGTCGCGCGTGTCAGGAGCCGAATTGCGGAGGCATGACGCCCGCGTGCGGCCAGGCGTGCGGCCCGGTGTCCTGCGGAGAGAATCGAGCGAGACGGGGGACGGCTGCCGTGCAGGGGTGAATCGGCGTCGTCGATGGAGGTGGTGTCTGGAGCACCAGGCCGATTCGGAACGGACCGTGAACGCGTCACGTAGGCAGTCGCGCTCTCGTGGACGACGACCGAAGCGGGCTGGTGCTCGGGAAACGGGCTCGCGCCGAGCTGCAACAGGAACTGTCCCGGATTGCCCTCCGCACTGCGGGCGGCCGCAACCACGCTGGAGCGGTCCGGGCCGCAGTCGGGATCCAGGTAGACCATCGAGATCATTGCCGTTACTCCCATCGGTTCGAGACGTAAGGTCTCAGCTGCTGCGGCCGGCGCGCGACTGAAGCGAACCAGGACGTGCCTGCGGGCGCTCTGGAGCCCGAGCGTCGCGGCCAGTGCAGCCGCGGTCTGCTCGACATCGCGAGGCGTGTCGGGATCGAGCAGCACACACACGTGACGCTCGCCGAGCCGCCGGACGATCTGCGGCGCGCTCGCAATCAAGCTCGCGGCGACCGGGATGTAGCCCTGAAGCCGCGCACTGCGTGCCACGTGCGCCCGGAGCGTTCGAAGCCCCGACCCGTGCTGCCCCAACACGGTCAGCGCCACGACTCCACCCGGCGCGACATCCGCGAGGACCTCGTCGAGCGTTTCGATCGCACGCCGCGGCTGAAGCATGATGCCGAGCGGCCGCCGTCGCGGCGCTCCGCGAGCTGCGCAGATCTGCCGGAGGGCGAGGGCAGCCACGTCGCGACTCAGATGCAGGGCGTTCGCTTCGAGGAAGCGGACGAGGTGCCTCAGAATGCCCGCGCCGCGCGCGGGCACCGGTGGAGCCACGCAATAGGCCTCGAATGTTCTGCCGGCGTCGGCGAAGCCGTAGTCCACGAGCTGATTCAGCAGCGGATGCCGCATGCGTGCGAGCGTTGCACACCAGTCGCTCCACACGAGGCGGTCGATTTCCGAGCCGGCCTCCGCCCTCCTGAGACGAACGGCGGCTCCGCTGGCCAGATCGATCCACGTCGTGCCCCACGGCAGGAAACGATCGGCGAGCAGTTCCGACATCGCTCTCTCGCGATCGCGCCGTGCAAGATGACCGCCCGGCGCGCGGCCTCAGGATTTCCGAAGAAAATCACGGGGGCGCTTCCCTCCTGCTGCAGAAACTTCGCCCCCCCTGCCGCTGGCACGGTGCGTTTTCTCACCCTCTACCCTGCCACCCATCACAAGGACATTCTTGGACTGAACCCTGAACCCTGAACCTCCTGAGCCCCTGAACCCCTGAACCTCGTATACAATTTCTGCCTCCATGGTGCGTTTTCTCACCGCCGGCGAGTCGCACGGCCGCGCGCTCGTCGTGATCCTCGAAGGCATTCCCGCGGGGCTTCCGATCGATCTCGACGTCATCACTCGCGACCTCCGGCGCCGTCAGGGCGGATACGGACGCGGGCGCCGCATGGCGATCGAGTCGGACCGGGCCGAGGTCCTCTCCGGCGTCCGTGGTGGCGAAACGATTGGCGGGCCGATTGCGATGCTCATCGAGAATCGTGACTGGCCGAACTGGCAGCAGACCATGCACGTTTCCCGCGATGTGCCGGCGGAGGCGACCGGAGCGCGACGGCCGCCGGTGACACGCCCGCGGCCCGGCCACGCCGATCTCGCGGGCCTCGCCAAGTACGACCGCCGTGACATCCGGGACGTGCTCGAGCGCGCGAGCGCGCGGGAGACCGCCGCACGCGTGGCCGCCGGCGCCGTTGCGCGGCAGTTGTTGTCAGCAGTGGCCGCTGTCCGCATCGCCAGCCATGTGTTTGCCCTGGGGCCTGTGAGGCTGCCCGAACACCTGACGGTGGCGTTCGAGGCCGCCGCCGCGCTGCCGGAGGACTCGCCGCTCCGCTGCGTCGATCTGCAGGTCGAGCGGCGGATGATCGAAGAGGTCGATCGCGCCAGGGAGGCAGGCGACACGATCGGCGGCGCATTCGAGATCATTGCGAGCGGTGTTCCAGTCGGTTTGGGGAGTTACGTCCAGTGGGACAGGAAGCTCGACGGACGTCTCGCCCAGGCGTTGATGTCGATCCCCGCAATCAAGGCGGTTGGCATGGGGCTTGGCCCCGACGTCGCCGAGCGTCCCGGTTCGCTCGTTCACGACGAAATCGTTCGCGCTGCCACGGGCGCAAGTCCGACGGGTCTGGCCCGGCCGTCCAACAACGCCGGGGGGCTCGAGGGCGGGGTCACCAATGGCGAGCCGCTCCGGGTGTCGGCCTGGATGAAGCCAATTTCCACGCTGATGAAGCCTCTCAGGTCCGTCGACCTGGAGACCATGGAAGCGGCCCCGGCGGCCATCGAGCGAAGCGACGTCTGCGCCGTGCCGGCCGCCGCGGTGGTCGGCGAAGCCATGGTGGCCATCGTCCTCGCCGACGCGCTCACCGAACGGTTTGGCGGCGACTCTGTAACCGCCATGGGGCGCGCGCTTGCCGCCAGCGACGCGGATCTGCGCGCACGTTTTCAACCCCGATGATTCGGCCGATCCTCAAGTACAGCGACTCGCAGCTCCACCAGACGGCCCAGGACGTGACGACGTTCGACGACAGCCTGCAGGTACTGATCGACGACATGATCGAAACGATGTATGCGGCGCCCGGCGTGGGGCTCGCGGCCACGCAGGTTGGTGTCCCGCTGCGGATCTTCGTGATCGACACGTCGGTTGGCCGGGATCCCAAGGGGCTGATCGTGATGGTGAACCCCACGGTCGTCGAACGCGAAGGGATGCAGCTCGAAGATGAGGGCTGTCTGAGCGTACCCGGCTTCAATGCAACGGTCGTGCGGCCGGCACGGGCAGTCGTGAGCGGCCTCGACCGTCACGGGGAGGCGCAGACGATCGAGGGAACCCAGCTGCTCGCCCGCGCATTCCAGCACGAGATGGATCATCTCGACGGGCTCGTGTTCGTCGATCGGCTGCGCGGCATCAAGCGGGATCTGATCGTGCGCCGGATTGCCAAGCTCAAGCGCTCGGGTAAATGGTGAGCGCTCCGCTACGAATCATTTATTTCGGTACGCCGGAGTTTGCGATCCCGTCGCTGCGACGGCTGATCGCGTCCGGCCATCACGTGGTGTCGGTAGTGTCGCAGCCGGATCGGCCGCGAGGCCGGGGCCATCACCTCGCGCCGACGCCGACCAAGGCGCTGGCGCAGGAGCACGGCCTCCCGGTGCTCCAGCCAGAGAAGGTCAGAGACGAGGCGTTTCTCGAGTCGATTCGCGCGCTGCGGCCCGACCTGGGCGTGGTGGCCGCCTACGGCAGGCTGCTGCCGGAATCGCTCCTGCAGATTCCGCGTCTGGGCATGATCAACGTGCACGCTTCCCTGCTGCCGCGGTGGCGCGGCGCGGCGCCGGTGCACCGTGCCGTGATCGCCGGCGACACCGACACAGGGGTGACGATCATGCGCGTCGTCAAAGAACTGGATGCGGGCCCGATGTTCGCGTCGCTGAGACGGCCCATTGGTCCCGAGGAAACGAGCCCTGAGGTGGAACGCGCGCTCGCAGAACTCGGCGCCGCGCTGCTCGTCGACGTGGTCGACCGGATGGCCGATGGCCGCGCCACCGAAATGCCGCAGGACGAGCGCCGGGTCACGCTCGCGCCGAAGATTACCCGGGACGAAGGCATGCTCGACTGGAACCTGCCTGCGGTCCGGATTCACAACCTGGTTCGGGGATTGCAGCCCTGGCCGCTGGTCTCCTCGCGAATCTCCGGCGGTCGGACGCTCCTGCACCGGACCGCGGTCCTCGAGGAGCGCACGACGGCCTCCGCAGGCACCGTCGTTCGCGCCGAAGGGGATCGCCTGGATGTCGCAACCGGCGGTGGCGGCGTTCTGAGGCTCGTGGCGGTGCAGCCCGAGGGCCGGCGGGTCATGTCCGCTCGCGAGTTCCTCGCGGGACACAGGATCGCTCCAGGTCTGACGCTCGACTCCTGATGATTGGCCCCGCACGGGTGGCCGCGTACGAGACGCTGCTCGCCGTCGAGAACGGGCGCGCCGACCTTCCCCATGCGCTCGCCCACGCACGACAGTCGCTGGAGGACGAGCGGGACCGTGCGCTGGCGGGAGAGATCGTCAACGGGACCCTGAGGTGGCAGGGCGCGTTCGATCACATCGTCGAGCAGTTCACCCGGCGTCCTGCCGGGCGGATGGACGCCGAAGTGCTCGTCGTCGTGCGGCTGACGATGTTCCAGTTGCTGCATCTGGATCGCGTGCCGGCGTCCGCGGCGGTGAACGACGCGGTCAGCCTGACGCGCCGCGCGGGCAAACGAAGTGCGGCGCCGCTGGTCAACGCGGTGCTTCGGCGCGTCAGCCGGGAACGGAATCGGCTGCCGCTGCCGCCGCGGCCGGGGTCCGACGCGGACCGGGAGGCGGCGCTCGATTACCTCTCTATCACGCTGTCGCATCCGCGCTGGCTCGTGGCGCGATGGCTCGATCGATACGGCTTCGATCGGGCGGCGTCGTGGGCCGCGTTCAACAACACGCCGGCGGCGCTGACCTTGCGCGCGAACCGGCTGCGAATCACCGCGGCAGGATTGGCGGCCGCGCTCGCCGATCTGGACGTCGAGACGCAACCCGCACATCTGGCGCCCGACGGCCTCATCGTCGCGCGCGGCAATCCGCTGCTGACCGCGCTGGCGGGTCAGGGCCTCTTCGTGGTCCAGGAGGAAGCCTCGCAGCTCGTGCCGTTCATGACGGGAGTGCGGCCCGGCGAACGGGTGCTCGATGCCTGCGCCTCGCCTGGCGGCAAGACCATCGCGATGGCGGGGATGATGGAGGATCGCGGGCTGATCGCCGCCTGCGACGTGCGGCGCCCGCGGGTCGAGTTGCTGATCCAAACCGTGGCGGCCTCCGGCGCTCGTTGCATCCACATCCTCCAGGCGGACGCCTCGTCGCCGCTGCCGTTCGGGCGCGTGTTCGACTGCGTTCTGCTGGACGCGCCCTGTTCCGGGCTGGGGACCGTGCGACGCGACCCGGATGTGAAGTGGCGTCGGCGGGAGTCGGACTTCGTCCAGCTGAGCCGGCTCCAGTTGGAGATGCTGCGACAGACGGCTGCGGTGTTGAAGCCCGGCGGGCGGTTGATCTATTCGACCTGCTCGAGCGAACCCGAAGAGAACGAGGATGTCGTCCGGGCGTTTGCCGCGGTGAGCGGCATGGAGCCGGCCGCTCCGCCCAGGTTGCCCCCCGGGATGGGGCCTCTGGTCAATGACATGGGCCACCTGCGCACGTATCCGTTCCGTGACGGGGTTGAAGCGTTCTTCGCGGCGATTCTCCGATCTGGCGTCAGGTCTTGATTTGCGCATCATCCGGCTGATCCGGCCCGAGCGATACGACAACAGCTCTCGTGCCCGTCGCGGGCCGAACCGGCTGTTTGTCCCGGGACTTCGGAGCAGACCCCCCGGGAGTGCGCCGGCGGTCGGTGATAAACTTGCGTATTCATGGCTTTTAGGACGCGCGTGTGGAGCGCCGGCAAGCTGCTCATGCTCGCGGGCGCCCTCCTGCTGACCTACGTGCTCTTTGCGGGCGCCGCGATGCGGATAGCGCTCAGGGCCCGCGAGGTCACCGTTCCGCAGTTGGCGGGCAAGACGGTGAACGAGGCCTCGGCGCTTCTGGCTGATTCGGGGTTGAGCCTGAAGGTCGAAGAGGGACGCCGCCTGGACGCGAAAGTCCCTGCAGGACAGGTGGTCGAGCAGGAACCCGCGGCCGGGCTGAGCACCAGGCGCGAGCGGAGCGTCAAGGTGTGGATCAGCGCGGGACCACGGTCGACCCTCGTGCCGACGCTCGTTGGGGAATCGGAGCGGCTGGCACAGATGCGCGTGCAGCAGGAGGGCTTCGCCGTGCGGGCCCTGGCCGAGATCCGATCCTCCGAATATCCGGTCGGGACGGTCGTGGCGCAGAATCCTCCGCCCAAGAGCACATCGACCGAGGTGGCGATGCTCGTGAATCGAGGTGAACGGGGTGCAACCTACGTCATGCCGGATTTGATCGGCGTCAACGGCGACCGCGCGGCCGACCTGCTGCGGGCACGGGGGTTCCGCGTGGCGGTCGTCGGGGATCACCCGTATCCGGGTGTGCCGGCCGGTGTCATCCTGCGGCAGAACCCGCAGGCGGGGTTCCAGATCGCGCCAGGAGAAGCCATTTCCATCGAGGTCAGCCGTTGAACGTCCTGATCGCCCCTTCACTGCTCGCCGCCGATTTTGCGGCCCTCGGACGGGACATCGAGGCCGCCGAGCGTGGCGGCGCCGATTTTCTCCACATCGACGTGATGGACGGGCATTTCGTGCCGAACCTCACGATGGGCCCGCCCGTGGTGAAGTCCATTCGTCGCGTGGCCAAGGTCCCCCTTGATGTCCACCTGATGATCGAGGAGCCGGATCGCTACATAGAAGCGTTCGCGGAGTCAGGAGCGGCGATGATCTCGGTGCACGTGGAAGTGCTGCCTCATCTGCACCGGACGATTCACTTCATCAAGAGTCTGGGCATCAGGGCGGGGGTGGCGATCAACCCCTCTACCCCGGTGGTCGCGCTGGAGGAGGTCGCCGCCGACGTCGATCACGTGCTGGTGATGTCGGTCAACCCCGGCTTCGGCGGCCAGACTTTCATCCCCCGCAGCGAGTCTAAGATCAGAGCGGTGCGACAGTTGCTCGGCGCCGCGGGAAACCGGGCGCACATCGAGGTGGACGGGGGTGTGGACGCCTCGAACGCTGCGCGGCTCGTGGCCGCCGGTGCGACCATCCTGGTGGCGGGTGTCGCGATCTTCGGCGCCGCCGATCCCGAGCGCGCCACCCGCGAGCTGCGCGAGGCCGCACTGGCCCCCGTGCAGCGCGTCTGAATGAGAGTCGACATCACCGCGAATCCATCCACCCGCTCGTCTCCGGTATCCCGCTCGGTCGTGCGCGTTCGCTACGCGGAAACCGACAAGATGGGGGTGGTCTATTACGCGAACTACCTCGTCTGGTTCGAGGTGGCGCGCGCGGACCTGCTCCGGAGCCTCGGATGGACCTACCGGGAAATGGAGCATTCGGGCGTGTCGCTGCCGGTCATCGAAGCCCACTGCGAGTATCACCGCCCCGCCCGGTATGACGACGAGTTGGAGATTCACGCATCGGGACGGCTGCTGTCGCCCGTGCGGATGGAGTTTACTTACCAGGTGCGACGCATCGCCGATGATCTGGTGGCGGCAACGGGCAGGACGGTACACGCCGCGCTCGACAGCACCGGCCGCCCTTGCCGGCTCCCTGCCCGTATCCGGGAGGTGTTCGCGTGAAGGCGCTCGTGACCGGCGCAGCGGGCTTCATCGGGTCGCATCTGACGGGTGCGCTGCTCGATCGCGGCGCGGAGGTCACGGGGATCGACTGCTTCACCGACTACTATCCCCGCCCGATCAAGGAGGCGAACGTCGCGGCAAACGCCAATCGCCCCGGCTTCCGGTTCGTAGAGGCGCGCCTGCAGGACATCGACGTGCCGGCGTTGCTCGACGGCATCACCCACGTGTTCCACCTGGCGGCGCAGGCCGGCGTGCGAAAGAGCTGGGGCCACGATTTCCGCGTCTATTCCGAGAACAACATCGAGGCATCGCAGCTGCTGCTCGAGGCATGCGTCGGCCGCCCTCTGCACCGGTTCGTGTACGCGTCGAGCTCCTCGCTGTACGGGGACCAGGTGCCGATTCCGATGCGGGAGGACGCGCTTCCACAGCCGGTTTCGCCCTACGGCGTCACGAAGCTGGCTGCCGAGCAGCTCTGCCACCTGTATCTCGTCAACCACCAGGTGCCGACGACCTCCGTCCGCTACTTCACGGTGTATGGACCGCGTCAGCGCCCGGACATGGCGTTCTACAGGTTCATCAGGGCGGCGCTCACGGGACAGCCGATCACGCTCTATGGGGATGGCGAGCAGACACGGGATTTCACCTACGTGAGCGACGCGGTGGCCGCGACGGTGGCCGCCGGCGATCGGGGGGTTCCGGGACGCGCGTACAACGTTGGCGGCGGCTCACGCGTCACGGTGAACCACGTGCTCGACATCATCGCGAAGCTCGTGGGAAAGCCGCTCGACATACGGCGCGAACCCGCGCAGAAAGGCGATATGCGAGACACGTTTGCTGATACGACGCTGGCGCGCGCCGATCTGGGATTCGTGCCGGCAGTACCACTGGAGCAGGGACTGGAAGCGGAGTATCGATGGCTTGCGAGTACACCTGCGCTCGTCGGAGGACGATGAGCGCTGTTCGATTTCTCGGCCGTGCGGCCGTCGTGACGATGCTGGGGCTGGCGGCCGCGTGCGCGGGCAGCTCTACGCGCATTCCGGTCGGCACGCTCGAACCGGACAAGTTCCTGTGGGAGCGTGGCACCGCCGCGCTGAACGAACAGAAATGGTTCACCGCCAGGGAGTTCTTCCGGCAGCTGGTCGATACCTACCCGCAGAGTATTTATCGCGCCGACGCCAAGCTCGGAATCGGCGATACCTACATCGGCGACGGGACAGCCGAGGGCTACGTGCTCGCGCAGAACGAGTTCCGCGAGTTCCTGTCCTTCTATCCCACGCACCGTCGCGCGGATTACGCGCAGTTCAAGCTGGCGATGACGTACTTCTACCAGATGCACGGCCCGGAGCGGGACCAGACGGAAACACGGGACGCGATCCGCGAGCTGACGGCGTTCACCGAGCGCTATTCGACCGTGGAGCGCAGCGCGCTGCTTCCCGAAGCGCAGCAGCGCCTGCGCGAGGCACGTGACCGGTTGAGCCAGTCGGAGTACCGCGTCGGGTTCTTCTATTTCAGGAGCCGATGGTACCCCGGCGCCATCGAGCGCTTCGCGGCGGTGCTCAAGAACGACCCCGAGTTCACCAACCGGGATGCGGTGTACTACCACCTCGCCGAGTCGCTGGTGAAGATCGAGCGTCCGGCCGAGGCGCTGGTTTATTACGACAAGCTCATTGCCGAGTTCGAACAGAGCGAATACCTGGAAGAGGCCCAGCAACGCTCGGCGGAGCTCAAGGCGAGCATCGCAACCCAGATCAAGAAGAACGAGGGGAAAGGCTGATGGCTGAAGTAAGAAGGCTGAAGTAAGAAGGCTGAAGTAGAAAGGCTGAAGTGGGAAGGTTGGACGTTTTCAGGAAATCCGGCGGCTGGGCGAAACGTCGGCAACGCGGGAGGCCTGATCGGCGTTCCCCGGCACCGGCTCGAGCGGCCTGGCGTTCTGGGTCAGGACGTGGCTGAACCGTCGGTAGTAGTCCAGAGCCGATGCCACCGCCGTCAGCATGGCCACCCACAGCGCGATCCTTCCAAGCACGAAGAACTGCTGGAGGTGATCCCGGCCGAGGATGAGCAGGAGGATCGCGACGACCTCCGACGCCATTTTGAACTTCCCGAGCGGCGAGGCGGCGATGACGACGCCGCGGGAGTGTGCGAGGCTGCGCAGGACCGTCACCGCGAACTCGCGCCCGAGAATGACCGCGACCATCCACGCCGGCGCCAAATCCATCTGCACGAGCGACACGAGCGCCGCCGTGATCAGCAGCTTGTCGGCCAGTGGGTCCATCAACTGGCCGAGGGTCGTCACCTGCTGCCGCCGGCGAGCGAGATAGCCGTCGAGCCAGTCGGTGAGCGAAGCCAGCCCGAAGATCGCGGCCCCAACGAGCTCCTTCCGGATGCCGAAGATCAGACGCCCTTCGAACTTCGTCAGGAGCACCACCACCAGCAGCGGCACCAGAAAGATGCGACCGAGCGTCAGGGCGTTGGGCAGGTTCATGCCTGCTCAATCTTACGCTCTCGGCTCCCGGCTGTCAGCTGTCCGCCTTCGAGCCAGCCTGAGAGCGCCGAGCGCTGATAGCCGAGAGCTGAATTATGATCGTTGATTGACATGAAGGCGATTCTCCTTGCAGGTGGAAGAGGCACGCGGCTGCGGCCGCTCACGGTCCATACGCCGAAGCCCATTGTGCCGATCTTCAACCGGCCGTTCCTCTACTACCAGATCGACCTGCTGCGGCAGGTGCCCGAGATAGACGAGGTCATCCTCAGCCTGAACTACCAGCCCCGCCGGATCGAGGAGATCTTCGGGGAGGGCGAGGGACTCGGCCTCAAGCTGCGGTACGTCGTCGAACCGATGCCGCTCGGCACGGCTGGCGCCGTCCGGTACGCCGGCGACTCGTTGACCGAATCGGTCGTCGTCTTCAATGGCGACGTGCTCACACAGGTGGATCTGGCGGCGGTCCTGGCCATGCACCGGGAGCGCAAGGCGAAGGCGACCATCGTCCTCACGCCGGTCGAGAACCCGCGGGCGTATGGTCTGGTCGAAACAGACGCCCGGGGCAACATCCAGAGGTTTCTCGAGAAGCCGGGCGAGGACGAGATCACGTGCAACACGATCAACGCCGGCATCTATGTGCTCGAACCCGACACGTTCGAGCGGATTCCGAAGGAGACCGCGTGGTCGATCGAGCGCAGCTTCTTTCCGTCGCTCATCGAGCGCCGCGAAACGTTCGTCGCGTACGTCTACGACGGATACTGGATCGATATCGGCACGCCCGCGAAGTACCTGCAGGTGCATCGCGACATCATGGACGGACGGTATTCGGCGCCGCCTTTCGACGGGCATCGCGACAAGCCCTGGATTTCGCCCGGCGCGCGAATCGAGGAGGGCGTCGAGCTGCACGGGCCCTGCTTCGTGGACGACGGCGCGGTCATCAAGCAGTGCACGAAGGTCCTGCCCTATTCCGTCATCGGCCGGCAGACACACGTGGATGAGGCGGCCGTCATCGACGGCGCCATCATCTGGGCGAACGGATGGATCGGCCGCGAGGCGACGGTAAGGGGATCGATTCTGGGCCGCAACTGCCATATCGGCCGCAACGCCGTTCTCGAGAGCCCGGTCGTCCTGGGCGACAAGACCGTGATCACCGACTACAGCAGGCTATGACCATCACTCCGGCGATTTTCAAGGCGTACGACGTCCGCGGGCTCTACCCCTCGGAGGTCAACGAGGATGCGGCCCGGATGATCGGGCAGGGCTTCGTCGCGTATCTGAAGGCGCGGCGCATCGCCGTCTCGCGCGACATGCGGCTCTCCTCTCCATCGGTCGCCGCCGCGTTTATCGAGGGCGCGCGCGCGCAGGGGGCCGACGTCGTCGACTACGGCCTGATGGGCACCGATATGATGTATTTCGCGGTGGCCCGCGACGGTCACGACGGTGGCGCCCAGATTACGGCCTCGCACAACCCGAAGGAATACAACGGCATCAAGCTGGTCAGGCGCGAGGCCTTTCCCCTCAGCGGCGATGCGGGAATCGGCGATATCCGCGACATGATCGCGAACGGTCACCTGCCGCCCGCGGCCCTCAGGGCCGGGTCGGTGTCGCACAGCGACATCGTGACCGACTACATCGAGCACGTTCTCTCGTTCATCGACGAGTCCATCATCGCGCCGTTCAACGTTGTGCTCGATGCCGGCAACGGCATCGCCGGGATGGTCGCACCGCGGCTGTTCCAGCAGCTGCCACCGCGGGTCACGCCACTCTGCTTCGAGGTTGACGGCACGTTCCCCAACCACGAGGCCAACCCGCTCATCGAAGAGAACCGCCGCGACATCGTCGAGCGGGTGAAGCGCGACGGGGCCGATATCGGTATCGCCTGGGACGGCGACGCCGACCGTTGTTTCTTCATCGACGGAACGGGAGAGTTCATCGCGGGCGATTTCATCACGGCGCTGCTGGCCGAGGCGTTTCTCCTGAAGCACCCCGGCGCGAAGATCGTGTACGACGTGCGCGCCAGCTACGCCGTGAAGGACACCGTCGCGAAGTACGGAGGCACGGCGCTCATGAACCGCGTCGGCCACGCGTTCTTCAAGCGGCGCATGCGGGAAGAGGGTGCGATCTTCGGCGGCGAGGTGACGGGACATTACTACTTCCGCGACAACTTCTACGCCGATAACGGCTTCATCCCGGCGCTGCTGATCCTCGAACTGATGTCGCGCAAGGGCCAGACGCTGCGGGAACTGCTCGAGCCGCTGCGCGCGAAGTACTTCATCTCCGGCGAGATCAACACGCGCGTGAGCGACATGCGCACGGTGCAGGACAAGATCGACGGGCTCGCCGCGAGGTACACGGACGGCCGCGTGTACACCCTGGACGGGATTTCAGCAGAGTTTCCGGACTGGCATTTCAACGTGCGTCCGTCGAATACCGAACCGATGCTGCGGCTGAACCTGGAGGCGACGACGCCCGAGCTGATGGAAGAAAAACGGGACGAAGTGCTGCAGTTCATCGGCAATGCCGAATGGTGAATGGTGAGTGGGAAATGGGGTCGCGCGCAGCCGCGTTCCCGTCCCCAGATCCCTCATTCCCACATCAATTCAGCATTCAGCACTCAGCATTCAGCATGCTAGAATCAAGTACGCGATTCTCATGCGGGCTTAGCATAGTGGTAATGCCCTGGCTTCCCAAGCCAGTTAGACGGGTTCGATCCCCGTAGCCCGCTCCACCTTCGCTCGCGTGTCAGGCGAAGGTCGCCGGGCTGGTCACGGCAGCTTCCACGCTGTCGACGATGCTGCTCCTGTCGATCCCGGTAATGCTTTTCGCTGCCCGTCAATTAGGTTCGAACTTCGTGATCTTGTTCCCTTGTATGCCCAGGCCGGCCATCAGCCCTTTCTGGCCGAAGATGAAGGCGTAGATATCGTCTTTCATGGTCGTCGTCGTCGCACTCTTCGCCTTTCCCTCATCCATGACGACGATGCTCGGACCTACGCCGACCTCGAACCCGTCCGCCTTGTCGAGCTGTTTCAACGCCCCGTCGTTCATGAAGAACATCGCGTAGCCGTAAGTCTGGACGCCTGCCTGAAGGCCCACCGAGGCACCAGTTGTTTTGTAGTACGCGATGGCCTTGCCGCCCTTGAGCAGTGCGCCTTCACCATGTTGCCCGCCGATCCCGAGACCTGCCTTCGTGACTTTGGGAAAGACGAGGATGGCATGTGCCTTTGCCCCGAGCGCCTTGGCGCCGTCAACCTTCGCATAGAGTGAAGCCAGTGCGTCCTGCGAATTCTTGCTGATCTCAGCGGGCGTATCTTCAACGACCGCGCCGTTCACTGTGAGAGTGATCGCTCCACTGATGAGAGTGGCGATCAACACTTTCGATGACATAGCCAAGCTCCTTTCGGATCAGCGCTCGAGGAACCAGGGTCGTTCGGGCGCGGAGCAAAGACCATGCCGCCAACTGAAGTTATTTCTCAGGCCGGTTTTGGCCAAGGAGGCAGTACGTTGTGCCCGAATCGTCGGAGCCGCTCCGGCAATTCGGAGCCGATTCCGCTCGCGGGTCAGACTCTCTCAGCGGGACTTATCGCCCTGAACACCACGGCCGCGGTCGCACCGCCCAGCAACTCGGAGGCGAGGGAGCCACAGCTTCGCCCACGGCACCATGCCCATGATCATGGCGCTGACTGCGCATATCGTCCGCGCCTCCCATCGCTGGCAGCAAGCGAAAGCTCGTCACAGGCTCTTCAAAAGGGCGATCCGAATCCAGCTGCCGGACCGTGCAGGGTACGTTTTCATGGTCAGCCTTCTCCCCGCGGCAGCATCACTGACTTTCAAGTAGATGACGTTGGAGCCGGCGGTGAGGCCGAAATGTCGCAGCGGCTTTTCATCCATGCGGAACTCGGCGCAAGATCGACGTCGGCGCCGGCCTACCCCCCACCGTCGAACGATGAGTGCCACTCCACCTTGGGGCACACATGATGACAGCCGATGCCCACGAGGGGATCGCACAAGCCGGGCTGCCGTGAAAAGCGCGGCAGGTCGCCAAGTGTGATGTCGTACTTGAGGGTGAGCCGCCGCACAGCTGCTGTGAGGTACAGATCGGGTGCCTCCGTCCCTAGCAGCCCGTGGTGAAAACCATTCTTCGCACACCGATGTTAACGGGGGCGGCGTTCACGTTCGGGCGACGTCCAGGCGGTGAGATGAGTCGTACGGACCGGTCATGACGTGTTACGAGCTCGCCGAGCGGTCGTGCCAGCGCCAGAAGAGTGGCCACGATCGCGAGGAGGCGCCCCTGCAGCCCTCGCGGAGTGCCTACACCGATCAGCTGTCGCATCAGCAACCCGAGATTGAAGCCGCCGGTGTGAATCAGCAGGCGCTTCAGAATGTTCGTGTGCCCGCGCAGGTAGACGCGCCGCATCCCACCCGTTTCGTAGAGATGGGCGAAGGGCCGTTCCAATCGCTCCCCGCGGAGCCGCAGCAGGCGCAGCCCTCGCGGACCGCGAATGCGGCGACGATTGCGATAGACCGCGGCACGTGCGTCGGGCTTCTTCTTCCAATTGCGCCGCCCCCGGTCGGGCTCCGAGATGTAACTGCGGAGGCCCACGGCTTCAAGATCGACGAGCGACTGATTGCTGTGATACCCCTTGTCACCGACGACTTCTTCGATGCCTTTGCCGTCAGGCTGCACGGCCTCGACTTGCTCGGCCGCTTCAATCAGCGTCTCGATGCTCGTTTCCGTATCGCCGTCGTCCGCGTCCTGCACGGTGACGCCGATGATCGCGCCGGTCTCAAGGTCGACGGCATGCTCGGCCTTGTGCGCCAAGTGCGTGCGCCCATCCTTCATCTTGGTGATCTTCGCGTCGGGATCGTGCGGATGCGTCCAATCGTCGTTCGAGCCCTTCTTCTTCCGCTTCCGATCGATCCGGGCCAAATCGGCGCGCGTCGGCGTCCCGATGCCTGAGGCCTTGGCGAGCGTCGTCAGAAACTCTTCATAGCTCTCGCCGCTGTCTCGTCGCACGATGCTCCGCAAGGCCGCGTTCGCTTCCAGCGTCGTGGCGTCGATACCGATCGTCTTCCCTTTGACCAAGCCGGCCGTACTCAGGCACTGCAGCACCCAGGTAAAGATGGCGCGATGCGTTTCGAGCGCGATCAGCCGCCGCGTGCGCGAAATCGTCGAGTGGTCTGGCGGCGCCTGGTCCAGACCGACGCCCAGAAAATCGCGCAACGCCAAGGAATCCGTTGCGCGCCACGCAATGCCCCGCTCGGAGTCAATACCTTCGAAATAGCCGATCAACAGTAGCCGAAAATAGGTGCCCGGCGGCACACTTGGCCGGCCCATCGTCTCGGCGTAAAAGCTGGCGCACTGGCCTTCGGCGAAATCGTCGAAGCCGTGCTCCCGCAGCAGTTGATTCAAGCGTCGGTAGAAAGGATGACTCGCGGCCGTCGGCAAGTCCGTGATCGTGACCCAGATCGGTGGCTGCCGATCGCGTTTGCGTTTGCCCATCGCCATGCGACGCATCATAGTACGAGGCGAGCTACGAGTGGTACGACTTTTCACGTATAGTTGGGCCGACAAGAAAGCACGTCGCGATGACTGCACGCGAGGCTCTCGCTTTCATTCGCAAGCACGGTGTCGTGCTCGAGTCCGCGCGAGGGCCCGTCCCCTCACTGGCTCAAGTCATCGCTGGAGAGCCGGTTCGAGGTAGCTGGTGGTCCCATCCGAAGAGTCGTGAGATCTTCGCGGTGACGCGAGCGGTCCGCGACAGCGACGATGTCCTCGTGTGTCGGCTGATCGACGGGAAGATCACGTTTGTCCATCGGCGGTTGTGGCCCGCTCTTGTCCGAGTGGCGGACCGGCTTCCATCAGTTCGCCTCTCGCAACTGCGTGAGGTCCACACCAGGTCGGGACGTCACATGACCACAGAAGTACCGTTCCCCGACTGGGTTCCGTCGAACGTCCGGGCCGCAGCTCGAAGTCTCTCGGAGGCCGCGGCGCTCGTAGCGTTCGCCTGGATCGAATAAAGGAAGAGCCGCGGCCCAACGCCGGCCCGACGGTGCGGATCGCATCCGAGAGTGCGGCGGCGTTGGGTGGTTAAGCGCCTGGCGTCATGACTGACTTGCGCCACGGGCTGCTAGCTTGGCATCGCCGTAGATGAGGTCCATTTCGACGACCATGAAGGGCTGCTCCGGCCGGTAGCCGCAGTTTGGAGCAACAGTTGCGTGCGTGCCGCCTGACCCAGATCCACGATGCACAACACAGCAACACAGACGACTCGAATCACAAGCATCGCCGGTTAGTTCTTCGCGGGTTCGGCCGCGACGACTACAGCCTGCGTATAAGTGATGTCAATTTTGTCGCCAGGGCTGATACCTTCGAGATTGTTCTTGTCGGCGATCTTCCGAGTCAGCGTCCGGCCGTCAGTGGTGACGACCGTGATTGACGGTACGTTCATGTCGACCGCCTTCACCGTGACGGTCGCCGTCTGCTGTGATCCAATGGCGCCGCCGGGCACATCCTTCAGCCGTCCGGCGGCTGCGACGGCGCCAGACGTCGCGGCTGCGGCGCCAGGTTTTCGGACCTGGAACACGAGCGATTCGTAATAGGTCGCCTTGATGGTATCCCCCACCTTGAGCTCGTTGAAGCGTGCGACATCAGGACCCACGGTGAAGGTGTCTTCGTCGCCGTTCGCCGCCCGCAGCGTCACCGAGCGCGTGGCCTGATCGATGGCCTTGATGGTGGCGGTCGCCGTCACTGTGTTCTGTTTGGTTACCATCTTGTCGCCCTGGCTCTGGCCATGAGTCCGGGCGAACGTGAAGACGGGCAGCGCGGCGAGCAAAACGACGAACGCGAAAGACTTGGACATGGCTGTTCCTCCTGGAATCAGGGAAGCTCGGGGTCATACGAAGTGATCCGCCACGATCGGTTCTCCCGCCGCCACAAGAGGCGGAGAACCGGAGCGTCGCCGCTCCGCGTCTCGGCCCTACTGTCATCGCGAAGGCATCCACTCGAGCGGCATCGTCCGACAAGGTACTTCCTTTGGCACGCGCTACTCAAGACCTCATCGTAGAACGGACGCGGCTCGATCCGCTGCCCGGTCGAGTCCACGAATCGCCCGACCCAGTTGCGAACAAAGTGTTGGCATTCAGGTCGAGTCCGGAGTAGTGACCACCGAACCGCGGCGCTGTCTGCTGTCGCGTAATTGCGCTGGCAGGCGTCCAGGCGGTTATCCCGGTGGCCGCTTTCGTGGTTTTAGGCCAGATCATGGAATCCGGGCAGGTCGAATCGTTTGCAAGACTTCGCCGCCGTGCAGATTCGGAGGGATGCCGTACAGATTCGGCGGGATAATGTCGCCGGCAACGTGTGGTGGGGGCTCATCGACATGTCCTGACCGCTGGGCGTGAACTGCCGGCGTCCGCCATGCGACGTTGGCCCGGTTCACAAATCACGTTCATGGGGTAGATCATGAAGAACCTTGCGAGCATCTTCTGCGTGCTCCTTCTTGCCAGCGCACACGTGCAGTCTCGCGTGGTTGCGATCCGCGGCGTCACCGTCGTCGACGTGAGGGATGGGTCGCTCCATCGCGACCACACGGTTCTCGTGGCAGGCGACCGCATCTCGGCCGTCGGCCCCGTCGACGGCGTCGCCGTGCCCAGTGGGGCGGAGATCGTGGAGGCAGCTGGCGCGTACCTCATCCCCGGCCTGTGGGACATGCACGTCCACTCGGTGGCCAACGTGGCGGTGGATAGCTCCATCACGTCGGTCGCAGCACAGGACTGGCACTTCCCGCTGTTCCTCGCCCACGGTGTCACCGGGGTTCGCAACATGAATGACGGAATGGGCGATCTGACGCTCGAGGTGTCCAGGTCGGTTAGGCGCCGGCTGGCGGAGGGGGATCTTCGCGGGCCACCTCGATTCCTTACTGCAGGCCCATCGATCGATGGCGATCCTCCGCTGGGAAGCAACTCGGTTGTGGTACGCACGGAGGCGGAGGCACGGGCTGCGGTGGAACAGCTCGTCTCGAATGGTGCCGATCTCGTCAAGGTCTACGAGAACCTCTCACGCGAGGTCTACTTCGCGATCATGGGCGAAGCCCGGCGCAGGAGGATCCCTGTGGACGGCCACGTGCCGTTCCGCGTCACCCTCGAGGAGGCCGCCAAAGCTGGCCAGCGCACGCTCGAGCATCCGGACGGCCTCGCAGCTGCCTGCTCGAACGCAGCCGAAGCCGAGCGGAGACGGTTCGCGGACGTTCTTACCGGCTACGACAGCTTGCCAGACGTGGAGAAATTCTTAGCCATGTTTCGACACGTCCGCGCGCTCTACGACAGCCGGGATCCGGCCGCCTGCGCGTCAGCCATCGAGGCGTACCGGCGAATCGGAGTGGCTGTTACCGCCGATCTAGTCGCGTATCACCACGTCGTGCATGCGAAGCAGATCCTTTCGGACGTAGCCCGCATGCGACTCGTCCCCCCGCAGATCCGCCGCAATTGGGAAACGCGGCTGGGCTCTGAGGCGTTTCGGGAGTTCCAATCGATCCTTCGGCCGATCATCCCACTCGAACTGAAGAACGTTCAGTTCTTCAATGAGGCCGGGGTCTTGCTGCTGGCCGGCACGGATGTTGGGGTGCCGTTTCAAGTTCCCGGCATCAGCCTGCACGTGGAGCTCGAAAGGCTGGTCGAGGCCGGTCTGTCCCCGCTCGAGGCCCTGCGGACAGCCACCCTCAACCCCGCACGCGTCCTCGAAATGGCGGACTCGTTGGGCGCCATCGAACCCGGCAAGCTCGCCGATCTGGTCTTGCTCGACGCCAACCCCCTCGACGACATCCGCAACACGCAGAAGATCCGTGCCGTCGTCGCCGACGGCCGGCTCTATCGCCGTGCCGATCTCGATCGGCTTTTGGCTGTGTCAAGCCGGTGAATCAGAATTGAAGGACACGGTCAGCGTGAGCTGCGGCATGATAGGGCTGTTGTTAGCTGACGATCCGTTACGCGGCGTACTTGCCGTGTCCGAAATGTCTCCACGACGCATGGAGAATCCAAGGATTTCGGTGAACACTTTTCGCGCTCCCCTTGCCCGGCGACGGTTGCGGACCTCAACGCCTCACTCGGAATGCGGTGATGACGTGTTTGGTGTCGCTGCCTGACGACGTGGTCAGCTCGACGGCGTAGTCGCCGGCGGCGAGCGGCGCGAGCGTGACGTCGGCGGTGATCCAGCGCTGTCCCGATTCCTGGTCCACGCGCTCGGCTAGGGTGACCGGAACCTTCAGCGGCTGGCCCGTTCTGTCGAGCAGGCGTCCGTCCCCTGGCTTCACCGCATTGGCGACCGGCACCTCGAGGCGAAGGCGCTCGCTGCGGCTGAAGCTGAAGTCCGCGGCGGGCACGACCTTGTTCGCGGTGGATGGTCCGCGTCGATACAGGAGGGGCTGCGCTGCGGCAGGTCCCGTCTCTGCCTGGATCGAGTCGGTGATCGAGATCGCCGAGTGCTCGCTGGAGAGCCTCGCCCGGACCTGGATCTCGGACGCGTCCGTCGAGGCCAGCTCCATCAGCGTAAGGAACGTACGCTCGCCCGGCTTCAGCATGACACGCGTGGTCGCCGACGACCCGCCGGCCCTGATCTCGATGTCGGCTGTCCCGCCGTCAGCGAACTCGTTCGGGCTACCGGAGCGGCCGAGCACCTCGCCCGCCACCCAGACCAGTGTCTTGCCTGCGGGTGTCTGCTGAGTGGCCGCGTTGATCCTGAAGCGGGCGTCCGGCCGGATTCTCGACAGCATGTCCATCGCCGCCGTGAACGCCGACGGCTTGCTGACGGCGGCGGGCTCGGACGCCCCCTTCGCGGCCGCGACCTCTTCCTCGGTCGGCATGCGATAGCCGCGCCGGGAGCGCACCGCCACGCCGGGCTGGTTCACCTTGACCTCGAGGCGCCTGAACCGGCCGTCCAGCTTCGGGTTCGTCGAGTAGTACCCAAGCAGGTAGTAGGACGTCAGGTCGTCGGCAATGCGGCGAAGCCCGAGATCGAGGTCGTTGTTGTTCACGACAGCGATGCCATCGGTCGCGAGCGCCAGGTCGTGCATGGATTCGAGCCGCTCGCGCAGGATCGCGTGATCGATCGAGACCGGCGGCGGGGCATCGGGACCGATCGGGCTGTCGAACGCGGGCAGCCCACGCGGATCGATCGGATAAAAACTCGCGTTCGCACGGTTGGCATCGTCGACGATCTGGCGGAAGAACTGGTCGTTGTCCATCATCGCGAGCCGCATGCGATCGGTGTCGCACTCGCGTTTGCTCAACAGATCCGGATCGATCTCATTGGTCGGCTTGGTCGTGAGCTTGCCGGTCGGACCGACGCCGATCACCTCCTTGCCGGGCGGCTCTTCCGTGTAGTCGCCGGACGAGCGTAACTTCATCAGGCTCTGGTCCGGCCGGTGGCGCACCCACCCTTCGGTCACCGTGATGATCGCCTTGCGTTCTTCGCGAATGCCGTGCAGCCAGCCAACGACATCCTCCAACGCCTCGAACGTCGCCCGCTCGCGCTTGCGGGCAATCATCTGCATCGCAAGCGCGGAGTGGTGCGATCTTTCGTGGGGCAGCGGCGGGTAGCAGGCATGGTACGCCTGCTCGCGTTCGTCGAGCAGCAGACCGAATCTGGTGCCCCATGCCCAGTTGTCGCGCAGTTGTTGCTCGATGACCTGAGTCTTGCGCCCGAGCACCATGTTCGACGTGCTCATCGACGGGGTCATGATGCCAACGAGGTCGTCGGGCCCGACAATCGTGTCGATCAGGCGGATGATCGGCTCCTTGATCTTGTGAGATCCCTCGACGGTGACGTTCGGCGTGTCGAGAAAGACCACGAACACGCGGCTGCGCGGGTTCGCGGCCTGCTGGAGGGCCTCGCGCTGCGAGCCGGGGTCGGTGCGGGTGGCTTGCGGCCCTGCGGGCGTAATGAGCACGTGCTCGAACGCCTCGATCTTCTGCCGGACGCCGTCCTCGAGCACCTTGAAGTCTGCGGCGCTCAGCCCTTGGACCGGCTTTCCTCCCTGCGTGGGATAGACGTCGACCCGCACGAAGTTCGTGCCCGTGCGGAAGGTCGGCTGCTGGGGATCGACCGGCTGCATCGCTGCGGGCGGCTGCTGTGCCGAGCCCGACTGCGCCAACCCAGGAAGGGTCATGGTCGAGGCGGCCACCGTGGCGATGGCCAGAGCGATGCCGAACCGGTGGCTGAGGGTGTTGCGCACGTGTGTCCCCGCAACGGCAGGTCGAAGCTGGCGTCCCCGAGTTTACGCGATTGTCAGCGCTTACGATCAACCAATCGACCTGGGTCATTTCTGCCCCGAAGCAGGTGTTCAGCGCTTGCAGTGGTTTGAGACGAGGGGCGTAAGAACGACAGCATCCTGAGGCGCTCCCGGATCCGGGCCCACCTCAAACCCTGAGGATTCTCGATTCCCGGTCCTGGCAATTGCTTTGCGATCCGGCGGGCGATCAGCCCCGGAGGACCTACGTGACAGCTCGCAATCGCGACGAGTGGATCATCGAACGCTGGCGGGTCGAGCCTCGCTGGCGCCCCCTCGCTGACGTTGAGGAGCCTCCACTCGCCGAGCAGGCGCCCCCGCTCTGGCAGGACCTGACCATCGCGTCTCTCGCGGCGGCCTTGCTCTGGGTCGCGGCCGCGGCGCTGTTCGGCTAGAGTCAGTCCCCGGGGCTGTCGAACCACCCTTGCTGCCGGAGCCGTTCCGAGTACGCCCCCGCCCAGCTCACGGCTACCCACTCTTCCTGGAATCGCTCGGTCAGTACCACGTCGCGATCCTGGACGACCTGCACCTCGACAGGCATCGCCTGCGGATAGATGACGCACCGCACGTCGCTTTTCCGGCGGCGCAGACACCACAGGATACGGGCCCCGGGCTCGATGTTGTAGCTGGACACGGGGTTGGCTTTCCTCGCGCCTGGTGCTTTCTGGGAAATGCCCGAGATTAAACGAAACTGCCGGACTTGCGTCAAGCTCAGCTTTCCCGCGCTCCAATCACCCACTGTCAACTTCGCGGACAAACTGCTGTCCGGTTTCTCGCGGTACCGACTGCGTGCGCGCTCGCGGCCCAGCGCCGGCCCCATGGTATATTGATGGCATGAGAACAACCATAGACAAGGCAGGGCGTGTGGTAATTCCCGCGACCATCCGCGAGCGTGCGGGTCTCGTTGCGGGGACGACGATGGAGATCACCCTCGACGACCTTGGCGTGAGGCTGACGCCCGTGGCGCCCGGGCCGCGGCTGGTCAAGGTTGGAAGGCGGCTGGTGGCCAGGCCGACGGCTGCCGCCGACGCGCGCCCTGGTGTCGACATCGCCGCGCTCGTGGAGGAGGAGCGCAACCGATGGCCGTGAGCGTCTTCCTCGACACCAGCGTCCTGCTGGCCGGGCTGGTGGACGTCGGTCCGCAGAGTGCGCCCGCGCAAACCATCATGCACGCGGTCGCCGAGAAGACGATCCAGGCACCTGGCACAGCCTGGCACTGCTGCCTGGAGTTCTACTCGGTGGCCACTCGCCTTCCGCCCGAGTTCCGGCTCACGCCCGCCGATGCCGCTCAGTTGCTGGAAGAGGAAGTGTTCGGACGCATGAGCGTTCACGATCTTCCGGCGCCGCAGCAGATGGCAATGGTCGGAACGGCCGCTCGGGACGCCACCATCGGCGGTCGCATCTACGATGTGCACATCGCCGAGGTGGCACGCGCCGCCGGCGCGCGAGTTGTCGTGACCGACAACCGCCGGCACTTCCTTTCTGCGCTCAGGTACGGCCTTCGCGTCGAAGATCCGGCCGAGTTCCTCGCCGCCTTGCGAGGCAGGAAATAGCCTCGGCCTCGCGCTCGAAGCGGTTGTCGAAATAGGGATGACCACCTCGAATGAAGGCCCATGCCCCCGCCGCGAGGTACGCGGGAACGAACAACACGCCCCATCGCTCGCACTGGGACACGTGCACGCGTTCGTGCGCGCGCGTCAATTCCAGCAGCCGCGCGCTCCTGGCCAGGACGACGTGGCCGAGGGTGATGGCGTGTGCGCCGCCGCCGAGCGGGACGAGGCGGGACAACGCCCAGGCGAGAATCGGCCCGTGCGCCTCCACGACGCCATCGACCAGCGCCACTCGGCCTCCTCTCAGCGCCAACGACGCCAGCACCAGCCCGAGGGTCGTTGTGGGCCCGGCCCAGACGTATCGAAGCAGCTTCCCCATTCGCTTGTGCACGTCATCGTGCCATGTTCGCGCCTGCCAACAACCGTGGCGGCCGCGGTGATCACGAGCTGGCGAGACGGCTCGCCGTCGGAGGCCGTTCAGCGCGTTTGAGGCCCGACGTCGGAGACGACGACAGTGGCGCTGCCGACCTGCGCCGGAAAGCGCATGTCCCGCAGTGCGACGCGCGTGCCTCCTGAGGCCGGCGTCACCCGATAGTAAGGAAAACGCGCCCACACGAGCACGGCCCGCACCCGGGGATCATTGCGGGCAGTGATCGCCGCCGGCTGGTTCTCGTTCTTCGATACGCGCCGGGCGTCGAACGCCACTCGGCGAGGCCACCAGTCGAAGCTGCCGGTGCGGTAATGATCGCCGCTGTCGACGATGATCTGGCGGTGAAGCGGATTACCGAAAGATGGCCCGACCATGAGGGCCTGCGGTGGCCGGCCGTGTTCCCCGGTCCAGAGATCGAGAACGTGCGCGCGCGCGATGCGGGCGGATCCCACCATTCCGCCAATGTACACGGCTCCCACCATCAGCGACACGATCGCGGCCGATCGGTTCGAGCCGCGGCGGGCGAGGAAAATTCCGGCGCCGAATATCAGCCAGAGCCACGGATCGGCGATGAAGACCGCGTCGCCGTAGAACCAGCGGTTCGAGTACGGCATCAAGAGCCGGATGCCGTAGTTGTTGAGCCAGTCCAGCCCGACGTGCGACAGGACGCCGATATACGACAGGAGCAACAGTGGCGCCGCGCGAGCCCGCTGCCCCTCTCCGGAAGGTGGCCGCCACCAATCCAGGAGCAGGACGAGTCCGGTGAACATGACCGGCAGGAGCGCCTGGGCGAGCACGCCGTGCGTCATGCCGCGTCGCAGCGCGACAGCCGGCGTGTCTGTCGCGAAAGCGAGCACGTCCACATCCGGGAGATTGGCCGCAATCATCAGGACGGGATTGCCCCACCGCGTACGGGTCTTCAGACCTGTTTCTCCGAACGCGGCGCCGACCAGCGTGTGACACAGGTTCTCCACTCGTGTCTATTCAACCACGTCCGGCGCTTTCGTCTCGCGTTGCGGCAGTTCCTCCACTTCAGGTCCTTCGGTCTCGATCACGTCTTCTTCGCCCCACTGCCGCCGGCGCTCCGCGCGGCGCCAGCGGCCGATCCGGATCGCATGTAGCGCGAGGAGCGTCGTTGCCGTCCAGAGCACGAACGGGCTGGTCACCAGGGGAATCCAGCGTTCCCAGGTCGTGACCTGCGCGTGAAACGCGCGCTCGGCATGGACCAGTGGCTCTCCGGTGGCGTTCTCGAACGCCTCGTCGATGGTGTCGCGTTCGCCGATCCGCGACAGAATCTGGGCGGGCGCCTCGATACCGTGACGATCGATGATCTCGCGGACGAACGCACCCGAAAGCGCATAGGCCCGGGCCGCCTCGCCCGCTCCTTGCTGGAACATCTCGTCCAGGCCGGCCATCGTGGCGGGCGTGCCCGCGGCCAGCGCCCACGCCAGTTGCCTCCGGTCTTCGAACGTTCGGGACCGTTCGGCCACCGTGGCCAGCCCTTCGTCGAACCAGCGCGGCACCGGCTCTCCCCGCGCCGCCCGATGGATCAGGACGTGCGCGACCTCATGGTGCAGCACGGCTTCGAGCGAGTCGTGCGGATAGCGTGCGGATCGCGACGGGAAGAGCACGATGATCTCGTCGGAGCTGCGGGCGAACCCCGCGATCCACGCGGGCGTCGCGCGCGCGACCTGGGAGTCCTCCGGCGCGAGCACGACCCGAATCGGCCCACCTGGATCGTCGAGGCCGACTAGACGGACGATGGTGCGAAGGTGCTCGGGATCGACGCGCGCGATCCGTCCGGCAATCTCGGGGCGCGACCCCAGCGTTTCAATCTGGAGCTCCGGAGCGTGCTGTTGCGCCGGCGCGGCGGCGGCATCGAGCACGACGGTCAGGGCGATGAGGCTCTCGACCAGTCGGCATCGGCGGGGCATGCCTGGAGCGTACTCGATGCCGGGTGGATCTGCGCGCAGCGATGAGCGCGGCGCCGAGCAGACGCGCACACGCGAACGGCCCGGGTGTTCCGGGCGGTTGGCTTAATGATTGGTCGGGATGCCGGGATTCGAACCCGGGACCCCCTGACCCCCAGTCAGGTGCGCTACCAGGCTGCGCTACATCCCGTCTCTGAATCCTTGATTCTACTCCGATTTCCGGCAGCGTGCTCGTTCGCCTGCTTCGCGCTGCCATGGAAAGTGGCGCCATGACGCTGGGGTGGCGAGCGGCGGGCGCGACCCCCTCGAGCGCTGTTGCCGCTGGGCTGAATGTCCTGCATCAGGGGGACACGAACTGCCATGTCGGTTCGGACATCCTGACGCGTCATCTGATTGCGGTATCAGCGGCCCGACGCCAGCTGCGGCCGACCGTTCAACGCCTTGACGAGCCCTGATCGAAGCTCCTTGGCGCTGGCGACCTCGAATCCGAGGTCGCGCAACAGCCCGTCCTCCAGACCGTAAATCCATCCGTGAACCACCAGCGGCTGTTGCCGGGCCCAGGCGTCCTGGACGACCGTCGTCCTGCAGACATGGACGGCCTGCTCGATGACGTTCAGCTCGCACAGCCGATCCAGACGGGCGTCGAAGTCACCCGCGTTGTCCACCTGCACGTGATACCGCTCGTGCACGTCCTGGACGTGGCGCAGCCAGTTGTCGATCAGCCCGAGCTTCGCGTTCTCGAGCGCGGCGCGGACGCCGCCGCACCCGTAATGGCCGCACACGATGACGTGTCCGACCCGCAGCACATCGATGGCGTATTGAAGCACTGACAGGCAGTTCAGGTCGGTCTGCACCACCACATTGCCCACGTTGCGATGCACGAACAGCTCGCCGGGCATGAGGCCGACGACGTCGTTGGCCGGGACGCGGCTGTCGGAGCATCCGATCCAGAGGTAATGGGGCGACTGCTGGGCCCGCAGGCCATCGAAGAAATCCGGGCGCGTCGCAACACAAGCCGCGGCCCAGCGCCGATTGTTCTCGAACA
>DASTBU010000060.1:0-25039 GCA_035711845.1 Vicinamibacterales bacterium
GGAGCTCAGACTCTCCGGCGGGATCGGGATAGAACGCATGTCCGGCGACGAACGCCACTCCCGACGCCAGCGCGCGTTCGTGCACCGCCCGCGCGCTGAGGTTTCCCGCCAGCCGGCACCACAGGTACAGTCCGCCCTGCGGCCGGTTGAACCGCCGCGCACCAGCTGCGACGTGCCGCTGAATGGCGGCGACCATCATCGTGCATCGGCGCGCATGCTCCGCTCGCAGCACCTTCAGGTGATTGTCGAAGCTGCCGTTGCGGATGAGACGCGCCATCGCGAATTGCACGAGGTTCTGCGTATGCGGGTCGAGGCGCTGCTTGATGATTGCCATCTGCTCGACGATCGACGGTGCGGCCGACAGCCAGCCGAGCCGGAGCCCCGGTGCGAGCACCTTCGAAAAGCTGTTCAGATGCACCACGAGGTTCTGCGTGTCGAGCTCGCGCAGCGAAGGCGGCGGAACCTCGTTGAAATACAGCTCGCTGTAGGTGGCGTCTTCCACGATGGGGACGCGATAGCGTCCGGCCAGGCGGAGCAGCTCCCGGCGCGCCCGGATCGGCATCGTGACGCCGGTGGGGTTCTCGAACGTCGGGTTGGTGTAAATGAGCTTCGGCCGGTAGCGGACGAGGAGATCCTCGAGCTCGTCCATGTCCGCACGCGCCACATCCCATCCAATCAGCTTTGCGGCCGCGGCGTTGAACGACTGAATCGCGCCGAGATACCCGGGGCGATCGATGATGACCGAGTCGCCGGGATCGACGAGGCAGCGTGCGAGCAGATCGAGCCCCTGCTGCGCGCCGGCGAGCACGAGAACGCTTTCAGCCGGGACGCCGAAACGATCCGCGATGGCCTCGCGCAGCTGCGGCTGCCCCTCGGTCGGACCGTGCCGCCACACGGCGAGGGCATCGCGCCTGAGAACGTCGTCGACCGCCTCTTCGAACGCGGTGGTGGGAAAGCGGTCGATCGCCGGCTCGCCCGCGGCGAGCGAGAGGACGCGCGCGTTGGACGAGTAGCCGATCGTGTCGCGCATCGTCGAGTCGCTCCAGCGGAGCGCAGCCGCCGCGATCTTGCCGCGCCACGCGAAGGGAGCGCCCGAGGGATCGGGCGCGGCGCACACGAACGTGCCCCTGCCGACGTATCCCCGCAGCAGTCCCCGCGATTCGAGCTCACGATAGGCGCTCACGACCGTCGTACGGCTGATGCGAAGCCGGTGCGCCAGGTCCCGCTCCGGCGGAACGCGCGCGCCAGACGGAAACTCCCCTCGGGAGATGGCTCCTTCCAGCAGTTCCACCAGATGTGCATAGAGCGGACGCTCCGTCCTGACGAACTGCTGCTCGATTGTCTCAATCATCGGTTCTCTCCGACGACAGTGTGCACGCGGTCCTCTCGCGTGGATCGCACCAATGATGGAATGGCCTCCGATCCCGGGTCAAATGGTGGGGCGAACGGGAGGGGGACTGGAGGATTGGATGGGGCCAATGGCCGACTGTCCCCGAATGAAATCCCCAATCCCCAATCTCCAATCCCCAATCAATCTCCAATCCCCAATCGACGAATCTCCAATGTGCACCGTCACAGCAGATCCTCTTTCACCAGATCGGTGTTGATCGCAAAGGCGGCCTCGGCCCCTTCGGCGGCCGCGACGATGACCCATTGAACGGCGCGCGACGCGTCACCGGCCACGTACAGGCCGTGAAGGTGGGTGGACTCGTACTTCCCTGTCCGGACCGTGCCCTGCTCGTTGAACTCGCAGCCGAGACGAAGCGACAGGTCCGAACGCTGGAACTGTCCTTCGGTAAAAAACAGTGCGCGGCGGGGCAAGCGCTCCCCGGTGTCGAAGACGACGTGGGCCAACCTGCCGTCGCTCCCTTCCAGCCGCGCGATCTTTTCTTCGCGAACGGCGATGCCGTTCCTCGACAGGCGCGCGCGGCCTCCATCGTCGATCTCCGCAGGCCCGTCGGTGCAGAGGACCAGATCGCGGCTCCAGACCGTCAGCTCGAGCGAGAGGCCCAGGCCGCGGTGTCCGCGGCCGTAAATGGCGGTGGGCTGGTCACGTACTTCCCAACCGTCGCAGTATGGACAATGGAAGACACTCGCGCCGTATAGCTCGCGAAGGCCTTCAACGGGTGGAAGGTTGTCCACGACTCCGGTTGCAATCAACAGCTTGCGGGAGCTCGCGCGCTCGCCGGTCGCCAGCGTGACGTCGAACCTGGAGCCGCGGCATTCGGCGTCGAGCACTTCCACGTTGCGCAGCTCGACCGTCGTGTAGCGGCCGAGCTGCTCGCGAGCGAGGCTGAGAAAGTCGGCGGGGCTGATGCCGTCGCGCGTTAGAAAACCGTGCAGCGCGCGCGATCGCGCGTTGCGGGGCCGCCCGGTGTCGCACACGAGCACGGATCGGCGGCAGCGCCCCAGCATCAGCGCCGCACTCAGACCGGCCGGGCCGGCTCCCACGATGATCACGTCGTACATCCGCACTCCTCCCAAGGGGGGTGTCTGCCGCCCCCGCGGGCGAAGTGCACGGGATGTGCCGGGTGTCCCGTCTAGTGTCACCAGCCCCGCGCGAAGATCGCGAGGAAGCGTGGATCGCCGCGGAGGGCGTCCAGATCCGGATCGCGCCGCGCGCGGGCGGCGGTGAGCGCGGGATTGGCCGACGCGACACGCTCCAGGGACTCGAGGGCGCGCTCCGTATCGCCCCGCAGAGCCATGATGCCGGCGATGTAGTACCGCGTGAACGGATCGTCGGCTCCGTTTGCCACACGCGCCTCGAACGTCTTCAGCGCCCGGTTGAAGAACCGCTCGGCGTCTTCCCGCTGGCCCAGCCGGTGATACGCCGATCCGAGCTTGGCGTTCAGCTCGATGGCGCTGCGCTCCTTGAGCGCGTGATCGCTCGAGGACACGAACGCCAGTCCCCGCTCGTACTCGCGGATGGCATCCTGGTAGCGCCCCTGCAGGTAGTACACGTAGCCGAGGCGGGCGTTGGCGCCCACGACCTGCAGGCCCGCGTTTCCGGACAGGTACTCGTCCTGCAACTCCACGGCGCGGCGGCAGACCCGCTCGGCTTCCTCGTATCGGCCCTCCCACGAGAGCAGCAGCCCCAGCTGCAGGTACGAATAACCCGCCTCCGGATTGAGCTCGATGGCACGCTCGAACTGCGGAATGGCCGCCGCGAAGTCGCCTTTGCCGACCCAGTATGCGCGCGCCAGCCCCTGGTAGGCCTGCCCGTTCTCGGGATCCAGCTCGAGCGCCTGTTGGATGGAGGCGATCGCCTCGTCCACCCGCCCCAGGTTGAGGAGCGCGGAACCGCGCCACATGTGCGCGTCCGACAGGTCGCGATCGATTGCGAGCGCCCGCTCCTCCATCTCAACCGCCTTGAGCACCAGATCCTTGATGCTCATGAACGCGCCCTTCAGCCCGTAGGCGCCGCCGAGCGCGGCCCACGCCCTCGCGTACTCCGGATCGTGACGCAGTGCGGCTTCGAACGAGGTGATCGCGCGCTCGAGGGAGTCGCGCGTCGCCAGGCGCATGTTGAGCATGCCGCGCGCGTAGTTCTCGTACGCCGCCACCGATTTCGTTTCCTGCCGCTCGATGCCCGCGATCTCGGTTCCCCTGAGCGCCAGGTTCAGGCCCTGGCTCAGCCCGTACACGATCTTGTCCTGCAGCTCGAAGATCTCGCTGATGCGGCCGTCCACTTTCACGGTGTTTCGGACCGCTCCGCTGCCGATCTCGACGAAATTCGCCGTGATCCGGACCATGTCGCCGATTCGCTGGAAGCCTCCGACGACGACCCAAGTCGCTCCCAGGCGGCGGCCGATGTCGATGGCCAGCGAGTCGTCCACGGCCGTCTCGGATCCGAGGTTCCTCAACGCGTCGAACACGCGCGCGCGGCCGATCACGGTCAGCCCGTGAATGTTCTTGAGGTCGGAGCTGACGGTTTCCGCGATGCCGGTACCAATCCAGTCGTCGTTCGGCTCGCGTGTGATGTTGGCGAACGTCATCACGGCCACCGAGCTCTCGATCGGCGGCTGAAGCGGCAAGCCGAGCACGACACGACCGGTGGACGCGCGCGGCTGGCTGTCGAGATCGCGGGCGAGCTGCTGGAGATCCGTATAAATCTCCCGGGCGGACTGATAGCGGAACGTCGGCGATTTCTCCATCGCGCGGGCGACCACTGCGTCGAAGGCGGGAGGGACGGCTGACGAGAAACGAGAGGGTGGAGGCGGAATCTCGTGCAGGATGCGGTCGATGATCTCCGTGGGCGACCCGCCAACGAACGGGGTTCGCCCCGTGGACAGCTCGAAGAGCACGACGCCGAGCGAGAACAGATCGGCGCGATGGTCGACCTCGCGGCCGAGCGCCTGTTCCGGGGCCATGTAGGACACGGTGCCGAGCACCATGCCGGCCATCGTGACCTGCGGCTGCGTCACCGCGGCCGCCTCGCCGCCGCGGACGCTGCGCAGGAACTTGGCGAGGCCAAAATCGAGCACCTTGACGAGGCCGCGCTCGGTGCGCATGAGATTCGCGCTCTTGATATCGCGGTGCACGATCCCGATCGCGTGCGCCTCGTCCAGCGCGTCAGCGACCTGCATCCCGACTTCGATCACCTCGCGCACGGGCAATGGACCCTTGCCGACGCGCGAGGAGAGGAGTTCTCCCTCGACGAACTCCATCGCGATGAAATCCGACCCGCCGAACTCGCCGATATCGAACGTCACCGCGATGTTGGGGGACCGCAGCAGCGACGCCGCGCGCGCCTCGTTGAGAAGGCGGGCCCGGCTCTCCGGGTCGGCCTTGAGCGCCGGTGGAAGGAACTTCAGCGCGACGGGACGGCCAAGCCGGGTGTCCTCGGCACGGTACACCTCGCCCATCCCGCCGCTGCCCAGCCGTTCGGCGATGCGGTAATGCTGAATCGTCGCGCCGATCACAGGGATACCTGTAGACATGAGACGTCGCGGACCCGCGGGATGGTTCCACACTCCACTTCCCCCAGTATATCGGCCGGCCGAAGCATCGACTGGAAAGACCTCCAAATGGGGCAACCCTGCAACTCCCGACTCCCGACTGCCGACCGCCAACACCGAGACGCGCCGTTTGCCCTCGACTTTGCGACACCCGGAAACCGGGAAGTGGGGCGGGAGGTCGGGATTTGGGTATAGTGTCGCGATCCGTGAACGAACTGCCCCGGTCCCTGACTCGACTGAATGCCGTGGCCATGGTCGTGGGGACGATTATCGGCGCGTCGATTTTCGTACAGCCTTCGGAAATCGCGCAGTACCTGACCTCGGCGGAAGAGATCATGCTCGTCTGGGTGGCCTGCGGCGTGCTCACGCTGTTTGGCGCGTTCGTGTGCGCCGAGCTGGCGTCGGCCTTCCCGCACACGGGCGGCCTCTACATCTTCCTCCGCCATGCGTTTTCGCCGCTCGCCGGCTTTCTCTGGGGCTGGGCGATGTTCTGGAGCATCCACACCGGGATCATCGCGGCGATCGCGACGGTGTTCGCCCGCTACACGGCGCATTTCGTCCCGGCAGACGACGTGGGCGTGCGCGTGATTGCGGTGGCGCTGATCCTCTCGCTTTCCGCCCTCAATTATCTCGGCGTCAAGGCAGGCAGCACCGTCCAGACTGCCTTGACCATCGCAAAGATCGCTGCGATCGCCATCGTCGTCACCGGCGGGCTGCTCGTTGCCGCGGCCGGTTCACCTCAGCCCGCGGATCCGCCTCTCGAAACCGGTGGCGCCGGGGCCTCGTTCAGCGACTTTCTGCTCGCGATGGTTGCCGGCTTGTTCGCGTACGGCGGGTGGCACATGGTGACCTACACGGCGGGAGAAACCGTGATGCCGGCGCGAACGATTCCCACGGCGCTCGTCCTGGGTGTCGCCATCGTCACGCTCAGTTATGTGGCCCTGAACGTCCTCTACCTGGCAGTACTCCCGGTGGACGCCGTCCGATCCTCGACGCGAATCGCCGCCGAGGCGGCCGACGCGGTCGTCGGCAGCGGCGGGTCGGGGTTGATGGCAGCGCTGGTGATGATGTCCTCGCTCGGCGCGCTGACCGGGATCATCCTCACCGGCCCGCGGGTCTACTACTCGATGGCGCGCGACGGCCTGGCGTTCAGCTGGCTCGGGCACGTGCACCCGGTCTACCGAACGCCGTCGCGGGCGATCGTGGCACAGGCGGTGTTTGCGAGCGTGCTGGCCGCTACGGGCGCCTATCGGCAGCTGTTCACTCGCGTCATCTACACCGAGTGGCTGTTCTTCGCGCTGATGGCCGCCGGCCTCTTCTCTCTGCGACGGCGTCCCGACTACCGACCCGCCTATCGCACCTGGGGATATCCTGTCGTGCCGTCGGTCTTCATCCTCGCGTCGATGGTCATCGTCGTCAACCAGGTTGCCCGCGAGCCGGTCGAGGCGCTCACCGGCCTGGGCATCGTCGCTCTAGGGGCGCCCGTGTACTACATCTGGCATGCGTATCGTTGATTTTCACAACCATTTCTACCCGCCCGAGTACGTCAGCGCGCTGATGGCCGCGGGGGCGGGATCGCCCGTCAGGGTCACGCACGATGACGAAGGCAATCCGTGCGTGCACTATCCGGGGGATTACAACATCCTCGTACCGGGACACCGGGACATCGACTACCGCGAGCGCGTACTCCACGAGCATGGGGTCACGACGCAGATTCTCACCTTCACGACTCCTGGCGTGCATGTCGAGTCACCCGCACGAGCGGGCGAGTGGGCGCGGATGGTCAACGACGCGTTCGCGCAGATCGTCCGTGAGCGCCCCGGCCGCTTCAGCGCGCTCGCCACGCTTCCGCTCAACGACCCGCCGGCGTCGGTGCGCGAGCTCGAGCGTGCGATGAAGGACCTCGGGATGGCCGGCGCAATGGTGTTCAGCAACGTGAACCACGTCGCGTTGTCGGATGAGCGCTATGAAGCGCTGTGGAAGAAGGCCGGCGAGTTGGACGCGGTCATCTATATACATCCGACGGATCCAGTCGGCGTGGAGGCGATGCTGGATTACTGGCTGATGCCGCTCGTCGGCTTCCTGTTCGACACGACTCTGGCCGCCTCGAGACTGGTCTTCAGTGGCGTCGTCGCGCGCCATCCCCGAATCCGGTGGGTCCTGACGCATATGGGAGGCGCGATCCCGTACCTGGCGGAGCGTCTGGATCGAGGCTACCGCGCGTTCGCCGACTGCCGGCGCCACATCGATCGCCCACCGAGCGAATATCTGCGTGAGTTCCATTACGACACCGTGAACTTCAATCTCGCGGCGATGCGGCTGGCGCTCGACTTCGCCGGACCTGATCGCATCCTGGCCGGCAGCGATTACCCTCACCAGATCGGCAGCATCGCGCTGATGCTCGACACCATCCGCGCGTTGGACGCCGAGGACAGCGTCAGGAAGGGAATACTCGGAGGGAACGCCATCAGGTTGATGGCACTTCGCTAGCCCAGTTGACACTTTGTGAAAAGTTTCACATCATAAGGCCGAGTCAGTTCCCGCAATCGACGGGCGCTTCGTGCGGGCCGTCCTCTTCTGCATTTCGTTCCAGTTGAAGTACTCTTTTGGGATGGCATGCATCTGGTTACAGACACCAGTCGCCATGGACTGACAATCGCGGGTCTTCGGCGTCTGTCGAGGACTTCGGCGGTATCGCGCGGACGTCGACACGATGAGTCAGATTTTTCCTCGCCACACCAACGTTTACTCCCGGCTCAGTCTCCTCGGATTGCTCGTCTTCGTCGGGCTGCTGGGATCGGTCGTGGCGAGCCTGCACTGGTCGGGCTACAACACAGGACAAGACACCCACATCGAGCAGCCCCTCCAGTTCAGCCATGCCCACCACGCGGGCGGCATGGGCATCGATTGCCGGTACTGCCATACGTCGGTCGAGGAATCGGCGTTTGCCAACATCCCCCCGACCAAGACGTGCATGAACTGTCATTCGCAGATCTGGAACACCGCTCCCATCCTCGAGCCCGTTCGCGCCAGTTTCCGCGATAACACCCCTCTGCAGTGGACCCGCGTCCACGACCTGCCCGACTTCGTCTATTTCAACCACTCCATCCACGTGGCCAAGGGTGTCGGCTGCGCGACGTGCCATGGCCGCGTCGACACGATGCCGCTCATCTATCAGAAGGCCACGCTGATGATGTCCTGGTGCCTCGATTGCCATCGCAATCCGGCCAAGTACGTCCGCCCGCGCGACCAGATCTACAACATGGCGTGGGAGCCGCCCGCCGACGACCCCGGCCTGGGAGCGCGGCTGGTCCAGGAATACAAGATCGGCAGCGTCGACCAGCTGACCAGCTGCTCGACCTGCCATCGGTAACGGTGAAGCGACAGCAAAAACATGGACTTTTCCGCAATTCGCTCCCGCCTGGCCGGCGCTGAAGGCCGGATGTACTGGAGGAGCCTGGGCGAACTGGCCGACACACCCGAGTTTCGCGAATACCTCCATCGGGAGTTTCCCGAGCAGGCGTCCGAGTGGAACGATCCGAAGGGCCGCCGCGACTTTCTCAAGCTCATGAGCGCGTCGCTCGCGCTGGCCGGAATCGGGGCCTGCACGAAGCAGCCGCCCGAGTCGATCGTCCCCTACATCCGGCAGCCCGAAGACGTGGTTCCGGGCCGCCCCCTGTTCTTCGCCAGTGCGATCCCCGTGGCCGGCGTGGCGCAGCCGGTCCTGGTCGAGAGCCATATGGGGCGGCCGACGAAAATCGAAGGCAATCCCGATCATCCCGCCAGCCTGGGCGCCACCAACGCCATCACGCAGGCAGCCGTGCTCGACCTCTACGACCCCGATCGGTCGCAAACGATGACGTTCCGCGGGGAGGTGCGGCCGTGGGGCGAGTTTCTCTCGGCCGTCCAGTCGGCGCTCGGCGCGCAGAGAGCCACGCAGGGGGCGGGAATCAGGTTCCTGAGCGAACCGATCTCGTCTCCGTCGCTCGCCGAGCTGATGGCCAACGTATTCCGGGACTTCCCCCGCGCCCGCTGGCACCAGTACAGCCCAACCGCAAAGCAGGGCGGGCCGGAGGCCCCGCAAGCGCGCGCCGAGCCGATCTATCAGTTCGACAAGGCGGACGTGATTCTGGCGCTCGAATCGGACTTTCTCAACGCGGGCCCGTCCGCGCTTCGATATACCCGCGACTTCTCCGGCCGGCGTCGCGTCACCGACGACAACAAGTCCATGAACCGGCTGTACTCCGTGGAGAGTACGCCGACCCTGACCGGCGCAAAGGCCGATCATCGCCTGCCGGTGCCGTCTGCTCAGGTCGAGGCATTCGCGCGGCGGCTGTCAGCCGCGCTTGGTTCAGGCGCCTCGCTGCCGGGTGTTGCCGGTGCACCTGCCAGCCCCGACGAGGAGCGGTTTCTCGCCGTCGTTGCCAAGGATCTCCAGTCACACAAGGGCCGGTGTGTTGTCGTCGCGGGGGAGTACCAGCCGGCATCGCTGCACGTACTCGCTCGAGGCATGAACGAGGCGCTCGGCAACGCCGGCGCGACGGTTACGTACTCCGCGCCCGTCGAGGCACAGCCCGTCGATCAGTTCGCCTCGCTCGCCGAGCTCACGGGTGCGATGGACCGGGGCGACGTGCAGGTGCTGGTGATCATGGGACTCAACCCTGTCTTCACGGCGCCGGCGGATCTGCGATTCGGAGAGAAGCTGACCAAAGTGCCGATGGCGGTCTATCACGGCCTCCACGGCGACGAAACCGCGTATCTCTGTCACTGGCACATCGCCGCCACGCACCCGCTGGAGAACTGGGGGGACCCCAGGGCGTTCGACGGCACCGTTACCATCATGCAGCCGCTCATCGCGCCGTTGTACGACGGGCGGTCCCAGCACGAGCTGCTCTCCGCGTTCACCTCGCAGCCGGGGCGTCGAACGGCGGAAATCGTGAAGGACTACTGGACCCGGGCCTTCGCGGGTCAGGGAAGCTGGAGTATTCGCCCGGCCAGTGGCGACGCCTTCGCCAGCGCCGACGCGTTCTGGCGGCGCGTCGTCCATGACGGCTTCATACCCGGGACCGCGTTTCGCGACGGCGGCCAGCCGACGCCGATGACACCAGCCCCGAAGCCCGCGGCAGCGCCAACCACTGCTGCTCCGGCCGCGCCGGCGGCCGCCGGCGCCGTCATGGGAGGACCGCCCCGACCAGCAGCGCCGACCGGGGTCTCGACGGCCGAGCAGCCCGCAACGAGCCCGCCGACGAACCCCTCCGCCCAGGTTTCGCCGCAACAGCCGCCGAGTCCGGCCGACGCGGCGCCCGCGCTGTCGGCGCCGGCCGCGACACCGGTCCCCTCGACGACCGCGACGAGCGGCGGGCTCGAGATCATCTTCCGTCCCGACCCGATGATCTGGGACGGCCGCTTTGCCAACAACGGCTGGCTGCAGGAGATGCCCAAGCCGCTGTCCAAGGTGACGTGGGACACTACCGCCTGGATCAGTCCGCGTCTGGCGGAGCAGCGCGAGCTGCGCAACGGCGACGTGGTCGACCTCCGGTACCGCGGCGTGACGGCGCAGATGCCCGTCTTCATCATGCCGGGCCAGCCCGAGCAATCGGTCACGGTCTTCTTCGGATACGGACGCCGGCTGGCGGGGCGCGTCGGGAATTCAACCGAACAGTCCTCGAGGTTCAACGCGTTCCTGCTGCGAACGTCCGACGCCCCCTGGTTCAGCTCCGGGTTGGAGATCGCCAAAACGGGCGAGCGGTACCCGCTGGCGACGACGCAGGAGCACCATGCGATGGAAGGTCGCCAGCCGGTGCGGGTCGCTCGGCTCGACGAGTACGCCCAGCACCCCGACATCATCCACGGCATGGGTCACAACCCGCCGAGGACGCTCACGCTGTATCCCGAGCACGAGTACACCGGCTACAAGTGGGGAATGGCGATCGACCTCACGTCCTGCACGGGGTGC
Source organism: Vicinamibacterales bacterium (assembly GCA_035711845.1). Classification (GTDB taxonomy): domain Bacteria; phylum Acidobacteriota; class Vicinamibacteria; order Vicinamibacterales; family 2-12-FULL-66-21; genus DASTBU01. The sequence continues at coordinate 10,915 of DASTBU010000060.1, forward strand.
TCGGCGTGCATCGTGGCCTGCGTCGCCGAGAACAACATCCCTGTCGTTGGAAAGGAACAGGTGGCGGCCGGCCGAGAGATGCACTGGCTGCGGGTCGACAGCTACTTCACCCATCTGGACAACCCGGAGACGTACTTCCAGCCGGTGCCCTGCATGCACTGCGAGAACGCGCCGTGCGAGGTCGTCTGTCCCGTGGCGGCGACGACGCACAGCTCGGAAGGCCTGAACGACATGGTCTACAACCGCTGTGTGGGCACGCGGTACTGCTCGAACAACTGCCCGTACAAAGTGCGGCGGTTCAACTTCCTGCTCTACGCCGACTGGAACACGAGCAGCCTCGAGCCGCTGCGCAACCCGGATGTTTCGGTCCGAAGCCGCGGCGTGATGGAGAAGTGCACGTACTGCGTGCAGCGCATCAACCAGGCGCGCGTGGACGCCAAGCGTGAGGACCGCGCGATTCGCGACGGCGAGATCGTCACGGCCTGCCAGTCGGTCTGCCCGGCCGATGCGATCGTCTTCGGCGACCTGAACGACCCGCAGAGCCGCGTGTCGACGCTGCAGGCGCAGGCACGGAACTACGGCCTCCTCGAAGATCTCAACACGCGTCCGCGCACGACGTACCTCGCGGCCCTGCGGAACCCGAACCCCGAGCTGGAGCCTGCGGGCCAGCGAACGACAACTGGACACTGATGGACCCAAAGCCCGTCACCCCGTCGGGGTATATCCCGCCGCCGCCTGTCATCGAGCCGGGCCACACGTTCGGCTCGGTCACCGACAAAATCGCGGCGATCGTCCTGACACGCCGTCATCCCATGAGCTGGGTCTTCGGCCTCGCCGTCGGATTCGCCATGACGATGATGCTGTTGATGGCGTTGACCTACCTGCTCGTCAAGGGCACGGGGATCTGGGGCATCAATATCCCGGTCGGCTGGGGGTTCGCCATCCTCAATTTCGTCTGGTGGATCGGCATCGGCCATGCCGGCACGCTGATCTCCGCCATTCTCCTCCTGTTGAACCAGAGCTGGCGGACGTCCATCAATCGGTTCGCGGAAGCGATGACGCTCTTCGCGGTGGCTTGCGCGGCGATCTTCCCCCTCGTCCACACCGGCCGTCCGTGGCTGGCCGCCTACTGGCTGCTGCCGTATCCCAACAGCATGGGGACCTGGCCGCAGTTCCGCAGCCCGCTCGTGTGGGACGTCTTTGCGGTCGGCACCTACGCGACGGTCTCGCTGCTGTTCTGGTACACCGGCCTCGTGCCCGACCTCGCCACGCTGCGCGATCGCGCGAAGAAGCTGTGGGTGGCGCGGATTTACGGCGCGCTGTCGCTGGGCTGGCGCGGCTCGGCGCGGCACTGGCAGCGGTACGAAACCGCCTATCTCCTCCTCGCGGGCCTCTCGACGCCGCTGGTCCTCTCCGTTCACACCGTGGTGAGCTTCGACTTCGCCGTGTCGATCATCCCCGGCTGGCACGCGACGATCTTTCCACCCTATTTCGTCGCGGGCGCGATTTATGCGGGGTTCGCAATGGTGCTGACGCTGGCGATTCCGCTGCGCGTCATCTACGGGCTCGAAGACTTCATCACGATGCGGCACATCGAGAACATGGCGAAGGTGACGCTCGTCACCGGCCTCATCGTCGGCTACGGGTACGTCATGGAAGCCTTCTTCGCCTGGTACAGCGCCAACCAGTACGAGCAGTACATGATCGTCAACCGCATGACCGGACCCTACGGGCCCTACTATTGGGCCCTCATCCTGTGCAACATCGTCACGCCGCAGGTCATCTGGTTCAAGAAGGTGCGCACGACGCCGATGCTGCTGTTCATGGTGGCCATGGTAGTGAACGTCGGCATGTGGCTCGAGAGGTTCGTGATCGTCATCACGAGTCTGCACCGCGATTACCTTCCCTCCTCCTGGGGCATGTACTACGCAACGCGGTGGGATTACATGACGTTCTTCGGCACGATCGGTCTGTTCATCACGCTGTTCTTCCTCTTCATCCGCGTGCTGCCGATGATCTCCATCTTCGAGATGCGGACCATCGTCCCCGGGGCGAAGGTAAAGGGGGCGGGATCGCACTGAGGGTTTCATGGATCAGACCACAGCAGCCTACGGCCTGATGGCGGAATTCGACGATCCGTCGTCGCTCGTCGCGGCGGCGCGGCGGACGTACGCGGAAGGGTATCGGCGGTTCGACTCGTATTCCCCCTTCCCGATCCACGAGTTGTTCGATGCCATGCAGTGCCACGACAGGCGTGTGCCGCTCTTCGTGCTCCTCGGCGGCATCGCGGGGGCGATTGCCGGGTTCGGCCTGCAGTCCTGGGTCTCGGCGGTCGCCTATCCGCTGAACATCGGCGGGCGCCCCTACATCAGCTGGCCGATGTTCATCCCGGTCACCTTCGAGGTCACGATCCTGTTCGCGGCGCTGACGGCCGTGCTCTCGTGGATCGCGCTCAACGGGCTCCCGATGCCCTATCACCCGGTGTTCAACGTGGCGAGGTTCGCGAGGGCCAGCCAGGATCGCTTCTTCCTGGCCATCGAGGCGACAGACCCGAAGTTCGACCGCACGCGCACGTTCGAGTTCCTGAAGGGCCTCGGCGCGAGGGAGATCAATGAAGTGGAAGCGTAGGTCGGATCTCGGGACTCGGGACTCGGGGCTCGAGGGCCCTGGGAGCACGAGGAGAAGCTGGCGGAATCGCCGTCCGCAGTTCGGGTTGGTGGCGGCCGCGATTCTGCTGGCCGCCGGCTGCCGGCAGGACATGCACAACCAGCCGAAGTACCGGCCGCTGCGGGCGAGCACGTTCTTCGAGAACGGGTCGAGCGCCCGGCCGCTCGTCGAGGGCACCGTCGCTCGCGGCCTGCTGAACGAGGACACGGCCTTCTTCACCGGCAAGGTTGGCAACCAGCTCGTGAAAGAGATGCCGTTCCCGGTGACCCGTGACGTGGTCGACCGCGGGGAGGACCGCTACAACATCTTCTGCGCGCCGTGCCACGACCGCACCGGCAGCGGCAACGGCATGGTGGTCCAGCGCGGGTACCGGCAGCCGCCCTCCATGCACATCGATCGCCTGCGGCAGGTCGAGCCCGGGCACTTCTTCGACGTGATGACCAACGGCTTCGGCGCGATGCCCGATTACCGCTCCCAGATTTCGCCGCGCGACCGGTGGAACATCGTCGCGTACATCCGCGCGCTGCAGCTCGCGCAGCACGCGCAGCGGGCCGACATCCCTGGCGGCGATCCCACCAGAGTGCAGCCGCCGGCTGCCGGGTCGACCGGTCCGCAGAAGCATTGAGGTCTGGAATCAGATGGAACCACACGCCGCTGTCGACGACGCGCCCGGTCTGGATCGGTGTCAGCAACTCGGCCTGCTGATCGGCGGCGGCGGTGTGCTGGCCGGAGTGATCGGCGGCTTTCTCGATCGGTCCGCCGGAGAAACGCTGCTCTTCGGGCTGTCGCCGCAGTTCTTCCGCGCGTGGCTCATCGGATTCCTGTTCTGCCTCGGCCTGTCCGTCGGCTCGCTGGCCCTGCTGATGCTCCAGCATCTGTCCGGCGGACAGTGGGGGCTCGTGAGCCGCCGCGTCTTCGAGGCCGCCGCGGGGAACATGTGGCTCGTGGCGCTCTTCTTCCTCCCGGTCCTGCTCGGCATCCCGATGATTTTCGAGTGGAGCCACGCGGAGGTCGTCGAAGCCAATTCCATCGTCGCCGCGAAGGCGCCGTACCTGAACGTTCGATTCTTCCTCGTTCGGGCGGTGATTTACTTCGCTTTCTGGCTGCTGTGCACGTGGCTGCTGAACAGCTGGTCGGCCGGGCAGGATCGCGGCACTGTTGCAACGACAGAGGCCGACTCGGTGCGCTTCCGGAAGGTCAGCGCGCCGGGGCTGCTGTTCCTGGTGCTCACCGTGACGTTCGCCTCGGTGGACTGGGTCATGTCGCTCGAGCCGGAGTGGTTTTCGACGATCTTTGGCCTCCTCCTGGTGGTGGGCCAGGGCCTGTCGGCCTTGTCGCTGGCGATACTCGTGCTGGCGCTCGTTGCCGACAGCAGGGCGATGTCCGGCACGCTGGTGCCGCGCCACTTTCACGATCTCGGCAAAGTGCTCCTCACCTTCGTGATGCTGTGGGCGTATCTCGCCTTCTCGCAGTTCCTGATCATCTGGTCGGGCAACCTGCCCGAAGAGATCCCCTGGTACCTGAAGCGCATGCAGGGCACGTGGGGCGCCGTAGCGCTCCTGCTGGTCCTCGGACACTTCGCGCTGCCTTTCCTGCTGCTGCTCTCCCGCGACCTGAAACGGCACAGCGGGCTTCTCTCGAAGGTGGCGCTGGCCGTCCTCGTCATGCGGCTCGTGGATCTGATCTGGCTGGTGGCGCCCGCGTTCGCCGGCGAAGACGGGGGGTTCCACTGGCTGTACGTCGTCCTGCCGGTCGGCCTGGCCGGCGTCTGGATGGCCGTGTTCGTCCGGAACCTGCGCAGCCGCGCGCTGCTGCCTCGGAACGATCCGTATTTCAAAGAAATCTTCGCCCATGAAGCACACTGATCCGCCACGCGGCACGGCGGCGCACGACCGCCACGCGGCCGCGCAGCAGCACTACACGCCCGAAGAGCTGCACAACGAGGACGTCGCACACGAGCACAGCGATGTGAACATCGCGAAGATCTCCGTCTACGCGCTGGGGCTCGCCACCGTCATGGCGGTCGCCTTCGGGCTGATGTACGGCGTGTTCTGGCTGCTCGAGAGTCAGGCCGCCAGCAACGACCCTCAGATCTCACCGATCGCTCCGCCCGCTGCGCAGATGCCGCCGACCACGACGGCTTCGCCGACCTTCGGTAACGCGCCCGGGCCGCGGCTACTCACGAACGAGTACGCCGCCCTCGCCGCGGCGAGAAGCAAGGAGAACCAGCAGCTTACGTCGTACGGCTGGGTGAACGAACAGGCCGGCATCGCACGGATGCCAATCGCGGAGGCCAAGAAGCTGATCGCCGAACGCGGCCTGCCGTCGCGGCAGGGTGGAACGGCCGATGCGACTCTCGGGACGTTCAGGTCTTCGCGCGGCGAGGCGTCGTCAGGGCGTGCGGTGGACGGCCCGCCCCGCGGCGCCGGTCTACCGGAGGTCGGCGGCGGGTCCACCACGCCGAAGCGGAGCGGACACTGAGCGGAACGGGTGAAGTGCGAAGGCTGAAGTGCGAAGCTGGAAGCTGGCAACTGGAAACTGGTACTGACATGACGTCCTACAGCAAGACCGCGGCAGCGCTTGCCCTCGCTGCCGTGATGGCGGTTTCGGGCACGACGGTCGGCGCGCAGGAGATGCCCTCGCGCGGACCTGCGCCGGTTGGCGAGCCGGCCGCGGCGAAGCCGGGCGTCCTCGGCAGGATCGGGATCGATCAACGCGTTGGGCAGCAGGTGCCGCTGGACCTGCCCTTCGTAGACGAGGGCGGCCGGGAGGTGCGGCTCGGCGAATTCTTCGGCACGCGGCCCGTGATTCTCGCGCTCGTCTACTACGAGTGCCCGATGCTGTGCACGCAGGTGCTCAACGGGCTGGTGACCGCGCTTGGCGTCATGAAGTTCGAGCCCGGACGGGAGTTCGAGGTCGTGGCGGTCAGCTTCAACCCGAAAGAGGGGCCGGGGCTCGCATCGCAGAAGAAGGCCAGTTACCTGGAGCGCTACGACAGGCCGAACACGGCGGCCGGATGGCACTTCCTGACCGGCTCCGAAGACTCGATCGCGCGACTGACGAAGGCTGTCGGGTTCCGCTACGAGTACGATCCGGAAATCGGTCAGTTCGCCCATGGGGCCGCGATCGAAGTGCTGACGCCGAAGGGCAGGATCGCCCGGTACTTCTACGGCATCGAGTACTCGGCGCGCGACCTCCGGCTCGGCCTGATTGAAGCCGCAGAGGAGCGGCTCGGCTCCGCGATCGACGACGTGCTGCTGCTGTGCCTGCATTACGACCCCTCGACCGGCAAATACGGCGCCACCGTGCTCGGGATGGTGCGCCTCGGCGGCATCGCAACCGTGCTGGCGGTCCTCGGGTTCATGGCCGTGAGCCTGCGGCGGGAACGAAAAGAACTCAACCAGATCGCTTTCAACGGACCGTCGGGCGGCACACTGTGCCGGCCGCCTGACGGCGGCGCGCACGGCGCGCCCGCGAGGAAGCGGAGCGGGGCATGGGGCCCCCGCGAGCGACCGAGCCGGGGCTCGGGGCGGAGCCCCGACAAATAACGATGTTCACGAACTTTCCATTCTTTCCGCAGCAGGCAGCCGTCCAGGCCGGGCAGGTCGACGGCGTCTATTTCTTCCTGGTCGCCGTCACGGCGTTCTTCTCGCTGCTCATCGCGACCCTGGTCGTGATCTTCGCGATCAAGTACCGCCGGCGGCACGCGAACGAGGTCGGCGTCGCCATCCACGGATCGCTCGCGCTCGAGCTGATGTGGACGATCATCCCGCTCGGCATCGTCATGGTCATGTTCACCTGGGGCGCAAAGGTCTTCTTCGGCCTGTATCGGGCGCCGGCCGGGGCGATGGAAGTGTACGTGGTGGGCAAGCAGTGGATGTGGAAGATCCAGCACGCCGACGGCCAGCGCGAGATCAACGAGCTGCACGTGCCGCTCGGCCGGCCCGTGAAGCTCATCATGGGCTCCGAGGACGTCATCCACAGCTTCTACATCCCCGCCTTCCGCGTGAAGGCGGACGTCATCCCCGGTCGCTACAACACGCTCTGGTTCGAGGCGACGAAACCCGGCCGCTACCACTTGTTCTGCGCCGAGTATTGCGGCACGAGGCATTCCGGAATGATCGGGAGCGTGGTCGTCATGGAGCCTGCCGAGTACCAGGCGTGGCTGAGCGGCGGCGGCGCATCCGACTCGCCGGTGGCCGCCGGCCAGAAGCTGTTCACGAGCCTCGCGTGCATCACCTGCCACATGGAGGCGTCGCAGGGCCGCGGACCCGTGCTGACCAACCTCGTCGGGTCGAAGGTCGAACTGCAGAGCGGCGGCTCGGTCGTCGCCGACGAGGCCTACATCCGGGAGTCGATCGTGAACCCCCAGGCGAAGGTCGTGGCGGGCTTCCAGCCGATCATGCCGACGTTCCAGGGGCTCGTGACCGAGGAGCAACTGCTGCAGCTGATTTCGTACGTGCGATCGCTCAGCCCGCCGCCGACGGCCCCGCCCGCCGGTGGAACCGTGCAGGGCTCGACGCAGAATCAGACGCCGGCGGTGGTCCGATAGCGGGCGTTCCGGGCGGCGGCAGAGCTCAGAGAGGATACAGGGGGCCGAAACGGCTTCGCGCCTGTGCGGAGGCGCAGCCAGGGACTATATGCACACGTTGAACTACCTGAACAACGGTCACGGACTCGCATCCTGGCTGTTGACCAAGGACCACAAGCGGATCGCGCTGCTGTACCTGGTCTCGATCACGGCGTTCTTTGCGCTGGGCGGCTTCTTCGCACTGTTGATCCGGTTCGAGTTGCTCACGCCGGCCGGCGACCTGCTCGGATCCGAGACGTACAACAAGATGTTCACCATGCACGGCGTGGTGATGGTCTTTTTCTTCCTGATCCCGTCGATCCCGGCCGTGCTGGGCAACTTCCTCATCCCGATCATGATCGGGGCGAAGGACCTGGCGTTCCCGCGCATCAACCTGCTGAGCTGGTACATCTACATCCTCGGCGGCATCTTCACGCTGGCCGCGGCGTTGATGGGCGGCGTCGACACGGGCTGGACGTTCTACACGCCGTACAGCACCGCGGCCGCCAACTCGCACGTGATCACCGCCGCGGTCGGCGTCTTCATCACCGGCTTCTCGTCGATTCTCACGGGGCTCAACTTCATCGTCACGATCCATCGGATGCGCGCGCCGGGCATGACCTGGTTCCGCCTGCCGCTCTTCGTGTGGAGCCACTACGCGACCAGCCTGATCTTCATCCTCGGCACGCCGGTCGTGGCGATCACCATACTGATGGTCGCGGCGGAACGCGCGCTGCACCTCGGCATCTTCGATCCGGCGCTCGGCGGCGACCCGGTCCTCTTCCAGCACCTGTTCTGGTTCTACTCGCACCCGGCCGTCTACATCATGATCCTCCCCTCGATGGGGGTGATCAGCGAGATCGTGCAGGCGTTCTCGCGCAAGAACATCTTCGGCTACTCGTTCGTCGCGTTCTCGTCGCTCGCGATCGCGATCATCGGCTTCCTCGTGTGGGGCCACCACCTGTTTGTCGCCGGCCAGTCCGTCTATGCCGGGCTGATCTTCTCGTTCCTCAGCTTCCTCGTTGCCATCCCGTCGGCCATCAAGGTGTTCAACTGGACCGCGACGATCTACAAGGGCTCCGTCCTGCTCGACTCGCCGATGCTCTATGCGTTCGGCTTCCTCGGCCTCTTCACCATCGGCGGCTTGACGGGGCTGTTCCTCGCGACCATGGGGATCGACGTCCACGTGCACGATACCTACTTCGTCGTCGCGCACTTCCACTACATCATGGTGGGCGGGGCGATCATGGGGTATCTCGGCGGGCTCCACTACTGGTGGCCGAAGATCTCGGGTCGGATGTATCCCGAAGGCTGGGCCAAGTTCGCCGCGCTGATGGTGTTCGTCGGCTTCAATCTGACCTTCTTTCCGCAGTTCATCGCGGGATACCTCGGCATGCCGCGGCGGTACCACATGTATCCGCCAGAGTTCCAGGTCTGGAACGTGGCCTCGACGCTGGGCGCCTCGATCCTGGCGGTCGGCTACGTCCTGCCGCTCGTCTATTTTACGTACTCGATGTTCGCCGGAAAGAAGGCGGCCAACGATCCATGGGGCGCGCGCGGCCTCGAGTGGGAGATTCCATCACCGCCTCCCACGGAGAACTTCGCCGTGAGCCCGATCGTCACCCAAGGCACTCATCAGTACGCACCCAGCAAGGAGGTCGGCGTTGTCTGACGGGCACGCAAAGACCGAGCACTTCCCCGGCGGCATCCATGTGCCGCCCCTCGCCTCGAACGTCGACGCGATTCAGGGCGAGCACTCGCATGCCGGCCACGCGCATCACCCGAAGCTGCAGCACCATTTCGACGACATGGATCAGCAGGCCGAGGCCTCGACGCTCGGCATGTGGGTGTTCCTGGTCACGGAAATCATGTTCTTCGGCGGGCTCTTCACGGCGTATCTCGTGTACCGATCCGCCAGCCCGATGGGCTTTCAGGAGGCCAGCCATCACCTCGACGTCACCTGGGGCGCGATCAACACGGTCGTCCTCATCTGCAGCTCGCTGACGATGGCGCTCGGCGTGCGGGCGGCCCAGACCGGCGGCTCCCCGAAGACGCAGGTGGGCTGGATCGCCGCCACGATGCTTCTTGGAACCGCGTTTCTCGGCATCAAGGTCGTGGAATACACGGACAAGTTCACGCACAACCTGGTGCCGGGACCGAATTTCGCGTGGGAGGGCCAGTATCCGGCGGCCGCCGAGATGTTCTACTCCCTGTACTTCTGCATGACCGGTCTGCACGCCCTGCACATGATCATCGGCCTCGGCCTCATGACCGTCATCGGATGGATGGCCTGGCGCGGACAGTTCAACGCGGAGTACTACACGCCGGTCGAGGTCTCGGGCCTGTACTGGCACTTCGTGGACATCGTCTGGATTTTCCTGTTCCCGCTGCTGTATCTGATCGGCTACCACTACGCGACTCCCTGAACGAGCCATCATGTCTGCTGGTCACATCGCACCCAAAGGTCTCTACTACACCGTCTTCCTGGCGTTGCTGGTCGGCACGGGGCTGACCGTCTGGGTCGCGATGTTCGATCTGGGCCCGTTCAACAACATCGTGATGTTGACCGTGGCCTGCGCCAAGGCGCTGCTGGTGGTCCTCTTCTTCATGCACGTCCGCTGGGGCACGCGGCTCACGATGGTCGTCGCCGCCTCGGGCTTCTTCTGGCTGCTGATCCTCTTCTCGATCACCATGGCCGACTACATGAGCCGTGGCTGGATGCCGGGGACGCTGAAGTAGGAATGCTGAATGGCCAGAAGACAACGGTCTCACCAGAGCGCGCGCCTGACGAAACGTGCGCGAAGGTGGACGCGGCGCCCTTGACCCTCGTACTAGTTCATGGGTAGAATCGCGGCCTCAATCACGGGAATTCGGTCATTCCCCTCCGACGAATCCTTTGGGGGCGCGTGGATGTGGCATCACAGTTCCATCGCGGACTCGCGGCCTGGGCAGTTCTTCTCCAGCGCCCCGGAGTCCTAGCCGTTGGCCCAGATTTTTCCTGCCTGGTGGAACAAACTCCCGATCGTGGCCGCCCTCGCGGGAGGTCTCGGTACGACGCTCGCTATCGCGGGCGTCTGGTACTACTTTTCGCCGTGGTACACGGACGTGGGCTACCAACCCATTCAGCCCGTCCCGTACAGCCACAAGCTCCACGTCGGCGAGCTTGGCCTCGATTGCCGATACTGTCACGCCTCGGTCGAGATTTCTCCCGTCGCGAACGTTCCGCCCACCCGGACCTGCATGAACTGCCATCAGACGGTGATGAGGGACAGCGAGAAGCTCGCGCCGATTCGGGAAAGCGCCCAGAGCGGCCGGCCGATGCGATGGATTCGCGTGCACAAGCTTCCCGACTACGCCTATTTCGCCCACAGCGTGCACGTGACGGCGGGAATCGGCTGTGTGACCTGCCACGGCCGCATCGACGAGATGGAAACGGTCACACAGATGACGCCCCTCAGCATGAGCTGGTGCCTCGACTGTCACCGCAACCCCGGTCCCCACAGACGCCCCGTGTCGGAGGTCACCAACATGAAGTGGGCCCCTCCGCGGGACGGCCAGCTGCTCGCGGCGCAGCTCGACCGCGAACGGCCGGTCCATCCGCCGACTGACTGTTCGGGGTGCCACCGGTGAGTCGGACCTACTGGCGAAGTCTCGCGCAGATCGAAGACCGCCCGGAATTCCGCGCCTCGCTCGAGCGGGAGTTTCCGGAGGGCGCCTCGGAGCTGACCGACGGGGTCACCCGGCGCGAGATGATGATGCTCGTGGGCGCCTCGCTGTCGCTCGCGGGGCTCGCGGGGTGCCGGCGGCCCGTCGAAGAGATCGTCCCCTTTGTCACCGCACCCGAGGACACCCTCCCCGGGATCCCGCGCCACTACGCGACGACCATGCCGTTCCGGCGGAGCGCATACGGTCTGATCGTCGAGAGTCACGAAGGGCGACCGACCAAGATCGAGGGAAACCCTTCGCACCCTTCGACCCTCGGAGCCTCGAGCTCTCTCGTCCAGGCGTCCGTGCTCGGCCTCTACGATCCCGATCGCTCGCAGTCGGTCTTGCAGCAGGGTGCGCGGAAGTCCTGGAGCGATTTCGTGACGGCCTGGGGGCAGCTGTCCGAGGCTCATGCCGCGAATGGCGGCGCCGGCCTTGCGGTGCTCTCCGAGTCCTTCTCCTCTCCCACCCTGGCGCGCCTGGTCTCCGAGCTCCGTGCGCGTTACCCTCAGTTGCAGTGGGCGACCTACGAGTCGGTCAGCGACGAAAACCGGCTCGCGGGCTTGCGGTCCGCCACCGGGCGCGACCTCGACCTCATGCTCCGGTTCGATCGCGCGTCCGTCATCCTCGCGCTCGACGCCGACCCGCTCCTGACCGACCCCGAGATGATCCGTCACACGCGAGGCTTCGCGGAAGGAAGACGTGCGGGAGCCTCGGGCGGCGCGATGAACCGGCTCTACGCTGTTGAAGGTGTCTACTCGCTGACGGGCGCCATGGCGGATCATCGGCTCCGTCTCGAGAGCCGGCAGATCGCCCTCTTCCTCGCGGCCCTCGCTGCACGCCTCGCGCCGCCCGTAGGCGGAGGCGCGAGCGTGGCCGGACCCGACGTACCCGGTGTCGACGGGCGCTGGATCGACGCGCTTGCCAAGGACCTTCTGGCGAACCGGGGCAAGGGGTTGATCGTGGCTGGGGAGCGCCAGCCCGCGGCGGTCCACGCGACGGTGTGTGCTCTGAACGCGCAACTCGACAACAACGGCAAGACGGTCAGCTATTACGAGACCAAGGACGCAGCGCTTCCGAGCGTGAGCTCCCTCTCCTCGCTCGTTTCCGCGATGAAGGGAGGCGCGGTCCAGACGCTCGTCGTCCTGGGTGGCAACCCTGTGTTCGATGCGCCCGCCGATCTCGACTTCGCCTCGGCCATGGCGAAGGTCCCGCACGCGATCGCGCTCGGGCACGCGGTCGACGAAACATCCTCCCGGGCGGAGTGGCATATCCCCCGCGCTCACTACCTCGAATCGTGGGGAGACACGCGCGCGGTTGGAGGCACGCTCAGCGTCGTCCAGCCGCTGATCCTCCCCCTGTTCGGCGGAAAGAGTCCCGTTGAAGTGCTGGGGCTGATGGCCGGGGGCAAGGACCGTCCCGGTTACGAAATCGTGCGGGAGACCTGGACACCAATCCTGGGCGAGGCCGAGCTCGATACGAAATGGAACCGCGTCCTGCACGATGGACTCCTTGCGGGCAGCGCGCTTCCCGAAGTCGTTCCCGACCTCGCCGGGAAGCCCGGTGCAGACCTCGCCGAAGTCGTGGCGAAGGCGGGCGCCAAAGCCCTGTCGGAACCGGAGAGCGCTGGTGCGGCCGGTTCCGGGCCGGCGGGTGCGGGATCTCCGGCCGGCGTGGAGCTCGTGTTCCTCCCCTCACCGTGGCTTCACGACGGCCGATTCGCGAACGACGGGTGGCTGCAGGAGCTTCCGGATCCTCTCACGAAGATCACCTGGGACAACCCCGCCCTCGTGAGCCCGAAGACCGCCGAGACGCTCGGTGTTGCGAGCGGGGATCTCGTCCGTCTCGATTATGCGGGCCGCTCGCTCGAGCTTCCCGTCTGGATGCTCCCTGGCATGGCGGACGGTGTCGTAGCCCTCACCCTTGGCTACGGCCGCGCCCGCGCGGGACGGGTTGGATCCGGTGTCGGGTTCGACACGTTCACGCTCAGGACCTCTCATGCGCCTGGGTTCGACAACGGTGTCAGTCTCACCAGGGTCGGACGCACGTTCGCGCTCTCGGCGACGCAGGAACACGGCAGCATGGAAGGGCGCCCCATCGTCCGGGAGTCGACCCTGCCGGAGCTTCGATCCGCCTTCGCGCAACGCGCTACGGCGGACAGGTCGGAATTGGCCTCGCGGCCAACGCGCGCCGAGGGCGCGCATGCGCAGGAGTCTCCCCAGGCGCCGAAACGGGAAGTTCCCGGCGCACTCGGCGTTTTCGAGGAGGATCCGCATCACTTCTCACTGTGGAAGGAGCACGTCTACGATCAGGGGCACCAGTGGGGGATGACGATCGACTTGAACGCCTGCATCGGCTGCAACGCGTGCATGACGGCATGCCAGAGCGAGAACAACGTGCCCGTCGTCGGCAAGATCCAGGTTTCGAAAGGGCGCGAGATGCACTGGCTGCGGGTGGACCGGTACTTCTCCGGCGAGCCGTCCGGCAGCCCGGAGATCGTCTTCCAGCCCGTCCCCTGTATGCAATGCGAGGATGCCCCGTGCGAGCAGGTCTGCCCCGTGGCCGCGACCGTTCACGACGCGCAGGGCCTCAACGTCATGGTCTACAACCGGTGCATCGGGACGCGCTACTGCTCGAACAACTGTCCCTACAAGGTGCGCCGCTTCAATTTCTTCAACTTCACCAAAGACAAGCCCGAAAGTCTCAAGCTCGCGATGAATCCGGACGTCACCGTCCGCGCGAGGGGCGTCATGGAGAAGTGCACTTACTGCACGCAGCGAATCAATCGGGTGAAGATCGATGCGCGGCTCGCCGGACGCCAGGTTCGCGACGGCGACGTCAAGACGGCCTGCCAGCAGGCTTGCCCTGCCTCGGCAATCGAGTTCGGAAATATTCGGGACGGATCGAGCCGGGTCGCGACGGCGAAAAGCGATCCGCGCAACTACGCGCTCCTCGACGAGCTGAACACCAGGCCTCGGACGACTTTTCTCGCAAAGGTGCGCAACCCGAATCCGGACCTCGAGGGCGTCGCATGACGGCACGCACACGCTGCGTGATGGGCGCGCTCGCGCTCACCTCTCTTGTCGCCCTCACCGGCTGCGCGCGCGGCTGCACGTCGAGCCGCCCTCCCATCCAGATCAATCCGAGCATGGATGATCAGCCGAAGGTTCGCCCGCAGAGCGC
>DASTBU010000061.1:0-6382 GCA_035711845.1 Vicinamibacterales bacterium
GCGTCCTCGTGCACGCGCGAGCTGTGCGTCAACGCGTGCTCGAGCAGCCCTCGATCGCGGAAGCGATACCCGATGATTCGCTCCAGCGGCTCGAACTCCATGCCGAAGGGCACAACCCTCGGCGTGACCGCTTCCCGATGGCTGTCGATGATGCTCGTCGCCTGCTCCGCGTCGCGCTCGTTGACCGCCACGCGGAGCTCTGACAGCGAGAAAGGGAACGCCGTTCGCGACAGGTCCGAGGTCACGATCGCCTTGATGCCATGGGTCTCGAGCAGGCCTTTGACGACGTCGGCTTCGATGTGCGAGGGCGTGCGGAAGATGACGACGAGATCCGCCATGCGCTCAGCGGCCGCGCGCATCGCCAACCGCGGCGGACTCCGCGGACTCGGCGTCGTGGACGATGCGGCCGCCGACCATGGTGATGGTGGGGCGCGTATCGAGGATCTCGCGCGGGGGAATCGTGAAGATGTCGCGCGACAGGATCACGAGATCCGCCAGCTTGCCTTCCGTGATGGTGCCCTTGCGCTCCTCGGCGAACTCGGCGTATGCGGAGCCCAGCGTGTAATACTCGACAGCCTGCTCCATCGTGATGCGCTCGTCAGGAAACCATCCCCCCGCCGGCGTGCCGTCCGGAAACTGCCGCGTAACGGCGGCATAGAGCCCCAGCATCGGATCCAGCGGCTCGACGAACCAGTCGGTGCCGAAGGCGATGCGGGCGCCGGCGTCGACGAACGACCTGAAGTTGTACGAGATGGCGCTGCGCTGGCGGCCGATGCGTCCCTCGGCCCACCGCATGTCATCGATGCAGTGGCTGGGTTGAATCGAGGCGATCGCACCGAGCGCCTTGAAGCGCGCCTTGTCGTGCGGCCGGACGACCTGCGCGTGCTCGATGCGGGGGCGGCGATCGCGCGTGCCACGCTGCTCGGTCAGGCGCTCGAAGATGTCGAGGACGATCGTATTGGCGCGATCCCCGATCGCATGAACGATCAGCTGAAACCCGGCCTCGTCGGCGTCGAACACCGCCTTCTCCAGTTCCGCGGGCGGCTGCAGCAGCAATCCGCTGGTGCTTGGTTCGTCCGTGTACGGCTCGAAGAACGCCGCGGTTCCCGCGCCCATCGAACCGTCGGCGAACAGCTTGATCCCGCCGACGCGGAGCCAGTCGTCACCGAAGCCCGTGGTCAGTCCGGCCTCCTTCAGGCCGGAGATCCCGTGGTTCTGAATCGAGTAGATGCGGGCCGTCAGCTGCCGCCGGTCGCGAAGAGTCTGATACGCCCGCAGCTCTCCGCCGCTCGCCGTCATGTCCTGAATCGTCGTGACGCCCAGCGACGCCGCGAGCTTCAGGGCCGCCGTCGCCTTCTCCAGCGTCTCTGCCGGCGTGTCCGGCGGGATCGCCCGGGAGATGAGCTCCATCGCGTTGTCCTTGAACACGCCCGCCGGCTCGCCCGACGCGTCGCGCACGATCGTGCCGCCGCCGGGTGCCTGCGTCTCCGTCGTGATGCCCGCGAGCTTCAACGCGAGCGTGTTCACGAGCGCCATGTGGCCATCGAGCCGCTGCACGTATACAGGATGGTCTGGCGTGGCGGCGTCAATCTGCGCGCGTGTCGGCAGGGATTTGCCCGGCCAGGCCTCGTGATCCCAGTTGCCGCCGGTGATCCATCGGCCCTTCGGGAGGCGCGCCGCATGCTCGCCAAGGCGCCGGGCCAGGTCCGCTTCGTCCTTCGACGGCCGGAGGTCGACGCCGAGGATGGCCTCGGCGCCGCCGATCAGGTGCACGTGCGCGTCGTTGAACCCGGGCAGCACCAGCCGCCCGCCCGCGTCGATTACGCGGGTCACGGAGCCGGCAAGCTGCCGGATCTCGGCGCTCGTTCCCACCTTCGCAATGGTGTCGCCGCAGACGGCAACCGCCTGGGCGGAGGGTCTGGCGCGATCGACCGTATGAACGCGCGCGTTGACGATGACGACATCGGGCACGCATTCTGCACCAGCCATGCTGTTCGCCCCCAGAATCACCAGCCCCACCGTCAGGATTGCCCGCCTCATCGGTATCCCTTCAAACGGCCACACGCGCCGCTTCCGCCTGTTCGACCTTGATCAGGATCATCGTCATGTCGTCGTGTTGATCGGCGCCGCCCACGAACGCTTCAATCTCGCGCAGGATCCGCTCGCGCAGCTCTCCGGAAGCCAGGTGGCCGTGCTCCTGGACGATGCGGCTCAACCTCGTTTCGCCGAAGAGGTCGTTGGCGTGGTTCATCGCTTCAGTGATGCCGTCGGTGAAGAGCACGATGAAGTCGCCGACCTGGATCACGATCTGCTCCTCTTCGAGGAGCGCGGCGAACTTCTGCTCCGCGCCGTCGATGCGCAAGCCGACGACCATGCCGCTCGGCGTCAGGATCTGGGCGTCCTGCGGCACCGAACCGGCGCCGGGCAGATAGATCAGCGGCGTGTGCCCCGCCCGCGCGAACGTCATCGTGCCCCTGGCGAGATCCAGGACGGCGTAGGTCATCGTGATGAAGCTGCGGGTATCCAGGTTCTCCGAGATGATCCGGTTGACCTCCATCAGCAGCTGACGCGGAGATTGATAGATCTGGCTGAGCGACAGCACCAGGCCCTTGAGCTCCGCCATGTACAGCGCGGCGGACGTGCCCTTTCCCGAGACGTCGGCGATGAGCACGCCGAGGCGTTCGTCGCCGAGAGGAAAGAAGTCGTAATAGTCTCCTCCCACCTCTCGAGCGGGCACGCACAGCGCCGTGACGTCGAGCCCCGGCATCTCGAGTGGCCCGCGCGGGAGGAGGGACATCTGGATCTGCCGCGCGATGCGCAGTTCCTCCTCGAGGCGCTTCTTCTCTGCCGCGGTTTGCAGGAGGTTCTCGATGCTGCCGGTCATCTGGTTGAAGGAGTCGGCAAGCTCCCCGAGCTGGTCCTTGGTGTGGATTTCGATGCGATGGGTGAAATCGCCCTGACGAACGCGCTCGGTTCCCATGAACAGCTCGTGAATGGAGCTGGTAATCGATCGCGCGAGCGTCAGCCCCATGGTGAGCGCCGCGATCTCGATGATGAGAAACAGGCCGGCGATGAACACGAGCGCCAGCAGGAGCGCATCGGAGAGCGACTCGCCCATCTCGAGCTGCACGGCCTGGGCCTCCGCGATGCGCTTGTAGAGCTCCCCCAGGCTGTAGGTCATCGACACGGTTGCCCGCCTCGGTGCACCCGTGTCCCAGTCGCGCACGTCGAAGAAGGCGACGCTCCTGCCGAAATAGGAAGACCCGGCCGGCTCCGTTTCATCGGGGCGCGCCAGCGCGGATACCGACTCCGCGGCCCCTTCCTCCGAGCTGATCTTCACGGATCCGGCCTTGACCCCGGTCTGCTCGTGGAGCGCGTCGATCGACTGATCGTCAATCGGGATGTCGGCCACGACATGTCCGATCATCCCCTTCGAGGTGGCGGCCGCTCTGACGGCGCGCGCAACCAACTCGGTCCGGCCGGGATGGTCCGGGTGCGGTATCGCGACGCTCCCCGTGAACCCTGGCGTGCTCGCTTTCACCCAGCCGGGTATCGCCTCGGGCGGCCCGACGTGCTCCCATGCGCCCGCCCGGGTGAACGTGCCTGGGCCGCCTGGCCGGGGAACGAACACGATCGACAGGTTCGGATGATTGAGCGCCGCCGATCCGTTCTGCTGGAGCCTCGTGATGGTGGCTGCGGCGCCCGAGGGCGTGCGCGCGATCTCCGCCGCCCCCGCCTCCGCCATCGCCGCAGCATCGTCGACGATCTCGTCGTACCCGTCCTTGAACAGATACGCGCTGACGTTCCAGGAGATCACCGTCGCGCCAAGAAGAAAGAACCCGACGATTAGCAGCGCGGGTACGACGCCGATGAAGATGTAGGAGAGGATCAGCTTGCGTCGCACGCGCCACAGGAGCCGCCGCCTGAGCAGGACGAACAGGCGGGCCACGAAGTAGCCCAGCACCACCGCGAGCGCGATCGTCGCCGTCGTGGCGAGCACCTGGAAGAACGCCGGGAGCTCGCCGAACAGGCGGAGGATCGCGACTACGAGCCTGATCGCCGCGGCGACGATGAACAGACGCCCGGGCCAGGAACGCAGCAGGAGATCGCGCGTCGTGCGCTGGGGCTCGGGCGGCGGCAGCGTCAGCGGGTTGGATGCCTGCCGGCGGTGGGCCGGTGGTGGCGGTTCCGCGACTCGTCTGCTGGCCATGCGAATTGAAAATCGAATGATAACAGACTATCGTACTGACGAACTCGAGCCAGAACGCGTCGGCGGCGCGCGATCGATCGTGACCCGCGGCCCTCCGACCATCATGGACCCGCCGATCTCACGTGCCGGCGCCGTCCTCGAGACAGGGTGACTGCGGTGAAACTGTCGGACAACGCGCGATTCTCGACGATCTGCATCCACGCGGGGCAGGAGCCCGATCCGTCCACTGGCGCGATCATCACGCCGATCTTCCAGACGTCGACCTACGTTCAGGACGAGCTCGGCCGGCACAAGGGCTACGAGTACGCCCGCACCCAGAATCCGACGCGCGCCGCGCTCGAGCGCAACATCGCCGCCATCGAGGGGGGGAAAGCCGCCTGCGCGTTCGCGTCCGGCATGGCGGCGATCGGCGCGGTTGCGACACTCCTGCGCGCCGGCGATCATGTGATCGTCACCGACAATACATACGGCGGCACGTTCAGGCTGTTCGACAAGGTCCTCACGAAGTTCGGGCTGTCGTTCACTTACGTGGACTCGTCGAGGCCCGAGCTCATCGAAGCGGCGATGCGGCCGGAGACGAAGCTCCTGTTCGTCGAGACGCCAACGAACCCGGTCCTGCGCCTGACCGACATCGCGCGCGCCGCCGAGATCGCCCACGCCCACGGTGCCCGGCTGCTCGTGGACAACACCTTCGCGAGCCCATGCGTCCAGCGCCCGATCGAGTTCGGCACGGACCTGGTCGTGCACAGCACGACCAAGTACCTCAACGGCCACAGCGACAGCGTCGGCGGCGTTGTCGTCGCGGTGCGCGACGACGACATCGAGTGGCTGAAGTTCATCCAGAACGCCGAAGGCGCGATCCTCGGCCCGTTCGACTCGTGGCTGGTTCTGCGGGGCACCAAGACGCTGGCGGTCCGCATGGCGCAGCACAACACGAACGCGATGGCGCTCGCCGAGTTCCTTGCGGGACATCCCGCGGTCGCGCAGGTGATCTATCCGGGCCTGCCCAGCCACCCGCAGCACGAGCTCGCGCGGCGGCAGATGCGCGGCTTCGGCGGGATGCTGTCGTTCGACCTCGGCACGTTCGAGAAGGCGCGGCGCGTGTGCAACCGCGTGCGCCTGATGGCGCTGGCGGAAAGCCTGGGGGGAGTGGAAACGCTCATCTCCCATCCCGCCACCATGACCCACGCGTCGGTGCCGGCCGAGCGCCGCGCCGCCATCGGGTTGACCGACAGCATGGTCAGGATTTCCGCGGGAATCGAGGATCCGCAGGACCTGATCGACGATCTCCGGCAGGCGCTCGACTGAGCGCGCGCAGCTTCGCGATCCAGAGCCGGAATCTCAGGGGCGCGTGCCCTCCCCCACCCATCGCAGGTAGGCCTCGTTGCCATCGGTGATGGACAAGACGATGAACTCGGGCACTTCGTACGGATGGAGCTCGCGGACGCGATCCCACAGCGCGGGCACGCGCTGGCGCGAGGTCTTGATGACGATCTGCCGCTCCGTCTCGTACTCGATATTGCCTTCCCAGCGATAGACCGAGTCCATCAGCGGAAGCAGATTGACGCAGGCCGCCAGCCGCTCGTCCACCAGCGATCGCCCGAACGCGGCGCCATCGGCGTCGGCCGGCAGCGTCGTCAGCACGAGTACATACTCAGGATCCATTCGCCTCCTGCCTGGTGAGCAGTCGATTCGTGGGCACCCTAAACTTCCGGTCCCGTTGTGACGAAACTATTCTACAGAGGACCGTCCTCAGTTCGATGCCGCCAGCCGCCGAAATCAGGATTTCCCAGCCGCAAGCGAAACGGACGCCAGGGGTAGAGCCCCTGCGCCGCAGGCGGCCCCTCGTTCCGCCGCAGCGCAGCTGGCGGAAGGGCCTCAACGTTCTGCTGCTGTTCGTGACGGTTGTCCTGGTCGTCGACGCGCTCGTCGGGGAAAACGGGTTCATGGACACCTTGCGCGTCCGTCGCCATTCACGGGAGCTCCAGCAGTCCGTCGCCCGCCTCAAAGCGGAGAACGGCAACCTCCTGGAGCTGTCGCGCCGGCTGAGGGACGACCCCCTGACCATCGAGGCCATCGCCCGCCGGGAGCTCGGTCTGATCCGCGAGGGCGAAGTGCTCTTCATCCTGAAGGACGTCAAACCCTCGCAGCAGTGATCTCGAGACCGGCGGC